>CAIVAU010000231.1 GCA_903903925.1 uncultured cyanobacterium
AAGTGTCTTTGTAGAAAGATTAAAAGAATTTAAAAAACAATGGACATTTGAAGGAATATGTGTAGCAGACAGTGCATTATATACAGCCGAGAACCTAGAAGCAATGAAAGGATTAAAATGGGTAAGCAGAGTGCCATTAAGATAATGGGACTTCACACCACAGCGATTACTGAGATGAAACCAGTGATATTTTTGGCGATAAAAAAATGCAAATGACTTATTACTTACTTACGAAAGACGACTGATGGCAACTTAGATTTTACCTTCGCGTAGCGAAGTGCAAGTACTCGATCTACATTACGAATTCTTGTGACTCCGCTACGCCATACGCCAAAACTAATGCTTGAGTAGAAGTACTATCCCGACGACTGCAAATGCACTAGCAGCAATTCTTTGTAATAGTTTCGGCTGGATTGACTTTTTTAGTTGAGACCCAACTACCACGCCGATCGCCGTCACTGACCAAAGTGCCAGAGTTGATGAGATAAAAATGGTTATAGGCGCATGGTATTGTGCTGCTAGAGTAGCTGTCGCAAGCTGGGTTAAGTCTCCCCACTCAGCAATAAAGATGGTCATGAATGCAGATGCAACAGATTTGAAAAAACGATCTGCCTTTCCTTTGGAATCACATTCAACCTCATCAGTGGACTCTTCTTCTTTACGCCACATCATAACGGCAAACACGAGAAAGAGAATGCCCGCAGCTAGGTGAACAAAAAGTGGTGGTAAGAGGCTCAGTAGACTACCAAATGTTACAGCCACAAAGCTTTGAATGGCAAATGCGCCAGCCGCGCCCAAAAAGACTGCAAATGGATGATGACAGGTCGCCAAAAACAAAGCCGTAAAAGCCGTCTTATCTGGCAGTTCAGCCACAAAAATCAGTGCAAAAGTGGAGATGAACAGATTTAATTCCATTGTTGTGTTTGCTCGTCGAGTTACTCAGGATGTATCGCAATTCCTCTGAGTGAACTTGATGAGCGCACACACACTTCACCAAGATCACATCAGATGTGAACTTAGTGAAGGTCTCGCTCCCAAGCTTGAGAATTTCGGCTCAGTGAAAGACTGAAACTCAAAGACTCGTCACTTGAACCAGGCTATCGCCAGTATGTTGATTCAAGTGTACTGGCGTTAGTTCGATGCCAGCAGCTACTCCCCTTCAAACACCACTTATTATATAGTCTTTTCGTTAGACTTTTGTCATTTTAACCGTCAATCTTCACCGAATCCTGCTAAAGATTGATGAAAAAGCAGCCTGGATTTCATCACGATGCCCTTCATAAAGACTTTGCCCTGATTGTTTCATTTCTTCGATAGAGGTGTGAGACACAACCACTTCCTTTCTTGAGCTTACCACAATCTCTCCTACCTGCCCCACAGACCCAATTAAGGGATAAGTCAGAATGACAGGTACTTCCCAGACATCATCTGTTGCGCTTATCTTTGCTTCATCTGCCGAAAAGCGATCGCCTAAGTAATGGCTTAGGAAAAGATTAGCTGCCGCTTGTGCTTGTAAAGCTGTCACCTCAGGTACTACTTTCATCTTGTATCGAAGTTATTCCTCCTTCCTGTCTCTGCGCCCTCCGCGTCTCTGCGGTTTTTTCTCATTCACATGCTACCAGACCTCCTATTATATACTATTGAAGGGTAGTATGCAATGCCAGCGGATTAACTTTGATTTTATATGGAAAAACAACCGATTCAAGTTATTGGCGGTGGACTCGCTGGAACAGAAGCAGCTTGGCAAATAGCCCAGGCTGGAGAACCTGTCATTCTGCATGAAATGCGCCCGAAACGCTTCAGCCCTGCCCATCACACGGAACATTTTGCCGAATTGGTGTGTAGTAATTCCTTTGGGGCGATGGCAAGCGATCGCGCCACTGGTCTTTTGCATGAAGAATTACGCCGACTCGGTTCTATCGTCATCTCGAAAGCTGATGAACACGTTGTTCCTGCTGGTGGCGCACTAGCAGTAGATCGAGGACAATTTAGCCAAGACTTGACGGAAACCCTTGCTCGCCATCCCTTAATTGAAATTCGCCGGGAAGAAGTCCGTAGTATCCCTGAAGGAATTGTCGTTTTAGCAACTGGTCCTTTAACTGGCCCTGACTTAGCAGCAGATTTGCATCGCTTTACGGGGATGGAATACCTCAGCTTTTTCGACGCGGCTAGCCCCATTGTTGTAGGAGAATCGATTAACCGAGACATTGCTTTTCTTGCCTCTCGCTACGATAAGGGCGAAGCAGCTTACCTAAACTGCCCGATGAATAAAGAGCAGTACCTGCGGTTTTGGGAAGAACTTCGCGTAGCTGAACAGGTGGAATTGAAAGATTTTGAGCGAGAAACGGCGAAATTTTTTGAAGCCTGTCTGCCAATTGAAGAGTTGGCAAGGAGGGGGGAAGACACGATGCGTTATGGACCCCTCAAGCCAGTAGGGTTGAGTTCCCCCTCTATCCTTCCTGCAAACGGGGAGGACGAAAAAAGGGGTAGGGAACGCCACTATGCTGTAGTGCAGTTACGGCAAGAAGACAAAGCAGGTCAACTTTGGAATTTGGTAGGATTCCAAACCAACCTGCGTTGGAGTGAGCAAAAGCGAATATTCCAGATGATACCTGGTTTGGAAAATGCTGAATTTGTGCGATTAGGGGTGATGCACCGCAATACGTTTGTGAATGCGCCCCAGTTAATGTTTCCGACCCTACAATTTAAGCAACGCCCAACGTTACTGGGTGCTGGGCAATTGATCGGTACTGAAGGCTACACAGCAGCAGCAGCGGGTGGTTGGTTGGCTGGTAGAAATGCAGCGCGGTTGGCTTTGGGTCAAGAACCCTTGACAGCACCGTCTACAATGATGATGGGGGCACTGTTTGAATTTATCAGTTCGGCTTCACCCAAGCATTTCCAACCCATGCCTCCCAACTTTGGGATTTTGCCCGATCTGGGTGAGAAAATCAAGAATAAACAGGAGCGTTACGGACGCTATCGCGATCGCTCTTTGGCTGATCTCATTTTGTTTTCTTCTGGTCTTGAATTCCCTCATCTTTAAGACTTGCTATCCCATGTACGCCGATCGCTGCGATCGTCGCACCGATAAATCCCCAAGTCCCATTGGCATAGGCATTCATGCGATGAGCTAAACTGCGATGGTAGGCAAGATTCAACTGTTTCTCATTCTGTCTGCCATCCCTAACCAACTTTTCTACGTACCTTTCGGATCTTCCCAGTTCGTCATAATCAGTGTTGTACGAGTAAAGGGATGACCCCGCTAACAACAAACCTGGAATAACTAAGATAATTAAGAGCATTGCTCTGCTTGCACTCATACGACCTCATAAGGCGATATCTCTATTGTCAATGCTGGCATAGCTAGAACTTTGTATAAGTATCTGACGAACAATATTGAATAGACTGCATTTTTGATGGATGAATTGGGAACAATATTCATGGTGTTCGGTGCGATCGCTTTGCGAAACTTAACAACATGAAAGTGTTCTTGTTCCAAAGACAAAGAAATTTTTCTGGATTACATCTTGTATTTTGTGGGATTTTATGCATATCGTTGGTACTGATCCCAGCATTGCTAGTTCAGGCGACAAGCAAGAGCGCATCTCCTTCCATAGAAACCTTGCAGCAGCAGCAACAGGTGATGAAGCAACAGCAAACAGGTGTAACAAAAGAGCGCGATCGCTTATCCCATCTACAGCAAGCGGCACAACAGAACTTAAGCGGCTTACGGCAAAACTTGCAAACCACTGACACTCATCTTCAAGACAGCGAATTACGACTACGACTGGCAACCGAACGCCTCCAGCACTTAGTATCTGATTTAGCCATTGCCCGTGATTCCTACCACAACCGTCAAGTAGCAACAATTGCCCGACTGCGCTTTCTCCAGCGTTCCCGTCTTCAGCAAGGATGGGCAGTTTTGCTGCAAAGCCAAAGCCTGAGTGATTTTTTAGCTCGCCGTCATCAGTTAAAGTTAGTTTATGAATCGGATCAGCAAGTTTTGGCAAAACTGACAGCTGTGGCAAACCAGATTAACAATCAGACAACAGCCGTTGAGCAGCAAAAAAACGAGATAGACCTGATTCGTGAGCAATTACTGGCACAAAAAGCCGATTATCAAACTCAGACACAGTTGCAGGAACAGTTGATTGGGCGTTTAAATAGCGATCGCCATGCCTTAGACGCAGCGGAAACTCAACTAGAGAAAGATTCACAAGCGTTAGGTTTGTTAATTCAACAAAAAGTGCAAGAAGCAACAGCAAAAGAAGAGGCGGGGGTGAAGACCAACAGCGGTAAAAGTATCATCGTTCATGGAACTGGGATGCTTGCATATCCCAGCGATGCTCCCACCAGCAGTCCTTTTGGTTGGCGGATGCATCCAATTCTGGGCTATCGCCGCTTTCATGCAGGTTTAGACTTTGCCGCCAGCTATGGCAGTACAATTCGTGCAGCAGATTCAGGAACAGTCATTTTCGCCGGATGGTACGGCGGTTATGGCAGAGCAGTGATTATCAACCACGGTCACGGTATGACCACCCTCTACGGACATACCAGCGAGTTATACGTTTCTGAAGGACAAACAGTGCAACGAGGACAGGCGATCGGCGCTGTCGGTTCCTCTGGTTTCTCCACTGGTCCTCATCTCCATTTTGAAGTGCGTCGGGATGGTACACCAGTTGATCCGATGGGTTTTCTTTAATCCGAGGAGTGGGCATTGCGCATTGCGTAGAGGCTCTCTTCTCCCCGCCCTTGCAGGAATGGTGATGTTTCTGACCTTCACAACGGGTAGCACACCGCCAGTAGAGTCCTCACAAGAAAAAACCGAGTTTCTAGACGGCTTCATCACAAAAGTGCTATACTACTCAACATCAAGGGCGCGTAGCTCAGTGGATAGAGCAACAGATTCCGGTTCTGTTGGTCGGGGGTTCAAATCCCTCCGCGCTCGTTCGTTGTTGTACATTAACATTCCAACCTTGGCTGCTGGAGAATAATTTGATGAGTCAATTAACGGAAATCGTTTTTTTGGTGGAAGATGATCCTGATGGTGGCTATACAGCGAGGGCTTTAGGAGAATCTATTTTTACTGAAGCTGATGATTTACAAAGTTTAAAATTTATGGTTAAGGATGCAGTCAATTGCCATTTTGAAAATCTAGGACATCGTCCTAAGATAATTCGTTTGCATATTGTCAAGGATGAGGTTTTTGCTTTGTGAAACTTCCCAGAGATTTATCGAGTGATGATTTGATTAAAGGTTTATCTCGGTTGGGATACGAAGTCTCTCATCAAACGGGTAGTCATATACGCTTAACGACTCAAGAAAATGGTGAGCATCATGTAACTATTCCTGCACATAATCCAATTAAGATAGGTACTTTAAATGCTATTTTCCGAGATATTGCTGAACATTTTAATTTAAGTCGGGATGAGTTATTACAAAAATTATTTTAGGGAACTTTTTTAATGATAAGGCAATTAATGGAGCGGTTTAAATAATCGTTGGATAATTTGTTAACCATTAATAGTTCAAAAATGTTGTAACTTAAGAGACACAACAGTTTTATTTTTTGGCATTCTCTGCTACTTACTCCCCCAACATAGCTCTACTTAGATAGGCGTAACTTGGGAGAATTTCTTGCGTTCCCGAACACAATTTGTTAAGGGTAAATGAGCAACAGTACAGAAAGTTACGCTTTGGATATCGATTATTGCAAGCTAAAATCTTCGCACAAACTTTAAAGCAAGATCAGTACCTTTGCTGTATCAGTGTTTAGGAGTGAGAAAGTATAAATGAAGTAACAAATTTTTATTCTACTAATCAGTATTTTTTATGAAATTTTCGTCTAAACTTTTGGCAGTTTTAACTTCTTCTTTGGGTTTATTTTCAATCAATTTTGCTGTTTCTCTACCTGCTCAAGCGTCAGTTGTATGTGAACCTGGGACAATTAGTAATTATCAAAATGGTTCCTTGGCAACTTGTATTCTTAGACAAGATATGACCGTGCAGGTTTACAGCCCCAGTTCTGGGTCATCTAATTTTGAGTGCCAAGCCAAAAAATTTATATCTTTTGATGACAAAGCACAGTTTAAAAGTTGCCAGCTTTCACAAGAAATCAAAATTATAAAAGGCAACTCAATTGAAACATGTCCAGCAGAATATAAAGTATATGTTTCAGTTTCAACTAATGGTATTCAATCCATTACTTGTAGTCCCTAAGCTCAATGTCTGTTAGTTCTCAACTTATTAAGTAATAATTTTTACTTACTCGTCAACAGTTAATACTGATATTCAGACTCAACAGAGTCAAACCTTATGGTTAATTTTGTAACCCCTTTCCTTACCGATTGGGTTAAATCGGATTAGTTGGAAACGCGAATTAACAAAGATAGGGGTATCAACTTAAGGCGGAAAAAGCTTACCAGATAAGGGTTAGGAGTGATGTAATTTAGAAGACTTACGAGGCAGGGGGAGATCACCTAAATCATCAACAACCCACTCAAACAGTCACACTACCAATAACGTATCTGGACAGTTAGAAAATCCTAATCTGGACAGTAGTACACTTAACCTTGAACAGCTTACTGTTGAATTATATACTGTCATCAAAAAAGAATCCCTAGAAGATCAATTAGCGAAAATAGGTAACAGAACCGAACCAGAGGAAATTAAAAATCTAATCATTGAACTGTGTAAACTAGCACCTCGGTCATCTAGTGAATTAGCGTCTTTATTGAGACGAAAGCGAAAATATTTATTAGACCAATACCTAAAACCTTTAATTGATCAGGGTTTGCTTGAATATACGAATCCTGAAAAACCGAATGATCCTCATCAAACATACCGAAATAATCAAAAATAAATTATATTTCTATTCCATATCTGAATATTAGCTGGATATATCTTCCTTCCGTAGATCTGCTAGCTCTTGTGTTAATGTCTCTTCTAGCGCAGTCATGACCGCGTGTGGGTCAGCAGATACCTTCATCGTTTCAGCCTCGGGGTCGTGACGGTTTTTCACATCGGGAAGATCACGGCGCAGTTCTTCCATTAAAGCAATAAGTTTGGCAATTTTTTGCTCGGATAGCAAGTTCATTTGCAGGGTTAGCTGCGCTCGTTGCTCAGCTAGCTTTTCTTGTCGATTTTGCGTAATCAGCACCCCTGTTGTTACTAGCAATGAACCGATGGTAAGTGAAAATTGCAGCCAGGGAAAAGGAGGTGGGTCGAATCGCGGTGAGTTGAAACGCCGTGGCAAAGCATTGGGAACCACCCAGAGGGTAATCCCGATCACGATACTGTAAAGGAATGCTGGACGACCGAAAAAAGCAGTTACAGCTTCCACGAACCGTTGGTGTGGAGACACGTTTTGTTCATGGCGTGCATGTAACGCGATGATAGTGTCGATATTTTGACTAATCTGTTCTGATAATGGGGTGGTTGGTATAAAAGTAGGGTGGTGTGTTCCAGATGATTCTTGAGGTGTATTTTCCTGGTTTAGGTTCCTGCTGGTCTTCATTAGCTGTCTGATCCTGAATGAATTACCTCGTCCTTAGCACGGTTGAGGTATGTAACAAAACAATTCAAAATTCAAAATTCAAAATTCAAAATGATAAATAACTAAAAAAAATGCGCGTTGTGATGAATACACATAAATGATTCCACTTACAATCAATCTCTTTTAAAGACGATAGGATGTGGATAATCACCATACTTAGGGATGAAAAGATTTATCAGCAGGAATCTCCGGTGGGTGGTAGCAGTATATATGGCTGGGAGTGCGATCGCTCTACACTAGTACCGCTTCGCGAAAGTCAAAAGTCAAAAGTCAAAAGTCAAAAGTAATATATATCAAGGCTTTTGCCTGTTTGAAATGGTTGCTTTATTTCCGCCGCGTTGTACTAGTTCAACTTTATTTCAAGTTGGTTTGGGGTGGGGGTTAACCATTCGATATCCCCGGTATCGAGGTCATAGCGTCCCCCAACGACCCAAGCACCTGACTGTTGAATCACTTCGTTATTCTTCAGCTTATCGACGTTGATCTCTACATTCTTGCGAACAGCATTGTCAACACGTTTTTCGTACTCATCTTTGTTTGTTGGCGACACAGGTGGTTTAGTGATCTCAACTGCATCCTTCAATCGCGTAACAAGAGCCTTCAATCGTGGGGATGGATGTGTTCTATGAGGTTTGGAATTCTTGGGATCGGGATCGAAAGTTTCAACAGCCGCTTTAACAGCTCCACATCTCTCATGTCCCAGCACTACAATAATAGCGGGTGGTGGACAAAAATTCTGGATGGCATATTCCAGGCTTGCTTGGTTATCGTCGTCGGCAAAGTTGCCAGCTACACGCAAGACGAACATGTGACCGATCTGCTGGTCAAAAACGATCTCCGGTGGGACTCTTGAATCTGCACAGGCTAAAATGCAAATCCGGGGAGTCTGATGGTCAGCAAATTTTTCTCTGTCTTTCTTAGAATCTTGGTGATGTTCTGCTAGCCCTTGTTTGTAGCGCGTATGACCAGCGCTCAAATCCTGAAAACACGTCGCGATATCTTTAGCTGAGACAGTTCCCGAAGTTTCGATAGTCATAATCAAGTCTCCTGTGATTGGTAATTCATAAGAGTTGTTTCATTTGCGCTTCCTCACTTTACTATTTCTCATCAAACTCTTATTCAACATTGAGAAACGATAAGCGATCAGGTGAGGGCAACACAATAAAAGTTAGCTAAAAATGAAGTATCTATACTTGTAAGTTGGCGTCAAATCAATGACAAATCAATGTCCTTACTGCAACCATCGGCTGAACTCTGGTGACAAATTCTGTAGTGCCTGTGGCACTCCCATTCACGAAGAAGCGCTTGCTACCGGAAAGCGAGGCAATGCCCAAGAATACCAGCAGATGGGTAGTTCAATCCCAGGTTTTAGTGGTGAACCAATACCGGAGTTGAGAAATCCTCAGGGAATCATTCGTTCGGGTGACTTGTCTTTGAGAATTGAAGGAGAAGTTGTGCCTATAGTGGATGTGCAACTAGGACAGCAGCAATCAATTTACTTCGAGCATCACATTCTGCTGTGGAAGCACCCTAATGTTCGCTTGGGGATGAAAGGCTTGAAGGGAGCAGTGAAGCGCTACTTTGCTGGACTGCAAATTTTTATCAGCGAGGCCCATGGCCCTGGAAATATCGCCTTTTCTCGTGAGGCTCCGGGACAGATTGTAGCATTACAATTGGAGCGTGGGCAGACGGTAGATGTACGGGAACATCAGTTTTTGTTGGCTACCAGTAATATTGACTACACCTTCTTTTTCCAACGAGGACTGGTCAATCTCTTTTTTAGCCGCAGTGGTGGGTTATTCGTTGATCGCTTTGAAGGTAAACGGGAAGGAGGGCTGCTTTTAATTCACGGCTACGGCAATGTGTTTGAAAAGTACCTGGCTCCTGGTGAGATGCTAGATGTGGAACCAGGAGCATGGTTGTGGAAGGACTCCTCTGTGCGGATGGAGACAGTAACGGCGCTACAATCAAGTGGCGGTATTTTGGGAGCCATTGGGGTCATGCTGGGCGGTATTTCCTTGACACTCAACCGCTTTATCGGTCCTGGTCGCTTGGGGCTGCAATCAATGACCTACCACCCACCAGCACCTGAGGGCGCAACTCAGGTGGGTGGTAGCAGCAATTTGGGATCATCCACTTAGTGCAATCTCTCTATTGATATCGAGAATGACCAGGTATCCAGTACGGAGTATACTGATAGCGACCGGGTTCCCAGTACGGACCAGTAGGCCCATTCACCCACTGGTCAGGAATCCATACTTGCTGCGGAATAACGTAAGGCAGTGCTGGAGTGACGTAGGACGGTGAGGCAAACTGAGGTCGCGGGGTTACGGAGGGCGGCGAGACCATATGGGGCTGTGGGGCTACGTAGGGCGGCGAGACAACGTGAGGCTGTGGAACTACCTGTGCTGATGCCTGTTTGGGGAGAAAAGCAATAGCGAGTATAGTACCAAAGATTATTCGTTTGATCATGAGTTCTCCTTATTAAGTTTTGAACAGCATTTTTTATATTTATCGGACCAGCCCTTTCAAGGGGGCTAAAATTTTTGTCCAAGAATTTTTTGACTCTCTGTGTTCTCTGTGCTTCTGCGGTTAAAAAGTAATTTATTGAACCACAGAGGCGCAGAGAACACAGAGGGAAAACTAGAGGTTTGACATTCAGTTGCAATCCGCTATCATTTAGCGACACGAAGTTCCGTTTAGCGTATGTATTTCATCCTGGCATATCCTCTGTTCGCCAAGCATCTACCAAAGGGAAATACTTTCACCGCCCCTAGTTATGAGCGATCGCATGACGACTGCACAAGGATAATTTAGCTATGTTACCTTTCTAAGATCAGAATGACGAAACTACCAGGTACTATACTCGGTCTTTTGAGTGATTGCCCCGGAGTGGGGGCGGGTGTGGGTCGGAACTGAGCAGTTGCCAAATAGACATTGTGTGTGTTTAAGTCTAACGCCATAGTGCGGGCTCCACGCTGGGTCACAACGCGATCGACAATGCTGAATTTGTCTTTTGAGTCTTCATGTACTACCGTAAGGGAGCCGGAGCCATTTGAGCTAAAAGCCAGTCCAGTTACTGGATCAAAGGCGGTAGCATCTGTACCGCTGTCAATCGGTAAAGTCGCTTTAATGTTACCTGAGTCTGCGTCCACCACAGCCATCATCTGGTTTCTACAACCAACAAATAACCGCCGATGCTCTGTGTCCATCGCCATGCCAGTTGGTTCAGAGCAAGGTGTTAGCGACCAACGCGCCTTCACTGTGAGGCTGCTAGCATCCAGGGTCAAGATTTCGCTTTTATCCTCCACGTTGACGTAAATCCGCCCTAAACCATCAGCGACAGCAAATTCTGGCTTCCCGCCTAAATCGATACTGCCAAGAATTTTAGCACTTTTGGCATTGAAAACAGTGGCTGAGTTGCTCTGGCCGTTAAAAGTAAAGACTTGCTGGGAGAAAGGGTCATAGACGATCGCATCCGGGTTTAAACCAGTTTCGACCTGTCCTAGAACCCTTAGTGTCTTGAGATCGAATATGGTAGCTGTTGAGGTCTTACCATTGCTAGTAAAGCCACGACCCAACTCAGGAGCAATGGCAACGCCATGCACCCCAGCAGTGCTAGGAACTTCACCTACCACCGAACCAGTATCAATGTCAAGTACTATCACCTTGGTGGTGCGCGTGATGTATAGGCGGCGGGCAGCGCTGTCTAGAGTAAGGTAATCCCATCCACCTTCCCCACCAAGAGGGATTTTTTTTACCAAGTGGTAGCTCTTAGTCGGCAAAGCCGCTTTCATCACAGCTTTTTGCAAAAAAAGAGACAGACAGTAGACCAAGAGAAAAGCGGTAATCGTCCCAATCCCACGAGAAGTCATCTTGTTCAAGATTGTATGTCCCTGATTATATAAAGAATTCATGACTTATCTTAAAATACTTAGGTGTGCTCACTTCTGTTGGTTTCACGGGTGAATTGATTCAGAACACCCCACAGGTGACGTACCACCTGTTATGAATGGAAGAACAACCTTCACTCCTGTAAGGGCGGGGAGACCCCGCCCCTACGCACTCCTAACTCTCGTATTTCTTACCCTATGCCCTCGTCAAAAACTCAGTCCCAAAAATCCGTTGAAGGCGATCAAGAGTTGCTTTCCTCCTCGTCATCCTGGCAAATCAAGCTACTCTACGACGGTGAGTGTCCATTATGTATGCGAGAAGTCAACTTCTTGACAAGACAGGATGCAGGTCGAGGTTTAGTAGAGTTTGTGGATATTGCAGACGATAACTATAACCCTGAAGCCAATGGCAGTGTAGACTTTGAAACAGCGATGGGGCGAATCCATGCTGTACTCAGAGACGGCACCGTCATCAAAAATATAGAGGTTTTTCGTCAAGTCTACAAAACTCTCGGAATAGGGTGGGTTTATGCTGCTACCAGATGGCCCATTATCGGTCCCATCGTTGATACCCTGTATAGAATTTGGGCTGACTGGCGTCTTGCCCTTACCGGACGCCCAAACTTAGCAACAATTATCGCTGAACGTCAGAAACGCATTGAGGGCAAGACTCAAGGGCGGTGCCAACTGAATGATGATGAAAAGTAGGGGGTAAGGTCTGGTTATTTATTTTTCTTCTTCATAATTCATAATTCATAATTCATAATTCATATATACTGCGCCCAACTGCTACTGCTACGGGCTTTAAGCTATGAACTAGATCCACCATATCTTCCAAAGACAGTGCTTGACGTGCGTCAGAAACAGATTTTTCTGGTTCTGGGTGACACTCAATAATCAATCCATCTGCGCCACAGGCAATAGCAGCCTTAGCCACAGGTGCTATGAGTTCTCGCTTGCCTACTGCATGGGAAGGATCTACAATCACTGGTAAGTGAATAATCTGCTTGAGTGCTGCTACTGCTCCTAAATCCAGGACATTGCGCGTGTAATTATCGAAGCTGCGGATACCCCTTTCGCACAGCACTACATCAGGATTTCCGTGGCTTAATATGTATTCTGCTGCCATAACGAATTCTTCTATTGTTGCCGCTAATCCACGTTTTAGGAGTATTGGCTTACCTGCTTGTCCTAAAGCTTTGAGTAGATCATAGTTCTGCATATTACGGCTACCAACTTGAAGCATATCAGCATGAGCGGCAACTAATTCTATTTGTGAAATTGACATGACTTCCGTAACGACTGGAATACTGTAACGCGATCGCACCCCTGCCAAAATTTCCAGTCCTTCCTCTCCCATTCCCTGGAAGGCGTAAGGAGACGTGCGGGGTTTATAGGCACCGCCACGTAAAGCTTGAATAGGTGCAGCAGATAGCTTTTGGGCAACTATCTCCATTTGTTCGGTGCTTTCAACAGTACAAGGTCCACCGATAATTATCAGTTCTGTACCACCACAAGCAACTTTGTTCGAGATATTAACAATTGTCTGATGGTGAGGATGAGATTTGGCGGTTAGCTTGGCATTAATCATGGTTAAAAGAGTTGTTAGTTGTTGGTTGTTAGTTGTTGGTTGTTGGTTGTTAAAGGTAACTACTCACCAAACAACAAAAAAGCCCAGAACCTTTTATGTTCCGGGCTTTAACGATTCATCAGCATGACGATATCTACCCGGAATTTGTTCTGGGCCAAAAGTAAAAGCCATAAAACCAGCTACTGAAATAGGTTGATAAAGTCATCACAATAAAATTCTGCTCCTTAAAAACAAAAACCGCAGAGTTTGCTCTGCGGTTCACTGGGCGGTTTCCATATGGAAACTTGATTCACTCCCAGTGAACCTCCCTAAACCAAAAATAATAATAGGAATTAGTGCTAAACATTTGTTAGGCGCTTTGCTGAAAAAATTTAATTTACTTACCTGTCTGCCAAGACTAACAAACAAACCAATCTCTGTCAAGAGATCACAACACCTAAAAAGGGGGCAATGGGAAGAGAAAATAGAATATAGAATATAGAGTCATTTCTGACAATGCCCCATGCCCGATGCCCCATGCCCAATATCTATGTTTAATTATGCCCAGTTCCAAAATCTTAGCCACATCTTTTGACGATCAAGGAGTTTATCCCTGCCCAGTCTGTCGTGTAGGTAAAATTACTCATATGCCCTTGATGGAGACTATGGCTTGTGACTTCTGCCAACAGATCTTTACTGTCAATATTGAACAACAGCAACTAAAGATGCCTTCTAGGCAACCTCCACTGATTTGGCGTTGGAATGGCTTTCATTGGACAGAAGCCCATATAGAAGGTGTGGAATTTGGCTGGGGTTATGTGCTGGTAGCAGTTGCATTTATACTTTTTCCCACCGCTTTGATTGGGATAGTAGCTTACAATTTTCCACCTCATCCAGATACCCCATTATCTTGGGTGCCATATATCTGGACAGCATTAACCTTTTTGTCACATTTTGCAATTATTGTTTGGTTGTTGATTGAAGTTTATCAGATTCCCCTCGGGGCTTACTGGAGAGCTATACGACAGCGTTTTGTACGTCGCTGAATTTGAAGGGAGTAGGGGGGTAGGGGGCAGGGGAGATGAATTGACATCGGTAATCTTACAGTGGGAAGGGAGTAAGCTATAGCCGGCTGCATCACTCATAATAAAATTGATGATCTATCAAAATTCTTATGAGTGAAACGGAGTGGTACTATAGGGTATTGGAATTGGAGCCTGGGGCAACACTTGAGGAAGTCAACCAGGCCTACAAAGATTTGGCTTTTGTCTGGCATCCTGATCGGATACCACAAGAGAATCTCCGCTTACGAGAGAAAGCGCAAAAAAAGCTACAAGAAATTAATGAAGCCTGTGAAAAATTGCGTTCTTTAACAGCCAAGCATAAAACTAAGCCTACAGAAAATACACCCCAAACAACCGATCAATCACCAAAGCAAAACTCAGATCTCAGTGGTAAAGACTTCAGTCGAGCCAACTTGAAAGGTAGAGATTTATCTAGCAGAAACTTAAGCTACGCCAACTTAAGTGGTGCTAATTTAAGTGATACTTTTATGCACAAAGTTAATCTCAGAGGTGCAAATTTGTCTGAAGCGAATTTGTTTAGGGCAAACCTTCTTTTGTCTGACCTGAGAGAAGCGAATTTACGCTTTACTAACTTAATTGGAGCAGATCTGAGTGGGGCTGACTTGCGGGGAGCCGACTTGACAGGGGCGCGTATTCGATCTGGCGATCGCTTGCTTGTTAAACTGATAGGAGCTAAATTAGCAGGGGCAATCATGCCTGACGGCGCAATTTATGAGTAGAAATGCGACAGTTAAAGTCGCGACACAACCTAAAATTCCCACCCATTAACCCCAACAGTAAGCGTGTTGTAATATTAGGAAACTGATTCATACTCTAAATTAGAACTCCCCTCTTCTAACTCCTCATGACGAACATTGCAATTATCGGTTGTGGTTATGTCGGTCGCGAAGTTGCTCAATATTGGCAACAAAAAAGGTCTTTTCTTGTCACAGCCACCACAACGACTCCTGAACGTGTTTCCGCACTGCAAGAAATAGCACAAAGAGTGGCAGTAGTACAAGGCAATGACTCTGAAGGGCTGACATCAGTATTGAAAAATCAAGATGCTGTGCTTTTAAGTGTCGGTGCTAAGGGTGTTAATTTTTATGAAGAAGCTTATTTGCAAACTGCTCAAACTCTAATTTCTGTCTTAAAGCAGATGCCGAGTGTACAACAACTCATATATACAGGAAGTTATTCCGTTTATGGTGACAGAAACGGGGCATGGGTGGATGAGGAATCCCCCGTTGCACCTGCCAACCCTTCTGGGGAAATTATGAGTGAGACTGAACAAGTTTTACTATCCGCTAAAAGTGAAAATCTCCGTGTTTGTATCCTGCGATTGGGGGGAATATATGGTCCAAGTCGTGAACTGGTCAAGATCTTTGGTCGATATGCAGGATCTACCCGACCCGGTAACGGGGAGGATACAACGAATTGGATTCACCTTGATGATATTGTCAGTGCTATAGAGTTTGCCCGCGATCGCAGACTACAAGGCGTTTATAACTTAGTTGATGATGCACATCTAACAAGTGGAGAATTACTTGAACAGATTTTTGAAAAACACAATTTGCCTCAAGTCACATGGGATTCTACTCAAAAAAGTAACCGCCCATATAATGCGAAAGTATCGAATCAAAAAATTAAAGATGCCGGCTACAAGTTGATTCATCCACAAATGATTTTTTAAAAGAATTCAGGAGTCAGGAGTCAGAAGCCAGAATTTAGAATGAATTCTGTGCGACTGGCGGATAGCGCAGCGAAGCGCGTTAGCGAGGAACGAGCGTCGTCCGCAAGCGTCTGAATAAAGGATTTAAAATCCTATCTCATTGATTCTGACTCCTGACTCCTGACTCCTGACTCCTAACTCCTAACTCCTAACTCCTGACTCCTGACTCCTGACTCCTAACTCCTAACTCCTAACTCCTGACTCCTGACTCCTGACTCCT
>CAIVAU010000232.1 GCA_903903925.1 uncultured cyanobacterium
AGGAGTCAGGAGTCAGGAGTCAGGAGTCAGGAGTCAGGAGTCAGGAGTCAGGAGTCAGGAGTCAGGAGTCAGGAGTCAGGAGTCAGGATTTATCTTTCTTTTGGTATCTGTCTTGGTGGCTCTTGAGACATCCTGTTATACTTCTGACAGGCAGAAATTGCGCTTTTTAAACCACGTAGGGGCGCAAGGCATTGCGCCCTTACAAACGGTATTGTTCATTTACGTGAACATTCAGATACGTAGGGTGGGCAGTGCCTACCAAAACTCGGATGTAGTCAGCAAAATACATAAGCACTGCCCACCCTACAACTGACTCCGGTTGGGCGCGAGAAATGCGACGTCATTGTTACAATCCCACGACTTCAGCCGTGGGTTCCCTGCTCCCTGCTCCCTGCTCCCTGCTCCCTCTGAAGACCCCGAGGTTGAGTTTGAACCCCAGACGGAGTAGGAGGAACTTTATTTCGCAAAAGAAGTAAAGGAATACTCAGCAATCCAAAAATCATCACTGCTCCAGTCATGATCCACACAAGTAAGCGGTTAGGTTGATAGTCTCCTTTTTCAATTTGCCAATAGGCTTGGTTGTATCGCCACGCTGCTAAACCGAGCATAACCATACCAAATAGTAGCAAACAAAGACCCAAATTTTCCGAGGTGAAAAGAGGATTTGGTGTTGGTTCGGTTCTTGTCAGAGCAATATTCAGCTGGTGTACAAACAGACCAAATCGAGCAATAGCAAAACCAAAGCCAATTAATGCTATGCAAGTGCGTACCCAAGCTAAAAATGTACGCTCGTTTGCTTGATGCTCCCTCTGACGGTCAATTTTGGGCGGTTGGCTCATAAAGATAAATTATACGAAAGCAGAATAATTAAAAGATATGATTATCATCAGGCTGACGGAGGTTGGTTTTGATGATGTTGCTTCAACTTTGTTTCCATTCGTTGCTCCGCCGCTAATCGCTCTAAAGCATAGTCATTCAGGTCTACAAAATGCATGTTAGCTGCTAATGCTGGATGAACAGCATTAATTTGTCGATACATTTCCTGGGCAATTATGCGGTAGGAAGGATGTCCTTGTCGTGAACTTCGTAATTCTACAAGATGATAAGCTTCACGAAGATTCAACTTAATTCGCCAGCGTATCCGATAAGCAAAGGGTACAACGTATTCCGCTGCATCCGGCAAGTCTTTGCCAATCAACTCAGTTGTTTCAGCAGCATAGTCCAAAGCTTTGCGCATTTGCTCTTGCAGGTTCGCTTCTTCTATTTCTATTGGAACGATATACCCGTGACGAACAGAGTAGTGCTGGCGTTCTTGTGTCAGAACACGATGTCGATGTAGGTCACGATACGCGCCAATATCAGCTAACAGGTCAAATGTGTAGTAAGTTTCTTCAAAAGCACGTCCGGGTCGATGAAACCGGGACTCTCGTTCGCCTACATAGGTGTTTATAATCTCTACGCGTTCTGTCGTTGACAAACTAGTAACGTATTCTTTGATTTGATCGAAAGTAAGATCGGTGTGAGGATAAAGGATGGCTGCAATAACTTTTACCTCTGCCTGCGGGTCGTAATCTACTAATTGAACTGTTGATGTTGATACTGGCTGGATTTGCCCTAAAAGTTTTTGTGCAAGCAATTCTGTGCGTTTACAATTTGTTTGAAGGTACTGCGCTGCTTTCGCGCCTCGTTCAGTTTTTGCACGCTTGACAAAAGAAGGTATGATTTGATCTAGTTCTTGTTGCATAGAAATTCCAAGCGTGCGAACTTCTTGATGAGGTGTTGCAGCAAGCTTGACTAGCAAGTATTCAAATGCACGTCCGTTACCAAATAAACCGACATTAGTCAGAGTTGCCATTGGGAGTAACCCGCGCAACAAATCCAAAGTTTTTGCTTTTGTTGCATTGTTATATGCTCGTTCAGAGGTTGTCGGATCTTTAGGGGTACGAGAGATTACCCAACTCAAGAGGGGATCAATTAATGCAGTGTAAGTGTCAAATAAATAGTCTAGTGTGGCTTCATAACGGGAAGAGTGGCTTGATGCCATAATTGACGATTCCCGATAGTAGCGGTAACGTCCATTAACTTTTCGATTAAACGGGACATATCTGGTGGATTTTTCTAACGGAGAAAGTCCTAAACGACTGTCTTCAATTACTTTTGCTGCAATATTACTAATTCCTTCACAGGCAATGTGTGCGCCTCCTAGTTCTGCTACTGAATCATCGCCATAACCTATTAGGACGCGATCGTAAAATGCCTCTGCTTGTTGAATCGCTACCAACTGATCGGCATTATTGTTAGTGAAGTGACCAGCAATACCAGCAAAACTGGCTTCTGGTGCTTTGATAAACTCATCAAGAAGTATACGACGTAAACTTTTATCACTGCGACTATAACGTGAGAATAACGCACCTTTGACGACTTCAGGTAGATTCACCAGACCAAAGACAGATCGATCCAAATTAGTCGTAAAAGGCTGTAGCAAATAGCCCTCTTCTTCAGTCAGTGACTCTTCCCAAAAATCTGCCATACTTACCATTTTAGTTATTACAAATACTCATTATTGCTACTCATCACATCCTCCGACCTTCAGTAGCTCACCGAAGGTCAAACCTCTACTGTTTTCTCTGTGTTCTCTGTGTCTCTGCGGTTAAAAAGTAATTTATTGAACCACAGAGGCGCAGAGAACACAGAGAGTCGAAAAATTCTTGTACAGAAATTTTAGCCACTTGAAAGCGTATAGGCACAGATGTACCCATTGTAGAGAAAATATACCCGAAGGTCATCGAGTTTGTCAAGTAAGAAACGAGAGCGATTCGCTTTCGGGAAACTTCGCAACTTTGCAAATCAACCCTAGATATAACTCAAGACTATAGCGTTTTGCATAACCTAGCACGATCTGAGGCAGAACTTGGGGAAGTGGAACAAGCAAAGCAACACTATCAAGAAGTTCTGAACAATTGTCCACCGGAAGACGAACAATCCAAAGCCTCTACTATTCACAATCTTGCTCGAATCTACGCCAAACAGGGAAATGTCACACAGGCGATCTCACTTTATCAGCAGTCTTTGGATTTATATGAACGCATTGGCTATATTCAACGCAAAGCAGCGAGTTTGGCGATGCTGGGACAGTTATTAGCAGATGAAAGACAAGATTTTTCTACTGCACTTTCATACTTAGAGCAATCTCTAGAGATTTTACAGCACTTACAATCTCCTGATGCACAGGTGGTGAGCGAAATTCTCGCCAGAATACAGCTATTGGCAAAGGAGGAACAGACCAATAGTTGAGGAAATATCTCAGTACCGAGTCGGCGCGTTGGTGTTTTTCAACTTCTCATACTTGGTGCTATTGTGCTGCTAGGTATAGGGGTATTTTTCGTTTTCCAACTTCAAGACAGTGGTGTTACTCGAACCAAACCAAATCAAACCCTCTTACCAAGGTGAGGGAATGGAAGATTTCCGATAACCCGCAACTTGGTTTAGTACAGCGCGATGTGCTCTGCCGATTCTTTAACAATTCCAACTCCTGTATTCTGGCAGGTGTATTCTTACAAAATCACTATACTTTAGCAAGAGTAACTCTATCAGGTTGATCCTGATATTTCCCTCCTCTATCTGCATATGTAGTTTGACATTTTTCGCCTTCTAAAAATAATAATTGCACAACGCCTTCGTTAGCATAAATTCTACAATCAGCGCTTGATGAATTACTGAATTCTAGGGTAAGCGCACCATTCCACGACGCTTCAGCAGGGGTAATATTTGCGATCAAACCAATACGAGCATAAGTACTTTTTCCTAAACAAATAGCAGTTACATTATCAGGCATTCTTAATTTTTCTAATGCGACTCCTAAACCATAAGAATGTGCAGGAATAATAAAGAAAGCTCCATCTTCATCATGCTCTAAAGATACTGGCTCAAGATTTCTAGGATTAAACTTCTTAGGATTTACTATCGTGCCAGGAATGTGCTTAAATACTAAAAACTCTTTTGGCGATAAACGAATATCGTAGCCATAAGATGATAAGCCATAACTTAATGCTGGTACTACCAAGCCAGAATCTAAAGTAATATTACGAATTAACTTTTGTTCAAAAGGTTCAATCATTCCTTGTTTAGCTTTCTCAATTATCCACTTATCATTTTTTAGCATTTTGTCACTTAATATCCTTTTGATCCTTAGAAATGCAATTTTCCAATTCTAACTCAAACAGATCCATTCTGATACAAGTAGGGGCGCAATGCCTTGCGCCCCTACAATGTGGTCTATTTATCTGAAAATTGCTGTCATGATGTTGTTGGCGATCGCCCTGAAAAGTCAAACCCCCAATCAAACTAACCAGTCATCACCTTCCCTCCATCCACGTCCATCTGCGGTTAAAATCACTCAAGTTTCATGACTACGACGGATTTCCGTAACTTGGTCTGCCAAATCCAGAATAGATTTAGGCATTTGTGATCCCGTAAAAATGATATCAACATGAGCCGGACGCTTTTCCAGAAATGCCAGAACTTCTGTTTCAGGAATTAAGCCAAAGTGAATTGCCAAACTGAGTTCATCTAACACAACGAGAGAATACTTATCCTCACAGACAACCCTTTGTGTATCAAGCCACAGCTTTTGCAGGGATTCGGTTTCAGTAGCATCTAGATCGGGTGTATCAATGCAACGAGGCAAATCACAGCGAATCCAATCTAATTTTTGTCCCAACCGCATGGGATGTTCGTATCCTTGACGAATACCACCTTTAAGGAACTGCACTACTAATACAGGTGTACCTTGACCAGCAATCCTCAGTGCTTGGGCCATGACCCCAGTAAAAAAGCTACGATTCGATCTAGTAAAAACTTGTACTAGACCTTTCACTGGGTATGGTAAGCTGAGGGTCGAATTTATACTTGGGTTTTCCAGCCGAGCAACCATAAATTAAATAAAATTATACAATTAATTAACGTGTTTATACTGAAGCCAATTTGGGGAAATCTCCATCTATAATCAAGCTGCTTTTAATCATATGTAGTAGATTTTGCAAGGCTCATTCTTAGTCAAACACTATGTTCGTGGTTAAGTCAAGAGTGAATGAGATTTACATTTTTGCCGTTCGCGCAAAAATAATTGTAAAAAATACAACACGTAACTAGCAGATCAAATCGATTAAAAGTGTTGGGAGTAACAGCTAAAAAACTTGAGATGTAAGATTTTGAGTTTATTTATACAAAACGGGTGCAGATGGTCGTAATTGTGACAGCAGGAGGAGGAGCAAATTTTTGTGAAATTGGTGATTCTGGGAGGTTCAGGATCGGGGAAAAGCACTCAAGCGCAAAAGCTTTGCGGACACTTTGATCTTCCTCTAATTTCTATCAGTGAAATTTTATGGAATGTGTTTGCAAACCAGACTGATCAACATCGCCACCCACAGATCTGTGTCAAAACAACGACACTTTTACCTGACGAAATGATGATTGAATTCATCCGCACTCGTCTTACCCAGGCTGATGTTAACCGTGGTTGGGTCTTAGAGGGCTATCCCCGTAGTGTCTTCCAAGCTGAAGAATTGGATTTTTTATTGGACGATTTGGAGCAAAAGTTAGACTGGGCAGTTTATTTACAAGTACCTCAGGCAGTTATGGTTAGTCGTTCCTTAGGAGATTTTCTCCCAGATGATCAACCGGAAATCGCGCAGCGCCGCGTAGAGTTATTTTATGATCGCACCATTCCCGTTCTAGAGTATTACGATCATCACCGCCGTTTGTTAACTATCAACGGCGATCAGTCTCCTGAGATGGTACATCACCATATTATAACTCTTGTGTCTAACCTTAGGAGTTAGGAGTTAGGAGGGGCAACGTTATTTTATTGGGGTAACGATCATTCACTGGGGTTATTGGTATACTAAAAGTATTGAATCACATACAATTCTTAGTTAATCTTAACGTATCGTGAGGTCTTTATGACAACTTCAAAAAGTGAGTTTGAAATCAATAAAACGCCAGAAGAATGGCGGGAAATTTTAACACCAGAACAGTATAAAGTAATGCGCGAACACGGTACAGAACTCGCTTGTACTAGCCCACTAGATAAGCAATATACTGAAGGTACTTACGTGTGTGCTGCATGTGAACAGCCACTTTTTACATCGGAAACTAAGTTCAACAGTGGTACAGGCTGGCCTAGTTTTTTCAAACCGATTGAAGGTGCAATTGGTAAATCTGTAGATAAATCGTTTTTCATGACTAGAACGGAGGTACATTGCAGCCGTTGCGGTGGGCATTTGGGTCATGAGTTTGACGATGGGCCCGAACCTACCGGCAAGCGCTACTGTATGAATGGTGTTTCTCTGAAGTTTATTCCCGATTGATTTTTGGGGGTCTTGACCTCAAGGTTAATCTAAGATTTACCCTGGGGTCTTGGCTTTGGCAGTGGCATACCTAGTTGAAAGTAGTGTAGAGGCTGGTGTAGATTCACCAAATTGCTGATATGGCTTGGCTTTCAGGCGATTCTTCTTTATATATGCCGCATCAACAAATCTCAAAAATCATTTTGAGAATACTTGAACACAAAGAAATTATCTTCCGTGTCTCTACGGTCTGGCAAATTTAAAAGGGTGCATCCCATTTTTGAAAATTCGTGGTGCGAGCATCTTGCTCGCTTATAGTACACGTGAGCTTTCCGGCTCACACTACTGATCGTTTTTCTGCAAAACTGGGATGCTCCCAATTTAAAATACTAAATATGACGTACCAAATCTATTTTTAACCCAGAAAGAAAGATATCTACTATACTCTCGTTGCCCTTCCACTCACCTCCTAAACACCTTGTTAAAGAACGACAAATTTCCTCTCTAACTTTCTGTTCAGATATGGTTTCAGTTTGCGACTCCTCTAATGTAGGAGTTGTGTCACCAGTTTTCTCTGCTTCCACAATACTCGACACAAAATTTCCATTTATATACTCAACAAAGTCTTTGTACTCTTTTAAAATATTGAGATAGGCCGTTTTTAACCTGTCAAGCCATTTTTCTCCAAATTCTTCAAAGATAGATTGCTTGAAAGTCTGTTCCCAGTTTCTAATAAACTTTGAAGTCCTTTTTAGTTCTGTGACTCTGCGCTCCGTTACTTTAGAAAACTCTGCTTCTCCAACATAATACTTGATTCCGAGTCTGATAATATCAGCGGCACTTATTCCTAAGTCTTGAGCTTTCTGCTTCAATAGTGCATCTTCTTCTTCCGTTAACCGAACTCGATACTGCTTGACTCTTTTCATCTAAAACCTCTTGGGAGTTTGGAAACCGCACACCTTTAGGTTGCGGAGGAAAAACGACAAGTCCCCAGCTTCAAGCTGGGGGTCGGTAACCTGGTTATCTGATGGATATTTATATGACTCCTCTTAGTATACAAAGTTATGAAGAGGTAATGACAACTTGAAGTAAATGTACGGTAATCAACTGCAATCCAGTCTCCAGTACCGCAGATATCAGTCCTACAACAGTTAAACCAGTGAGACCATCAAAGCGGGTCAGCCTGTAGTGCCATTTTTTGATGGAGTGCCATTATGAGAACAGCACTCCGTCACCACATTGCTACAACTTGCTCAAAAAATGACTACTACCTAAATATTAGTGGAACAACAAGTTCAACGTGAGAACGAGGATGTGCATAATATCCTCCGTAGTAATATCCACGAGGATAGTACGCTCGGCGGTAGTAGCCTCGATTATAATCATGGTCATACCGTCGGTGATTGTAATAGTGGTGATCTTCCCAACGATGATCTGAATGATGGTCGTATCGATAGTCAGCTTTAGCACTTTGAGGGAAAGTTACAGTCGTTGCTGTACTCAAAGCAGTGGCTAAAATGGCTAAGAAAATAGGCTTCATATCATAGCCTCCTAAAAATAAGCTGTAATTTCATTCTGACATTGATATTATCTATTAGCTATATAACTATTTAAGTATCTTTTCTATCTCCCCCCTCTCCATTTAGTTTGGCAATTTGGCAGCCACTCCGATGAAGTCAAGAGTATCGTGTAAAGCGATGGGTCTTGTATCAAGACTCAAGAAAGCGAGTTAGCTATCAGGGTCTAATATCATGTCCGGTTAATGACTTATAATAAAATCGGTCAATGTAGCTTGGTTTTTGCAGCGTTCAAGCCAACAAAGGCGATAAGGGCGATAAGGGCGATGTTGAGTTTCGTTCTTCCAGCCAAGCTACTCTTATTATAAGTGTTCATCCGGACTTGATATAATACCATAAAAACCTTCTTGTGTGTTTATCATCTTCCCATTCTATTTGAAACAGCGTAAACCCTAGGTGATGAGCCTGGGGTTTTGCAATGGCACGGGAAAGCACTACCTCCAGGACAAAAATGCTCGTTGAAAAGAAACGGTAACAAGACTCAGGACTCAGAAGGGACCGAGGCATGTTAATATATTTCTCAATTCTGAAAGCTGTATTGGATAAATGGATTTAACAATTATGGAAACAGCACTGTTATTAGCAAAATTGCCTGAAGCTTACCAAATTTTCGACCCATTGGTAGATGTTCTACCACTCATCCCCCTCTTTTTCTTACTGCTGGCTTTTGTTTGGCAAGCAGCCATAGGTTTCAGGTAAGACTAGAAGCAATTATAAGTAGGGGTTTATAGCTCTCTCTGCCTGCTCTGATAAAAAAGATGCGGCTATTACGTTGAGGCTGAACATGATTAAGATTGTGATCATGTTCAGCTTTACTTTAGCCAATGGATCAATGCTATTTGAAGCATAAAGTCTACCTTCATGCCAGAATACTGGATATCTCAGAATAAAAAATTAATAGTAATTAATATTTTGTAAAATAAACATATACTTTAAGTGAGGTGTTTGATGACACCAAGTCAAAATTCAGCCTTCACCTAAACGAGGTAGTAGCTATGGGCAACATTAAATTTGTCAAAGAAGACCGAGAAGTCGTGGCGGCAAATGGTGCGAATCTCCGGCTAAAAGCCATGGAGAATGGCATGGACATCTATAAACTGATGGGCAAGATGATGAATTGTGGAGGCAACGGTCAGTGTGGCTGTTGTATTGTCGAGGTAGTTGAAGGGATGGAAAATCTTTCGCCTCGTACTGATGCAGAGAACCGACTCTTGAAAAAAAAGCCAGAAAATTACCGCCTCGCCTGTCAAACCTTAGTGAATGGTCCAGTGAACGTTGTAACAAAGCCTTGACAATGTAATGAAAGTCATACACATTGACATTGATAATGGTATCCTAAAGTTGTTAATTGGAAATCAAAGAGAGGCTTTCTTGCCATGCAAGTTAATGACCTAGGGTTCGTAGCGAGCATTCTGTTCGTACTTGTGCCCGCTGTTTTTTTAATTATTCTGTACATCCAAACGGCTAGCCGCGAAGGTTAAGAAGATAGTTTAAGACTTTGCCTATAAAATAAAAGCCCCTACACCGCAGGTGCAGGGGTTTTTATTCAGCCGCTAAATTTATCTCAATCTGCTGTCCGCGCTAATAATACTGGGCAGGTCGCATTGACTCTAACGTAGTCAGACAAGGAAGTTCCTAAAAGCCTGTCTATATCAACCAAACTCTTAGCAATTGAGGGACGGCGATCTGGAGAACCAAGCAATAATAGGTCTACGTTCCACTCTTGTGCCAAGCGGCAAATTTCTTCAGACGGGTTACCATTACTGGTAACGCAACGAGTTTGCAAACCGTGTTTTTTAGCTTCTAGAACCGCATCTGCCATAACAGAATTTTGCTCTCGACTGATTTCAGACTTTTCTGATGGGTTGTTGCTTAAATCTGTATTAACATGAGCTAAAATTAACTCACCTTCCTTAATATCTTGAAGGAGGAATATAGCTAGTTGCAGACAGCGTTTTGCCGCCTCAGAATTGTCCATTGCCACCATAATCCGTTTAATTGCTTTGACATAAATGTCATCTTTTACCAGTAACATGGGGCGAGAGGACAGTTGAAAAACGTACTGACTAACTGAGTTCGCAAAAATTGATTGCAGTCGCTTCAGACCGCGTGAACCCATAATAATTAAGTCAGCGTCGATTTCGTCAGCTACCTGGCAAACGACATATTTAGGGTCGCCTTGCCGCAAAATTGAGGAAACTTTGCTAGGATCTAAGTTCAAATACTGAATAGCATTAGCCAGGATTTTGCCACCTTCTTCCCACTTAGCTGTCATGGCTGTAGCGGCAGTTTGATCAGGAACAACGTGCAAAACTGTTACTTTTGCCCTTTGGATTGATGGCAGCTTTGTCAAAGTTTTGAGCATCTCTTCTGCATGCCCTAATCCAGAGACAGCCAGTAAAATCTTTTCTATCATCTTCACCTCTCACGCTTCAGGTTGCTTTCTTCAGCAGTTAAGCTTATTTACGCCTAGTTACTTAAGTTCTTTCAACTAGGCTTTGATGATTCAAGCTCACCTTTAATTTTGCCTGACGAACTCAACGAATAAGTATTAAATTAATGAGTTGTAATTTATTTTCAATATTGTTAATTAAACCTAAGTAAAGTCTTGTAAAGAATGATGAAAAAAGCAGATATTTTTAGTTTTTCCAAATATAAAAATGGTATTACGTCGTTTTCTATTCGTGGACGCTAATCAGTTCCACCAAAAGTCCACACTGGATTACCATTATTTAAACCTTTTTTCAGAACAACAAGAGGATAATCATTAGGATCAAACTCACCTGCTAAATCTAGCATCAGAGCCACTTTACCTTCGACAAAGTGCATCCGCAAATAATTTGTGTGTCCTTCGTAATCTTTGCCATCAACCTTGGATATTCCAGCAGATGCTATGCATTTGATATAGTTTGGCTTTAGTGTCCCAACCCAGGTAACGCTAAAGTTGTTACTTGCAGTCATCTGGATGTTACTTGCGATCTTACTTAGGTTACCAGAGCCGTCTGTCGCAAAACTGCCTTCTCGATACGGCTGGGGATGAAGAGTGAAAATCACTTTGTCTGGACAATTTTGTTTCTGCTCATTTTCACTATAAACTTTTAGCTCAATAATTTCTACATGGGGTTGGACTTGGGCTTTGGTACTGAAGCTGGAAAATAGGGACAGCAAAACAATGCCTGTTCCTATGAGCAACTGCTTAATTGAATTAATTTTCATCTCAATCTATGAATCTGGTCGTGTGAAAATAATTACACTTAAACTATCCGCTCAAAGGCATTAATGTGTCAAATGTAAAGAAACGCTTCCATGCAACGGGTATATTGCGTGGTAAAATATGATACGAGTGGTCTTTTGAACGATTACGCTCGAACCTCTAGAGGATTACCTATTTAATTAACCGCAGAGGCGCAGAGGACACGGAGATATGAGTTAGAGAGATTTAGGTAATTTTTGACCGGGAAGGGAGTAAGCAATGGTTAGAAACGAAGAAAATTATCCTGACTGGTGAGAGAAAAAGGTAAACGACTATCATTAATTATAATGTATGGACAAGCAGCGGAAGCCCAGGAATGGTGGCTGGAAATTTTGTAGGGTTGTCACCTCGTCAACCAGTGAGATATTAAAAATGAGGAACAAAGGAGAGTCTGCCATGTTTCAGGGAAAAATTAGTGGTAGTGACCTTGGTCAGACAAAACAGACCTACATAGTTAGTAGCACAACGAATCAGCGGGAAACGAATGAGGATAGTTTCCAACTTTTTTCGCTAATACCAGCAATTGGGCAATCACTGATTACTGTTTTAGCGGTAGCTGATGGGATGGGTGGACACGCTCATGGAGAAGAGGTCAGTCGTGAGGCACTGCGTAAGGTTAGCCTAGCTTTGTTTGAGCATCTGACCGTAGAGCGATCGCTTAATAACTTGGAAAAAGCACCGCCTCTTGATACCGAAAGCCTATCTCAAGCTCTGCTGAATGCTTTAGAACAAGCTAATGCCCATGTCAAACGGATGGTGGAAGCTAACAAGTGGGGTAAAGCAGGATCGACACTTGTGATTGCAGCGATTCTGGATGATATTGCGGTGGTGACGAACTTGGGTGACAGTGCCATGTTCCATTACCAAATGAGCAAGGGGCAACTCACTAAAATTACAGAAGACCACTCGGTAGCTGGTGTGCTTCTGCGGGCACAAATAATTACGCCGGAAATGGCTCAACACCACGAAGGGCGACACCGTTTAGAGTATTACTTAGGTTGCCCGAATCTTCCGCCAGAACCTCCTGTGTATCAAGTGACATTGGCATTAGGAGACTTGTTACTTCTGTGTAGCGATGGTGTCAGTAGCTCTTTCTCTAATGAGCAAATGAATAAAATTTTTACTGAGGCTGGGAGCAACTTAAGTGTGATCGCAGAGCATCTAGTGATGGAAGCACGGCAATTAGGTGAAACCGATAATCAGACGCTGATTTTATGGCAGCATCACAGCAAAGCTGTGACAGCATTCGATACTTTGATCCAGTAGCTGTCATTACCTGAATGACCTAAAACTAGAAAAAGGAGATGTAATTTATGTCTCGACCTACCTTACAGCTTATGGTTGGAGGACGCATTCCGGTTGACATTGGTGAAGTTGTCGAAGTTGAACTGCTAGAACTTCTGGGAGTGGGTGCATCGGGTTCAACGTGGAAAGTTGCTAACTGTGCAACGGGAAACCTTTACGTCCTCAAGATTATTCAAGGAATTATACCTGGGCATGTTCTGGCTGATCGTGCACGTCGGGAAGCGGAGGTTTCTATTCCGTCCGAATACATTGTGCCTGTTTTTGGGTTGTGCGAGTGGGACCCTAATACCTTCTTAATTTTATTTGAGTATTGTCCCGGTAAGTCACTGGACAAACTCTTAGCAGATGGTTCTCTCACCAGTGAGCGAAAGAAAGAGATTTTCCATCAAATCCTGCTGGGAGTGTCCGATGCCCATCACAGCAATATCATTCACCGTGACTTGAAGCCAGCTAACATCTTAGTCGGTGAGGCGGGGCAAGTCAAGTTGATCGACTTTGGCATCTCTAAGTTTAACGACGCACCTTTAACCAGAACACAGGACGTATTGGGTACTCTACCATACATAGGACCAGAGTTAATCAAGTATGGTGCAAAAGTTGCTGATGCGCGAACGGATATTTATTCCCTTGGTCAAATTCTCTACGAACTTGCTATGGGACAAGATTTATGGACTCGTAAAGGTTGGCGAGAACTGACGGATTTGGTGGAATACTTTAAGCAAATTCCCACACCTACCGAAGTAACCGATCTAAGCGACTTTTATTGCGACTTCTACCCAGAGACATTTCGTGTCCTACCACGTATGGTTAAGATTAAGCCAGATGAGCGATATGCTTCAGTGGATGAGGTGCTATATGATTTAGGCTACATTCCTGACGTGCCTGAACTACCCGAAGATTTGCACCTGCATTACCCAATGCTGATTGTAGAGTCTGGCAGCAACAAAGGGGCAAGGACAATGCTTAATATAGAAGATGGTAGTTCACTAGTTTTTGGACGGGCAGAACTTGCGGGTGCAGACGATAGTATTAGTCGTCGCCATATAGAGTTTATTCGTTCCGGAGATCGCTACTTAGTTCGCGAACTTGGTAGCAAAAATGGCACTTTAGTACGTGGAATTGCCCTTAAACCCGATGAACCGCCGATGGAAATATTACATGGAGACGGGATTAAGGTTGGCGATGTCTTTTTGCGCTTGGCGTTCATGCGAAATTTATGATACCAGTAAATTTTCTAAATGTGATATAATATGAGAACTTGTAGTTATTGCGGAGCATCAAACCCTAACTCAGCAAAATTTTGCAATGAGTGCGGCACTGCACTAGCTCTGACAGAATCAAAGCCTGTAGCAAAACCTTCAAATCCCGAAGAGCTAACAACGCAGCGTGAGCGAATTCCATCTTCAAATAAAGATTCTATAGATGTTGATCCCTGGATAGATTCATTTACGACAGTAGCACAGGAGTTGCAAACCAAACGCAAGGCGGACATGATGTTTGTGCTTGACTGCACGGGGAGTATGCAGGGTGAGATTGATGCTATTAAAGATGCTATTATTAGTTTTGCTGATACCATCGAGTCTGATGGTGTGCGGGTGCGGGTGGGATTGATTGAGTTCCGCGATCGCTTGATTGACGAGGAACACCGAGTTCTCATGTTTTACGGTGAGCCATTTACTACCGATCCGGTGACGTTTCGACGCGAAGTTTCTCTGCTACGAGCATCTGGTGGTGGGGACGAGCCAGAAAGTAGCCTCGATGCTGTCATGCTAGCATTACGTCAACCCTTTACACCCGATGCCAACAAAGTCATCGTTCTAGTGACAGATGCACCACCGCACATTCCTGACAAGGATACGCAGAGTATTGAAGAAGTCATACATACAATCCACAGCATCGGTGTGCAGCAGTTTTATCTAGTGGTACGTACTCAAGACTCCCGCAGCCATATCTATTTGAAATTGCTTGAAGGTACGCGAGGGCTAGCATTCGAGTTGGGTAAAGGGGATGACTTTCGGAGTCGCGCAGAAGATTTCAAGCGCACTTTAATGTCCCTTGGCAAGACTATTTCTGCGGCAACCCGGTAGAGAATTTTAGGAGGAGCAATGCGTTGTTTACACTGTGGTCGGGATGGGGTATCGGTTTCAGCAGAAAGCTGTCCCAAGTGTGGAGTGCATTTGCCCTCTCTGATGCGGGATGTGCTACCGATGGGTTCGCTGTTGCGTGGTGGTGCTTATCGCATCGATTATCCCTTGGGACGTGGTGGCTTTGGTATCACCTACCGTGCTATCCATCTGGGACTGGAAAAGTTGGTGGCAATTAAGGAGTTCTATCCGCGAGAGCATGCGGTGCGGGATTTTAGCACCCAAAGTCTGAGTATACCAGCGACGCAGCAGGAGGTCTACCGACGCGGACTACAGCGGTTTGTACAGGAAG
>CAIVAU010000233.1 GCA_903903925.1 uncultured cyanobacterium
CCAACTACGATGGCAATTACACTTATGGCTCAGAGCCAAAAGGTGTATATCGTCAACAAACAACAGATGTAGGCAGTTTTCCACCCAACGATTTTGGCTTATACGACATGCACGGCAATGTTTTTGAGTGGTGTGCAGATAATTGGCATGATAATTACCAGGGAGCCCCTAGTAATGGAAGTGCGTGGATTAATGATAATAATTCTCAATTGCGAGTGCTGCGCGGTGGTTCGTGGCTCAACTATCCTGAGAATTGCCGTTCTGCGTTTCGCTGCAGGTACGACGCCGACTACGACAACAACAATATCGGTTTTCGGGTTGTGTGCGGTCTTTCGCCGAGGGCTCTTAGCCCTTGACACTTTAGCCCTTTAGCCCTCTGCTCTTATTTTCTTAGCCCTTTTGGAGTGTAGCGGAGCGGAACGATAAATTTTTTTTTCAGACTGGCGAAGCTCAAGGTTTATAAGGCAAAGGCAACTTTAGATCTTAATAATCATAGCATATAAATCTTTTAGTTTTGGAACAATAATGGAAGAATTGCCAATTACTCAAAAAATGTACGATTCCATAAAAGAGCGAAAATGCATTCACGGGTATTAGGTTAAAATCAATATGGCTCGTAAATTCTCAAGCTGAGTATTGCTTACCTTGAATCCAGGAAAAGAAATATGGTCAATACGTATGACGAAATTTTCGGTGCGGCATTATCCTTGCCTCCAGGGTTGAGAGCCATGCTTGCTGAACATTTGCTCAAAAGTCTGGACTCCACAAAACAGGCAGAAATAGATGCTCTTTGGGCAGAAGAGGCAGAGAAAAGAGTTCAGGACATTGAACAAGGTCGAGTCACGTTGATTCCAGGCGAACATGTATTGCGAGAACTACGTTCAAGGAGTCAGTGATGACGCATGACTTTCATCCTGATGCTAAGCAAGAATTGTCGGATGCCGTTGCTTACTATGATAATGTGAGCCGCGAGCTAAGTGATGCATTCATTGAAGAAGTGGAACAAACACTCAATCGCATTGAAAAGTTTCCAGAGGCATGGCCGCAGTTATCAAAGAACACAAGGCGCTGCCGAACAGTCAGCTTTCCTTACGGGATAGTTTATACAATCAAAGAACAGCAAATCTTGGTGATTGCAGTTATGCACCTTCAGCGTAAGCCAAATTACTGGACTAATCGGATCTAAAATTTCAACTCGGACGATCACTTATACTTTGCACGGTCATAAGTTGAGTGTTCACGTAAATGAACAACACTGTTTGTAAGGGCGCAATGCCTTGCGCCCCTACGTGGTTTCATTCATCGCAATTTATGCCCATTGTAAGTATAACCTTCCTTATAAAGCTAAAGGCAGAGGGGTTCTTCAGCATACCTGCTCCTGCTCTCTGCCCACTCAATACTCTAGTGGTCTGTCAAATTCATTTTGACGGGTTGGTAGTGTGAGCGTCTCGCTCACGAAGCGAGCTTTCCGGCTCGCACTACCCATCAGAACTAATGACACAGAGCACTAGTAAGTTACCTCTATTGGTGATTCATCCAGCAAAGCCAAAAACCGCCGGATTAAACCTATTGTCACTGCTGGCAATTCTAACTGTGGTGTCAACCCTGTATCATCTAGCTGTTGAAACACTCGGATCGCTTGTGGATTTAGCTGGGCAAGACGGCGACCAATTTCTGGACCAGTAAATTCGGACTTTTGCCCCCAGAGAATAGCGGTGGGAGTGACTAGCTGTTGAATATATAGGGATAAGTCAAAACATAGGTCGCCGCGTACAAAAGACAGTGCCGCGTATTCAGCATTTGGTTGCTTTGCTGATTCTAGGTAAGCTTCGACAATTTCCTCGTACACTCTTGAGGCTTGTGCAAATTGCCGTTGTTCCAGAAAGCTACGAATACCCCCACTGGTAGCAATTCCAGTCGCGTAAAGCAACCGGTCAACTATGGGAACTTTTACGACTTGGGCAAACAAGCTCTTGGAATAATCTTCGCCAAAATCAGAAAGTCCTGCAGGTGAGGTGAGAATCAGAGACTTGAATAATTCGGGATGGGCGATCGCGACTCGAATTGTCAACCCTGCTGTCAGGGAAGAAGCTATTACCCTAACTGGACTGCTGCCAGTCTGTTGCAAAAACTCCTGAATTGTCGTCAAATAATCCTCAATCCTGTAATCACGTGAGGGATGCTCCGATCTCCCCCAACCGATCAAGTCTGGTGCAATAATACGATATTCTGTGGCAAATGCTGGATAGACTTTCGACCATTCATAAGCAGACGACCCACCACCAAAGCCGTGTAAAAACACTAAAGTTTCTTTCTCTGTACTGGTAGTCGTATCATCTTGCCAAGGTGCACCAGCGTTAGTATAGTAGACCATCCTACCTAGGGAGGTAATTACGGAGCGTTGCTCAAATCCCAATGGCTGAAACATGGTATTTGTTGGTTGTTAGTGGTTGATTGTTGGTTGTTGGTTGTTGGGCAGCACGTGCCCCACCCTCCAGTCTGACATTCTCCTCATCTTCTCGCTAACTGCCATAGACAGATTTGACACGGACATGGCTGATTTCAGGTTCTAATTTTAGGTTCTGCTAACGTTATATAATCGCTGATTTCGTACTTGCACGACTGGATGATCGCACCGTCGCATCAACTGTTCATCGTGGGTGGTAACAATTACTGTTACCCCAAAAGAGTTTAATTTCTGAAAAATCTGCATGACTTGCCAGGAGTTATCGGGATCAAGGTTTCCGGTAGGTTCATCAGCTAAAAGCAGTGGTGGCGTTCCGACAATTGCTCGTGCAATGCTCACCCGTTGTTGCTCTCCTCCAGAAAGTTGATGAGGAAAGCAGTGAGCGTGCTTAAGTAAACCTACCAGTTTCAACGTCGGTTCTAAGCGTCGTTGAATTTCCTTACGGGTATAACCTTGAGCTTGCAGAACGACACTCACATTTTCTGCCACCGTCCGCTGCGGGATCAATTTGTAGTCTTGAAACACTATCCCAATGCGTCGTCGCAATAATGACAAGCGATCGCCCCGCAAAGACGCTACATTATAGTGGTTAACAATCACTTCTCCCTGTGTTGGTAATTCCTCGCCGTACAGTAGTTTCAACAGCGTCGATTTACCAGAACCACTAGATCCCGTGATAAATAGAAATTTTCCCTGTTTTACCTCTAGGTTCACATCCAATAGAACCTTTGTGCCGCTAGCATAGGTTTTTGTAACAGAACTCAACTTCACCATAACTTTATCACTACTATGCTGTTGTTCGTCGTCCGGAAGATGAACAGATTGGTCAGTCGTCTTGTTTGTTGTTAGTACTGGCATAACAGCAATTGTGAAAAGTTGAACTTTATTGAGTATTCCCACGTAGAACCTAACAATATCCAATCCCAAATCAAAAATTCATTCCCTATTCCCTATTCCCTATTCCCTATTCCCTATTCCCTATTCCCTATTCCCTACTCCCTATTCCCTATTCCCTTTCCCTATTCCCTATTCCCTATTCCCTATTCCCTACTCCCTATTCCCTACTCCCTACTCCCTACTCCCTGCTCCCTGCTCCCTGCTCCCTGCTCCCTCTTACCTTTTTTGTCCGGCAAAAGGTTTTTCAACACAACCAACATCTAACAATTAACAAAGCTTCCTGAACGCGAAAAACTTTGTCCAATACACCCTAAGCAATTCTAAATGATCGCGAACAATAGATGATTTTTTCTGTCTGGCAATATCTACCATTATCATATTTGTGCAGTATTGCCCAGTCCAGAAAGACTTGCACAAATATGATAAGCTTGCTATATAATTGAACCTGATCACCGAATTAACTACATAGCAATGACTAATTTTGGGCAAACAAACCAAACTGGTATTTCCACGACTGTTGAAGATATTTCAAACCCATCAGGCTCAAGTGTTCTGTTTCCATTGAAGATAGTAGAATATTTATTCTTAGCAGCTTTTATCTGTGCTATCGTCATTAGTTATACTTTGCCAGAAATTCAAATAGCCAAAATCTATACAGCTGCTTTTCTTTCAATTTGGCTTTTTGTTTTTCTCATAGATAAAAATTTGTTCAACAATTCTAGGCTTGCTGCAACTCAGTCAAAGTTTGCCAAGAGAGCCGAGATCTATCATTATCTATCAGTCAATAATAATCCTTTGGAAAATAATCCTTTAACTCCGGCCAGAGCAAATGCTTTGCAGTATAGCCAAGAATTGATTGACGACTATAAAAATATTCGCTCAAGTTCCAGAAATATTTACTATACTTTGCAATTGGCAACTGTTATTTTCTCAGGAATTACACCGATTTTAGTCTTGGTAGACAAATTAGAGATAGGGATTTCATGGTTCAAGTGGCTCCCGGTAATTTTTCCGGCTGTTGCATCCATAGTTGCTAGTATAGTTACCTCCTTTCCTTTTCAGGAAAACTCTGTTTCTGCTAACACTACCGTTGAGTTATTAGAAGCTGAACAAGAGAAGTTTATCTTGGGAGTGACGGAAGATTATCGTAACTACGATGTTGAGGATGCAACCCAAAGTCAACAAAAGGCAAAACAGGCAATAGAAAACTTTATTGTTCGGGTCAATAATATTCATCTCAACCAAGTACAAGGATCGGCTCAGGCAAAGTCAAAGGATCAGAAGACAGAGCCAGTTCAATCTGCGGAGTCACCCAAATTAACCCAAGAGCAGAGTTAACGAACTCCGTCTTGATTTAAGAGTTTTCAGGGAACTACCTTAATTAGGAGTCAGGAGTCAGGAGTCAGGAGTCAGAAGTTAAAAAAAGGCTTGATTATGACGACTATATCGCCAGGGAATATTGCAACTGAAATTGAGAGCCGAAAAGCTGATCACCTACGTTTGTGCTTAGAGGGGGATGTACAATTTCAGCACGTAACTAGTGGATTTGAGAGCTATCGCTTTACTCATTGCTGTCTTCCTGAACTAAACCGCAGTGACATTAATCTCCAAACAACCTTCCTTGGGAAAAATCTCGGAGCGCCACTTCTCATTTCTTCCATGACAGGGGGAACCGAATTGGCACTCCTCGTCAACACTCGGTTAGCAACTGTTGCTCAACGCTACCGATTAGCAATGGGAGTGGGTTCGCAAAGAATTGCGATCGAACAACCGCACTTAGCCTCAACCTTCGCTGTGCGCTCCGTTGCTCCCGACATTCTCCTGTTTGCAAACTTAGGGGCTGTCCAGTTGAATTATGGATGTGGTGTCGATGAATGCCTACATCTTGTTAACTTGCTGGAAGCTGATGCGCTCATACTCCATCTTAACCCCCTGCAAGAGTGTGTGCAATCGCGGGGAGATACAAATTTCCGAGGGCTGTTAAGTAAAATTGCTCAGCTTGGTCAGCAACTACCCGTTCCCGTTGTTGTCAAGGAAGTGGGAAATGGAATTTCCGCAGCAATAGCACAAAAGTTAATTGAGGCGGGAGTGTCAGCAATTGACGTAGCAGGAGCAGGTGGAACCTCATGGGCAAAAGTGGAAAGCGAACGGGCAAAAGATCACAAGCAGCGCCGCCTGGGACAGACTTTTGCCGAGTGGGGGTTACCAACCGCTGAGTGTCTGAATTCCATTCGAGCGATCGCCCCAACAATTCCCTTGATTGCTTCTGGTGGGTTGCGTAATGGATTAGATGTGGCTAAGGGAATTGCCTTAGGAGCAGATCTAGCAGGTCTAGCCCGACCTTTTCTAGAAGCCGCTGTAGAATCAGAAGCCGCTGTCGATGAGTTAGTCGAAATTCTCATTGCTGAACTCGAAACAGCTTTATTTTGCACTGGTAATGCAACTCTACTAGAACTCAAAAATTCTGGTGCGCTGCAACGTGTAGATAAGGTGTAGGGAGGAGGGAGCAGGGAACAGGGAGCAGGGAGCAGGGAAGAGGGAGCAGGGAGCAGGGAGCAGGGAGCAGGGGGAATTATCAGTTTTTCATTGCCCATTGCCCACTCAAGAGTGTTTCTTAGGAGCGCCCCACGGGCGGCGTACCAACCGTTATGAAGGTCAGAAACTCCTCCTCTTCCCTCTTCCCTCTTCCCTCTTCCCTACTCCCTCTTCCCTCTTCCCTCTTCCCTACTCCCTCTTCCCTCTTCCCTCTTCCCTCTTCCCTACTCCCTCTTCCCTGCTCCCTGCTCCCTGCTCCCTCTTCCCTACTCCCTACTCCCTCTTCCCTGCTCCCTGCTCCCTGCTCCCTGCTCCCTCTTCATAAATCAAGGCTTTCAAAGCAAACTTGGGTAAAGCCAACATTCGCCGCCAGCGCCAAGGCTCTTGATAAAGTCGATACAGCCATTCCAAATTGTTATTTCCCAACCATGTGGGAGCGCGACTTTTTGTACCCGACCAAATATCAAAACTACCGCCAACACCAATCCAAATTGATTGGGGACACAAATGGCGGTTTTGGGCAATCCACAACTCTTGGCGTGGGACTCCCAATCCGACAAAAATCACTTGTGGCTGTACTTGGGTGAGAGTTTGCCGCAATTGTTGTTCTTCTTCTGCTGAATGGTAACCGGAATGAGTTCCCACTAGATCTAGACGAGGAATTTGCTCAAGCCAAAAATCTGCCGCCTTCACAGCTACCCTGGGCGCTCCTCCGTAAAAAAATACTTTTGCGTCAATTCCCTTTTGCCCAAGTTCGTGTAACAGTGCTTCTGCTAGTTCAATCCCTGGAGTCCGTTGCACTTTTTGCATTAGCTGCCACCGCAAATACAGAACGACTCCAGCTCCATCTGGAATGACTAACTCAGCATCTTGAATCACCTTGGCGAGTGTTGTATTCCGCTCTGCCTGCATCACCATTTCTGCATTGAGCGTTACCACATGAGTTCCTATTTTTTGTTGCAAGCGTTCTAGCAACCAGCCCGAATAGTTGGTGATCACATGAACTGGTAGCCCCAAAACCGAAAATGCTTTAGTGGGCATGGACATAGATTAGTCTTGACGATCCTGACAGTTTCCAAATTTTATCCAAATGTAACAATATAATATCTATACTTTAGGCAAAGGAGTGAATGATCTGAACAAACATTGCTGAGTACTGAGTCGCCTGCACTCAGTACTGATTTTTCAGGTAATCGTAAAAAAATCCCCTTGATCTTTTTACAGATATCTTCTTTAAAGATATCTTAAGACTTTTTAGTAAACTCACTTTTACAGCTAAGAGTGTAATGGGCGGAAATTAACCATGACCAGAATTCGTGTGGCTCTGATCGAAGATCATGACTTAACTCGCGTTGGTATTCGGACAGCACTCATGCAAAAGGATGAAATTGAAGTTGTGGGGGAAGCTGCTAATGCTACCGAAGGGTTCAGTATGTTAAAGTTGCTACAACCAGATATAGCAATTATAGACATTGGTTTACCAGATAAGGATGGCATTGAGCTAACAAGGGAGGTTAAATCTACGGCTAGTGGGGAAGAGTTAGCAACCAAGGTGTTGATTTTGACACTGCGGGATAACAAAGAAGCGGTGCTGGCAGCTTTTGCAGCAGGCGCAGACTCCTACTGTATGAAAGATATTAGGTTCGATAATTTGCTGGAAGCCGTGCGAGTGACTTACAATGGCAACGCTTGGATCGATCCGGCGATCGCTCGAATTGTATTACAACAAGCACAACAAAAAAATCCACATAAGCCAGAGACAAATTCGTTTGACACCAAGACCGTTGTTCCTAACCCAGAATCTGCCGTTGACAATCAGGAGGTGATTGACCCATACACACTGACAGAAAGGGAATTAGAAGTGTTACAATTGATCGTTGAAGGTTGTAGCAATGCGGTGATTGCTGAAAGACTTTACATCACAGTTGGAACCGTTAAAACCCACGTCCGCAATATTTTGAACAAGTTGTGCGCTGATGACCGTACCCAAGCAGCAGTCCGTGCCTTGCGTTCGGGGTTAGTGGGATAGCTTAAGTTTGGGGTGTGGTAATGCTCTCTCGAAACTATAGGGAAATATACAATGCAAGAAAAACTATGTATTCAAAGTGGATGAATTCTTTATTAGGGTTGATGATTTGCTGGAATCAACTTCACACCGTCTTGCCATTGATCACAATATCTAAAAAGTAAAGTCAAATATGACTGAGACAGGGGCAGAAAAACTCAAGCTCATGGTGGTAGATGACGAACCGGATAATTTAGATTTACTCTACCGGACTTTTAGGCGAGATTTTGAAGTATACAAAGCAAGTGATGCTAAGAGTGCCTTAAAAATCTTAGACACACAAGGTGAAATGGCTGTCATTATCTCTGACCAAAGAATGCCAGAGATGAATGGCACGGAATTTCTTAGTCTCATTGTCGAGCGGTTTCCTGATACGATTCGCATTTTGCTGACTGGCTTCACTGATGTTGAAGATTTAGTGGAAGCAATTAACTCTGGTCAGGTGTTTAAGTACATTACTAAACCGTGGAAACCAGACCAACTTAAGGCAATAGTAGAGCAAGGCACTGATACCTATCGTGTAGTCAAGAAACGCACCCAAGAATTAAGTCGCGCCCTGCGACGAGAATCTCTGTTTAACGCAGTGACAACAGCAATCCGGGAGTCCCTAGACTACCACAGCATGTTGCAAAAGATTGTGGCGACAATTGGACAGACCTTTGATGTGAGCTATTGCATACTTAAACCAGTGGAGGGCGATCGCCTAACACCGGACCAATTCTCTTACCAAAACCCCAAATATCCAAGTAGCTTATTTGACCCAAGTCCCTTAATTGAACAAGTTCTTGCCACCCGTCAATATCAAAGGAGCGAATCTACCCATAATGGCAAGTCCTGTCACCAACTGGTCGTACCACTGACTTACCAGCAACACTTGCTCGCTGTTCTCGCCCTCTACCAGGACACAAGAGATCACTTTTGGCAAGATGAAGATATCCATCTCATTGTAGGTGTTGCTGAACAAGCAGCGTTAGCCCTCTCTCAGGCGAAACTCTACCAGCACCTTCAAGAAAAGCAAGAGCAGATTCGCGCTGAGTTGGAAGTTGCTCGGCAAATTCAAAACAACCTATTGCGTCAAAGCCTGCCTGATATCAAAGGTGTGAAAGTGCAAGCCTGCTGCTACCCTGCGCGTGAAGTGGGAGGAGATTTTTTTGAAGTCTTTGTCCATCCCAAAGGTGATCTGTGGTTAGCAGTAGGTGACGTTTCCGGCAAGGGCGTTCCTGCTGCTTTGTTTATGGCAAGTGCCATTTCACTGTTACGCCGCGAATTGTCTCAAGAAACGCCTGCCATGCCAAATGTGGTCATGCAAAATCTTAACTATGCTCTCAGCGATGACTTGGTCAGTAGCAATTGCTTCATCACCCTCTTCTTAGCCTGTTATACCCCTACCACCAGAGAATTAGTCTACGCAAATGCTGGTCACATTTATCCTCTTGTGTTGTCACGCCCAACAACTGTAATAGAACCCCATTACTTGAAGGTTCGCAGTGTTCCCTTGGGAATCTTGCCTGTGTGGCAGGCACATCTGGGTAAATTGGTTTTGACTTCTGGAGATACGTTGCTACTAGCCAGTGATGGAGTTACTGAAGCAATGGTATCAGAAAAAGAAGTAAATGCTGTACATTCTGTGGGAGGTGAAGAAGCAAATAGCCATTCTATGCTGAATTTAGAAGGTCTTTGGCAACTATTACAACATGAACCTCAGCCACTTTCTCTGAAAAATTTACTAACTCGTATTCAAGCAGACAACCAAATTCAGGAAGATGACCAAACTATACTCTCACTGGAGATTTTGTAAGTCATGAAAAGTGAGCTTCATGTACCAAGTGACTTAAGGTTCCTAACTACCGTGGAAAACTGGTTACTTGGATGCTTAGAAATTGAGTTAAAAGAATTTGCTAATTGGTCACAGCATTCAAATCGTTTGCGGTTGGCTTTAGTAGAGGCTTACTCAAACGTGGTACGTCATGCTCATAAGAATCAGCCTTATCTGCCAGTTTTAATTCGTTTAGAAATCAAAGAATATGATATCGTTCTAGAAATTTGGGATTGCGGCGAAGGCTATGATGTATCGAATTACATGCCCCCCAGTCCTATAGACAAACAAGAAGGTGGCTATGGTTGGCTAATTATTAATCGTCTGATGGACAGGGTAGATTACCAATTGCAAATCAATGGTTGTAACTGTCTTAAGTTAGAAGCTACTTTGCAAAAGAATTGTTAGTGGATAGTAGTGAGATCAAAAGCAAAGCATTAGAGTTGGGGTTTCATCAGGTTGGCATTGCTGCGGTAGATCAGGAAGACGCAACGTCGGCTCAAAGATTACAAGAGTGGTTGAGTCAAGGTTATCAAGCTGATATGGAGTGGATGGAGAATCCCAAGCGTCAGGATATACGTTCGTTAATGCCAGAAGCGCGATCGCTCATTTGTGTCGCCCTTAACTATTACAAAGGTCAAGAGCGTCCCCATGGAAAGGAATACGCTAAAATCTCTCGTTATGCTTGGGGAAAAGATTATCACAAGGTAATGCACAAAAAACTCAAGGCGTTAACTATTTGGTTGCGAGGACTTGATGAAGGCATTGAAGCACGTTATTATGCGGATACAGGTCCGGTGCAGGATAAAGTCTGGGCACAAAGAGCCGGAATTGGTTGGATTGCTAAAAATAGTAATGTAATCACGCGTGAGTACGGCTCTTGGGTATTTTTGGGGGAAGTGTTGACTAATCTGGAGTTGAAGAGCGATCGCCCACATACAGAACACTGCGGTACTTGTACTCGCTGTATCGAAGCTTGTCCCACGGGTGCAATCACAAGTCCGTTTGTCGTAGACGCCACCCGTTGCATTGCCTATCATACAATTGAGAATAGGGACGAAAAATTGCCGCCAACAATTACACAGCATATGGAAGGCTGGGTGGCTGGTTGTGACATTTGCCAAGACGTTTGTCCATGGAATCAGCGTTTTGCCAAAGAAACTGACCTAGCAGAGTTTCAGCCTTACTCTGGGAATATTGCGCCCAAACTGATAGAATTAGCAGAAATATCCAATGAGGAGTGGGACAGACGATTTCCCGCATCGGCATTGCGGCGGATAAAGCCAAAAATGTTACAAAGAAATGCCCGTGCTAATCTCGACTCGTGTCAGGCGAAAGAATGACCCAGAAAGTAATTATCTTTGATTTTGACGGCACAATTGCTGATACAGTAGATGCTCTCGTTAGTATTGCCAATCGGTTAGCTGAAGAGTTCCGTTATATCCCAATCACCCCCAACGAGCTTACCTTACTCAAAAATTTAAATTCTAGAGAGATTATAAAGTACTCAGGCATCTCTATCTTTAAGATACCCTTTTTGGTTAAAAAAGTTAAAGCTGAATTGAAAAAAAAAATTCCAGAATTAAAACCAATACCAGGAATTGAAGAAGCCTTAATAGTGCTAAAAAATGAAGGAAATAGACTAGGAATTATAACTTCTAACTCTCAAGAAAATGTGACAGAATTTTTAAAGGCAAATGACTTAGATAACTTATTTGATTTTATCTACTCAGGAGTCACGATTTTTGGCAAAACCACAATTATTAATAACGTCTTAAAACAGCAGCAAATAAAAGTTGAAGAAGTCATTTATGTCGGAGATGAAACTAGAGACATCGAAGCATCCAAGAAAGCCAACATTAAAGTCATAGCCGTGACTTGGGGTTTCAATTCACCAGAAGTACTAGCTAGACAAAACCCGGATGTTTTAGCTCATCAACCAAGAGAACTGTTAGAAATAGTCAATAGTTTGATTGACTGAATAATAGTCACATTGTAACCAAGAAAGGGGTGTGGGGGGTGTGGAGAGTGTGGGGGGTGTGGGGAGTGTGGGGAGAATTCAGTACCTCCCACACCTCCCACCCTTGTGAGAAATCCGGGTGTAGGGTCATCAACTTCAGTAAATGTATTGAGCTAAGTGTATCTCAGTATCTTGTACTAAAAAAAATCATAAATTCACGTAATTTTTAAGTGGATTCAGAACTAGAAATTATCAAGTTAGACATGAAAGTCACCGTGAACAAGACCAAGTTGCACCTGCTGCAAGGGATGCGTCTACATAGAATGATACAGCCCTAGTTTTGGATTGAACATATAATTGTGAATATTTTTTGGTTGCGTATTTTTACGGTTTACATTTAAGTCTTGAGAAAGTTGATAATGTAATCTAATAAATCTATTGCCGACTTCATCAAGTATGCAAACACATAATCGCACAGAATTTATGCTGATTTCTAACTCCTAACTCCTAACTCCTAAGTCCTAACTCATGATAAATAATCCAATTGCAACTCATCAATTTAGTGAATCTCCTCTAGATCTACGTGCTCCTGTATTTGCTGGATTACGAAAGGGAGCATGGTGGATGCGATTAACAACACTGCTCTTGGTAGACTATATTCTCCTATTTTTTGCTTGGTTTTTACCTGAATATCATGCCTATTCTGTGCACATGCCGAGCGATAGTTCATCAATTGTAATCACTACTGCTATTCAAATAGGAGCACTAGCTCTCCAAGGTACTTATCAAGCAGGTAAGAAACGTTATGACTATTTCAACATTATAAAAACCCTGACTTTTGCTCAAGGTTTAATAATTATTTTTGACTTTTTCACCGAGCCACTTCTAGAAGCGACACCCTCAAAATTAATCATCTGTTTATTACTAAGTATAACTTTTGTCTGTCTTGGTAGATTTGCCATCAACGTTACTCTGGAATATCTGCGGAAGAAAAAAACGTTAGGCTGTTATCCTGCTTTCATTATCTGTGAGTCTGAAGAGAAGGAAAGAGTTATTAACTTTGTCAACAAAGAGAATCGCTACATTATATCTGGGACTGATGATGCTAGAGCGTTAGATAGATATCATCGACAGGCAACTTTTGAAAAACTTAATGAACTAGGTGTAGCCGAAGTTTTTGTTTCTTGGGATGCCATAAAAAATCGAATGTTTGTATGCTGGTTATTCCAAGCATCTGGGATAACTGTGCATCTTTTACAAATGGAATTTAAACCAATTTACAGAGATGTAGAGTTTACTAATATAGGTGGAATACCTTGCCTTAGTTTTTATTGTCCAACAATTCCTGGTGGAGGTTTTTGGATCAAACGGATTTTTGATTTTTGTTTTGCAACTTTATTTCTAATGTTGTCATTTCCTATCTATATAGTGATTGCTCTAGCCATTAAACTAGACTCTCCGGGTCCAGTATTTTACAGGCAAACTCGTATAGGTTTACGTGGGCGAGCATTTAAAGTCTGGAAATTTCGTACTATGAAAACCAATGCAGAACAACTGCAAAAAGAACTAGAAGCTTTGAATGAAACTAAAGATGGTGTCCTGTTTAAAATTAAAGACGATCCTCGCATTACCCGTGTAGGCAAATTTATTCGCCGCTATAGTTTGGACGAATTACCTCAACTTTTTAATGTTCTATACGGAGAAATGAGTCTAATTGGTCCTCGACCTTTACCGATGAGAGATATAGATAAGTTTGCTGAACGCCATTTTATTCGGCAAGAGGTGTTACCGGGTATTACTGGTCTTTGGCAAGTTTCAGGTCGTTCGGATGTTTTAGATTTTGAACAAGTCATAAACCTTGATATGAGATACATTGAAAATTGGTCTCTTTGGTTAGATTTAGAGATTTTGTTCAAAACAGTTATGGTGGTTTTGAACAAAGAAGGTGCGTACTAGTACAAGGAGTCAGGAGGAATATTAGTACTCCACCAAGGTAACTCTTCTGGGTCGATATCAGAAATCAAAGTTCAATTCCTATCCTACTTCCCCTACTAGTAATTTTGGGTTAGCGAACTACTAGTATTCTGTCATTCCTAATAAAGAAAACATTACCATGAGTATCAGCAATGCAAAATCAAATGCCAAATAATAAATCAATTCTCAGTCGATTATCCCGATTTATAACCACATACAAGTGGAAGTTGCTGATGGAATTACGTCTGAATAATTCTAAGGTAAATCGTATTTTACGCCAGATTAATGAGTCTGAGATTACAAAAGTTCCGATAGAAATCAGGAATTTGAATCTTTCAATAAACGATTACAGTAATTTTATAAACTCTCCTGTACTTAACAAGTATAATAAGTTTGTTTATCCCTATTCCAAGCCTCTTGAATACCTGACGACAATGACTCTCTTAGATTTGAGAGCAGGCGATCAAATATTAGATGCCGCAGGTGGGGAAAAAGCCGAATATATCAAGGCTTTAATGGCAGTTTCTGACTTTAAATTTAGTGCTTACTGTCAGGACTCTTTGCTAGATGGAAAAAGTGTAGATGGAGTTACGTATATTGGCGGTTCTATCAACGCAATTCCTCTTCCAGATGAATCTCTGGATGGGATTAGCTGTCATCACTCTTTTGAGCATTTTCGAGATGATTTAGATATCAAATTTATTCAAGAGGCGGTACGTCTGCTGCGAGTGGGTAGAAACCTTGTAATTGTGCCGCTATTTCTTGCTAACGAGTACGCAGAAATTTGGAACAATAAACAAATTCATAAGTACGATCCTGAAAAAGCGCTTACAATTTTTGACAGTACTGCAAGCTTTGCAGGATGGGGACCCTATGAAGGTTTTGCCCGAACTTATAACCCAGATGCCTTGAAAACAAGAATTCTTGACAATTTACCGAGTCACTGTGAAGCAAAAATCTACAAAGTTCTCCTAGATGGGAAACCTGTGCCAGATATCAATCAAAACTATCATCAACCTCTGTTGAACGTAGAAATGAAGGCATTAGTAATTACTAAAACGTAAGCATTCAGGAGTCAGGAGTCAGGAGTCAGAAAATAACAGAACTATTGTTGAGCATGAAGATAGATACTAAATCCATTAAAAAGAATGCAGATGAGAATGGGAGCATCCCAGTTTTGCAGAAAGACGATCAGTAGTGTGAGCCGGAAAGCTCACGTGTACTATAAGCGAGCAAGATGCTCGCACTACGAATTTTCAAAAATGGGATGCACCCGATGAAAATTGCTTTATTGCATTTTTTCTTTGATGAGTACAGCATACAATTGGCAAATGGGTTAGCGCAATATGTTGATTTAACCCTAATTCAACCAGAAAAACTGTCAGCTATCTGTAAAGATGTTATTGATGACCGCATCAAGGTATTTAGGTTAAAAACACCCCGCATTCGCGACCCACGCAATCTATTGACTATGGGTGCAATGATGCGGATCATTCGAGAGGTCAAGCCTGATGTGCTGCACGTCCAAGAAACTAACAATCCTTGGTACGATTTGACGCTTTTGCTAAATGAGATGCCACCTTTGGTGACTACTATTCACGATGTCTTTCGTCATCCAGGCGATCGCGACCTGATTCCAGGTTCTGAGTACACTCGCAGGATTGCTTTCTACCGTTCCCAGCAGTTAATTGTCCACTCTAACTTGCTCAAAGACGTTCTTATCCAACAATTCCGCGTGCCTGAACAACGAGTTAATGTGCTACCCCACGGTGAATTGGGCACTCTGTTTCAGGACTGGGCAGGTGGAAGCTATCAGGTGGTTGCCCGCGAACCCTATACATTACTGTTTTTTGGACGCATTTGGCCTTATAAGGGTTTGAAATATCTCCTTCAGGCAATGCCTTTAGTTACCGAACGCATTCCCGAAGTCAAGCTGATTATTGCTGGAAGGGGAGAAAACATCGGTAAATTATTGAATGATTCGGACAAAAAACACTACGAAATTCTCAATGAATTTATCCCCGTTGAAGCTGTCGCGGGTTTATTTCAGCGGAGTGCAGTCACGGTTCTCCCTTATATTGAATCTTCTCAAAGCGGTGTTGCGGCGATCGCCTATGCGACAGGAACACCAGTTATTGCCTCCAATGTCGGTGGTTTAGGGGAGATGATTCGCCACGAACAAGATGGACTGCTTGTACCACCCCGCGATGTTCCCGCCCTCGCTGATGCCATCATTCGGCTGTTAAGCGATCCTCAAAAGCAGCGCCAGATGCAAGCAGCAGCGGTGAATCGCTGTCAGCAAGATTTGAATTGGTCAAATATAGCAGATCAAACCGTTGAAGTTTACAAACGTGCGATTACTGCCAAAATTACCTCCCGAATTAGTTGATGAAAAAACTCTTGCTATTTGCCGAGAAGGCATTCACTGTTCTGTCTTTAATCCATTACTCAGGAGGTCCATTAGTTGTCATTCTTTCAGGAGGGGCAAGTGAAGGAGATGAATCAGAAGGTGGTTCTGATTTTGCCTTGATTCAGTTGATTTTCTTAGTTATTTATCTAATTACTTTTTGCTTATTGGTTTTACGTTGGAAAAAGGTCATTAAGGTAATTACTAAAGATACATTTATCTGGCTCTTGCTAGGGCTAGCAATCTTCTCCGTTTTTTGGTCTGATGCGCCTAACCTAACCAGAAGCCGCACTATAGCCCTAGTCGGCACAATCCTATTTTCACTCTACTTAGCCAGTCGCTATAGCTTAAAAGAGCAGTTGCAGTTACTAGGATGGACATTTGGTATAGCCATAATTGCAAGTTTTTTGTTCGCCGTGGGATTGCCAAAATACGGGCTGATGGGCGGAGTTCATGCCGGAGATTGGCGAGGAATTTATAACCATAAAAATGTTCTCGGTAAAGTCATGGCTCCCGGTACTATTGTATTTTTAATCCTTGCTCTTACAGCGAAAAAAAGATACTGGATTTTCTGGCTTGGACTAGTTTTTTCAGTATTGCTAATCATGGCTTCAAAAGCATCATCACCCATAATAAATGTTTTGATTCTTGTCGTTGAATTAATTTTATTTCAGATTTTACGGTGGGACTATGACTTTATGATTCCCACCTTAATGGGAATTTCAACAATAAGTTCAATCACATATTCATTGATCGCTGGTAATGCAGAATTGATCGCAGCCTTATTCGGCAAAGATTTAACACTTACCGGGCGGACAAACTTCTGGCCATTTATCATCGATAAAATCTGGGAAAATCCTTGGCTGGGTTATGGATTTGGTGCATTTTGGCGCGGCTTAGAGGGTCAATCTGCGGATATCTGGTATGCATCAGGTTGGAAACCACCAAACAGCCACAATGGCTATTTAGATCTTCTCCTTGAGTTGGGATTAGTAGGCTTCTCAATATATTTAATTGAATTTATCACAAGTTTCCAGAAGGCATTAGCCTACATCAGGGCTGTGAAGACAGCCGACTGTTTTTGGCCAGCAATTTTTCTCACATATATTGTGCTAGCAAATCTCACAGAAAGCACGCTCATTATCCAAAATGACTTTTTCTTTGTTATCCAAGTAGCAATATTTTTTTCAATCCGCATACCGCAAGAAAAAGAACAAATAAACCATAATTACCAAACCAATAAATCAAACCATGAAAGTATTAATGCTTGGCGCTAGTCTTGATATCCAGGGTGGAATTACATCAGTTGAAAAACTGATCCTCGATAATGCACCTCCAGAAATGCAAATTCATCATGTTGGTACGTTTGCACCAGGATCAGTATGGCATAATGCGATAATATTTATCCAAGCAATTAAGACACTTGTGTGGACACTACTGAGACGACAAGCAGATTTAGTTCACATTCATTTTTCAGAAAGAGGTAGTACTCTAAGAAAACTAATTATTGTACTCATCCTCTTAGCTTATCGCCAGCCTTTTATTCTTCATTCTCACGGTGCAGCATATCAAGATTTTTTTGCTGGACTTCCTCGTTTAGTGCAGAAAATGATAGCTGTTTTATTTGGTAAATGTACAAAATTTATTGCTCTCTCTGAAAATTGGAAAAACTATTTTATTCAAACATTTAGGCTGGATACAAATAAAATAACAGTGCTTTACAATCCCGTCAACCTGCCATCAAATATTCCACAGCGGAGAGCAAATAAGCAGGTAAAGTTTTTATTTTTGGGACGCATCGGTAAACGTGGAGGTCCACTAGATGTAGCAAAGTCTCTGATTTCTTTTCCTAAGCAAGATAAAGGAGCATTTGACCTAATTAAGGCATTTGCAGCCCTACCAGAATCAGATAGAAATTTGGCTGAATTAGTTTTAGCAGGAAATGGAGATTTAGAAACGGCTCAACAGCTCATTCTTGAATTAGGTGTTGAGGAAAAAATTACTATTTCCGCTTGGTTGAGTCCTGAAGAACGGGATGCTATTTTGGCAGCAACAGATGCCTTTATTTTGCCTTCATATAACGAAGGTCTACCCATGTCAATGTTAGAAGCAATGGCTTGGGGTTTACCCGTAATTGTCACACCAGTCGGTGGTATACCTGAAGTTGTGACTCATAATCAGAACGGTCTATTAGTCCAACCAGGAAATCAAGAACAGCTCGTACAAGCCATGCAAAACCTAATTAGAGATGAAAATTTAAGAATTTCCCTAGGAACTGCTGCTCGCCGTCGCGTTGAATGCTTTGATATCAAAAACTACATAAATTCATTATTAGATCTTTACACATCAGTCATCAGACAAGGCAAGAATTTTAATGTCACAGAAATACAATTAAATAACTAATTAGTTCGTTCATTCCTTCGTAGTGTGCGCTGAAGCGCACGCACCAAAGCATAACTACAAACCTTTTCCGTCATTTTACAAAAGCTCACATAATCGGTATTAATCTCACCAACTCACTTATAACAATCCTAAATAACCTGCAAAAATCAAACTAATCCAGCAATAACTTACGCGATCGCACAAAAAATCAAATCCCAGCCATTTATTATGAATCATCCATCACCTAACATTAACCACTCTAGGCTATCAGTTATTATTCCTTCATATAACAGAGCCGCTTTTTTACCAGAAGCAATTGAGAGTTTACTCAGTCAAACATACCCTGAATTCGAGATCGTCGTCGTAGATGACGGATCAACTGATGAAACAAAAGAAGTTTGCGATCGCTACCCAACTGTACAATACATCTACCAAAACAACCAAGGTGTCTCAGCCGCCCGTAATACAGGAATACGCGCTAGTAAAGGAGAGTATTTGCTCTTTCTAGATAGTGATGATTGCCTCTTACCTAAAGCCGTTGAAATTGGTCTAAATTGCATCAATGCCCATCCAGAAGTTGGCTTTGTCTTTGGTAGTTATATTTTTCAATCCATTAACCCTGATGGCTCATATACAACAGAAGAAATATATGAGAATCAACCAGAAGTTGCTACCTATGCAACTCTTTTAGCTGCGGAACATAAAATCCAATGTGCGTGTGTCATTTTTCGACGTGTTGCTGTTGAATCTGTAGGAGGGTTTGACTCAACCCTAGCGACAATGGAAGATATAAACTTCTTTCTAAAAGTTGCTCAAAAATACCCCATCTACTTCCATAATCAAATACTTTTTGAATATCGCTATCACGGTAGTAACTTATCAGCAAAATCCGCTGCAATGCTAATAAGTGCAATGCATGCCCATAGCCTACAATGGAGTTACGTTGAACAAAGTGGTAATCAAGAATATCTAGCCGCTTACGAACGCGGTAAACAAGCTTGGATTACCCTGTTTGCAGGGCGACTACCCTACGCAATCATGGGATACATCAGAGAAGGACGATGGGTTGCGGCTTTAGGCGCTCTACGGTTGATATTAAATTACGACCCAAAACTAAAGTGTATTGATAGAGACCTCTACGAAGTATCCTATAAAGCTCTACTCTCACAACTGCAAAAGCTACCCATCCAGTCCTCACTAACTTACTGGAAACAACAACTGACAAGTGCGCCACCTTTATTGTCGCTACCCACTGACAGACCACGACCAGCCGAGCAAAATGAACGTGGAAGCGCTCAATCCTTTGTTGTTTCTCAGGAACTAACGCAAGCACTCAGCTTATTGAGCAAACAAGAAGGTGTCACCCTATTTATGACCCTGTTAGCGGCGTTTGATACCTTGCTCTATCGCTATACAGGTACAGAAGATATCGTAGTAGGTTCCCCCATTGCTAGCCGCGTTGATTCAGAAATTTTTGTCAACGCTGTAGCCCTCCGCACTGATATGTCGGGAAATCCCAGGTTTCAAGAATTACTGGAGAGGGTACGGAAAGTCACTTTTTTAGCTCAAAGTTATCAAGATTTGCCCTTTGAGTTACTGGTAGAGGAATTGCAGCCGCAGCGAGACTTAAGCTATTCACCCCTGTTCCAGGTGATGTTTGTCATGGAGGAAGATATTTCTCTACAAAAGGTCGAGATTTCCAGCTTAACTGCAAGTCCTTGGGTAGTGGAAGAGAAAAGAGCGAAGTTTGATTTAACGTTATTTTTAGAACAAACCAACAACGAACTAGTAGGAAAGTGGGTATATAACACTGACTTGTTTGATGCTGATACTATTGAGCGGATGAATGGGCATTTCCAGACAATGCTTGTGGGTATCGTTGCTCACCCAGAACAGCCCATTTCTGAGTTACCCCTGCTGACAGCCGAGGAGAGACAGCAGTTACTGATCGAATGGAATCATACTCAAGCAGACTATCCACGAGATAGATGTATCCATCAGTTATTTGAGGAGCAGGTAAAGCGTACCCCTAATGCAGTAGCAGTCGTATTTGAGCAACAACAACTAACCTATTGGGAGTTAAATAGTCGGGCAAATCAATTAGCTCATTACCTGAAAACTTTGGGAGTTGGATCAGATGTGCCAGTAGGTATCTGTGTAGAACGCTCTTTAGAAATGGTTGTAGGACTATTAGGAATTCTGAAGGCAGGTGGAGCTTATATACCTTTAGATCCAGCCTATCCTAAAGAGCGATTGGCTTATATGCTGTCAGATTCACAGCTACCAGTTCTTTTAACTCATCAAGATTTAGTGTCCGTATTGCCTCAGCATCAAGCAAAGGTAATTTGCTTGGATACTGACTGGAAAAATATCGCAGAAGAGAATGATGAGAATCCATTGAGTGGTGTGACAGTTGAGAATAGGGCGTACATCATCTACACTTCGGGATCTACAGGAAAGCCAAAAGGCGTTCAAATTATTCATCAGGCTGTCACGAACTTTTTAAATTCCATGCAACTTAAGCCTGGATTGACAGACAAAGACATCTTCCTCGCCATCACAACGATTTCTTTTGATATTGCTGTACTGGAACTTTATCTACCTCTCATGTTAGGGGCTCAGGTGGTTTTGGCAAGTCGGGAAGTGGCGGTTGATGGGATGAGACTGTTGAAGTTGCTCAACGAGTCCAAGGCTACGGTAATGCAGGCGACCCCAGCGACTTGGCATCTGCTTCTAGCAGCCGGATGGAATGGTCAATCCCAGCTAAAGATTCTTTGTGGTGGTGAAGCGCTATCCCAAGAATTAGCCTCTCAGCTTTTAGCCAGAGTCTCCTCTGTTTGGAATATGTATGGCCCTACCGAAGCTACTGTGTGGGCTACGACCTATGAAGTCCAGCAATCTCTAGTCGATACTCAAAAACCTGCGATATTGATTGGAAAACCCATTGCTAACACGCAAACTTATATTCTCGATCAATATCTCCAACCAGTTCCCATTGGGATTAACGGCGAATTGTATATTGGTGGTGTATGTCTTGCCAAAGGTTACCTAAATCGTCCAGATTTAACGACTGAAAAATTCATTGCCAATCCCTTTTTAAATTCTTCAATTCAAAGCTCAAAACTAAGTCGCCTTTACAAAACAGGTGATTTAGCACGGTATCTGCCCAATGGAGACATTGAATATATCAGTCGAATTGACAATCAAGTCAAGATTCGAGGTTTCCGCATCGAACTGGGAGAAATTGAAGTATTGCTAGCCAAACGCCCAGAGATTCAGGAGATAGCTGTTATTGTCCGAGAAGATGTACCTGGAGATAAACGCCTAGTTGCCTACATTGTCCCTAAGCAGGATCAAACACCCACAGTTCATGAACTCCGTGACTTCCTCTCCCAAAACCTGCCAAAGTTCATGATCCCTTCGGCCTTTGTGACACTTGATACCTTGCCACTGACACCCAACGGCAAAGTTGACCGCCGTGCTTTGCTTGGGTACAGTATGCCTAGTGATTTTGTATCCTTAGATACTACAACCAGGGCTGATAATGGCGAAGTAGATAGTCTTGTCTTGCCTAATACATCCAGAATCAGTTTAGACACTGCTTCTGTCGCCCCTAGAGATGAATTAGAACGTCGGCTGACGGAAATTTGGGAAAAAGTTTTAGGAATTCGACCTATTGGCATCAGGGATAACTTCTTTGAATTGGGAGGTCATTCGCTGATAGCTATGCGCATGTTTAATGAAATTGAGCAGATTTGGGGAAAAAACCTTCCTTTGACTACCCTCTTTCAAACACAGACTGTTGAGAATCTTGCTGGTGTTCTCCGCGAAGAAGGATGCCATGAACCATGGTCTTCATTAGTGCTGATTCAACCAGGCGGAGACAAACCACCTTTATTTTGCATCCATCCTATTGGTGGCAATGTTTTAGAGTACTATAATCTAGCCTATTATCTGGGTCGAGAACAATCAGTTTATGGGCTACAAGCACAAGGGTTAGATGGAATACAACCGCCTCTTACCCGTATTGAAGACATGGCTAGCCTCTATATCAAAGAGATACGCACCATTCAGCCCAATGGTCCTTATTTTTTGACAGGCTACTCCTTTGGCGGAGTCGTTGCCTTTGAGATGGCACAACAACTGTATACTCAGGGACAGAAGGTAGCACTGTTAGCGTTGTTGGATGCAAAATCTCCCAACTTGCTGGATATTCGCCCATCATTTGCTGAATCGGTGCAGATTCATTTAAGTAACCTCTGTCAACTTGAACCTCACGAGAGGTTGAAGTATGTGAGCGATCGCATAGAACATCGGTTTCGTAAGGTGAATTACAGGGATTTCCTCATTCGGGCGTTGTCTAAAAATGGAATCCTCACTTCCCAATACTTAAAAGTCTTAGATGACCATTTACAAGCTAGTAAAGATTACGTAGCCCAAGTTTACCCTGGAGTAGTGACTCTGTTTCGTTGTCAGGTTCAGCTTCTGGAATTTGCCCTCCATCCTGGATTAGGCTGGGACGAAGTCGTAAATCAAGACTTAGAGATTCATCATATTCCTGGCGATCACTTTGGTTTGTTGAAAGAACCCCGTATTCAAGTACTGGCTGAAAAATTGAAGTTTTGCCTGGAACGGTTACAGGCGGATGAGTAGGAGTGTGGGGGGTGTGGGGGGTGTATTTACGGGGATTTTACTATTCCCAATGCCCCAATTTCTCAAAATCCAGTTATCGCCGCCCGTACAGAAGTCAGAAGTAAAAAAAGGCTTATTGGCAATGTCAGAACAACGCAAACTAACAGTTAATTCTATATCAATGTTAGTCAATAGGTTAACGCAAGGAATCGTAACCTTTGTGCTAAGTGCGGCTATAGCTCGTACTCTAGGTGCCTATGCTTTAGGGCAATACCTACTGGCAATAAGCTATTACTACATTTTTGTAAACCTTGCTTCTCAAGGTTTTAAGACTTTATTTACCAGAGAACTAGCCCGCGATCCAGAAATAACGCCAGTCTATCTCGTCAGCGGCACTTTATTGCAGTTTATTTTCAGCATTCTTGGTTATATCGCACTGGTTGTTGTGGTGTCAATAGTGCATTATAGTCCTGACACTTCATTTATCTGTTACATAATGGGCTTGACTATTGTACCGTTTGCACTCTCTAATATCACAGAGGCAATTTTCCAAGCCCAAGAGAAAATGCACCTGATTGCTATCTCTACGGTGCCAGTTTACATCCTGCGTTTGTTGATAATGATTTGGACACTAAATCGCCACTATGGAATCGAATATATTGCTGGAATTTTAATATTTTCAGAGTCATTAATTCTAGCGATTGAATGGTTATTCTTAACAAGAATAGTTAAGCCAACCTGGCAAATCAATCAAGATTTTATCTGGAAAACTATTAAAGATACTCGGACATTTTTTGCCATTGAAGGAATAGGAATTATTGCTAGCAAGATAGATATACTTATCCTCTCAATTTTAGGTAGTGAGGTTCTCATTGGTATCTATGGTGGTGTGTCACAATTGCTACAGCCCTTCTATATTGTTTCTAATAGCGTAACTTTGGCAGCCTTTCCTGGTATGTCAAAAGCAGTCTATTTAGGAAAAGAAAAGCAGCGTCAGTCTACAGAAAATGTGATTGAGATCCTACTTTGTATTGGGTTGCCTTTTTTCATAGGATTGTTATTTTTTGGTAAGGAGTTATTATTATTTATCTATAAAGATCCAAGTTTTATACAGGCATCTTTAATTCTACATATCATTTCATTATCACTGATTACATCTAATTTTTCCCGAGCATTTAGCTATCTTCTGATAGCGAATGGTTTCGAGAAATTTAATCTCTTGGAAGTCATAATTACCACTACTGTCGGAGGATTAGCAGGTGTAGTGTTGATTTCTGAATATAAGTTACTAGGTGCAGCTTTAATGAATTTGGCAATGACTATAACTCACTTCAGCGTATTTACTTATTTTGTATATAGTCGCTTATTTTCGTTAAATTTGTGGCGAATTATGCGTCGTCCGCTGCTAATTAGTGTTTTCATGGTGATTGTATTTTTAGTCTTGCAAAAAATCAATTTAGATTTTTTATTAACTATAATTTTAGCAACTTGTTCTTATTGCTTTTTCGCTGGGTTACTGACTATTCGTCAATTTGGAGGATTTGATTCTGTATGGCAAAAACTTTTAAATAAAGGTTGAAGCCCGTAAAAGACTGGTAACCCGTGGTTTGGTTGCAGCAATAGATCGCAAGAAACAAGAGCATCCATCGGTTGAACGGTTGTTTGATCGAAGTGCAGAGGCGCGGCTTTTAGGACGATTAAGACCTACTAGTCCGCCTAAAACAGCAATAGCTTGCTAAGCAACAATTTAAGTTGAAGCAGCTGCAAGTAAGTGTTGATGAACTTCCCTAGAATTAGCTAGTATCAGCCCAGACAACCTATAGTCAAGACAAGTATGCAATGGTGGTAAGTTACCGCCCTCTAAAGTTGTCACAATCAAACCAGCTTCCCTTGCCAGAAACGCGAGTGCAGCACTATCAATAAATTGACCTGATTTTATCACTGCTCCACATAAATCGCCAGTAAGAAGACCGTTGAGGCTGGGAGTTTGAAACTTGCTTGAGTAGTCGGTCGCTATACTAATAACTTCATATTGCCCTTTTAGTGATGATGCTAAGTGACTCATTTTAAATCCCAAAAATACACTTTTGCTATCAGATTGTATTTTTAATGGAGTACAATCTTCTAAATTCATCTCCAGAGAACCACTAAAAGCACCTTCACCTCTCAAGGCATAAAAATAAATGTTTTGAGCAGGGGAGATAGCAAGCACTGCTTCATAATCATCTGTATTGAGAACACTAAGAATAATTTGATAATTGGAGTGTCCATCCAGATAAAATCTTGTCCCATCAATAGGGTCAAGGGTGACTAAGTAATCATCAGGTGAACCGAGTTCAATAGAACGAAAATATTTTGTGTTACGAGATTGTTCATACTCTTCCCCATAAAACCGAATTTCGGGGAAAGTTCCTAGTAGTACTATTTCCACTAAATTTTGAATAGCAAGATCTGCATCAGTTAAAGCAGTTGCAAAAAAGTTATCTCCACTCTGTTTGTCGGGAAGTGCAGTAAGACGAGATTGAATTTGACGGGCATAAGCCGCTGCCACTTTTAGATGTGGAAGCAAAGTTTCTAGAATCAGGCGGGGGGTTGGTGTTGTTGACATTTAAGCAGCACTCCACAAAACTTCAACATTTTTTCCAATATCTGCTGTGCTTCTTTCAATTGAGATCATTGCGATTAGGTACCGACAGTTGAATTATCTCAGAGAAGCGTGAATACTTAACCAGATCGCTAGGGGGATCATCCGCCGACACTGCAAGTAACCCAATTTTGATATCCTCGAAATAAATCACACCCCCAATACGTCCGTTAACTTGGAAAGGACCATGAAATAACCGATACTTTGCAATATAGATCAGGAAAAAGTTCGTAATCTTTATTCCCCGGTCAAATATTTCCTGACAAGTCTTGTTGAGGATAGCATCTAGGTATTCATTATAGGCAGGCTCACCCAGGTTAGTAAATTTTGGATCATCGGCAAAATGATCCATATAAAATGACCATATATCGGACAAATCTGCTTCATTCGTCAGTTTTTGCTTAAGTTCCTGCAATCGGTTGGTTTTCATAGTTAAAGATGGGACCAGTAAACAGCACTATTAAGAATCTACCACAGCTTAAACCCTAGCCTCTTGCCTGAAGTTTTAATCCACACATCCGCATCCGGTAAATCTAGTGCAAAGTTTCCCACCCGCGATAGAATCAATCCCAGAATCTTGCCGTCCCGAAATTCTTCATAGCGGCGATCGCGCTCTCGTTGCGGTGTTTTGCCTGTAATCAAGGATCATCCGGTTAATTGGGCCTGAATGACATCCCTTCGGGCAAGGTAGGGCAGAAGGCATCGCATTGTTGTATAAACTGTCACATTTGCCTCCAGCATAGCTGCCTCGCCCGAAGGGCTGTCACCTAAGTCTTCACTGATTGGAGATGGTTACAATCGTACCATCGAGCTTGGTCAGTTGGACAGTGAATTTCTCGTTGTAGGTCTTAGCTCGATCTTGTAGAATGCTCAACGCTACTGCCTCACCCAACTGGATGGATGTATCGGTATCGCTGCGCCAGTGAATACCAGTATGGATGCCGTGCCCAAAGCTGATATTGTGCGCTAGCTTATTCAATTCACCATGGACAGTAATTTGACCTGCATCACTGCCAGTATAGTCATTCAACATTTTTCCATCGCTTGAGGGTACCTGTGGATTTGGAATCAAATAATCGTCTTTGAAAAAGAACTTTAAGACGGTGATGCAGGCACCTGCCACAGTACCGTGTCCTGTGGGATAGGCTGGATGTGTCGGCGAACCTTCAGGAAAGGCTTGAGATAAAAAGTAGCTGTTATTTGCTAAGAAACTTCTTTGCACCGCCGTTGAGTTCAGTACAGTCGCGCTAGGATGACCCTGGATCATTTTGCCCTGTCCAGTTTTAATCAATTGGACAAGTGCACCACCCGATTCAGGGCGATGGCGAAGATGTACAAACCACTTTTGATACCACACCGCTTTGAGCGCTTCGCTGGCTACCGACGCAACTGTTGCTGCTATATCCGGTTGACCAAAAGTACCGAAGCCATTTTGGATTTTGGAACTGTTGTATGGATTTCCTGGATTGAGAGGCGTGTTAATCGTGTTCAGTACCAAATATGCAATAAAGTAGGCTTGATACAGAACATCATCATGGGTATATGCCCCTAATCCGCGTCCGTTGTGCAGATAGAGAGGATTCTTCAGTAGTTGGAGGTTTAATCCCGTAGGCTGACCGTTCTGTACCTCAAGAAAAGTTTTTGGATCAGTCATGTAATTGATATTTGCTTCAGCCGTAATGTATTGCTGAGTGATCGGCAAAGAACCCAGACTTGTTTCCTTGATAAGAAACTGCGAGAGGTATGGTCCGACAGTTTCTCCAGGAAATCCACCCCGGAAGAGAAGTTCTGGTGTCACTTTGCCCGTCGAGTTTCTTGGTCCCTTGTAGCTGGGCATTGAAGACAATTCATTTGCAGCCTCCATGGCTAGAGGATTTGAGGGGTAGTCATTAAACGCAACATCTCGCAGTAACGAACCCCAGTATAGCTCTACAAGTTCCGTTGCATATTCTTCGCTTGCCAAGGGTGGTGCAGGTGGCACCGAAAATTGGCTGCTATCGAGTCCTTCTAGATCGAACGCGAGTCCGCCCTGAGGATCATTAAGTGTACGTGGACCACCCAGCTTAATCGCTTCGAAATCCGCAGGAATTCCACTGTTGAGTGCTTTTCTGAACGTTTGATAAGCGCTAAGGTCCACAAGACCGATGCCCGATTGTAAAATGCCTTTTGTATAGGTTCCGGACTTATCGGCATAACGAGATTCATCTCCATTATCAATCTGTGCCGGAGCAGGAGTAAATGCATCATGACCTGCTGACTGTAAGCGGCAAGCAAAAGACCTTTGGACTCGATTGCTGGTTGCAGGTGTCATATCCGAATTGCTCATGATTCTCTCCATCAATGGTAAAAAATAATAAAGTCGTAAACTGCCAATCGCTTCGCTCAAATTGAAAATTCAAAATTAAGCTGCACAAGTATCGACACTTAAGCAGGCTTGGGTTTTATTTATGCTTTAAGTGCTTTATCTCCATTCTTAAATAGATGTGAGTAGAATCTACTTATGCACCTACGGATACTCTTCTATTAGACATCTCCAGGAATCATGTAGGGACGTATTGCAATACACCCCTACCAAGGATTTCAGCGAACGCATAATTAATTTTCACGCCTATGTCTATTACTTTTACTCCGGGTAAAAATAAGTTTTTTATCTATAAATCAGTAAACAAAAAAATGCACACTCAAAAATTAAAATTGCTTTTTATTGAGTGTTTCAACAAGCCCCAGATAGATTTGGACGATTTGGACTGATGGGTATGACCCCTCATTCATTTGCCAACAACATCATGAATTTAGGGGCTTGTACCCCTAATAGGGTGTGGTTTTTTGATCTTTCCCTACACCCCACAACCCGTTTTTGGTCAACTAGAAAAACTGTAGCCTAATTTTCTTAAGGCGTTCCTGAATTTGGTTTCGCTTGAAGGTGGAGGCTGATCGGGAGGGAATTCGGTATGGTTGTTCACATTTGTTTTTACATCCCTTTGGTCACCTATCTGTTCATCCTGAACAAATCATGCGCTACTGTAGAGAGGAAAACCACCTCTGTTGGAACCGTCATCTGCGAAACGACCTTTGAGGAAAGGAAATGAAGTCGTGACCTAGCTGGAGTTTAAGAACTGAATCATGCAAGAACTAGTTCAAACTGTCTTAAACGGTGACGAAAAAACTGATTTGCGTCAATTGGTCTTTGATCTCAATGCCTCAGGTAAAAAGTTTGTCCTGAGAAATGAGATTTTACAAGCTTTTGCTGACTACTGTCACCAATCCCAAAAACCAGCATACTTTTACCACTCTTCCTCTGTGGGCAAACTCATTCACTACACTCATGAAATGATTTTGGAAGAGGAAAGTACCTGGTTCGTAGTCCGACAAAGGATCGGTACCCAGGAAGTCTGGCGGCTGGGAGCAAATATGACAAGCTTCGAGATCATGACACTACAGGCGTTGCTAGATGTGCGCGATCGCCTCGTCAACCACTATCACCCTCGAATCCTAGAAATAGATTTCCATCCCTTTTACCAGGGTTACCCTACAATCAGCGATCCCAGAAATATCGGTCAAGGTCTAGCATTCTTGAACCGTCACTTGTGTTCACAAGTCTTAACAGACCCTCAGTATTGGTTAGAGGTATTGTTTAATGTCTTACACCAGCGTGAGTACAATGGCATCCCCCTATTAATTAACGATCGCATTCATTCAGGGCAGGAGTTAGCTCAAAAAGTTAAAGAAGCCTTACAATTCCTCAGTGAACGCCCCGCCAACGAACCCTACGAAAAATTTCGGTTCGATTTGCAAAACTTTGGCTTAGAACCAGGCTGGGGTAACACTGCATCACGAGTGCGTGAAACCTTAGAACTTCTTGATCGACTGATTTACACTCCAGAACCAGCCACTCTGGAAGCCTTTGTTGATCGTGTCCCCGCAGTCTTTCGTGTTGTCCTGATTTCTATACATGGCTGGGTTGGTCAAGAAGGTGTCTTGGGAAGACCTGAAACAGCAGGTCAAGTCGTATATGTCCTAGAACAAGCGCGTAGTTTAGAAAACAAACTGCGCGAAGAAATAAAACTTGCAGGACTCGACATTCTCTCAATTCAACCCCAAGTCATCATTCTTACCCGCCTGATCCCCAACTGCGAGGGGACTCTTTGCTATATGCGGCTAGAAAAAGTCCTCAACACCGAAAACGCTTGGATATTACGCGTTCCCTTCCAAGACTCTAATCCTCAAGTCACGCAAAATTGGATTTCTAAATTTGAGATTTGGCCTTATTTGGAAACATTTGCCATTGATGCAGAAAGAGAACTGCTTGCCCAATTTAGCGGGAAACCCGATTTAATTATTGGCAACTACAGCGATGGTAACTTAGTTGCCTTTCTCCTTGCTCGTAGTCTAAAAGTGACTCAGTGCAACATTGCTCATTCTCTCGAAAAGCCTAAAAACCTTTTCAGCAACCTGTATTGGCAAAATTTAGAGCCGCAATTTCACTTTTCGGCACAATTTACAGCCGATCTGATCAACATGAATGCAGCCGACTTCATCATTACCTCGACCTACCAGGAAATTGTCGGGACACCCGACAGTATAGGTCAGTATGAGTCGTACAAATGCTTCACGATGCCCGAATTATATCATGTTGTTGATGGTATAGATTTACTGAGTCCTAAATTCAACATGGTGCCACCAGGGGTAGATGAAAATACCTTCTTCCCCTACAGCCAAATACAAGACCGAGATCCCAACGTTCGGACGCGAGTTCAAGACCTCCTCTTTACTCGCGAAGACCCCGACATTATTGGCTTACTCTCAAACCCAAGCAAACGACCAATCTTCGCCCTTGGTTCAATTACTTCTCTTGATAACCTTACGGGCTTAGCAGAGTGCTTTGGTCAAAGTCAGGCATTGCAAGAGCAATGTAACTTAATTCTTGTCACAGGTAAGCTGCATCCAGAACAAGCCAACAACCCCGAAGAACTGGAGGAAATCAAGAAACTCCACAACATCCTTAACCAGTATCATCTTCACGATCATATCCGCTGGATAGGAATGTATCTCCCTATCCCTGAACTTGGGGAAGCCTACCGCGTCATCGCCGATCGCCAAGGAATTTTCGTCCACTTTGCCCACTTTGAAGCTTTCGGACGAACCATCCTCGAAGCAATGAGTTCAGGATTGCCAACTTTTGCGACTCAATTTGGTGGTTCTTTAGAAATTATCGAAGATGGAATCAATGAATTTGATCTCAACCCTACAGACTTAGAAGGAACAGCCAAGAAAATACTGGACTTTATTCACCAGTACAATACCGATCCAGAACATTGGGATAAAAAATCAGAATGGGCGAGTCAGCGAGTCCGTAACAAATACAACTGGCATTCAAACACCAAACAGTTACTATTACTGACTAAAATTTATAGCTTTTGGAAATTTGTTAACCCTGAAAACCGCCAAGCTAGGGATCGCTATTTAGAAGCCTTATTTCACCTGATCTACAAACCTAGAGCCGAAATAATCCGCCAACAGCATACGGAACAGTAAAGAGTGAGAAGTGATGAATAAAAACAACTCCTGACTCCTGACTCCTGACTCCTGACTCCTGACTCCTGACTCCTGACTCCTGAAATAATCATGCAAATAGAGGTAGAAGTATTTACTGTAAACAAGCGCTTTCCTTTGACCATTAGTCGGGGAACAACATCTCAGACAACAAATTTATGGGTGAGAATTTCCCATGATGGGATCGAAGGTTGGGGGGAAGCATCGCCGTTTAATGTTGGCAATCCGCAATCAGCTGAAACACTCCAAGCTGCCTTGCAGGAGATAGCGCCTTCTTTGGAAGCGTTTAACCCTTTGCAGCGCTCCTCAATTGAGCTAGTATTAACAAAAGCACTGGTTCCTTCGTCTGCAAAAGCCGCATTGGATATGGCGATGCACGACTGGTTGGGAAAATCCGTAGGGCTACCCCTGTGGCAGATGTGGGGACTTGAACCCAACTTAATTGCGCCAACTTCTGTGACTATTGGCATTAATTCGCCAGAAGGGGCAAGGGCAAGGGCAAGGGACTGGCTAAAATTTACTGATGTACGTGTGTTTAAGGTAAAGTTGGGTAATCCGGATGGCATTGCTGCAGATCAGAGTATGATTGCCGCAGTGCGAGAAGAAGCACCGATCCTAGAGTTGTACGTAGATGCAAATGGGGGGTGGAGTTTGTCGGATGCAGAACTGATGTGTACTTGGCTGGCGAATTTGGGTGTAAAGTATGTGGAACAGCCACTGCCACGAGGGCAGGAAAAACATTTAGCGGAACTTAAAATGCGATCGCCTCTACCTATTTTTGTCGATGAAAGTTGCTTCACCAGCTTTGATATTCCCCAATTGGCAACCTGTGTGGATGGGATTAATATTAAACTCATGAAATCTGGGGGCTTAAGTGAGGCAATGCGGATGGTACATACGGCGCGGGCTCATGGTTTGCAAGTCATGTTTGGTTGTTATTCTGACAGTACACTAGCGAATACAGCAGCGTTGCAGCTTGCCCCACTAGCTGACTATATAGATTTAGATAGTCACCTCAATTTAATCGATGACCCATTCACGGGTGCGTTCGTGCAAGAGGGGAGAGTTTTGCCAAATAATTTACCAGGCTTGGGGGTGGAACGTCGTGCGTCTGTCAATTAATCAACGAGTCGCTATTTTACTGCATGAGGAAATCAAAGGAACTCATGGCAAAACAGGATTGTCAATTTTACGGTACAGTGAAGCCCCGATCGTCGCAGTGATCGACCGCGAGTGTGCAGGACAATCCGTGCAGGAACTCACAGGTATCAAGCGTGATGTGCCGATAGTCGCATCAGTTGCAGCAGCTTTGAAGTACCAACCCCAAGTTTTGGTTATCGGCGTTGCCCCTAAGGGAGGTATTTTGCCAGAAGATTATTGGCATGAACTCAAGGATGCCTTATTAGCGGGAATGTCTGTAGTGAATGGTTTGCACACACCATTGGCAACGATTCCTGAGTTAAAGGCATTGCTGAAACCAGGGCAATTGATTTGGGATGTGCGCAAAGAACCACCCAACCTAGAAGTAGCTAGTGGTATGGCACGTACTCTTTCCTGTCGTCGGGTGTTAACTGTAGGCACTGATATGGCAGTCGGCAAAATGTCAGCAAGCTTGGAGTTACATTGGGCGTCACGACAGCGAAGCTTGCGTTCTAAGTTTCTTGGCACAGGTCAAACTGGTTTGATGTTAGAAGGAGATGGTGTGCCATTAGATGCTGTACGGGTGGATTTTGCGGCTGGTGCTGTAGAACAAATGGTGATGCGTTATGGTAAAAATTATGACATCCTGCACATTGAAGGACAAGGTTCCCTGCTGCATCCTGGTTCTACAGCAACACTACCCTTGATACGTGGTTCTCAACCAACGCAGATGATACTGGTACATCGTGCTGGACAAACTGAGGTGGTAAATCATTTTCCCATTCCACCTTTATCAGAGGTGGTACGGCTTTATGAAATGGTTGCGAGTGCAGCTGGTACTTTTCGATCAGTCCCTGTAGTGGGTATTGCTTTGAATACACGTCATTTAGATGAGTTGGCTGCTAAAGAGGCGATCGCCCAAACTGAAGCAGAAACTGGGCTACCCTGCACAGATGTAGTACGTTTTGATGCTGATAAGTTGTTGGATGCTATATTGCAAGGGTCGGTCGGATGATTCTACAGTTTGTTTCAGCATTAATAATAGTTGAAGAATTCCTGTTTTTCCAGAACTATTAGTACCAAATAATCCTGTTAAGGATGCTAATGACATTTTTCCAGTATCTTGCCAAGATTTAAAGTTATGAATGATTAAGTTTTTCAGCATATTTAAAAATAGTTCCTTAATAGCTGTTATGCTTGATTTTTGTTGCATTTTCAAGCTAACTTATCAGTCTTTCTAATTGCTCATACTTGATACCTACTAATCGCTGCATTTCTTGAGGGTTATTTTGTACAGTGCATAAGCCCTAGTACCGCTTCGCGAAAGTCAAAAGTCAAAAGTCAAAAGTAATATATATCAAGGCTTTTGCCTGTTTGAAATGGTTGCTTTATTTCCGCCGCGTTGTACTAGTCTAATGTAAAAGCGCACTAAAGTAACTAGGAGAAATCTGGAAAAAAGCAGTCAAAGCTTTTATTTGATTGTCAGTAAGTTGGCGTTTGCCATTGAGGATATCTAATACAGTAAACTCGCTTTCACAGATGTGAACTAAATCTTTGGGTTGAAGATTAGATTCCTCTAACAAGGCTTGAAGAAGTTCGCCATCTTTAAGAGTAGGCATTGGCTCATATTTTTCTTCATAATCATAGACAAGAGTTCCCAGCACCTTCAGATAGTCTCTATCATCTTGTGTAATATTGCCTTTATCTAAGATATAGTTAATCCGATTCTGCGTAGCGATCAACGCAGCCTCATTACTAATAGGGCGCGGAGGAAATGTATTAATTAGCTCTATATAGTAGCTACTAGGAGTTTTTAAACCAATCGTCATTTTTCCAGTTCTCCTTATCGTATTCGGCATGTGTAAGTACAGCGCGGACAAATACTATTTGGTAGTCGTAATCTATATATGTGATGAGCCGATAATTATTGCCGCTAATATTAAAAACCGTGAAATTACCAACTAGGTCTGCTGAGGGAAATACTTCACGTAAGTTGTTAAAGGTTTGAAAAGCAGAATCAGATATGCGTTGATACCATAATAACAATCCAGATTGAGCATTGGAGCGTTTTTCCCAAAATTCCCTCAGAGTCCTTTTGCTAATAACACGCATTAGATTATTTAGGAGATTGTTGAAAGGCGATCGCCCAAACCAAAGCAGAAAGTGGGCTACCTTGCATTTCAGACTTGTAGGAGGGTATTGCAATACGCCCTTCCAACAGTATTATTGCTGGTATCCACAGCTACAGATTGATTGGTAATCCTTCCCGGATTATCCCGAAATCGCAGCCCAATGGGAATATTTATTGTTAGTAATGGTGGTGCTTGGGGATTGGTCGCGCTAAACTCGAAGCCGTTGGCAAAGACTAAACTATTGGCTGTACTGGCGAAAAAGGAACCACTCAGATCCAGACTGGCGTTTGGACCAAAGATAATCCCGTTGGGATTGATGAAGAATAGGTTAGCGTTGCCTAAAACTCCCAGTTTTCCTTGAATATTTGAGGGATTACTCCCTGTCACTCGACTCAGAATGTTTTGAATCCCAACTGGATTCGAGAAGTAAGCCCCTTTTCCTGCTTCTACACTAAATTCTTGGAAGCTGTGGAAGAGGTTTACCCCGCGAGTCGCACCACCATCAATCTGAGTGTTAGGAAGTCCTTTGATCACAGCATTGGGATTTACAACGGAACTTTCTGCACCTAGACTTTTATCAGGAGTAATTTGCGCTCTGACTGCGGTTACCCGCGTAAAACTAGCTAAGGTAGCTAGGGGAATTGTTAAATAGAGCG
>CAIVAU010000234.1 GCA_903903925.1 uncultured cyanobacterium
ACGTAATATTTTATTGCGTGCTTTGCAGGCAACTGCCTTCACCGTGACGCTTGATTCTATCAGGCTATCAGATTCGTCTGATTTTGACGGGAAGCTATAGTTAATCACGTTTAGGCGTTTTGATTAGCTTAAAAGTTGCACCTAGAGCGTCTGTGGTTTGTCGATGACATCGCCCTTAATCGAGAACAATAAAAAAGAGGGAAAATCCCTCTTTGTCAAACTCTTATGTCGTATTACTAGATAGCCTGATCTTAAAGCAAAGCAGGGTTAAAGGAGTTCTTAAAAATGTTTCTAAGACTTGGCACTGAGTTAGGTGTTACACCACACTAATTGGGTATGTTCCCCCTATAATCGCTTGACAAAGCACGAATCTCATTAAGGTATCGATCTTAAAAACTTAGCTCGCTATTACTTGCTTTTTTTGGTGTAGCGGTTAATCAGAGCCTTATTACAGGACGCTTATATCCGATCAACTCCGGATACTCCGGTTAGTGGCTACTCTCTGATCTGCCACAGATGACTACAACAGCAAATGCTTTACTCTTCAACAGCTACTGGAATTTCTTCTTCTATCACTAGCGGAATTGCTTCTTCTATCACTAGCAGAATTTCTTCTTCCATCGCTGGTGGAATTGCTTCTTCCATCGCCGGTGGTATTTCTTCTTCCATCGCTGGTGGAATTGCTTCTTCCATCGCCGGTGGTATTTCTTCTTCCATCGCTGGTGGAATTGCTTCTTCCATCGCTGGTGGTATTTCGTCAGCGTCAAGAGCTTCTTCAGTTATATCACCATCAGCGGCTGGAGCTGCTGTGGTAGCGCCTTGCTGTTTAGCTAGCATCTGTTCACGATACTTAGCAGCCATTTCCTCTGCTTTATCGTATACCAGTTGACGGTTCTTAATCATGTCACCCGGCTCAGGTTCCAGCTGTTTGGTAGACAGGGAAATACGACCCCGTTCTGCATCCAAGTCAATAATCATAACTTTGACTTCATCATTGACATTGAACACGCTGTGAGGTGTATCAATATGTTCGTGGGAAATCTCGGAGATGTGAAGCAGACCACTGACACCACCAATGTCAATAAATGCACCGTAGGGCTTGATACCACGTACTGTACCAATCACCACTTCGCCAACCTCTAGGCGATTCATCTTGCGCTCAACTAGCGCTCGACGGTGAGATAAAACAAGACGGTTACGTTCTTCATCTACTTCTAAGAACTTCAAAGGCAGATCTTCACCTACCAATTCTTCTTTGGGTTTGCGGGTACTAATGTGGGAACCGGGAATAAAACCTCGTAATCCCTCAATCCGTACCAAAGCGCCACCGCGATTGGTGGCAAAAACACCGGAACGAACTGTAGCGTCTTCCGCTTGCAACTGCCTTACTCTCTCCCAAGCCCGCATATATTCAATGCGGCGAATGGAAAGCGTTAGCTGACCGTCTTCATTTTCATCTGTAAGAATGAAAAATTCCCGCGTTTCGTTTGACTGTAAAACTTCGTCCGGGCTATCTACCCGGTTGATAGACATTTCTTGTATAGGTATGTAGGCTGCTGTTTTAGCACCTATGTCAATCAGGGCGCCGCGTGGCTCTATACTGAAAACAGTCCCTGGTACAATATCGCCTGGGCTAAAGTGATAATCGTACTTGTCAAGTAGAGCAGCGAAATCGTCGTGAGTAAATCCAATTTCAGTAGCGGTTAATTTCTGATTGACCATGCTGAGTGTTTCCTGGTTTTATTCTCCGTAAAGTTTTTGCCTCCTAGCGATGTATATGCAAGCGCCTTTACGGCGATCTACACCTACACCCTTTCTGATCCTAGCGCACAAAAACAGATCTGGACACGTGTTACCTTCCAGAACGCAAATTATATCAGATATTTTAATTAAAAGGAGTCAGAATTTAGAATTCAGGAGTCAGGAGTCAGGAGTCAGGAGTCAGGAGTCGGGAGTCAGGAGTCAGGAGTCAGGAGTCAGGAGTCAGGAGTCAGGAGTCAGGAGTCAGGAGTCGGGAGTCGGGAGTCGGGAGTCAGGAGTCAGGAGTCGGGAGTCGGGAGTCAGGGGTTTCAGACAATCAATCAATATTTTTCCCTGTTCCCTGTTCCCTGTTCCCTCTTAAAGCAAATATAATAACCGCTGTTACCAACCTAGTAACAGCGGCTGAAAACTTAGCCATCCAAAGCTTAACAGCTAACTGTTAAGTGTTAGTTAACTAATCATCTTTTTTCTGCTGAATGCGCGGCGGTTCGCGAAAGGCGATCGCAAAGAACAGAGTTCCTAATGCTAAAGTCAAGATCAAGATATATGCAAGGCTTTCCATATCAAAAGTTCCTACTTATCCAAACCGCTCAATAAAGTGTACCCAACGTTACCCACAAGTGGATAAATGTGGTCAAACGGGAAAACGGCGGTCAATTTCCCCTGTAGAACCTGTAGTTGAGAGGAAATAACTCGCGTTACTAGGGATTGTTAGTAGTTAGTTGCTAGTAGTAAATTTCGACAACTAACCGCTAACCACTAACTACTAACAAACTCCATTAGGTAGCTTCTTTCTTCCTGGTGCTCAAGTCACCCACCTTCTGGAAGACACCGAATTCGACTTGTTCCTCCAAATCCGGGTCGATACCAGCAAACACATCCCGGAAGATTGTCCGAGATCCATGCCAGATATGACCAAAGAAGAACAACAGCGCAAATACGGCGTGACCGAAGGTAAACCAACCTCTAGGACTGGTGCGGAATACTCCATCTGGCTGCAAACGCGCATCCCCATCAAATAAGAAGGGTTCACCAAGCTGCGCCTGACGAGCATACTTCTTCACCTCGGCTGGATCGCTAAATGTCTGACCATTTAGATCACCACCATAGAATTCCGCAGTTACACCAGCTTGTTCAAAGCTGTACTTAGATTCTGCCCGTCGGAAGGGAATGTCAGCACGGACAATACCATCTTTGTCGGTCAGAACTACTGGGAAAGTTTCAAAGAAGTTGGGAAGACGACGTACATTCAACTCCCGACCATCGGCATCCTTAAATACTGGATGACCCAGCCAAGATAAAGCAACGCCATTGGTCTTGTTCATTGGTCCCACCCGGAACAAACCGCCTTTGGCAGGGCTATTGCCGACGTAATCGTAGAAGGCAAGTTTTTCAGGAATTTGCGACCAAGCTTCAGAAGGAGTTGCACCTTCAGCAACATTAGCTTGCACGCGGCGGTCAATTTCCTGCTTGAAGTAATCCTGATCCCACTGATAGCGGGTAGGCCCAAAAAGTTCAATTGGGGTAGTAGCGCTACCGTACCACATAGTACCGGCAACGACAAAGGCAGCAAAGAATACTGCGGCAATACTGCTAGAAAGTACAGTTTCAATATTCCCCATCCGCAGGGCTTTATAGAGCCGTTCGGGAGGTCGTACTGATAGGTGAAATAAACCAGCGATAATGCCAACGATACCAGCAGCAATGTGGTGAGCTACTACACCACCAGGGTTATACGGGTTAAAGCCTGCTGGTCCCCACTCTGGTGCAACGGGTGCGATGTGACCAGTTAAGCCGTAAGCGTCAGAGATCCACATTCCTGGACCAAATAGTCCGGTAAGGTGGAAAGCACCAAAACCAAAGCAAAGTAGACCAGACAAGAACAGGTGAATGCCAAACATCTTTGGCAAATCAAGGGCGGGTTCGCCAGTCCGGGGGTCTTGGAATAGTTCCAAATCCCAGTAAACCCAGTGCCAAACTGCCGCTAAGAACAGCAAACCAGAAAGAACGATGTGGGCAGCAGCGACGCCTTCAAATGACCAAAAACCGGGGTCAGTTGCTGGCCCGCCAGTAACGTTCCAACCACCCCAAGATTGAGTAACGCCCAAGCGTGCCATAAAGGGCAGCACGAACATGCCTTGACGCCACATGGGGTTCAGTACTGCATCACTGGGGTCGTAAATAGCTAGTTCATACAACGCCATTGAACCAGCCCAGCCTGCTACCAAGGCTGTGTGCATCAAATGTACAGAAATCAATCGCCCTGGATCATTCAGAACGACCGTATGTACTCGGTACCAGGGTAGTCCCATCGACTACGCTCCTCCTCGACGAATTTTGTTTACAAAGCAATTTTCTAACCGAAGCTCACCAGCAGCGTAAGCCGCTGTTGACTTCTAAGCATGTTTTTGTTATTGCCATAGGAAACCTTCCCCAATGAGTGTCTTATGAATTCGACAGTCTGGGTAGTTTGGCAAAAATGAGAATGTTTTAAAAAGTGTAACTATATGATGGAGCTGTTTGCAAGCGTGGAAATGGAGGCATTTACGTAGCTGACCTTGCTTAAGCTACTTAATATTGGGGAGTGGGTACTGGGGATTGGGGATTGGGGATTGGGGAAGAACAGTCAGATGTAGAGAAATTGCCAATTTATGCTCCCCTGCTCCCCTGCTCCCCTGCCCCCTACTGCACTACCGATTGGATATTTTGCAGCTGACACCTTGCCTCAGCACTCCCCAAGCGATCAATGACCTGTTCGGCACTCATCAAACGTCTGAGTACTACTTGACCGATCGCTTGACCAGATGTCCCTACTTGTACTTGTGTGTTTGGCTTCACTTCTACAGTTAAAACGGCATCTTCAACCCGATAAAGCCATAGCACTTCGCCTTGCTCGATCAAACAAATATTCATTTGCTGAATTTCTGGCTGGCGTCGCCATGCTATTATCTGCCACAGTCCATCAGATGCCCAGACTCTGCCAACTGTCCAATCTTCAGATAAAAAGAAGTACTTCACGCTCTTAGTCTCGCTATTAGGCTGTTGATCTGCTGTTCACAATATCGATCATTTGTATCGGTGAGATCTGTATATTAAGATTTATTAAGCAAATCCTTGATTGGAAAAGGAATGATAAGATATTTTTCCGATCATCTCAACCGCTTGAGCTAAAGGAAAAGCTTAAAAACCTTATGCCCTGGCTAATTATGAATTTAAAACAAATTTAGTCAATATTTGTATTTTTAATTAAATAAAAATTTTTCAGTTATTAAGGGACTAAAAAACTAAAAGTATCCAAACAGGGAATGTAGCCGCTCATATAGTAAAATGTCTAACCAATCTTGTTTTATAATTGCAGCACTATGACCTGGTTTTCCTTATCCGTAAGACGGTGGGGTGGAATTACAAAATTCTTTTCTTTATTTTGTGTATGTTTATTTTTGGTAGTTAGTTGCGGCACTCGCCAATCAACAACAGCACCTACATTATCATCTAGTTCTGCAAATACCACAACGGGAGATGGTCGCATAACTATAGGTACGACACAGAAACCACGTACCCTCGATCCGGCTGATGCTTATGAATTAGCATCTCTTGGGCTAGTTTATAACATGAGCGATCGCCTCTACACTTACGAACCAGGTAGCACAGAAATTAAACCTCAGTTAGCTACAGCATTACCTAAAGTTAGTCAAGATGGTTTAACTTACAAAATTCCCCTGCGACAGGGAGTCGTGTTTCACGACAATACTCCTTTTAATGCCAAAGCAATGGAGTTTACCATCCAACGCTTTATCGGAAATGGTGGTAAACCGTCCTTCCTACTTAAAGATGTAGTGGATTCGGTAAAAGCCACAGGCGAGTATGAGTTGACAATAAAACTGAAAAAGCAGTTTGCGGCATTTCCGTCGCTCCTAGCGTTTTCTGGGGTTTGTCCAATTTCGCCCAAAGCCTACGAAATTGGTGCAGGGAAATTTCGGCCAAATATCTTCATCGGGACAGGGCCTTATAAGTTAGCCAACTTTGGACCTGATTCACTACGGTTTGATGTGTTTGATAAATACTGGGGAGACAAACCAGCTAACAGCGGCATTAACTTGCAAATTCTCAGTAGTCCAGCTAATTTGTTTAATACCTTTCGCACTGGCGCAGTCGATGTCGCTTACTTGTCTTTAGAACCAGACCAAATTCGTAACTTAGAAGAAGGCACCACTAGTGGTGATTGGCAATCAATTACTGCTCAGGGTAGTGTAGTCAGTTACATAGTTTTAAACCGCAATCAGAAGCCGTTGGATCAGCTAAAAGTTCGACAAGCCATCGCAGCGCTCATTGACCGTCCATTAATCATGCAGCGAGTTTTATATGGTCAGGCAGAAGCATTGTACAGCATGGTGCCGACAACATTTAATGTTCACCAATCAGTTTTTAAAGATAAATACGGCGATGGTCACTTTGATCAAGCTAAACAATTGTTAACTACTGCCGGTTTCTCAAAAGGAAATCCTGCCAAATTACAAGTTTGGTATCCTACCAGTTCTCCAACTCGTGCTTTAGCAGCCCAGACACTCAAAGCCCTTGCCGATCAAAAGATGGACGGAATACTGCAATTTGAAATCAGCCCTGTAGAAGGTGCTACCTTCTTTAAAAATATTAGCCAGGGTCTGTATCCGATAGCATTACTTGATTGGTATCCAGACTTTTTGGATGCAGATAATTACATTCAGCCATTTTTGGATTGTCAGAAAGGTTCCGACGCCAAAGGATGTGAAGAAGGAGGAAGTCAGAATCAGGGCTCATTTTACTATAGCGAACCCATGAACAAGCTCATTGCGCAAGAACGCCAAGAGCAAAACCCAGAAGCACGTAAGAAAATTTTTGCCACTATCCAAGCCTTAGAGGCAACTGATATCCCTTATATTCCCCTGTGGCAAGACAAAGACTATGTGTTTGCCCGTAAAGGGGTTAATGGTGTACAACTTGACCCCACCCAAAATCTGATTTACAAAACAATTAAAAAATAGGAGGGTGGGAGGTGTGGGAGGTAAGGAAGGGGAAGAAGGTGATAGAGACACCCTCCCCACCCTCCCCACACTCCCCACACTCCCCCCACTCCCCACCCTCCCCACTATGTCTCGTTCTAAAGCTCTACAGTATTACATCATTACGCGGTTGCTTTTAGCGCCGATGATGCTCTTGACGATCACTACAATTGTGTTTCTCTTGCTGCGAGCAACTCCGGGAGATCCGGCAGATGCAATTCTTGGAGGACATGCGCCAGAAAGTGCTAAACAAGAATTGCGGAAACAACTGGGTTTAGACCTTCCTCTGTGGCTACAGTATCTGAATTACATAGGACAACTGCTGCGCCTAGATTTGGGAACCTCGTTGACAAGTCGGGGACAACCAGTTTGGGAAGTTATTGGGCAATATTTTCCGGCGACAGCGGAGTTAGCAGTTTGCAGTATGGCGATCGCCCTGGTAGTCGGAATTGGGATTGGCACTCTTTCTGCTTCCCGTCCTGGAACTTTTATTGATGTTGGAGGGCGGTTATTTGGTATTATTACTTACTCACTGCCAATGTTTTGGATGGGGATGGTTCTGCAATTAATTTTCGCAGTGCAGCTAGGTTGGTTTCCATTAGGAACGCGCTTTTCTTCAACTTTGCCTGCGCCCATCGGTCTCACTGGTCTGTATACAATTGATAGTCTCCTGAATGGTAACTTCATTCAATTTTTCACCGCATTGCATCATCTTGCTCTTCCAAGTATCACTTTGGGGGTTTTGCTCAGTGGTATTTTTGAGCGGATTGTACGAGTCAATTTAAAGCAAACCCTGCGAGCAGATTATGTAGAAGCAGCGAGAGCCAGAGGGATTCCTGAAAGAAAAATTTTGATTTCCCACGCTTTAAAAAATGCTTTAATTCCGGTAATTACGGTTTTAGGTTTGACCTTTGCTTCTCTATTGGGCGGAGCAATCTTAACTGAGGTGACATTTTCTTGGCCTGGGCTAGCAAATAAGCTGTATGAAGCAATTTCCCTCAGGGATTATCCCACAGTGCAGGGGGTGTTAGTGTTTTTTGCCATCATTGTAGTGGTTGTTAGCATTCTGATTGATATTTTAAATGCCTACGTAGATCCACGTATTAAGTACTAATTCTTTAGAGGGAGCGCTCCCTACTCCCTGGTTTGATTTTGGGTTAAAATAGAATATCAGCTTCTTACCGTCTAGGTTTTACGACCTCAGCTGGAGAGATTTTCATCAGAATATAAGTGCTGGTTGAGACCATCAGCATATTCTTCGCACCAGTGAATGATCAAGCTGAAATTGTTCAAGCCATTGAAGACTATCGTAATGGGAGGATGGGTTCCATTGACTTCTAACACACTTCTACAACGAATACGTCAACATCAACATCTACGTGAGTTGCGCAATAAATTGTTACATCTTCACGCCTGTTTGCTGGAGACAGAACGCATTGCCTACGAACAGGTTCGTGGCCGAGTATCAAGCGGAGAACTGCTCCAACTCGTCATTGAGCATGAACAATTTGCGTGGCTACATCGCATTTCTCAGCTTGTGGTGCGAATTGATGAAATGCTCTCAGCGAATGAACCCCTATCGCTGGACGATGTCCAAAATTTGATCGCCGATGCCCGTACACTAATCGTGCCGTCAGAGATTGGCAATACGTTTGCAAGAAAATACTACGCTGCTCTCCAGCGTGAACCTGATGTTGTGTTGGCACACGCAGAAGTATCAGAACTGCTGGCATCTAAGTAGGAATGGGCATTGGGAGCTCTTAGCAGGAGTATTGGCAATTTCTCCACACCCTGCCCCCCTGCCCTATTCCTCATGCCCTAAAGGCGGTATTCTATACTAAACTTTGAGGCAATCCCAATGGCTTGGCAGCGCTCAGATGGTCGGCAATCCGAAGAACTCCGTCCTATTAGCTTTCAGCAAGGCTTCACTCGCTTTGCTCCCGGTTCCGTTCTGACAAAATGTGGTGACACTCAAGTACTTTGTACAGTCAGCTTTACTCAACGAGTTCCGAACTTTCTGCAAGGTACTGGTAAGGGTTGGTTAACTGCTGAGTACCGAATGCTACCATGTGCGACTCAGCAACGACAAGAACGAGAATTTATGAAATTGTCTGGACGAACTCAAGAAATTCAACGTCTAATTGGACGTAGCTTACGGGCAGCACTTGACTTAGAGGCGCTGGGAGAATGCACGCTGACTGTAGATGCAGATGTGTTACAAGCAGATGCTGGAACTAGGACTACAGCGATTACAGGTGGCTTTGTGGCCCTAGCTAGTGCAATTTCTAAACTGTTGCAGCAAGGAATTTTAGAGCGATCGCCCCTGATCGGACAGGTAGCAGCAATTTCTGTAGGTTTATTAGAAGGGGAGCCATTTTTAGATTTGGACTATGTTGAAGACGTTGCCGCTACAGTAGATTTCAACGTCGTGATGAATCAACAGATGGGGATCATTGAAGTCCAGGGAACAGCTGAAGAAGGTAGCTTTAGCCGTACACAGTTGAATCAGCTACTTGATTGTGCGCAAAAAGGAATTCAGCAAGTATTATCTGCCCAGAAAGCGGCGATCGCTGACTGGGATCAGCTTTATCAAGGCTAATAGGGACCCCAAATTCCCCACTTCCTATTCCCTACTCCTAAATGATGGTGAAGTACCACGCCTTAAGAAGACGTGGCTTCAGGTTAATTCCTGAATTTTCTTTGAGGTACTGTAGGGTCGTAAGACTCTACTATCAAGTTCCCTCTCCGACGTTTTATATTAAAAGTTTCAAAAGTTCAAAAGGTAAATAGCCATAATTTCGCTATGGTATTGCAGGAAGTTGCCAAAGTGATGATGAAATGATGAACAAAAAGGTTGAAGTACTAACGGATCACAAAGCGCTGATTGCACGAGCCCTAGAACTGATCTTATCTAAAATAGAAACCGCTATTGAACAGAAAGGACAATTTACTATTGCTCTTTCTGGTGGTAACACACCCAAGCCGCTGTATGAAGCGATCGCCAACAAAAAACTTCCTTGGGAAAAAATTCATGTGTTTTGGGGAGATGAACGTTACGTCCCACCAGATCATCCAGAGAGTAATCAACTCATGGCGCGTCATGCTTGGCTAGATCGCGTTGATATCCCAGCAGCTAACATCCACTCAATGCCAACATCGGATACTGAACCAGCGGTGGCGGCTGCTCAGTATGAACAGCATCTACAAGAATTTTTTCATTCTTTACCTGGAGAGTTTCCCTCTTTGGATGTGATTTTGCTAGGAATGGGCGATGATGCACACACTGCATCGTTATTTCCCCATACAGAAGTATTAAAAGTACGCGATCATTTAATTGGTGTAGGCAACAAAGACGGAAACCCCCGCTTAACCTTTACATACCCATTGATCAACGCTGCTAGCTGCGTTATGTTTGTCGTTGCTGGTGCAAATAAAAGACAAGCTTTAGATCAAGTATTTGCACCAGTGGCAGATGACTTGACGTATCCATCTCGCCTAATTCAACCCCAAGGAGAGCTTTGGTGGTTACTAGATGCAGATGCCGGGAGTGACTTAACAAAGGATAATGGGTGAAGTTACACTTTAGCCTTCAATTAACCTTAAATACTAACTCCTCTTGGCATCAATTTCCCTATTTTCCGTATGCCCACAGACATCTCTTAACTACGCAAAACCATTATGCGTACAGGGTGAAAAACCTGAAATGGTAATTGTCAAGCTTGAAAGTGCAATACAATAGCACCCCAAGTTGAGTAACCCCAAGGCGGTAATGGAAAGAAATTTTCAAGGCGGCTAAAGTCGCCTGAGTCGCTTCCCTCTCAAGTCTAAAGACATGAGTTTCCCGCATACCAGATTATTACTATGAATAAAGGCTTAACTCCATGATCGTCTGCCCTAACTGCAATCACTTAAACCCTGACGGTGCCGTCCAGTGTGAAGCTTGTTATACCCCGTTACCAGCTACTACTAACTGTCCAAGCTGTGGGGCGACTGTGCAAGCGGATGCAGCCTTCTGTGGTCAATGTGGTTATAACCTGCATGTAACTGCTCCTAATACTGTTGCAGCAACTGTCGCTCCCGACATCTCTGTAGAAGTACCACCCCTAGTTCACCCTGACCCACTTGTATACTCACAAGCTGAGGTCACAAGTGGATCTACTAACTACAACTCTCCTAACCACTCACCGTTGCCGCCAACACAAATGTCTGTTCCTGAACCAGATGTAACTTCCACTCAAAACATCATTTCACCACCAGATGTCGAGACTGAACCTGCCAGTTCAGAGCAGGAAAGCCCAATAACACCCCCTCAGACAATACAACCAATACAACCAGTCGCTGCTTCTAGAACTCAATTGCAGCAGGTGACGGCACGGCTGGTTCACGTTCAAACCGACAGGCTAGTAGAATTGCCGCAAAATCTTTCTGTCATTCATATGGGCAAGCCGAATGACCGTATTCCCCCAGATATAGATGTTTCTGGTTTTCCTAACTCAGAAATTGTCTCACGGATTCATGCAGATATTCGTGCTGAGGGAGACGCTTACTATATCGAAGATGTCGGTAGTTCTAATGGCACATACATTAACAATTTGCCGCTATTACCAGGAAACCGACACCGTCTGCGACCTGGAGATCGGATCAGCCTAGGTAAGGGCGATATGGTAACATTTCTGTTTCAAATGTCTTAGCCGAGTAGGGGCGCGGCGGCATTGCGCCCCTACAATCTGGTCTATTTGCCTGAAAATTGCTGTAACGTAGGATGAAAAACGACAGTTACACTACAAAAAAATAAAATATTATATACTGAATTAGTAACCTAGGACACGCGGAAATTTAGTCACTTATGAAGCACCCCCCCAAAGTCCCCCAGCTTGAGGGGATATTGTTTGCAGATGACCGTATAGGTCTTACCTGGTTAATTGTGGCGGCAATTGCTACTGTTGTGCTTTGGCAGATACCAGGAGGAAATTATATTTTATACCCCTTCACTATCCTGGCAACTTGGTTTCACGAAATGGGTCATGGGTTGGCTGCGATCCTTTTGGGAGGAAAGTTTCAGCAGTTGCAAATTTTTCCCAACGGTTCCGGTGTTGCGTATCATAGCGGTACGTTATTCTTAGGCCCAATTGGTCGCGCCATTGTTGCAGCAGCAGGACCAATGGGACCACCAATCGCTGGTGCTATTTTAATTCTGGCTTCCCGCAGTTTTAAGAACGCTTCCCTAAGTTTGAAAATTCTAGGGAGTTTTTTAATTATTTCAACATTTATTTGGGTGCGATCGCTCTTTGGCTTGGTAGCAATTCCCCTCATAGGTTTAATGATCCTTGGGATCGCTCTCAGAGCTCCGCAGTGGATACAAGGGTTTGCCGTTCAATTTCTTGGCGTGCAGGCTTGTGTCAGTACATACCTTCAACTGGACTATTTATTTAGCGCCTCTGCTGGCCCAGGTTTGCATTCTGACTCAGCCCAAATACAGCAGCAGCTATTTCTACCTTACTGGTTCTGGGGTGGGTTGATGGCGATCGCATCCCTCTTGATTTTAGTGCAAAGTCTCCGCATTGCCTATCGTTCACCTATGCCTAGAAAACTTTAACCAGACCTCAGATCATTTCCGTAACCTTAACAGATTTATTCACAGGACAATCTTTACGAAAATTTATTCCCTGCTTAATCTAAATACTTTATTCTTATTCCAGAAAACTTCCAAAGTGGTCGGTTAAAGATAGGTTAAGGCTACATTAAACTCATGAAGTGAATGTTAAAATAGCCTATTTGAACTGAGCCGCCGACATTAAGTAGTACAATGGTACTTTGAGAATTGCAGGGTTCAAGAACCGGTATTTAACCATAACAGACAACTTAAAAAAGTTCCAGCCAACTGGCGATGAAAGTTTTCTTTTGGGTTGACACTTTTTTCTCTATTAGGGTGACTATATGGATTTTCTCGGAGATTTAACAGCAGGTAGTGGTTTTTTTCTACTATTAGCGCTGGGACTTGCACTTGGCTTTGAATTTGTCAACGGGTTTCATGATACCGCAAACGCAGTTGCTACAGTTATCTACACTCATTCACTAAAGCCAACTTATGCGGTTATCTGGTCAGGTACATGGAACTTACTAGGTGTGCTGGTTTCAACTGGGGCTGTCGCCTTTGGTGTCATTGCATTACTACCAGCTGAGTTGGTTATTAATGCCGGCTCAGGTGCAGGCTTCGCGATGGTGTTTGCTCTTCTAATCTCAGCAATCATTTGGAACCTTGGTACTTGGTATCTAGGTTTGCCAGCATCAAGTTCACACACCCTCATTGGTTCAATTATTGGCGTTGGTTTAGCAAATTCACTGACATCTGGTCATGCTTTTGGTGAAGGTGTCAACTGGGGAAAAGCACAAGAAGTTTTCTCTTCTCTGCTGATTTCACCCGTCGTAGGATTCACTTGCGCAGCGCTTTTACTCCTGTTAGCAAAAGCGCTAATCCACCGCCCAGAGTTATACCGTGCACCGGAAACAGGTAAAGCACCACCATTATGGATTCGAGCTTTGTTAATCTTGACCTGTACTGGTGTTAGCTTTGCTCACGGTTCCAATGATGGACAAAAAGGAATGGGTCTGATCATGCTGATCCTGATTGGTATCTTGCCAGGAATCTTTGCTTTAGATTTAAATGCCAAGATTGCTCCGTTAGCGGACATATCACAGCCTGCTATTGCTGTGATCAGCAAACATACATCTCCTGGAGCATCCCTACAAGAGAAAGCAGCAGATGATCAGCTATCAAGCTACCTGAAAGCTGGCACAGCTGATAGTCAAACCTTTGCTGCGCTTGCGACTAAGAGTCAAACAATCACAAGCAAGATTGCAGGGAAGGCGAGCTTTAAGGATATTTCCAAGGAAAATCGCCGTGCGTTAAGGAACGATATCTATCTTGTCAGCAAAACAATTAACAAGCTGAACAAGCAGCACGTGATTACCGATAAACAAGAGACGAAAACTCTAGGGGACTATAAGACCCAGTTGGAGAAAGCAACCGAGTTTATTCCTAGTTGGGTAAAAGTAGCAGTCGCCTTTGCCCTAGGTCTTGGTACCATGATTGGCTGGAAGCGCATCGTAGTGACCGTAGGTGAAAAAATTGGTAAAGATCACCTGACCTACGCTCAGGGCGCTTCAGCTGAGTTGGTAGCTATGACAACCATCGCTGCTGCCGATCACTTCGGTCTACCAGTAAGTACAACACACGTACTCTCATCTGGTGTAGCCGGGACAATGGCAGCAAACCGTTCTGGGCTACAGATGGACACACTGAGAAATCTGCTGCTGGCATGGGTACTAACTCTACCAGTTTGCGTGTTGCTTGGTTCCGCCACTTACTCTTTTGGATTGTATATTGTCTTGAATATTCTGGGACTGAAGTAAACGGGAAGGAAGGGAGCAGGGGAGCAGGGGAGTAGGAATTTACCGGCAATTAGTTCTTTTCCCCCCTGCCCTCTGCCCCCCTGCCCCAAAAGCTGCACCGATCAACAATCCCACAAACTGTGCCAAGTAGCTAGTAAAACTTTGGTTGACGCCGCCAGGAATGTTTAAACTGCCAATACCGTAAAACATCTGTTGTACAAACCACCAAAACACATAAACAAAGGCTGGTAGTTCTATGGGGATAAATACAATCACTAGGGGCAAAATCGTGTCAATTTTTGCTTTGGGAAACTTCAGGATATAGGCTCCTAAAATAGATGCGATCGCCCCATTAGACCCAATTATTGCTGTTGTCAAGTTTGGTTCAATCAGAATTTGCACTAAGCCATTAAGTACTCCAGAAACTAAGTAAAATCCTAAAAATCGGATATGACCCAGTAAATTTTCAATATTTTTGCCAAAAACCCATAAAAATATCAAGTTACCCAAGATTTGACTAAAACTACTGTGAAAAAATATTCCTAACAGTAGTGAAGTCGAACGCATTAGCACAACTACCCCAGCCGCAGGGTTTCCAGCCAAGGTGTTTGTGAATGGTTCACTTAAATGTATTGGAATTAAGCCCCAATTATTGACAAAAATTCCTAATTGGTCACCAACCTCAAGTTTCAGTTCCCACAAAAATAAGGCAATATTAATGCCAATCAGCCAGTAAATAACTATCGGCTTTCTGCGGCTAAGAATGTTGTCACTAATAGGAATCATCGGAATTTGTTAGTGGTTAGTAAAAAAAATTATGCCTCTTCACTTCCTACTCCCCAAAGGTGTGGCAAGATCGTGTGGAGATCGTAGCGCAAGGCAAACCAAATGCTAGGAAACACACTTGTTGGACGATACCAAATTATTAGCCATTTGGGAGGAGGAGGATTTGGCGAAACCTTTGTTGCTTGTGATACTCAATTACCTGGTACACCTCAATGTGTCGTCAAGAAACTCAAGCCCCAAGCAACCGATCCGGTAAACTTGCAGACAGCTAGGCGTTTATTTGATACAGAAGCTCAAGTTCTGTATAAATTAGGTACTCATGACCGCATTCCTCAACTTTTAGCTTACTTTGAGGAAAACGAAGAATTCTATCTAGTACAAGAATTTATTGAAGGTCATGACCTTAGCCAAGAGATTGTACCAGGAAAACCACTCAGTCAAGACCAGGTGATTCTCCTTTTACAAGAAATCTTGGAAATATTACAGTTTGTCCATCAGCAAAACGTCATTCACCGTGATGTCAATCCATGTAATATACTTAGAAACAAGCAGGATGGTAAGTTAGTTTTGATCGACTTTGGTGCAGTCAAACAAATTACCACTCAAGTCGTGACTCCTGCCGGAAAAACAAAATTTACTGTTGCGATCGGGACTCCTGGATATATCCCTAGCGAACAAGCTCAAGGTGATCCCAAGTTCAGCAGTGATATCTATGCTTTAGGGATAATTGGCATTCAAGCCTTAACTAGTCTATCCCCCGATCAACTAGAAAAAGATCCGGAAACTAACGAAATTATCTGGCAAAAAAACTCTACCGTAGATGAAGACTTTGCCAAAATTTTAGACACGATGGTGCGCTATGACTTCCGCCAGCGCTATCCTTCAGCAACAGCAGTTCTCCAAGCACTCAAAGATTTGAATAACAATAACACAATTGCCATACATGTTCCCCTTCCAAAGAAGAATATTACAAAAATCAATCAACAGCCAAAACATCTATTAGTAAAGTTAATAACAGGAATCACTTTAACAGGAATAGGTGTAGCAGCTTCCATCTACATTAATCATATTATCAATTCTGCTAATGCTACTGAATTGTATAAGCAAGCGAATACACTTTATGCTTTGCAACGCTACAAAGATGCTTTAACTGCTTATGAAAAAGCAGTTGAAATTAGACCGAATTATGCTGAAGCATGGAATGGACAAGCCCAAACACTCTCGGAATTAAAAGAATATCAATCAGCCCTAGCAGCCTACGACAAAGCAATTCAAATTCAGCCGGACTATTTAGAAGCTTGGGGTGGACGTGGCTTTGTATTGAATAACTTGCAGCGATACCAAGAAGCACTAGCCTCCTTTGATAAGACCTTACAACTAGGAAAGAAATCACCGGAAATTTGGAATGCACAAGGAGAGGCTTTAAGTCATTTAAATCAATACGATCAAGCAATTAAATCCTACGATAAAGCGATAGAATTGAAGCAAGATTATTATGAAGCTTGGTACAATAAGGGTTGGGCATTACATAATTTAAAACAGTATGACCAAGCACTAGCAGCATATGATAAAGCAGTTGAATTAAAACCAGATTACGAGCAAGCTTGGTATAATCGGGGCAATGATCTAGTCAATTTACAACGTTATCCAGATGCGTTTACTGCTTATGATAAAGCAGTACAATACAAGCCAGAACACTACCAAGCTTGGTTGTCTAGGGGCAATGTACTCCTGAATTTGCAACGATATCCAGAAGCAATAGAATCTTTTAATCAAGTCATTAAGTATAACCAGAACAACTATAAAGCTTGGTATGGTCGGGGTTGGTCATTTCATCAACTAAGACGCTATCAAGAAGCAGTTGAATCTTATAATAAAGCGATAGAAATACAGCGGCATGACGATCAAGTTTGGTATAGTCGAGGAAATTCGCTATACAATTTACAGAAATACGCTGAGGCGATCGCGTCCTATAGTAAAGCAGTTCGTTACAAACCAGATAATTACGAAAGTTGGTACAGCAGAGGTAATGCCTTGTTTAATTTAAAAAGGTATCAAGAAGCCATAGCATCTTATGATAAAGCCATTAAAATTAAGCCAGATTACCAACCAGCAATCAACGCCCGTAATCAAGCACAACAAGATTTAGTCAACATGAAGAGGGAGCAGGGAGCAGGGAGCAGGGAGCAGGGAGCAGGGAGCAGGGAGCAGGGAGCAGGGAGCAGGGAGCAGGGAGCAGGGAGCAGGGAGCAGGGAGCAGGGAGCAGGGAGCAGGGGGAATCCCCATAATTAAAATTAGGGGATTTGTGCAAGGACGCATTTTTTAAGAGCGCAGCGCGTCGCGAAAAAAATATTTTTTCTTTTCATAAATAAATTTAGGGGCTTGTACCCTTAATCTTCTCCTGTGGTCAACAACCACCATTTAAATGACCGTTTTTGAATTTTGACTTTCGAGAAGCGACTTGACCATTAATATCGTGTCCGGATGAACACTTAAACTATGTTTGTAGTTGCGCTTTAGCGATAAAGCGCAACTACAAACGAATTATTTCAAGTCACCAACCGAACATAATTACTTAATATTCACCTCTTGCAGTTCGTTTCCTGGCTCAAAAGATGCTATGTTCGCGGTGCTATTTTTAATTTGTGGATCTATCCTGTTTTTTACAGAAGTAACCACTTGTGATAAAGCCACATTTGGTTCCTCAATTTGTAAGCGTTGCTTGTAACTATATTCAGCCAGCTTTGCTTGAGCAGTTTCGTAAGCACGAGTATTTTTTGGAACTTGCTGGAGGAATTTCACCGCCTCATCAAAGTCACCCTGTGTTGCTGTATCGTAGGCTTTTTGTAAAAAGTAGGTTCCTCTAATATGTTGCTTTTGGCTGTACTCAGCTAATTTTTGCTGAACTATCTTTCCTTCAGAGGATTCTTGGGGAATTTGCTGGAGATAGTCTAAAGCTGCGGTAAAATCTTTTGTCGCTGCTTTTTCGTAGGCTTGAGCTAATAAGTTTTTTGTTTGTATTTCAACATTGACTTGTGCGTGCTTAACTAGGTAGGATAGCTTAGATTGCCAATACAAAATATCGGGGGTTCGGGGAGCCGTTTGAATGACATCTGACCATCGACCCTCATGGAAAGCTTTTTCAGCAGATTTGTATTGATCAGCAGCAGTTTGCCATTGACTTTGCCAGTCTCCGATGGTGTTTTGTGCGTCTGGATAGACATTACTCGTTGCGGGAATCGATTTAGCTAGAGCGATCGCTCCCTCCAAATCCCCTGATTGAAATTCTTCTGTTGCTTGATATAAAGTCCGTGTTTCTGAGTACGCCGGAGAATTATTGACTAAAGAGTATACTCCCAATCCCACCACTAAGGAATTAGCCGCCAACCCTACTTTCATTCCCGTTAGTAGCGGTGATCTAGAGATCAACTCACTTTGATACTTAGTGTATTCGTTTGCTTCTGAAAAAGTAGTATAGTCTGCTTCTATTGTTTGAGGTTTTTCTTTGTCCCATGGCATTTCCTGGAGTGCCTGCAACACCTCATCTGCTGATTGAAAGCGTTCTTGAAAGTTGTAGCATACCATTTGGGTGAGGATAGCAGCCAGATAGTCGCTGACTGGCGTATTGCCGGAACGCCAAATGATCTGATTGGAATAAGGCTCTACTTTTAATTCTAGTGGTGTTAAACCTGTGAAAGCCTGGATTGCAAGCATACCCAAAGCATAAATATCACTATTGGGCTGTGTCTGACCAATAAATTGTTCTGGCGGTATATACCCCAACGAGGTTGCAGGAATCCGATAAATCGGTAATACCTCATCTGTTTTAAAATCGACTGGCTGAATTGAACCGAAGTCTATGAGGACTAATTTACCATCATAAGCACGTCTAATCAAGTTTTCAGGCTTGACATCACAGTGGATGACTCCTTGCGAGTGAACAAACTTGAGAATGACCAAGACATCTTGCAACAATTCAACAACTTCGCTTTCAGTCCAGAGATAGTCTACATTTTTTTTTGTTGGCAGTTCTGCTGTCAGCGCATGTCCTTCAATAAACTCTTGTACTAAGTAGAAGCGTTCATTTTCTTCAAAGCAGGTGATCAGTTCAGGAATTTGCTCATGATGTCCCAAGTACATCAGGGTTTCGCTTTCGGTTAGAAAGTGCAACCTTAGGGTTTGTAAGTAGTTGGGCTGGGAATTGGTGACCTTAAGCTGTTTGACAACACATTTGGGGTTATCGGGAGTCTCAATGTCTACAGCAATGTATGTTTGTCCAAACACCCCTGTACCCAGGTTTTGGACGATTTGGTAACGTCCTTGTAGCACTTTACCGATCATGTAATGGGTCATTGTCTGGTTACTTTGTCACTGTTATTTAGATTTTCGTACACTGCCCCCTGTATTCCGGAATGCCTTATAAACTAATAAATCGGGTTCTTAATTGTTCAACAAGAACCTTTTTTTATAGTTATTATTACTGATCTTTTTTGGTTAGATTCACTCAGGTTGCTCACCTAGTATATAAGATTAGCATAAGGTATTACATATTGCTACCTTTATTAAAGATTGACAAAAATTTGAATTTGTATACTGTAACAGTATAAGTATGTAGCTTAGCCATTTATACACTCTAAATGAGATAAAGATTAAAATTTCATCAAAGAATGTTAGCGCTACTCATAACGCACCGTCTTTAGCTGTGCAGCGGCAGTTGCTTCTCACTCTTCAAAGACTCACTTGCTTTTTTGCCCACAGTGATTAAAGAGGACTAGTACCGCTTGCGTTCGTTATTATATATCAAGGCTTTTGCCTGTTTGAAATGCTCTGTTTATTTCCTCTGGGCTGGTTTTTAACTGAATCGTATTGCATTAACAGATCAAAATATTCTTTTTTACTTCGTGAGAGTAATATGTACAGAGAGCTAATTATCGATCTAGATAATTAGCAATTTATCTTACATTTCAAAATTTTTTGATCATCAACAGTGCAATGGGAAGGACGCCATTATGGAATGTTTTGTTTACGCCAATATGCTACTTGCCAACGAAGGAGAGACTGAGTACGATCTCCCTCGGTTGAAATTCAATTGGAAAAAATGTTTTAAATCTGTCTGGCTAAATTTCGCCAGTCTTAGTGCCTTGCTGACGATTCTAACCCAAGTCCAACTAGCTTCAGCTCACTACGCAACTACCTACGTCAGTACAAACGGAAGCTGCCTTAACGTCCGTACAGGTCCTGGCCTTGACTATGACGTTATTAACTGTGTCTGTAATGGTTCATCACTCCCACCTGTTGTCAACTATGAACATGGATTTGCTCAACTAAGATCAGGTCATTGGGTTGCTGCCGAATGGATTAGCGATACCCATAGCTATGGTCATCATGGTCATTATGGCGTAGGTGGTGAGTATTCCGACTATTTTCATCATCGTTACCATCATCGTTACCATCATCGTTACCATCATCATCACCACGATGACTATGCTAACTATAGCAGCGAAAGTAGCTACCCAAGACACAATCACCAAGGTTACGCAGATACTGAGTACTACCCGGAACGCTATGACCGAGATTACGAATCTACCGAGTACCAGCCGGAACGCTATGACCGAGATTACGAATCTACCGAGTACCACCCAGGACACTATGACCGAGATTACGAATCTACCGAGTACCAGCCAAGACGGCATCATCGAGATTACGAATCTAATGAGTACCACTTAAGACACAATCACCGAGATTACGAATCTGCTGAGTACTACCTAAACCACTACCATCACCACTATCACTAAAGTGGGGAGTAGGGAGTAGGGATTGGGGGATTAGGGGTAATGGGGAATGGGTTGGGTCTACTACTCTTCATAAAGAAGGTTCCCCTTTTTTACTCCTAACTCCTAAATTCCTCATCAACTCCCTCAGAAGCCTCTTGCAAAGGCTTAACTACCCGTGCGATCGCCTGCTGAACAAAAGCCCTGATAAATTCATCACGGCGATTGAGTTGAAACTGTTGCTGCACAACCTCGGTCATCCCACCATCACCCCAATCTTGGTCATGACGAAAATACTCGATAAAACTCTTACCAGCAATCCGCGTCATATAAGCTGCTGTGACGCCTTGAATTACCCTACCGATCATAAAAGTGCCAATATTAAGTTGTAGTGCGGTGGAAAGTAATTCCAGTGCTCCCTTGACAATACCCAAACTGGCAAGAGTTTTTGCCAAAGAGACTGCTAGTTCACGTCCACGTTCCATATTCAACTCACAGCCATAAACTCTGCCAATTTCCACAACCATTTGTGCATTGACAGCAGCTGTTGCCAACAAATCTACCACTGGCAGAGGTGTCACCGTCACCACACCCGCACCAATCCATTGAAACCGATCTACTATTTTATCAGCTTGACGGCGGCGTTGAGAATCTACAAGTTTTCTGGCTTCCTCTCCCAATCGTAGAGATTGTAAGAGAATATTATCTGCCACTAAATCTTCACCTTCTGCCCGTAAAATTGCTGCCATCCGTCGCAGTAATGGTGTAATATTAGGCTCAGATTGAAAAATTTCGCCATCCTCTAGTTCTATGGCTTGGGGATGAGCAGCGATCGCCACCACATCATTCGCCGCAATAAATCCCTGCACCCGCTGGCGCAAACGTGCCAAGATTGCCTCTTTGTCTTCTTCCGTATACAGGTCGGTTTTATTCAAGACTAGGAGCGATCGCTTCCCTATTTCCGCCAAGACTTGCAGTGGCTCATATTCTGACCGCCGGATATCATTATCCACCACAAACAACAGCAAATTTGCCTTCGTTGCTAGTTCTCGCGCCAGTTGTTCCCTCTCAGTTCCCGCCACCCCAGCTTCTAAAATTCCTGGTGTATCCGTAATCAAAACCTTGCGTTCTAATCCCTTCAACCTGAGACAATAAGTTTGTCCTGCCTGGGTTGTTCCCATCGGTGCATCTACCCGACCAACAATCCGTCCCATCACCGCATTAACTAGGGAAGTCTTCCCAGCACTCCCAGTACCAAACACGACAACTTGGATCTCACCACGTGCTAAGTTCGCTTCAATTTCTTGGGATTTACGCACCATTGCCAGACGAGCGACTTCATCTTGAATTTGCTCTACCTGTTGCCTGACAGCTTGTAAACTTGAAGAAGCCGCCTCAGGTTTAGCAGTGGGGATTTGGACTTGAGCCCGTTGTCTGCGTGCGCGGCGCGATCTCTCCTCGCCAGCCCGAATGACCAGCACATAGTAGACAAACGCAGCAATTAAGGCTCCAACAAGAACAACCAGCAACAACAATAGCAGATTGCCGAGAAATGGGGAAGAAAAAGACAACTGCCAATAGATCCGTGAGAGGGAATCAATCACCCATAGGCTTAGCCCCAGAATGAAGATGACACCAACAATCAGGGTGATGATGCGCGACGGAGGCATGGACGGCAAAACGTAGGCGGATGCTTCTGATCTTACTCCCGAACCGCCCTTTAGATTACTTATCTAATTAACCGCAGAGGCGCAGAGGTCACAGAGATCTGAGTTAGAGAGATTTAGGTAATTTTTGACCGGGAAGGGAGTCATTGTTTCAGTGTTTTTGGAGTGAGGAGAAGCAAGTTTTGTTCAGGATTGTTAGTTTCTTTTTTTCTTGTGCGATCGCCTAATTAATTTTCACGACTATGTCTAGTTAAGTACTTCGCAGACACGCGAGAATCAGGACTTAGGTGTGGTTAAATTTCTCCGAAAACCTTTCTCCAAGCTAGATTTATCACCTTTTCCTCTGCCCCCCTTGACAAACGCGCAGTTTGCTTAACCTATCACAGATGACCTCTACCTTATTTAACTTCCACAGAATCACGTTAGTATCTTTACTAGCACTAGCTAGGGTTGTACCATCAGGACTGAAGGCAAGGCTAGTAATATATTTTTGATGCCCAGAGAGGGTATGTAGTCTTTTCCCGTTTAAGTCCCAGATGACTATATTTTCTCCACTAGCAGTAGCGATGGTTTTACCATCAGGGCTGAAGGCGACAATATTGACTGATTCTGTATGAGAAAGAGTATGCTGTTCTTCTCCCTGTAAGTTCCATAGTTTTACCGTTTTGTCTCCACTAGCGGTAGCGATGATTTTACCATCAGGACTGAAGGCAACGCTATTGACCGATGCTTTATGCCCAGAAAGGGTATGCTGTTCTTCTCCCTGTAAGTTCCATAGTTTTACCGTTTTGTCTCCACTAGCGGTAGCAATGGTTTTACTATCAGGACTGAAGGCAACGCTATTGACCAAATCTTCATGCCCAGAAAGGGTATGTTGTTCTTCTCCCTGTAAATTCCATAATTTTACCTTTTTGTCTGTAGTAATAGTAGCAATGGTTTTACCATCAGGACTGAAGGTGACGCTCTTGACTGAATCTTCATCCTGAGAAAGGGGATGTAGTTCTTGTCCCTGTAAG
>CAIVAU010000235.1 GCA_903903925.1 uncultured cyanobacterium
CTGAATACAGTTGACAATGTTGCAGCACCGAACACCTTAGGAGGACACGCAAAAGCTGTTAATGGCGTCAGCTTCAGCCCGGATGGCAAAATCCTGGCCTCTGCAAGTAGTGACAAGACGGTGAAACTGTGGGATACCGCCACGCTTAAAGAAATTAATACCCTGACTGGGCATACAAGCTCGGTTTTTGGCGTCAGCTTCAGCCCGGATGGCAAAATCCTGGCCTCTGCAAGTGGTGACAACACGGTGAAACTGTGGGATACCGCTACAGGTCAAGTAATTAAAACCCTGACTGGGCATACAAACTTGGTTAGGGGCGTCAGCTTCAGCCCAGGTGGCAAAATCCTGGCCTCTGCAAGTTTTGACAAGACGATGAAACTGTGGGATACCGCTACAGGTCAAGAAATTAAAACCCTGACTGGGCATACAAGCTTGGTTTATGGCTTCAGCTTCAGCCCGGATGGCAAAATCCTGGCCTCTGCAAGTGGTGACAGCACGGTGAGATTGTGGAGATGGGATTTTGATAATTTACTCAGGCAAGGGTGCGCGTTCATAGGTGAGTATTTCAAAACTAATCCCAATGATGCTGATGCTGGTGAAATTGGCAGTATGTGCGCTCGCGTACTAAATCGGTAGGTGGATGCCTAAGCCAGGAAGTCGCCCTCCTGACTCGGCTACAAAACCGTGCATGAATCGTTAGATTCACACGGCTCCTCAATGACTTGGTGCTTGTCAAGCACACCTATACATTCCGAGTTAGAAGGGATTAAGGTTGAGATAATCCTCATTTATCTCTGGAACTTTAATGGCAACATTATCTGCTGCCGTTTTGGCATTGAGCCGAGATATGTGTTTTTTCCTGCAAGATGACCCCAAAAGGCTTGATTTCTCGTTAGTGAACACGGCTTTTTTGACCAAATCTGTATCAAATTATCAAAACCATACAGAATAAGGGTTTTCAGACCATCTTGCAGGTTTTTACACCTATCTCGGTTTGGGGTCCAATGGTTATCTGATCGAAATTCAACGGTTTGAGAATAATTAAGATTTGCGATCTACGTCAAGGAAGCGGGCTTATCGTACTCATACCTTCAATATTTGTTGGCTGAGGATTTTTGACCTATATACAAAAAATCAATTTGTATTTTGGTTATAATAATCAGTAAAATTGAGATAAAAATGATTAAGCCTAAAAATGTATATCGTGGACATGCAATAGAAAAAGTTGGCCACGGGAAAAGAGCCGTATTTAGAACAATTATTAACGAAAAAGAGTGTTCTGCCATAACTGAATTGGAAGTAAAAGCAGTCATTGATGTTTGGATTGATGAAGGAGTTGAACCCCAATAAGACAAGTAAGGTACTCTTGACCAAATGACGCCCCAATAAACTTGATTAAGGGGAATGAGTAGCAAATGACCCTTAAGCTAATGGTTGGTTACGTTTGTTGGCAATGCATAAAAAATGTGGTTCTTCAGTACCTATTATGCCAAATTATTAGTTAAACATCAAAACTTGCCTTTAAAATCAAAGTCAAAACCATAAATTACTGCCAAAGTCCTAAAATGTTAGTAAATAATGTTCATTTTTATTGTATGGTAAGGGTTTCATGGTATTGGGAAATAAATTTAGCATAACAAGTACGGAAGAGCCAAAATTCTGACTATTTCTTCTTCAGCACAGGAGTCAAATGTTCTGCAATTCCATCTAAGTGAATAACACTGCACCCAAGCTTGTAAGCAAATTCGACCGATTCCCCAGCCCCCAACGCACTATAAAAGCCCGTGGCAAATTTAATGGCAGCCTGATCACTGATCGCCTGATTCATGCCAATGACATAGGGAATATGTTGAGCGATCGCCCCCGCCTGTACCTCAGAATAACAAGCATTGAGAACAACACACTCAATGTTACTAGCAAACAGCTTGAACAGGGAAGCCAGCGCAACTGTCTCCACTAACCGTACCTGACCTGCTTCATCCTCTAGTACTAAGCCATCATCAAGAGAACCATGACCACTAAAGTGAACAATCTTAGGATTGAAGTCGAGTAAAGATTGGTAAACATCTTGAACACGTACAGCCCAACGCTGCTTCAGATCGAACAATTCACGTTTTTTAGCTCGTTGTAATCCCGCGTCAATTTCTCTTACCTCTTCATCTAGGCGTAAAGCAGAAGTAGTCCTCGGATTGGATGCTAAAATTAGGATTGTTTGGACTGCTGAATTATTAGTCTCCGTTTGTGCAGCCTGAGTATTGTTGGTAATGTTACCACCAATTTGATGAGCGTTAACAGTTTCAGCATTTACTAGACCACCAGCAAATTGAGCGCCTTGTAAGTTGAAGTTGGAGTGTTTCCTCTTACCATAGGAATTACCCTGTACATAGTCACCTTCAATCCGCTCGTTGTAATTACCGCTGCCCATGTTGATGTTGCGATCCGCCTTTGGCGGCAGCGCTTCATTCTATAGGTTTTTATCAGTGTACCTGTCTTTCCTAGGATCTGACAGTACTGATGAATTCTTGAATCCCTGATGACCACTCGCTGATAGCTGTTTTTAGGATCTACGTCATTGGGTAGTACAGTGCGAC
>CAIVAU010000236.1 GCA_903903925.1 uncultured cyanobacterium
GCCCAAACCGCAAAATGAAAAAGCAAAGATAAGATAGATACCCAAAGTTTTTGGATTAGCCTGGGTCAGCATTAGTAGACCAATTAATAGACAGATGACACCTGCGGGATAAACAAATCGCGTATGTTTTATCCGCATAATGATGCGACCATTTAAAATACTTCCGACCGTAATACCAAATAAGATTGGCGTAACTAGACCGCCTGAAATTTTTGGCAGAGTAAACATTCCCTCGCCTGTTGTAAGCTAGGGCAGATGAGGGGTCAAGTTTTATAGCTTGGTTGAAGTCAGCAATGGCGTGGTCGTAGTCTTTTTTGTCGGAGTAAATCAGCCCTCGGTTGTTGTAAGGACTGGCAAATGATGGATCAAGTTTAATGGCTTGGTTGAAGTCAGCAAAGGCGCGGTCATAATCTTTATTGGCGGAGTAAATCAGCCCTCGGTTGTTGTAAGGACTGGCAAATGATGGATCAAGTTTAATGGCTTGGTTGAAGGCTATGATCGCTTGGTCGAGTTTGTGCTGGGCGCGGAGAGCATTTCCCAAATTATTGTAAGCATAAGCACTTTTTGGGTTAAGTTGAAGGGCTTGACGCCAGATAGTTTCAGCCTGAGAGTATTGTCCGGCTTGTAGGGCTGCATTACCTTGAACAACCAATTGGTCAAAGTTTTGAGCAACTGCCATTTGTGGTATTGTTGCCAGAAATAGACTTAAACAAATAGCTAGTAATTTTGGATTTGCCACAATCTAACTCGATTTATATAGTTTTAAAAGGATTTTTAAAGCTTTCCCCTAATAAATTCTTGGCTCCATCCTCACGCTTTCTAATCTACCATGTCTTTGTACTTATTTTTCCCCGTAGCTGAATTCACGCTGTGAACAGTTACTCTTATAACTGGCATTTTACTATTAATTCTCCATACAAGTAGTGTTAATCATTTCTCGTGCAATGATTAACACCTGTTGCTGGTGGGCGATCGCCTGAGGATAATCTTTTAAGAAGTAATAGGCGTTACCGATACTCTTGAGAGTTTGTCCTTCTGCTAGGCGTTCCTTCATCTGTTGATAAATCAGCAGCGCCTGTTGTAAATATTCCAAAGCTGCTTGAGGTTGATTGCTATTCAGTTGCTGCTCACCTTCTTTAAAAAGTCGATCTGCCTCAACTTTTTTGGAATTAGAGGGTTGAGTAATCAGTTGATTTGCTAGAAAAGATACTGGTATAAATAGAAAAGATACTGGTATAAAGTTGTCTTTGATAGCATTATTAGTCTGAGAGCCAGACCAGTAGCAACCTCGATTTTCAATAAAATTAACTTTAGTAACTTGAGATGACTGGTCTGAAGGTAGGGCGAGAGTAACTGTACCTAAAAGAATAGCCAGCGCACCCAGAGAAATTCTTTGAACACCCATAACATTTACTATTTAGACTGACAACACGAAACAATCGGCTCTGAAGCAATATTTGGTAAGCCAACCTGTGGTGACTTCAATAGTTCTTCCCAATCAGCTTTCAGTTCTGCATCCTGGGAATTTTGGCGACGAAGTTTAATTAACTCTGTGAGGGTGTCGTACCAAAGACCGTTTTCAGCGTAAATAATCACGCGATCCCGCTTTGCGGGCAGCGCTTCATTCTATAGGTTTTTATCAGTGTACCTGTCTTTCCTAGGATCTGACAGTACTGATGAATTCTTGAATCCCTGATGACCACTCGCTGATAGCTGTTTTTAGGATCTACGTCATTGGGTAGTACAGTGCGAC
>CAIVAU010000237.1 GCA_903903925.1 uncultured cyanobacterium
ACAATATTCCATGATCGCCAATTCCATCACCTCGGAACGAGAGTAATAAACACTACGTCCCGTCCCCGTATCGCTAATTGTAGGTACAACTACCTCTTTCTCCCGCCAATACTGCAATTGTCGGAGGGTACAACCTGTAATCTCAGCCGCTTGTTTGCTCGTAAAAAATGCCTCTTGCATAATTTTGATTTTACACAAGCATTTTATTGGACAAATATGTTATTATTAGACATATTTGTTTATTGGCTAATTTATGAGCCAAATTACAATTCAGTGCCGTTTAGTAGCCAGTCCCTCAACCCGCCAACAGCTATGGAAACTGATGGCTTCCCTCAACACGCCACTGATCAACGAGTTATTGATGCAGATGCGTCAACACCCGGATTTTGAGACTTGGCGGCAAAAAGGCAACATTTCAGCAGTAGTAGTCAAGGAGTTATGCGAACCACTAAAAACTGACCCCCGCTTTACCGGACAACCAGCAAGGTTTTATGTGAGTGCAGTTACCACAGTCAGCTACATTTATAAATCCTGGCTGGCATTAATGAAGCGATCGCAGTACCAATTAGAAGGCAAAACTCGCTGGCTCTCAATGCTTAACAGCGATGTTGAATTGCTGGAAACCACTGGTGTAACCTTAGATGTTCTTCGTAATCAAGCTGCTGAAATCTTAGTTCAATTAACTCCCCAGTCCGTACCAGTTGAAAGTCACCAGAAGAAAGGGAAGAGGGCTAAAAAAGCCAAAAAATCTCATAGTGAAAAGAGCCTATCTCAAGCTTTGTTTGATGCATACCGCAACACAGAAGACATTCTGACTCGTTGTGCCATCAGCTACTTGTTAAAAAACGGTTGTAAGTTACCAGACAAAGAAGAAGACGCTGAAAAATTTGCCAAACGTCGCCGGAAAGTTGAAATCCAAGCTTTACGTCTTACTGAACAGCTAGAAGCTAGAATTCCCAAAGGTAGGGATTTAACTAATATCAAATGGTTAGAAACACTCTCGGTAGCTGCTGGTAATGTTCCTCAAAATGAAACCGAAGCAAAATCTTGGCAAGATGCCCTTTTAAGAAAATCTAATTCTGTCCCCTTCCCCTTAGCTTACGAAACTAGCGAGGACATGACTTGGTTTAAAAACCAATTTGGGCGCATCTGTGTAAAATTTAACGGTATCAGCGAACTTACATTTGAAATTTACTGCGATTCTCGCCATCTGCATTGGTTTAAACGCTTTTTATCAGACCAAGAAATTAAGAAAAATAGTAAAAATCAACACTCCAGCAGCCTGTTTACACTCCGGAGTGGGCGTATTAGCTGGCAATTTGGAGAAGGTAAAGGCGAACCTTGGAACCTTCACCACTTAACGCTTTACTGTACCGTCGATACTCGTCTGTGGACTGCGGAAGGGACAAAATTAGTCATAGAAGAAAAAGCTGAAGATATAGCTAAAATTATGACTAAAACCAAAGAAAAAGGCGATTTGAATGAAAAGCAATTAGCCTACATCAAGCGCAAAAACTCCACCCTCGCCAAAATTCATAACCCCTTCCCCCGTCCAAGCATTGCTTTATATAAAGGACAGTCTCACATTCTTCTTGGCGTGAGTCTCGGCTTGGAAAAGCCTGCAACCTTAGCGGTTGTGAATGCTGTAACTGGGGAAGTTATAGCTTATCGCAGTATAAAACAACTACTCGGTGATAATTACAAACTACTCAACCGACAGCGGCAACAAAAACAAGCCTTATCTCACAAACGTAAAATAGCTCAAACACTCGCAGCACCTAATGAATATGGGGATTCTGAGTTAGGGCAGTACATCGATAGATTATTGGCGAAGGAAATTATTGCTGTTGCACAAAAATATTCTGCTGCAAGTATTGTCCTACCCAAACTAGATGATATGCGTGAGCAATTAAACAGCGAAATCCAAGCAAGAGCCGAACAAAAATGTCCAGAATCTCTGGAAGCTCAGAAAAATTACGCCAAGCAGTATCGCGTCAACATCAATCAATGGAGTTATGGCAGATTGATAGAATCTATCAAAACTCAAGCAGCCAAGGTTGGAATTGTTATTGAACAAGACAAACAACCGATTCACGGTAGCCCTCACGAGAAAGCAAAAGACTTGGCAATCACAGCTTATAACGCTCGTAAAAATTCTTAATTAACAAAAACTGAACCTTGAAAGTAGAATAAGTAATAGCGCCGCAGTTCATGCTTTTTAAGCCTCTGAACTGTGACAAATGAGGGTTAGTTTGACTGTTGTCAGACAGTCTTGCTTTCTGACCCTGGTAGCTGTCCACCTTGATGCTGCTTCCCTTGTGGATAGGAAAAAGGTGCGCCCCCAGTAATAGAGGTGCGGGTTTACCGCAGTGGTGGCTACTGAATCACCTCCGAGCAAGGAGGAACCCACCTTAATTATTTTTTGGCAAGCCAAAGCGGGGTTAATTTTCCTGGGGTTGCTGCCAAATCTTTAAATCGCTTGTTTAATTAGGCTTATAGCCTTTGATGTGTCAGTTCATTTACTTTTTTAAGTGTTAACTGACAGGCGATTTTGGGAGACGTGCCAAAAATGCCTTCATAACCATTGGTAAATCAAGGGTTTGAAGCGCAGAGTTTCAACACCCCTCCCAGCTAGAGGCGGGTTGAAAGTTCGACAACTATCACTATTAGTCTTATTCCTAGTGGGTTTCAACACCCCTCCCAGCTAGAGGCGGGTTGAAAGGCATCCATTGTTGCAACTGATAGTCAGATTCCTATTGGTTTCAACACCCCTCCCAGCTAGAGGCGGGTTGAAAGATTTGAGTCACAGAAGTGTTAGAAGTCGTTCCAGTCGTTTCAACACCCCTCCCAGCTAGAGGCGGGTTGAAAGGCTTACTTCTGAAGTTCGATGAGATACAGGACATAAGTTTCAACACCCCTCCCAGCTAGAGGCGGGTTGAAAGGTTAATATCGCAGGTGATAGCGCTAAAGAGTCTAACGTTTCAACACCCCTCCCAGCTAGAGGCGGGTTGAAAGTATTGTCGGTGATCATCGGCTTACAACCCTTAATAGTTTCAACACCCCTCCCAGCTAGAGGCGGGTTGAAAGATTTTGATAATTCGGTTGTCAGCAATCGCCGTTCCTAGTTTCAACACCCCTCCCAGCTAGAGGCGGGTTGAAAGTACAAGCTCAAGTTCAGGCATTGCTTTTTCTTGTCAGTTTCAACACCCCTCCCAGCTAGAGGCGGGTTGAAAGATCGGCGGGGCAGTTCTGGTTATTGCATGTTGAAGAGTTTCAACACCCCTCCCAGCTAGAGGCGGGTTGAAAGTTACTTATACACAAGCTTTATTTAGGGCTGTGAACTTTGAACGGCAATATGAGAGTAGGGTGGGTTGAAAGATGGGGCAGATTGAGAATAGAAAAGTTAAACGCAACGTGAATTTTAAAAGCTGTGTTGTGATGTAGCTAGGTTGAGCTATGAAGTAACACAGCACACCGAAAAGTTTAACGGTATTATTTTATTAATAATTAGCCAATACAATTGGACGACATAGTTAATAAAGTTCCAGTTTATGACTGTGACACCTAATCTGTGAACAATGACATCAATTTGTTAAACTTGACATTAATCTGTTAACAGTGACAAATAATGAGTTAATGTACAACATCTAATCCAAGTTTTGCAAACCCATGGCAATCTTACTATGCTTCTCGATCTGCCCCATGACTTGTTTTGCTCTTTTGATCACCACTGCTGGTAAACCCGCCAACCGTCCCGCTTCAATCCCATAAGACTTATCAGCGCCGCCTGGTTGAACGGAGTGCAAAAAGATAATTTGGTCGGGTAATTCCTTCACCGTCACCTGATAATTAGCCACATTCGGTAACAGGGTTGCTAACTCATTCAACTCATGGTAGTGCGTAGCAAAAATTGTCCGCGCCCGAATTTCAGCAGCAATATACTCTGCCACAGCCCAAGCGATGGAAAGACCATCAAACGTGGCTGTCCCACGCCCAATTTCATCCAACAACACCAACGACCTTGAAGTTGCATGATTGAGAATATTTGCCGTCTCATTCATCTCCACCATAAAGGTCGATTGACCCGTTGCCAAGTCATCCACTGCACCGACACGAGTAAAAATGCGATCGCACACCCCCAAAGCAGCAGACTTTGCAGGTACAAAACTGCCAATTTGCGCCATCAACTGAATTAACCCCACCTGTCTTAAATAACAACTCTTACCACTTGCATTAGGGCCAGTGAGGATGATGAGGTCGGGGAGTGGGGATTGGGGATTGGCGATTGGGGAATTTGTTTCTTCACTATTCCCTACTCCTAATTCCCTACTCCCCAGTTGAGTAGAATTTGGCACAAAAAACCCTGCTGGCAAGGACTTTTCCACGACCGGATGACGCCCTTCCACAATGGAAATCTCCCGTCCTGGCGTCATTTCCGGACGACAGTAACCTTGGTAAACCGCCAACTCTGCCAAACCAGACAATACATCCGCCGCCGCAACTGCACGGGAAATATTGCGAATCACCTCGGCTTGTTCTCCCACCTCGTCGCGTAACGCAGCAAAAATTTCATACTCCAACTTATTTAAATCATCCCGCGCCGTGAGAATTCGTGCTTCTCTTTCCTTCAACTCTGGGGTGATATAGCGCTCCTCGTTGGTTAGTGTTTGCCTGCGAATATAATCAGACGGGACTTGATCAGCCTTTGCACGGGAAATACTGATATAGTAACCAAAAGTTTTGTTAAATCCTACCTTCAGCGTGGGAATTCCCGTCTTTGCTCTCTCGTCAACTTCCAGATTGGCGATCCATTGCTGGTCTGCTTCTACAGTTGTACGCCTCTCATCCAACTGAGAATCTATCCCAGGACGAATCAAGCCACCTTCGGTCAAATGTATAGGTGGTGACTCCACAAGATAAGCTTGTAATTTTTCTGCCAACTCTTGCAATGTGGGCGACACTTTCTGTAAAGCCCTCAAGAAGGGAGAAGCAGCTTCAGCGACTAAGTAGGATAATTCCGGTAAGCGAGACAAGGAATCTGCCAAAGCAACCAGATCTCTTGCACTAGCAGTTCCAGAACCTGCACGTCCCGTTAACCGTTCTAGGTCATAAATTTGCCGTAACAATTGGCGCAATTCCTGGCGGAGGGTCGTTTTTTCTACTAGTTCTTGGATCGTGTCTTGTCGGGAGCGAATCCCTTTAATATCAAGGAGTGGCTGTAACAACCAGCGCCGCAAAGCCCGACTCCCCATTGTTGTACAGGTTTTATCCAATGCCCAGAGGAGAGAACCATGAAAACTCCCATCACGGACGGTTTGCGTAATTTCCAGGTTACGACGGGTTTGGTGATCTACAATCAGGAAATCGCTTAAGGTGTAGGTACGGAGTGGCTGTAGAGGGACAGAGTTTTCTTTTTGTGTATCTTCTATGTATTCTAGGAGACCACCCGCTGCACGAACTGCCAAGGGGAGGTGGTCGCAGCCGAGTCCTTCAAGCGATCGCACCTTAAAGGTTTGCAACAATCTTGTCCTAGATTCCGCTGCTGAGAAGGGAGTTTGCGATCGCAATGAATAACAAAACGATGGTGGCAAACATTCAGGCAGATATTCTGATTTTTCTCCTGGACGTAGCAAACTCCCCAAATCAGGAGTATTGGTAGGAACAAGCACCTCTGAAGGTTGCAAGCGCATTAACTCCTGTGTGAGGTGTTCTAAATTACCACCTTGGGTCGTGAGGAATTCCCCCGTCGAGATATCTGCATAGGCCAAACCCCAATACTCCCCCGCAATGACCACAGCAGCCAAGTAATTATTATGACCACCCTTCAGCATTCCCTCCTCTAGCAAAGTGCCAGGAGTAAGAATGCGGGTAACCTCGCGCCGCACCAAACCAACAGCGTCAGCAGAATCTTCGACTTGATCGCAAATCACAACAGCATAGCCTTTTTCCACCAGTTGGGTTGTGTAGCGTTCCCATGCATGATGTGGCACACCTGTCATGCATACCCTACCCACCTCCCCAGCATGCTTACTAGTCAGGACAAGTTCCAGTTCTCTGGATACAGTCACCGCATCCTGAAAAAAAGTTTCAAAAAAATCTCCTACCCGATACAGCAGCAGCGCGTGAGGATACTTATCCTTCGTGTCTACATAGTGCTGATACATCTTACTAAGCCTACTGCGATCCACTATTCGAGAATCAGCGTGCGGCCCAGTCGGGTGATTAGTTTCTGTTGTTTGGGACACAGAGTCGGAAGCGGTCATTTATATCTAGCAATACAATTGCAATCTGCTATTATCTGATGATAGCCCGTAGGATAAATTGTTGTTAGCTTTACTCTCAAATTGTTCAACGTTAATTGAATCTGCGGCTACTCCGCCTAGTAGGTGGGGTTGGTGGATTCGGTTCCTGTGCCTTAAGCTGCTTGTCAGCAGTCAGAAACTCGACTAGATAGCCCTTGTCATGGTAATGTCGGCCCAACATGACAATGCTGGCATCACCCATAGACGTTTTTTGCTTAGCAAGATTGGGAAATTGGGATGCTAACTCTTTCAGTGATTTCGCCTCCCAAAGAACTATTTGCTCACTGAAAGCCGCCCAAGGAGATGTTTCGTCGGCTGCACAATCCATAATTTTTGCAAAAGCTTCGGCTGTTTGATACTGTTTTGCCCTAGCTTGTGCAATGTGGTTACCTGTTTCCACAATAGTGGCTAAAGGCAGCACTAAAGTAGTAGATTTAGCTATTTCTGCTTGTATTTTCTGATCTACACGCTCAAAATTCCACCTATCATCATCAGAACCACAAATTTCCATCCCACAAACTTTTAGCCAAACACAAAGAAGGGATGTGTCGATGATTAGAACCTTCCTCATACTGCTAACTATTCGCCACGGGAAAGATTCCTTTCAATTGCACCATTTATTGTAAGCTTACCTAAAGAAGCTGATGCAAACAGCTTGGAAAAATTCTGAATATCCTCTAGTATTGTCAACTGACTGTCTCCATTTTCATAATTTCGGTGAGCCACAACTACAAATGGCACTATTTCTGAACCTAAAGCATCGAGAAAAGCAGGGTTATGTGTAGTTACTAAAATGTCAATGTTTCTTTTTTTCCCAATCTCCCGTAACATTTTTACCAGCAATTCTAAGCGAGAGGGATGAAGTCCGTTATCGACTTCTTCTATCACGATTTGACTACCTTCTGGTCGAGTAAGCAACGCTGTAAGAATAGCTATAAATCTCAAGGTTCCATCCGACATACTTCTAGCATCAATCTCTGTGCTATGAGCTGGTTTCCATAGTTCCTCACAGTAGAGCATTGCATCTGTACCAAATCTACCTACTTTTTCTGCCCAGACTTTTTGAATATCCCCTTCTGGTAGATTCCTGACATATGTAGATAGCGTCGATTCCACCTCAGTTTTCTGTTCATAATCTAAGGCTGCTAATACACCTGCAATATTTGATGCATCACTTTCTAGCTTCTCAGAAAGCGGTGAGTAATCCCGCATGTTAGAAGGAAGGGGATTGAGAACGAATATATTTTCGATAGTTTGTATAACTGTATTAATTTGATTTTTAAATTGAATTCTTTGAGGATTTTCTTGAATTTCTGGTGTTTCTGTAATTACATTTGATTCAGAATTTTTATTTTCCCATTCTGTCATACTCTTCGATACCGCCTTATTTACGTTTATACTTTGTATATTTCGCTTGTGTTCTTTTAAAAAAACTAGTTCACTATTAGAGATATTTTTAATATCTATAAGAGTACTTCTTTTAGGTAATTCACGAGAGCTATCATCAACCTGAATATTTATTTGTTTTTCTAAAATTTGAATAATAGGTTGTGTTTGCACACTAATACTATAAATATAATCTGTAAGATCGTCATCACCTTGAACAACCACCTTCAATGTAAATTCAGTTCCAGGCTTACGTGCAGCCCACTCTACACCTCCTCGAATCGAAGGAAGGGTTTCATCTCCAGCCAAAGCTGCTTCAATATCCTCATCCTTACCTGTAACTATTCTTTGGAGAAATTCCAAGGCTTCAACTACATTAGACTTGCCACTGGAATTTGTACCAATAATAACAGTCAGTGGATCGATAGGAAGCGCGGCATAACGGAAACTTTTCCAGTTTTCTAGGATGAGTTGCTTAAGCATGACCCACTCCACAAGCTCTAGTATTTTACTCTTTCTATTATCACTCTAAGAAGCGTGAAGACAGATACCACCCCTAAAGCTTCGAGCGTGACTTTCAACAACATAATTCGTCAAAGTAACCGAATTCCCTCAACTCCTTGCAACTTGGTGTCAAATGTAACAGTTTCACTACATCCAGCTTGTGCGTTTAACTTGCTAATGAGATAGTCAGAGAAATCGGCTTTTCCCTTTTTCATCTGCTGCACTGACCACCAAGCGGCTTCTCTATTTTCAAAGTCAAATGCATCTGCTCTCAGTATCTTTTCCAGAACCTCAGTGATTTCATTCTTGGTGAGTTTATAAGAACTTTTGAGCACCCAAACAAGTTCACAAAGGACGATGTTGTTGATGAAACAGGTTTTCCCGCTTACTTTGACCTGTTTAATATACTCCTTTGCCAATTTCCATTGTTCTAAATCATCCTGAATCAGATAACGAACAAGTATGTTGGTGTCCAGCCCATTCATCGCAAGCTTCCACCACAGTGTTCAATTGCTTCATTCATCTGTTCAATAGAAACTGGTATCCTTCCTGGATTGTGAAGAATACCAGACAATTCTTCTACCTTAACACTCAGTGGTTCAATGTAGACTCTGCCATCAGCTTCGATCATGAAATTTATGCGATCGCCCGGACGTAGGTTGAGTAACTCTCGGATTTCTTTTGGAATAGTTGTTTGGCCTTTACTAGTAATCGTGGCAATAGACATAGAGTTTCCTTACTTTATGAAAATTTTCTTACTTTATAGTAATAATTAACTAGGAGACAGTCAAGCAGCGGAAGTGAAGCAAGGAATTTCCGTGCCTGTCAGCACAAGTGAGCCTGTTTGGTATTGGTGGCAAAACTGGTGCAAGGGAGGGATAGTACTCAAGTTTAAGCGCAAAGATTCCAAGTAAGATGTCAAAAAACCGTGGGATTGCAGAGTTTTGGTGTCAGGGCTATTTTAAACAGGGAGCATCCCAGTTTTGCAAAAAGATGATTAGTAGTGTGAGCCGGAAAGCTCACATGTACTATAAGCGAGCAAGATGCTCGGACTACGAATTTACAAAAATGGGATGCTTTCTTTTAAACAAAATTTGTCGCAGAAGTTTCCCAATTTGATTTATTCAACCTAAACTATGCTGTAAAGCATGGACTAATATTCTAAGCAGAGTTTCAATATCTCTTGGCAAAACGTACGAATCCAATCCTTGGTCAAGATGTTTGGCTTGTCTGTCAAGGACTGCAAACCGCCAAATCTGTCCTGTCGTAATTGCTCCGACTAATTCGGGTTGTTGTTCAACTTTGGGCGATCGCTCCCATCGGTCGAGAGCAATCAATTCTGCCATCAGCTGAGTAAAGCCGTAATCTAGATCGTCCCGTTTAGCTTCAATAACTAAAAGCTGACCTAAATTATCAATGCTGAGTAAATAGTCAAGGTTCCCTTGTAGTTGATTGGAAACATTAACAGGATATTCAATCCGTACAAAAGCATCAGCAATTTGAACAACTGTCCTAACTACCGGCGCAATCAGCATTTCTCGTTTTGCTTGTTCGTTCATCGTGACCAAACGCGGCAGAATATCATTCATGTCTGCGGTAAGTGTTTCTAAACGATGAATAGCGCCTTGGTATTGGGGTAATTGTAATGTTGTTCGCCTAAGGCTGTAGCTAAAGTATTCAGCTAAATCAATCGGATCAATTCTAAGCTCTGAATAATTGCTGAAAGTGTAAGAACGATTGGTGTCAATAACAGCCATTATTTTAACACTTTAGTAAGAGTGAATAAAGTCCCTAATTCGGTAATGTTGTAGATGATGTAACGCACTCGTTAAAATTCACTCACCCAACCATTCCTCGCGAGAAACTCCAGATTGTCGCAGCAACCGTGATAATAACCCCACACCAATATCGTCTTCATGAGGATTGGGAATAATTACGGTAACATCACCTCGCCGCATTTGGGGATGCTTTCCTCCTGCATAGGGACCTTCAAAGCCTAATTCTTGCAGACGTTTTACCAAATCACGCCAAGAAACAGGGGTTAATTTAGACATTTCTACACAGGCTGAGTCAGTTCATTCAGATTGATATCGGCTATTACTGGAATCATTAGCCCCAAACGCAACCTTAGAGCCAGCCAGTCACTTAAAGCTTCCCTCAATTCACGCCGACAACCTTCTAATGTTTGATGACGCGCCCATACTCCCTGCAACCCAGGAATTTCACCCCAATAAGTTCCCTCATCTTCAATAATCTCATAAACCGCCAGTTCCATTGCTAGGTCAATGTAGCTTGCCAGCATTGCCAGTTTTCCTTTACCATGTGTGTTTAATTCGTCGCCTGTAATAATTTTATCGGACAATCAATTTTAACATTTAAAAGTCATTTAGAAAGGGCAAGTCCCCCCTCGCGGTAATGTTGGGTTAGTGACTTCCCAAGAATCAGGCTATGATTTGAAATCTAAAGTCTTAGGTAAAGGTGGCGATCGCCGATTTCATGCAAAATTCATTGATGGTATAGATCTTTAGTACGTACCCTGTTTATAACTCATTTAGGATTGCTATATTCAAAGGTTGCAGTTCAATTTCTTCACCCTCACTTCCATAGGAAAGAAAGTTTTCTAATTGCAAGCAGCGGATAAAGCGTTTGCCTTTCACCTAATTCTCCCTGTCAGCTAATAATTTTAATTATATGAAAGTTTTTACTTCTATTCACTCACCTCGACAGGAGAAGGATATTGCTTATTTTCACTAGACAAAATGACATTGCTAAATCCCCCAGCACGCCAAATATCCGTTATATCCTTAATAAAACTAGCCATGGGTATGGCAATCAACAAACCCAGCACTCCTCCCAGTTTGGCTCCCACAAGTAAGGAAATCACCACCCACACGGGATTTAAACCAGTTAAATTACCTAAAATACGAGGGGCAATAAAGTTAGAATTGATTTGGTCAATTGCTACTGCAACAATTAAGACTTCCACCGCTAGCCAAAAGTCTTGTAAAGCGATCAACAAACTCACTATGGCAATACCAAATCCAGTCCCAAAGGGAAAAAGAGAAAAGAATCCAATGACAATGCCAAAGAGCAAAGCTAAAGGAACCTGCAAAGCTACAAACACTAGTATCAGAGCTGATGCTAGTAAAGCACCCAACGTTGCTTGACCAACGAAGTAACCGTGAAAATCTTCTCGGACATTTTGTCGTACCTTTGAGCTGATATGAGGCGGTAGCCACAGAAAAATTCCATCCCAGAGACGTTCTCCGTTCCACACCAAGTAGACAGTCAATACCACCGTTAGTAGTATGTTGACAAGAGTGCCAATAGTATCAACGGCAAAGCCGAGAATTTTACCAATGAACGTCTGAATTTGACTGGATAATCTATCTAGAATTTGGGTCAGTAAGTTGCTTAAATTAGCTGGTAGTTGTTGAGTCGCAGCCCAGTTTTGTAAAGCTTGCAACTGTTGAGTTCCTGAATCAATCCAAGCAGGCAAAATGTTAGCTAATTCATTTAGCTGTACGAGAATCTGGGGAACTAGGGTAATAGCTAAAGCAACCACAATCACCACAGCAAGTAGCAAAACTCCCCAAACAGCTAGGTTGCGTTCTACTCCTCGTCGTTGTAAAAACTGGATCGGATAGTCTAAAACGAAAGCCAGCAGGAGGGCGGCGACAAAAACATTGACCAAAGGTTGAAAATACTGCACCACCTGAAGCAATACCCAACCATTGAGTATTGCAAGAGGAAATGCCAATCCTAAACTTAACCATCTTGGTAGTTTAATCATTGTTAGTTGTTAGTTGTTAGTGGTTAGTGGTTAGTTGTTAGTTGTTAGTGGTAATTTTTGATAACTAACCACTAACGATTCCCTTATCTATAAAATCTAACAAAATACGTTGAGGCATTGGTCCGATGGGTCGCACCTCCCCGGCTATGGCTGAATAACAGATCCCTTGGCGAATTTCTGCTGGTGTGAGTAAGCCCATATCCCAGCCTTCATTAAGAACAAGTTGACTCAATTCCACCGTCAGGGGTGCATGGAAGACATGACGCACAGTCTTTTCATCGGAGTAACAACCAAACTCAGAAAATGTTGGTGGGATATAGCCAATTTCCTCTAAGATTTCTCGTTTTACCGTCACATCTGGAGTTTCACCAGGTTCCATGTGTCCGCCAAATAGTGCCCAGTAACCTGGAAAGACTATGTTGGGGATATTGTCCCGCAGCTGCATCAGAAATTTTTGTTCTCGATACAGAATAGCGATCGCCACTTGAGTTACCATAATCATCTGCGTTGAAAGAGGGAGCTCTTAGCAGGGAGCTCTTAGCAGGGAGCAGGGAAGAGGGAGCAGGGGGAATTATCAGTCTTTCAATGCCCAATGTCCACTCTCTACATTTTCAGTTGTATTGATAAAGCCCTTGCTAAGCAAGGGCTTTAAACGTCAAGGAGCGACCATCACAAATGAGACTTAACTACTTAGTAGGAGCTTTATAACCAGCCTTTTCAGCAGTCGCCTCATCGGCAAAGCAGATTTTCGGCTTAACTCTTGCATAGTCTGGAGATTTGGGACCACGATAGATATTGCCCCGCTTCCCTGTAATGACACCCTTAATGGGAGCATTCTTAGGACAGTTCCTTTCTCCTTGAGGTGCGACACCTAACTTCTGAGCTTCAGGTGAGACTGTCTTAGTTATCGTTTTTCCTGAACTGGGTGAAGCTTCTCCTGAACTAGGTGAAGTTTCTCCTCCAGGTGAAGCCGTCGTCGTAGATGTTGTGTCCCCGCCGCCAGAATTACTAGCATTGTCAGACTTTTGCCCACACCCTGAAATGGCAAAGACCATCAAAAATACCAGAGTCAGAGTCCATCGATGTCGTAATAAATGTTTCATATTCTTTTTATCGCCTATTGTGATTGTTCTAACCGACAGTAACTTGGTCACTCGAAACATCTGTAGCCCCACTAACACCCTTAGCAATTTCTACCAATTCGTCAAGAGTCTCTTGACTCGGAACTTCCCCTTTCAGCACAACTGTGCCACCAGTTTGGGCTACATACAAGGAATCAATGTCATCGAACCGACCATCTTCATCAAAAGCTAAGGCGACTCGCTTAGCAAGACCGTTCTGATCATACTCTCCATTCAACCCCTGTCTCTCCGGAGGAACGCTTTCAGTAGCCGTGCTTTCACCAGTATCTTGAGATGCTGCTGGTTCAGGATTAACTTGAGCATCTTCAGGCTTTTCCTGGCCAAAAAGTCGTTGTAACCAACCCATAAACTTTTCCTCCAAATAAAAAACGCTCTTCTTCTCGGTCTTTTTGAACTCAGGGGTAAGAATACAGGAGTCAGGAGTCAGAAATCAGAATTTATGAGGGTTTGGGATCTGTCTTTACAGTGAGAGATGTCTCCTGTGATCTCCCGATTCTTCAACAATTCTGACGGATGTATTCTGACTCCTGTATTCTGAATAAATTTCCCTCTGACATCAAACCTTTCAATTCTAAAATCTGACCAATTAATTCGTAATTATCTTATAAAATTGCCAAGAACGAACTAACAAATATAAATTCGTTTGTCTTGAGCCGTGGGGTAGTCATTACAAGTTATACTTACCCTTGTACAATTACAGCAGATAATCACAAAAAATCATCAAGAGAAAATTAAGTTTTCCCTTGATATTCTGAAATACTAAGAATATATCCGTCAGAATTGTTAAACTATCGGAAAACAACTCGATGTCTCAAGAGCCACCGAGACAGATACCAAACCCTGATAAATTCTGACGAATGTCTCCTGACTCCTGTATTCTTCCCTGAGTTAAAGTTAACAAAAGATTAATTTTCAGTAAATAGGCTATAAAAAATGTTTTCCTACGAATAGTAGCCTAAAGGGTGTAGAAAAATCTACATAAGCCGATGACAACTGTTATTGAACGGATAAAACACTTCAATAAAGGGCGTATTCCTGAACTGGTAAACTTAAAGTATCAGAATATGCTGGCAGATGCCTTTACCTTCTTTCGGGGTACGTGTCATTTATTTTACGAGGACTGGTCTCCTGATCCAGTATTAAATGCAGCACCTGCGGTTTGGGTCTGCGGGGACTTGCATTTGGAGAACTTCGGCAGTTACAAGGGAGATAATCGACTGGTTTACTTCGATCTCAATGATTTTGATGAGGCGGTCTTGGCTCCCTGTACATGGGATTTAACTCGGTTTCTGACGAGCATTTTAGTTGCTGCACGTTCACTGAAGGTGAATGAACCAGAAGCCCTAGAACTCTACCATTGTTTTGTTGACACTTACATTAACGCTCTTGGCAAAGGACAGGCACGTACGATAGAAAGAGAAACTGCCTCTGGGATGGTGAAGGACTTGCTTTCTGAACTGGATAAACGCGATCGCAAAAAGTTTCTCAATCAAAAAACCGAGGAGACTGATGACAAACGGAAGTTGCTGATTGACAAAAAACACACTCTAGCAGTTACAAAAGCAGAACGAGTCAAAGTTACTGATCTATTAGAGAGTTGGGCAAGTCTTCAGCCAAACCCCAAATTCTTCAAAGTTTTAGACGTTGCCCATCGCATTGCTGGTACAGGGAGTTTGGGTGTTGAGCGTTATGTGATTTTAATTGAGGGCAAAGGCTCTCCCAACCACAATTATCTTTTAGACCTTAAAGCCGAATTGTCCTCATCTTTACAACCTTACCTCACTTTGCCGCAACCAAATTGGAGTAATCAAGCCCAGAGAGTCATGGCGATTCAAAATCGGGTGCAAGGAACTCCGCCAGCGTTATTGGCAGCATTAGAATTCCAGGGTCAGGCTTACGTTTTACGGGAGTTGCAACCTCTAGAGGATAGGGTGAACTTGAGCCTGTGGAACGGGAAGTTGAACCGTTTGGAAAAGGTGATAGAGACAATGGGTGAACTCGTTGCTTGGGGACAGTTACGTAGCAGCGGTCGTCAAGGATCAGCGATCGCCGATGAACTCATAGATTTTGCATCTACAACAGCGTGGCGTCAGCCAATGCTGGATTATGCTCTCGCTTATTCTGCTCAAGTAGAAAAAGATTATGCTGCTTTTAAGAAACAAGAGGGAGCTCTTAGCAGGGAGCAGGGAATAGGGAGTAGGGAATAGGGAATAGGGAATAGGGAGCAGGGAGCAGGGAGCAGGGAGCAGGGAATAGGGAATAGGGAATAGGGAATAGGGAATAGGGAATAGGGAATAGGGAATAGGGAATAGGGAATAGGGAATAGGGAGCAGGGAGCAGGGAGCAGGGAATAGGGAGTAGGGAATAGGGAGTAGGGAATAGGGAATAGGGAATAGGGAATAGGAGGAGTTTCTGTAATGAGTAACGGGTGGTGCGCCGCCAGTGGGGTGCTAATAACAAACAAAAACTTCCTGTCCGAAGAGCTTTGACTTTTGCTATCCTTAAGAGATGGGAAACTATTTAGGCATTTTGTCTACTGGAATTTATCTTTTAATATTCACTCTAAATTTTGTCACCTTAAATACATTTATCTTGCAAAGCTTAACGGGAATTACGTAATTATGTGGTAACAAACATGCTGCAAACCGGAAGCTTCATCGCTTATGCTCAACATGCAGTTATATGTACTTTGAGCAGGAATAGACCTAATATTTTACGTGTAATTCTTTCAATAGAAGAAAAAACTTGCTATCTTGCCTTTACTATTATTCAACACCATTGCAATTTATCTTCACAAATTTTTTCCAACTTTGATGAAAATTTGGCTTTAGTAAAACATCCCTATGCAAGTCCAGCTAACTAATCGACAACAGCATATACTTTGGGCTACGGTGCGTCACTATATCGCCACAGCAGAGCCAGTTGGTTCTAAAGCTCTGCTTGATGAGTACAACCTAGGTGTGAGTTCAGCCACAATTCGCAATATTATGGGCGTGCTAGAGAAAGTTGGGTTACTGTATCAACCCCATACCTCTGCTGGACGCATACCTTCCGACTCGGGTTATCGCATTTATGTAGACAAGTTGATCACACCATCCGAAACGTTAGCACGGGAAGTAGAGGGAACGCTACAAAATCGCCTCAATGGGGAAGATAGGAGTTTGGAAGCTTTGCTGCACGGGGCAGCGCAAATTTTAGCAACTTTGAGTGGCTGTATTAGCTTGATTACCATGCCGCAAACGAGTACAGCGTTGTTGCGACATTTGCAACTCGTGCAAATTGAAGCAGGACGGGTCATGCTAATTGTGGTGACTGATAGTTATGAGACACGTTCGGCGTTGATGGATTTGCCTAGAAGAGAAGAAACACAACCAGATGTAGAGGTGATTGAGCGCGAGTTACAGATTGTTTCTAACTTTTTAAATAGCCACTTGCGGGGACGAAGTCTGGTGGAGTTAAACACCCTTGACTGGAGTCAATTAGATCGGGATTTCCAATATTATGGGGAATTCTTGAAAAAATCACTTATGGAGCTCACCCGTCGCAGCTTCACACCAACAGCTACACAAATTATGGTTCGTGGTGTAGCTGAGGTTTTACGCCAGCCGGAATTTTCTCAGTTGCAGCAAGTCCAAACAATTATTCAGCTGCTGGAGGAAGAACAAGAGCAACTGTGGCGGTTAATATTTGAGGAGTCTGAGGCGGATGAAGTGGGTAAGCCACGGGTAACAGTTCGCATCGGCGCAGAAAACCCCCTAGAACCTATACGCACCTGTTCCTTAATCTCTTCCACCTATCGCCGAGGTGGGATCTCAGTAGGTAGTGTGGGAGTTTTAGGTCCGACACGCTTAGATTATGACAGTGCGATCGCTGTGGTCGCTGCTGCTGCTGATTATCTGTCAGAAGCTTTGAGTGAGTTCATTCTCTAATCACTAGAAATCAACTAATTTGAAAACCCCTAACTCCAGCCCTCTAAATATTGACAAATAACATATTTATTTATTTATTATTAGAATATTATGGTGCGGAAAACTATGGAACATAGCAAGGTCAGAAAAGCCCGCGTCATTCCTGTTTTCCTTCAATAAGTTGATCATAGGAAGGTCGCGTTCGGCAATCTCAAAGCCTTGCCTGAAGGTGAAAAACCTGACACCGGATGGAAACCTGATGACAATACTTTTGCGAGTATTACTAAAAGGTATCCGGAAGGAAGTTAAGCAACTAACCGCTTCTCTCTTCCCGATTAAACAATCTCTTCGGCAGATTAAGGCAGGGGTGATTCCTGTGGCATATGCTGTTAGAAATGCTTGTGTGTATGTAACAAATGCCACCTTATCTTTCTTGATGAGGAGATCTACGTGTCGGAGGCGGATTCAGGCTGGTCTAATGAAGCTGGCAAAGCTTGTTTTAATCTTCGCTGGTGCTATCTTGTTAAGTCCTTTGATGCCAAATATATTAGGGACTTTTTCGTCACAACTTCATAGAACTCCAAGCTTAACAGAAAATACCACCCCAATTGGTTGGATTAGGATAGGTATCGTTAATAATACCTTAAGTAGTTTGTCTCCTGTAGAACAACTGCTTCAAACCTCAGATTCTCGGTTAGCTCCTAGTATTGATTCCGCTGTTGTTCCGTCAATAGGAGTGGTAGTGACTGTTAAAAACCCGGTAAATTTAAGGAGAGCCAGACCACAAATCTACTCAGATTTGCCACAAAAGGTCGGTCTGCTTCAACCCGAAGAGAAGTTAATTATCCTGAAAGTACAACGTTTAGTCAACCCTTCATTCGGTGTAGAAGTTTGGGCGCAAGTTGGTAAGTGTAAGAAAGCTTGCAATCAGTAGCATGAGTTTGCCCTACTGGTTTGAAGGAATACGAGTGTGCTGATTCCAGTTATCGTACTTACCTTCATGGCATTAAGTCATGAAAGTCTTCCAAGTGGTTTTGGTCTTCGGACAGGATGATTAGGGTTCCGATAGCACTACCGGGCTGGCGCGGCTGGCGGCGTGGTTGGGGTTCGGCAATGAGTCTGGCGATGGTGCGATCTGCGCTCCGCGCAGCAGCGAAGCTATCGCCGGAAAAGATCTGCACTTCTTCACCAGGTTGCAGACTTGCAATCAGTTCGGGTAACCGAAGTTGGGCTTCTGCTAATGGAATCTGTGTCACCCTTTTTACTGAGATTTAACCGTAATTTTACGTAAAATCTTCCTAGCTAACAAACAATCTGAAAGTGACATTGTGTGAGGGCAGATATAGTTAATTATACTTGTAGCTAGGAGATGAAGTAACGGACGCTCGCACAGGTATGAACGTAGAGGAGTGGATCGTACTACCCCTCCTTAATACTGCCAAATTTTTCTCCTAAAGAAGTAAGTAGATCATCTCTGTTGCAGTAGTTAGATTTTAATCTCTGCTGGGAATCATAGGTTACAAGTTAAACAGAGGGTCTCCACTCTCCTGGGGCTACGCTGTTAACTTTCTGTACCATAACCGGATAAATTCCCTTATCACGAGAGTATAGTAATGTCAACAGAAATTTTTCGGCATCCATTCTACAACGTTGCAGAAGTCCTTTACGAAGATAACACTATAGCAGCGTATCGCGGAATTGCCACCTCAAATAGACAATCCGTTGTGATTAAGCTGCTGAAAGCCGAATATCCTACCCTCAGAGACATTGCTCGGCTCAAACACGAGTACGAAATCACGCGAAATCTGGATATAGCAGGTATCATCAAACCCTACGAAATCATCAGCTACAACAATGGTTTAGCACTAATCCTAGAAGACTTTGGCGGAAAATCCCTCAAAAGTCTCATGCTTTCTAGCAAGCTGGAACTCATTGACTTTCTCTCCCTCGCCATTCAGATCACTCAAACCCTAGGAGAACTACATAGTCACAACATTATCCATAAGAATATCAAACCCCATAATATTTTCTTCAACTCGGACACAGGTAAGGTCAAACTCACCGACTTCAGTATTGCTTCCCTGCTGTCGAAGGAGAATCCCGAAATTAATAGCCCCAACCTCCTAGAAGGAACTCTTGCCTATATGTCACCGGAACAAACAGGGCGAATGAACCGGACAGTGGACTATCGCACTGACTTGTATTCTATCGGGGTGACTTTCTACGAGTTGCTGACGGGTCAACTACCCTTCGGGGATGCCCATGACCCGATGGAACTGGTACACTGTCACATTGCTAAAATCCCGGTTTCGCCCCACGATCGCAATATTGCTGTGCCAACTGTGATATCTGCTTTGGTGATGAAGTTACTTGCTAAGACCGCCGAAGAACGCTACCAAAGCGCCTACGGACTGAAAGCAGATTTAGAACAATGCCAAATACAATTGCAAACAAAGGATAATATTGACGAATTTCCCCTCGGTCAGCAGGATTTGTCCAATCAATTCCAAATTCCTCAAAAACTCTACGGTCGAGAGGTTGAAGTGCAAACTCTGATGGCGGCTTTTGAAAGAGTCAGTCATGGTAACACGGAAATGATGTTAGTGGGTGGTTACTCAGGTATCGGTAAATCTTCATTGGTGAATGAAATTCACCGACCGATTACGCGCCAGCGGGGTTATTGTATCTCAGGCAAATTTGACCAGTTTAAGCGGAATGTTCCCTATGCTTCCCTGATCCAGGCATTTCAAGAACTGATGCGACAGTTGTTAACTGAAAGTCAACCGAGGCTAGAAGTTTGGCGACAAAAACTTTTTGCCGCTTTAGGTCATAACGGTCAAATTATTATTGATGTGATTCCCGAAGTTGAACTGATTATCGGCAAACAACCTACTGTATCAGTACTGTCACCCACCGAAGCCCAAACTCGCTTCAACTTGGTTTTCAAAGAATTTATTCATGTCTTTACCGACTCAGAACATCCACTCGTACTTTTTTTAGATGACCTTCAGTGGGCTGATTCTGCCTCGCTGAAGTTAATTCAGCTGCTGATGAGTGACCAAGAGAGTGGCTATTTATTCTTGATTGGTGCTTATCGGGATAATGAGGTTAACCTCACACATCCCTTGATGCTCACTTTGGATGCAATTCGGTCAGGAGGTGCTACTGTAGAGGCGATCGCCTTAGCCCCTTTGGCAGTCTCTGATATCACTCAACTGATTGCCGATACCCTCAATTGTCAACCAGAAAAGGCAGAATCTTTAGCAACCTTATTGTTCCACAAAACCCAAGGCAATCCATTTTTCTTCACCCAATTGCTGAAATCTCTGTATCAGGATGGACTGTTAACTTTTAACAATTCTTCAGGTAAATGGCAATGGAATATTGAGCAAATTAAAAATCTGGCAATTACCGATAACGTCGTCGAGTTAATGGTAGGCAAAATTCAAAAATTATCAGAATCAACCCAACAAATCCTGAAACTCGCTGCTTGTATTAACAACCGCTTCAACTTAAACGTCCTCGCACTGGTAAGTGAACAATCTCCAACACAAACCGCAGCCAATTTATGGGAAGCACTCCTAGCGGGATTGATTTTGCCTTTAGGTGATACCTACAAAATTCCTCAAGTTTTGCAGCAGTCTGAACTAGAAACATTTTGCACTACAGCACTACAGGTTGACTACAAATTCTTACACGACCGGGTGCAGCAAGCTGCTTATTCGCTTATTCCTGAAGAGCAAAAACAACAGGTTCACTTAAAAGTTGGGCAACTGTTACTGCGTAATACAAGTCTTATTCAGTTGGAAGAATATATCTTTGATATTGTTAACCATCTCAATCTTGGGCAAGCTTTAATCACTGAAACAAATGACCGATACGAACTTGCAGAATTAAATCTTTTAGCTGGTAGACGAGCAAAATCCTCTTCGGCTTTTGAAACAGCATTGAAACTGGTTAAAGTTGGGATGAATTGTCTGCCTGAACAAAGCTGGCAGGAGAATTATTCTCTGACTCTCAGGATTTACCTAGAAACAGGGGAATCTGAGTATTTAAATGGCAATAATGAGTCAGCATTAGTTATTTTCAAACAAACACTATCCCATGTTAACAATCTTCTAGAGAAATGTCAAGTCAATGAATACAAAATCATGTGTTACCGTATGCAAAATGACTTGAATTCAGCTTATAAAATAGGTTTGAGTACACTGAATCTCTTGGGGATAAATTTTGAACCATTCCCAGATGATGATTATCTCTTACGCGAACTACAGACAACCAAAGCAGTCATTGGTAACCGTGACATTGACAGCCTTGCAGAATTACCTCAAATGCAAGATCCAGAGAAATTGGTGCAAGTACGAATTCTTAAGGAAGTATGGCCCATTGCCTACTTTTTGGGTTCCAAAGCTCTCCACCTTTGCGCTCATAAAATAACCCAACTTTCCATCCAATATGGCAACTCTCCGATTTCAGTATTTGGGTACATGCTTTACAGCTTTTGCTTGGTCTTCAGGCATAATGAAGTTAAGTTGGGATGTGAAATGGGGGAATTGTCTTTAAAACTGCACGAAGTTTTCAAAACAAAAGATGTAGAAGCCAATATTTTTAATATGTGGGGAGGCTTGATTCTCCACTATAAAGAGCATATCAGCCAGGGAAAGCCTTATCTATTGCAAGGTTTTAATAGTGGATTAGAAACAGGATCTTATCAATGGTCAGGTTATTGCTCGGTTAATTTTCTTTGGCAATCTTTATTCGGGAATGAGTCTTTAAAAAAGACTGCTGAGATCGCAGATAGTTTCATTCCTACTCTGAAAAAGATTGATAAAAATATGCTCAATTACCATTTGTTAGCAAAAGAGTTAATTGCTAATCTGACGGAATCAAGTGAGTTAAGAGCAGAACTTTCTGGGGAAAGTGTTGATGAGTATCAAGTTTTAGAGTTTGCTATTAAGAGTGCAGATTTATTAACTGTTTTTGTGATATACATTTATAAACTTTCTCTCTGCAATTGGTATGGTGATTTTACTAAAGCTGTAGAATATGCCGAACTGGCAGAAAAGTATGTTGAAGGTGCAGAGGGAATTTTTATCAACCCAGTTTTCTACTTTCATCAGAGTATTGCATTGGCGAGAGTTTATACTCTAGTAACTGTACAACAGCAGTCGAGATATTTAAATAAGCTCACAGCTAATCTAGAAAAGTTGAAGAAATGGGCAGAGCATTGTCCCCAAAATTATCAACATAAGTATTTGCTAATACAAGCTGAAGGGGCCCGGATTTCAGGACAAGATTATCAGGCGATGGAATTGTACGATCGGGCGATCGCCGATGCATCTGAACAAGGGTATCAGCAAAATGTTGCCCTAGCTAACGAGATAGCTGCCCAATTTTACCTATCGAAAGGTAGGACAAAATTTGCCAAAGTTTACTTGAAAGAAGCTCGCTATCGCTATCTCAAGTGGGGTGCAAGCGGCAAAGTTAGGCAGTTAGATGAACGCTTCTGCCAACTGTGTTCCACGACTGAAATCACCCAGACCGATACTGATCATAAAGGTGAGCTAAGTATATTGGATTTACACACAGTCATTAAAGCATCCCAGACGCTTTCTAGTGAAATTCTGCTGGAGCAACTACAGAGTAAGCTCATGACGATAGTCATTGAGAATGCTGGTGCCCAAAAAGGTTGTTTGGTGGTACAAAAGGAAGAGCAGTGGGAGATTGTAGTACAAGCAAATATTTCCACCCCAGCAACCTGCGCTATTAATGAAGACCGCTATAACTTACCCATCTTATTGCTGAATTATGTTGAAAGAACCAAAGAAAATCTTGTATTAGATGATGCTAGAGATTCAGATCTGTTTGCCGATGACCCCTACATCATGACTCATCAGCCTAGGTCAGTTCTTTGCTCACCCATCATTTATCAAGGGAAACTCACAGGAATTTTGTATCTGGAAAATAATCTCACCACCGGAGTCTTTACGCCAGATCGCTTAAGGGTATTGACCTTAATCACTTCCCAGGTTTCCATCTCAATGGAAAACGCTCACCTCTATAAAGATTTGCAGACCTACTCCCAACAATTAGAAATTTCCGAAGCCAAAGAGCGCGAAAAAGCACAGCAGTTGGAGGAAGCGTTAGACAGGTTAAAGTGTACACAGGCACAGATGGTACAAAGCGAAAAAATGTCTAGTCTTGGTCAATTAGTTGCTGGAATTGCCCATGAAATTAACAACCCAGTCAACTTTATTTACGGCAATCTTACTCATGTGAATGAGTATACTAAAGACTTGATGGGTTTGGTACAGCTTTACCAACAATCCAACCCAACAACATCCTCAGATATTCAAGATGAGATCGAAGCAATCGACCTAGAGTTTCTGATGGAAGACCTACCTAAGATGCTAGCTTCAATGAAACTAGGGGCTCACAGGATTCGCCAAATTGTCCTGTCCTTACGTAACTTCTCCCGCCTAGATGAATCTGAAGCCAACCCCTTCAACATTCATGACGGTATTGACAGCACTTTAATGATTCTGCAAAATCGCCTCAAAGCGAAGCATGACTGTCCTGAGATCGAAGTGGTCAAAGAGTATGGCGACCTGCCTTTGGTAGAATGTTATGCGGGACAGCTCAATCAAGTGTTTATGAATTTGGTTGCTAATGCGATCGATGCCTTGGAGGAGTCGTTAGTACAGAAGCAGGGGAGCATGTCCGCACAAAACACCAGACAAACGACTCATGGCAAAGGACTCATTCGGATTCGCACTGAAATGCCTGATTCCCAAAGAGTCCTGATTGGGATTGCTGATAATGGTCCTGGAATGTCGGAGACAGTCAAAAATCAGCTTTTTAACCCCTTCTTCACAACTAAATTGGTAGGTAAAGGGACTGGGTTGGGATTGTCAATCAGCCATCAAATTGTTACAGAGAAGCATGGAGGGCAGTTGGAATGTGTGTCTTCCCCTGGTGAAGGGGCGGAGTTTATTATTACCCTTCCAGTTAAACAGACAGGGAGTTAGGGACTTCCAGAAAATAAAATATAGAGCAGCCTCAGTATGAGAATAATAATCATCCTCGTAATGAGGGTATGGAAGTGGCACTTCCATACCCCTTTTTATTTCTTTACCTTCGACTTGATCTTCAGGAGAAAGCTCCGATAGCGGAGAAAACTTTGTATTGCTCTGGTAATTGGTGGAGAACTTCGGGCTACTGATCCTTCAAACCAGACTGCTTGATTATAAGCTAGTCTCGCAGTCAAAAAAGATTTAGCAACATCTGTCCAGTTGTAGGCTTCGGCAAGAGCGTCGGTCTGTTCACTGTGACCTTTCTCCCAAGGAAAATCACCCCAAGCTTTCGCCTCTATGTCAGAAGGATTTAACCAAAAAGACTGAAGGACATTTGCGGAAGCTTCACGCACATCTGCCCACGGATTAATTAAGCTGGCATCCAATAGCAAATTCTCTGTAAAGCAATTAACGGCTTTCCTCACAAGTGGTAGACCCCAGTCGATCACCCTTTGATTACGTTCCTCTCGCAAAACTGGTCGAACTTGTTCGCCTTCTTCCATGAAGCCGACTACAGTACCATGATCTGCACTACAAAACATTTCTAGAGGAACAATACCCATATTTGGTAAAGCTGAACTGAAGCCAGTCTGTGTCCGCTGATCAAAGAAATAGCCTTTCTTTGAGTCAAATGAGTCAGATTGATTGTCTTTGGAATGACTTCTGAGTCCAAAAAATAGACCTGCACTGAGTGTGGCACCGTTAGGATTGAGCAGTGCTGCTAAGGCATCATAGGAGCTGCCAAACCAACCTACATCAACTAACCCCTTCGTTGTTGAGTCGAAAAGTCCCTCTTGCTCAAGATACTTCATCAGAACTTGTCGCTTCTGATGTGCTTTGTGAAAAATGAGTTCATTGACCTTGCTGTCTTCTAGGACTGGGTGCAATGCTTGCTGTTCAAGGGGATTAAGAATTCGGGACCAATCTTGTTCTTTGAATCCAACAGCAGCCAAGCGATCGCTAATCTCTTCTGGAGTAATACAAACCCGTGCAAAAAAGTCTCGAATAGAGATGGCACTGGTCGTATCCAAAATCCAGCTTGATCTTTTCAACATCTGGGATGCCTGTTCTTGATCAAGACTAGCGACTGCTGACAGATTCCAGGCGAGTCTGCTACCATAGATATAGCGAAGCTCACAAGAAACGTTGAGCTTACCCACTAATCTCCGCGCTATTTCCAGCAAAATTTGACCATCCCGCGACACAAAGTAGAGCCGTTTTAAGCCCATCATCTGAGCTTGTTGGAGTACCCAGAGAACATAGCCGACTAATGTAGGTGCGACCACACCTGCGGCGACATCACGCAAAGCAGCCTCTTTTGAGGACGACACTGGAACTTGCAAGCGCACCAGTCTTGAAGCCCCAGCCAGAACAGAAGATAAACCTTCTGTAGCACCAGAGTAAGACTCAAGTATTTGTTCATATCGATTCAGGTTGCCTTCGTTAAAATGATCAGCTTTCAGCCCGATCTTTTTAGCCCCTTGGACATCAATACGTAAATCATTACCACAATGAGAGACTTGTGTCGATAAAACGCCCTGCCGACTGATCATTTCTTGGAAAAGTTGACCTGTTGCCTTCGATTTTCCGTATTCATGAGAGACATACAGATGATCACCTTCTACCCAAAACGAATGAAACACTAACTGTTCCTGGATGAACTCAGCAGGCAAATACATATCGGATACGAAAACCACGCGCTTGCCTTGATCGCGGGCAGCTTGGATGAGATCCTTTGCGATCGCGATCGGACGCATGAGTTTAGACTCCAAGACACATTCTAGGTGCATCACCTTTTCGCGTTGCTCATCAGTGAGTCGCAGGGCAATTGCAAGTTCTATATAGATTTTTTCTAGAGAGCATTTTTCACCTACATGTTCGTGGGTTCGTTGTTCGGCTTTGATGCGGGCATGAGCAAAGGCTTCAGGCGTACAGCTAATCAGCGATTGACTTACAAGTTGCTTACCTAACAGAAGAAAGACTGCTCTAGGTGCTCCAACAACTCGTGTCAACACTGTGTCAAAGACATCAAAAGAGGAGATTTGTATCGTGTTCATATGTTTATTTAAAAGAATTCAGGAGTCAGGAGTCAGGAGTCAGGAGTCAGGAGTTAGGAGTCAGTATTCAGAATCAATGCGATGGGGATTTAAAGGTCCGTTCAATAGTAGATATTGTGCAGACACTGAAAACTTAAAACCCCTTTATTTGTCTGCCAGTCGCACATAATTTAGAATTCATTCTGACTCCTGGCTCCTGACTTCTGACTCCTTATTTAAATATCGCTAAATTCGACCAAAACTTGTGTCTGACATCCCTTACATAATGTCGGAGAGCAATTTCTTTACTAGCAAATGTATCAGGATAAATAAACTGGTCTTCTACATTAAGAACATATTTTTGTGGGCACAGAGGCTTGCCATGACTTTGGTGGATTGTCAAATGTACGACTGTTTGTTCGGTAAAATAGCCGGGATCTCCTTTAAGATTCGCCAAGCGTTCAATAGCAAAACTCCAATCTAACTCTTGCTTGAACAAAATAAACCCAGCGTTTACTGGATTTAAATTTTCTGAATCCTCGTAAATAATTCGTTTATCTAGTGAATTAGAGCAATCAGAGAGATATCGATTGTATTTATCGTCTAAATTAGCTAAATCAATTAAGTCAATTCCACCAGGGAAATATAAAATATCCGAATCTGTGTAGATAGTTGCACCATTCACAGGAATAGACATCAATGCCGACAACTTTTTACCCATTGGATGCAGTTGGGCATAATCAGTGACACATTGAGGCAGATCGGCTCGAATGAGCTTGTCTATAGGTATCACCTCAACACAAGGATGTATGCGGCAAAGTAAACGACAACTAGCATCTGTGTAACTACCATCGGACATGACAGTTAATTTATTTGGAATACCTACGTGACGGATAAATGAGCGAATACTTACCACTTGTTCGGGTAGATCGCGTTCACATGATAATGCGTAGACGTTGATCGGAACTTTTCGAGTTTGTTCGATAGGAGTATCGACCAACTTAGCAAGTATAGCTTGAGACAGAGAACGAAGAGCTTGCCCTTGAATCTTAGCGGTATGATAACCTATATTTACCATTTGTTAATCCTTCTAAAATTTACTCTCTTTTGATGAAGATAGGCAGAGGGCATTTATGGATGTATACCTTAAGCAAATGCCCAAACGATCAGAGTGCCACCACTCCTGTGCAAGACGACGATTCATCATAATTCACCCTCCGATATCAGGGGGGTAATCAACAAAGCAGTCAACCTATGTGGAGACGAGAAATGGCACTTTGTGCCGCAATGAGAGGCGCGTCTCTACACAGCGAAAACCCCTACCGATCAGCCCTAGCACCAAGCGTATTGTTACAGAGGCGTCTTCTCCACGAGACAGAAAAACAGCTTTAGGGTGTGAATTCTACGCTGATGGGTAGCAATATAAAGGTTTGAGCGTTTCTCCGGATAGTGTAATTGCCTATCTCAAATAGACATCTCCGATTTTCATTTATTTACTGAATTAAAATTTACTGGAAGAAATATAAACAGATGCGATCGCTCTTGGTGAAGGAGCGATATAAGTAGGCTGAAAGGATTGATTTAGCAACCCTATTGGAGTTTGTGAAAATGATTATAAAAAAGAATAGAAAGAAAAACACATGAAATTGTTAAATTTTTGATAAACAAAATAATTAGTTTTGAAAAAGTTTGGTTATAAGTTGTTCCACATTCAATAACTGGGTAGGTTTTGCTTTTTGGAAAACCATCAGGCTGCCTATAAGTGGTAGGAAGGTGATTGACCTGTACACTCCCGTCCACGTTGACCTCAATGTTCCCGTAATACATCCAAAATCACATCACTGTCAAACAGCACCCGTTTCACTGATATTTTTCCTCAAGGTAGTCCAAGTATTCCTGGTGCAAAACCGCCGCTTCAGGAATATCTTGTTTTTTGACGATTCCTAATAAGTTCTGAGTCCAAGGGCTGAGTTCCATTGGTTGGTCTAGGTCTGGCATCTGCTCAAAAAAAGTGGCGATCGCTTCAGAAAGAGAGATTTGATGAATTTTTGCCCATTTTTCAGCTTTCTTGACTAATGAATCGTCTAGGTGTAAAGTTAGCTTTGTTTGCATGATTTGTTTTTTTGACGGTGAAACACCATTAATTGGAACATTTAAATCGCGGTATTCCTTGTATTTCATGTTTTTCTAGGGTCATAAGTTTCCTGGTACGTAGTGAATATCTTGCATCCAGGTAATACTAAAGCAATGCCAGCCGAACTGTGAATCTTTCCAGGATATTTGTAAGGTAGATCATCAGGGATGCTTCCGCCGATCCGAATATTAAATCCGGGGAACCACACATATAAACCAGGGATTAGCAAATCCATACTATAAGTAATCGCGCTCATTTGCTCGCTTTCATTGGGTGCGACGATATTCCTTATCCGTAATCCGAAGTTTGGTCTTGTGACGTTTAGCATAGTTTCGATTCCCTTTTGGGATTACCTATATATACGTCATTTTAGTAAAAATCTTCGCACTTTGCACCCAGTTTACTCCGGGATACGTTACGAAGGGTTCACGTTGCAGCAATATATCCAAAATCACATCACTGTTAAACAGCACCCGTTTCACTGATATTTTTCCTCAAGGTAGTCCAAGTATTCCTGGTGCAAAACCGCCGCTTCAGGAATATCTTGTTTTTTGACGATTCCTAATAAGTTCTGAGTCCAAGGGCTGAGTTCCATCAGTTGGTCTAGGTCTGGTAACTGGTCAAAAAAAGTGGCGATCGCTTCAGAAAGAGAGAAGAGTTTTTTTGGGAACACTGCACTTGCCATTCCCCACTCCCAACTCCCCATTCCCCATTAAAGTAGAAAATGATAATTTAAGAAACTGTAACTTAATCGCGCTCATCCACATTTCAGGAAAATTAGCCAATGCCGTACCTGACATCAGCAAGCGAAATTCATTCTATTGTCGCTGAATATACCAAAGCGAGTACTTTGTGGATAGATACGGAAGTCGCTGAGTATAAAAATCGCAACGCCAAACTGTCGCTGATTCAGGTATTGGATGATCCCAAAGATTTAAGTGGCGATCGCATTTACCTTTTAGATGTATTTGAACAGCCTGATCTCGTTGCTGATTTTGTTGATAAAATTATGGTCAATCCTGGTATTGAAAAAGTATTTCACAACGCTAGCTATGATGTGAAATATTTGGGTAATAGGAAAGCCCAAAATATTACTTGTACCTTAGAAATGGCAAAAAAAATTCCTTACTATCTTTTGCCATCACGGAACTATCAACTTAAAAGTTTGGCTAGCGAACTGTGTCATTTCCAAAATATTGATAAAAAAGAACAGAGCAGCAACTGGGGGCAGCGACCCCTCACTGAAGAACAGATCGAGTATGCCTACTTAGACTGTATTTATCTTGCTCAAGTGCACCAGCGTTTGATAGAATTAACTGAACAAATCAACCATAACCCCGCAACGGAAAATTTAACAACACTTACAGAAAGATATACGCAAATTCAGCATCAGTGGAAACTTTTAGATTCAGAATTTGAGCATTTACAAGAGCGAATCAAAAAAGCAATGCAGGCTCAAAATTTATCAGAAACCCCCGATTTTAAGCTGACTGCTTACGAGCGGGCAACAGTGAAAGTACCGTTTATTGAACTAGTGAGGTTAGTACAAAGCCAAGACATAAATTTAGATTTTCCCATAACACTGACACAAAAACTCCAAAAAGATTTAGCGGAAAACCTAGAACAATTGTCTGTAGATATTGAGAAAAATACCTCTTGGCGACTGACTCCCAAAACACAGGAAAGTGAACAAGTAAAGGATGAAGGATAACCGTCGCATTGCTCGTTCCCCAAAGGGATTGACAGAGGTGGGAAGAACCTTTGGCATAGCTGCACTGACCACATTTGTTGCGTTCACAACCGTTTCTTGTAGTACGAGCAACGATGTATTGGTAACAGAAATAGGAGTCAGCCCTCCCAAACCTCCATCAGCAAAGCCAACTAAAGCCAGTGACTTCTATATTCAAGGTCAGTACAAACATATTAAAGGAGATTCAAAAGGGGCGATGGCTGCTTACACGAAAGCAATTAGCCTCAATCCCAATTATGCCGATGCTTACAATAGCCGGGGACTTGTTCACTTTGAGATGGGAGACAAGCAAGCTGCGATCGCTGATTACGATGAAGCGATTCGCCTCAATCCCAACTATGCTCAAGCCTATAATAATCGGGGGGATGCTCTCGCCGATCAAAAAGATATATCTAATGCTATAGAAGATTACAAAGAAGCCATTCGCCTTGTTCCTAACTACGCTCAAGCCTACAATAACCGAGGAAATGCCTATGCAGCCCAAGGAGATCAAAATCGGGCAATGGAGGATTACAATCAAGCAATTCGCCTCGATCCTAAATATGCTGTTGCTTACAATAACCGAGCAAATGCCCGTGCTGCGCAAGGAGATAGAGACGGAGCGATCGCTGATTATAACGAAGCAATTCGCCTCAATCCCAAATTTGCAGCAGCCTTCAACAACCGGGGAAATACTCGTGCGGCGCTGTTAGACAAACAAGGCGCAATGGCGGACTTACAGAAAGCAGCAAATCTCTTTAAGCAACAAAATAATCTAGGAATGTACCAACAAGTTATGAACAATATGAAGGATATTCATTGAACCGTCAATGGAAGTCCCTAATAAAGAGTAAAAATTCCGTTCTTGAAACCTCCCACACTCCCTATACCCCCCACTTTCCCCAGGCTGGGCTGTCTTCCAGAGGAGTTAGCAATACGGTTGTATGAAATCGGTATTGACAGCGTAGAATTTTGATCAGGGCGAAAAACATTCACCAGACTTATGGCGACAAAATTTCCAAAATTTAGCCAGGATCTCGCACAGGACCCGACGACACGTCGGATCTGGTATGCGATCGCGACAGGAAATGACTTTGAAAGCCACGATGGCGTGACAGAAGAAAGTCTTTACCAAAAGATTTTTGCAACACACTTCGGTCATCTGGCAATCATCTTCTTGTGGGCATCAAGCCTACTGTTCCATGTAGCCTGGCAAGGCAACTTTGAACAATGGATTAAAGATCCGCTGCACATCCGCCCGATCGCCCATGCGATTTGGGATCCACAGTTTGGCAAACCAGCGATTGAAGCCTTTACCCAAGCTGGGGCGAATTACCCAGTCAACATTGCTTACTCAGGTGTATACCACTGGTGGTACACCATTGGCATGCGGACGAACAATGACCTGTACCAAGGTTCCGTGTTCCTGCTGTTGTTGTCAGCAGTGTTCTTGTTCGCAGGTTGGTTGCACTTGCAACCCCAGTTCCGTCCCAGCCTCTCATGGTTTAAGAGTGCAGAACCACGTTTAAACCACCACCTAGCAGGTTTGTTTGGTGTGAGTTCCTTGGCATGGACAGGTCACTTGGTTCACGTTGCGATTCCCGAATCACGGGGACAGCACGTCGGTTGGGATAACTTCCTGACTACCCTACCTCACCCAGAAGGCTTGGTTCCCTTCTTCACGGGGAACTGGGGTGCATACGCTGCAAACCCAGACACAGCAAATCATGTGTTTGGGACATCTCAAGGAGCCGGAACAGCAATTCTGACATTCTTGGGAGGGTTTCATCCACAGACAGAGTCACTGTGGCTGACAGATATGGCGCACCACCACTTGGCGATCGCCGTACTGTTCATCGTTGCTGGTCATATGTACCGGACGAACATCGGGATTGGTCACAGCATCAGAGAAATGCTGAATGCCAAGAACTTCTTTGGGATCAAAACTGAAGGTCAATTCAACTTGCCGCACCAAGGGCTTTACGACACTATCAACAACTCCCTGCACTTCCAGTTATCCCTGGCTTTAGCAGCGTTGGGTACGATCACCTCCTTGGTAGCGCAGCACATGTACGCGATGCCGCCTTACGCATTCATCGCGAAGGACTACACCACTCAGGCAGCGTTGTACACCCACCACCAGTACATCGCTGTTTTCTTAATGACAGGGGCATTCGCCCATGCAGCAATTTTCTGGGTACGTGACTACGACCCAGAACAAAATAAAGGCAACGTTCTCGACCGTGTGCTCAAGCACAAAGAAGCGATTATCTCTCACTTGAGTTGGGTATCGCTGTTCCTAGGCTTCCACACCCTCGGATTGTATGTTCACAACGACGTTGTAGTCGCTTTTGGCACACCAGAGAAGCAAATTTTGATTGAACCAGTCTTTGCCCAGTTCATCCAAGCTTCTCACGGCAAAGCACTGTACGGTTTGAACGTCTTATTGTCAAATCCTGACAGTATTGCTTCTAATACTGGCGCTTTTTGGTTACCAGGATGGTTAGATGCGATTAATAATAGCACCAACTCCCTGTTCTTGACCATCGGACCTGGCGACTTCCTAGTACACCACGCCTTTGCTTTGGCAATCCACACCACAGTACTCGTACTGGTTAAAGGTGCTTTGGATGCCCGTGGTTCCAAGCTGATGCCCGATAAAAAGGACTTCGGCTACGCGTTCCCTTGCGACGGTCCTGGTCGTGGCGGTACTTGCGATATCTCCGCTTGGGATTCCTTCTACCTCGCCTTGTTCTGGTCACTCAACACTGTTGGTTGGGTCACCTTCTACTGGCACTGGAAGCACCTCGGCGTTTGGCAAGGTAACGTTGCTCAGTTCAACGAGTCCTCCACATACCTCATGGGTTGGTTCCGCGATTACCTCTGGGCGAATTCCGCACAGTTGATCAACGGCTACAACCCCTATGGTACCAACAACCTTGCTGTCTGGGATTGGATGTTCCTCTTCGGACACCTCGTTTGGGCAACTGGCTTCATGTTCCTGATCTCTTGGAGAGGTTACTGGCAAGAGTTGATTGAAACTCTCGTTTGGGCACATGAGCGCACACCCCTGGCAAACCTCATCCGCTGGAAGGACAAGCCTGTTGCTTTGTCTATTGTTCAAGCTCGTTTGGTTGGTCTAGCTCACTTTACTGTTGGCTATGTCCTCACCTACGCCGCTTTCCTCATTGCCTCTACTGCTGGTAAGTTCGGTTAATTTGTGAATGACAGCACTTGGAAGGTAGATAGACCGCATTCTTAGGGGAATTCGACCTATTCGCCCTCACAAAAGATGTAAAATCCCCCACCCAAAGGCAGGGGATTTTTTTTGAATTCCAGGCTCGATCAAATGCTGCACAGGTTTTGAGTAAATATACTATATGGAAGGGCGCAAGACCGCCGCGCCCCTACCAAGGCTTTTGGGCAACGCATAATTAATTTTCACCAGATGTCTACGGAAAGTAGTACATAGATGTAAACCTTGCGCATAATAAATAAGGACGGGTCATATACCCATCCCACATCCCCTCTCACCTTGAATTTTCACTTTTAACTATGTTTCATAAATTGCGCAAATATCTTTCCTTATTGCTTGCTTTCTTACTGGGTTTAGGGACTGTGCTAGGTGTGGGATTATTCACTCCCACGCCGTCTCCTGCGCTTCCTCCTTTGGGTGGGTTACTTCTCAATGGAGTTCAGTATATACAACTTTCCCACTTGTCTACAAAGCAAAAAATCGAGCTGGGTCAGCAAGTTCACAAACAGCTCCTGAGCAAGTACAAGCTTGATAATGATCCAGAAACCAATGCTTACGTGAGTCGTGTAGGTAAACGGGTAGCAGCAGCCAGTGACTGTCCTCAGTATCCGTTTCACTATTATGTAGTTGAAGATCGGAACATCAATGCCTTTGCGACCACGGGCGGTAACGTCTACGTCAATAAAGGACTGTTAAAAGCAGCAGATAACGAGGATCAGTTAGCGGCGGTTTTAGCTCATGAAACAGGTCATAATTGCGATAACGACTTAGTCAACAAGATGAAACAATCAGACTTGGCTCAAGGCTTAGCCTCTGTCACGGGTGTAGACCAAAGTGCTGTAGCAGGTTTGGCTTATAAGCTGGCTTTTGAGCTACCCAATAGCCGTCAGGATGAATATAATGCGGATGCCCAAGGACTCAAGTATATTGAAAAGGCAGGATATGATCGTAACGCCATGCCAGCATTCTTAAAAAAATTGCTGAATAGTTCTTCTTCACCGGCGTTTTTGAGTGACCACCCTGGCACCAAAGAGCGAATTGCTGTTTTACAAAAGAAGATTGCTGCTAGTCAGTAAGGTGGTCGGTAGTAAACCCTTTGCATGGATATCTAGCACCTTACTTAAACCATCAGCAGAAAGGGTAGACTGTCTGTCTGCCCTTAAAACGTAATTTTTATAGCTTAGTAGCGCCGACCGCCGCCGCCACCAGAAGAGTATCCGCCGCCGCCACCGCCGCTACTGTTTCCCCATCTGCCGCCGCCGCCACCAGAGGAACCTCTATCCGGCTTAGGTCTAGCTTTATTAACTTTTAAGTTACGACCCATCCACTCAGCACCATCAAGAGCCTCAATCGCTGCGGCTTCCTCTGCCTCTGATCCCATTTCTACAAAGCCAAAACCTTTCATCCGACCTGTTTCCCGGTCTGTAGGTAATTGAACGCTTTTAACAGATCCATATTCTGCAAAAACCTGTTTAAGGTCATCTTGTCCAATCTCATAAGAGAGATTACCAACATAAATCGACATATAACGTCTCCTGAATCAGAGGTTGTAGAGATTTGGATCCGGAGAGGTCTGTAATATTGGTTACTAATAACAACAAACTGCACAACCGAATTTAATCTTCTACAGATATCCTAACACACCATAGCAAATTTTTTGTTGCATAACAAAGTTCAGCGATAGAGTAACCGCCTTTGTTAAAGTAACTTAGTCTCACCACAAGAGCGTTATTCCTCAAGTTAACACTCTCAGCTATGCTGCTTTACCTTCCGCAACAGAGCAATGGCTCCTTGGGGAGCGTGTTACGTTAATTCTCGCATAATTTCTGAGGCGATGTCTCCTAAACAAATCTCTTTTTTCCCAGCAGAAATACTCAATCTGTCCATTATGAAGATGCATCCTAGGCTTGAACTGCTAACAACAAGCGGAGAAGCCAAAAATTGAAACCAAGTGCTGCCCGTTAAACAGTGGCATCTGCTAAAGTTCCAAGTTAATTTTGTGGAAAGTTTTCTGAGAGTTGCGGGATGTTTCGTCTGTTTCTCTCAGCCCACACGCGATTCAAGGTTTTACAGGATGAGTACTACACAACAAAGTTTTCAACCCGAAGGTCAGCAAACCCCTCGTCGGATGCTTTATTGGTCATGGTGGTTGCCCTTATTTGGATTGGGCTGGCTTGCTTTCTTCTTCAGTGCCTTTCCTCAACCAATAACATTGCTTCAGCAGAACTGGCCATTGGTTTTTGTTGGGATGGGTGGTGCCCTAATTGGCAACATGACCGCTGTCGGTGGGGGAATAGTGTTTGTGCCAGTGATGATCTTGATCTACCATCTGCCACCAGTTGTTGCACTGAAGATTGCGATCGCCTCCCAGTCTTTTGGCATGACCAGTGGTGCAATTGGCTGGCTCCGCCAGGGGATAGTTCCGGTCAAAGCATTACAGTATACTGTGCCAGGGCTATTAATCGGCAGCACAATTAGCTCTTTAGTTATCCATCCCAATGCATTTTTAGTTAAAGGTCTATTTGGACCAGTTTCTATTATCCTTGGCGTCATGACACTGACTTTACACAACCGTCAGTGCGATCGCGAAACCTATCACATTCCAAATAGAGCCAAAAAGCCATTACTTCTAGTTTCTCTAGTTGGTGGTTTGATCACCGGGTGGGTAGCTATAGGTGAAGGCGAGGTGATTGCTGCGTTTTTGATGCTGCTTTATGGGTTCAATCCTAATAGTTGTATTGCTCTAGGTGTCGTCTTGCTTGCGATCAACTCTATCTACCTAGCCCTAATACACAGTTTTTTCTTAGGCGGCATTCCTTGGGAGATAGCTTCCTTTACCGCCCTTGGCTGTGTTTATGGGGCAAGACTAGGGCCATATTTCAGCCAGTGGATCAGTCCGCAGATATTGAGACTTGGGTTTGCTACCATCGCTATAATTGATGGTCTAATTTTTCTATTACAGTTTTTGCTTTCTGGCACCCATTAATGTGAGGTATGAGTCTTTCGACTTACGCACTCTACAGGTAAATCTTTATATACACAGTGCATAAGTTGATTCTGACAACCATAATAATATACGATACAGGACACTTGGAAGCGATTACCTTTTGTTCAACTTTAGAAGGTGTAAAAATTATGTCAACACAAATTGCTAATTTACCCACACTGCATAAAGGCTCTCAGGGTGAGCCTGTCTACATTGTGCAACTACTTTTAAACAACTTTCATGGTTTGGATATTAAAACTGACGCCATTTTTGGTCAGGAAACAGAGAATGCGATTAAAGACTTGCAACAGTCCCGCCGGTTAACTCCAACTGGAACCGTTGATCAACTCACTTGGGAAGCTTTAGCTACCGCAGACTAATCACTTAAACGGGGTGTGGGGTGTAGGGAAGAAAAGATAAATTATCGCCACTCGAAAGTTAAAATTCAAAGTTACAAAAAAAGGGAGCTCTTAGCAGGGAATAAAGAAACTAGAAAAATGCGCGTTGTGGGTAAGACAGCCCACTTTGAAAAAAAAAGATGTGTTGCGAGACACGATATGCTGTGAAACACGGTGTCAAAGTTCCAATCCCACGGCACCCATCCGTGGGTTCCCCCTACTAAGAGCTCCCTGCTAAGAGCTCCCTCTGAAACATTGATTTTTGAATTATAAATTTCCGCTTTCAAAAATGGGTTTCTTCTACACTCACACATCCCTGTATTCTACTGCAAATAATCTAATTTCCTAGTGTAAAAAAATGAAGAACATGAAGCGTAAAATTTTATTTTGGACAAATTTACCTTTGATGGTAGCACCTTTGGTGTGTCTCTTAGCAAAACCATCAGTAGCATTGCCAATTGACAGCGAGTGTCCGGACAATTACAATACTGAATTTGTCCACGCTGAAACACCCAATTTTGATGTTTATATTTGCGGTAATGATTTTCCCCATGTTTATGTTGGTAGAGCTAAAAATGGTGATAGTGAAATCACTATACCTCTTGCTCACACAAGTAACCGTAACACTTATGTTGCTCTCAACGAAGATTATCCTAATATTTACCGTTACACCCTCACCCCTTATCAGCTAACAGTTACTAAGAATGGCAAAATAATTGTTAGAGAACGTGCTCATTGGAAAACAAGGTAAGCTGTTGAAATTTACACAATTTGTGACGATTATCAAGGATATTTTGATCCAAAACTAATTGAGCGCTTGTCTAAATAATGTGAAATTCTTTCAGTGCGGGTAAAATATTTTCGTTTTCATGGTTGGAGCGACTAAGTTTGATGAGAGCAAAGCGCTGTTCTATCGTTAATTTTGACCATTGATCCAGCGTAACCGTTACTCCCAGTTCCTGAACCGCTGCTTGAGTAATAACAGGTATAGTAGTTGTATCTGTCCAGACGGGATTGGGATCGATGGGCAGATCGGTTGCTGGCACGCCCGCACGTTCTAGAACGAGACGTTGCAATAGCTCTCGGTAGGTTTTAATTTCGCTTTCTGTAGTGCAAGGTAGCTCCACGAGGGTTTGACGCTCCTGTCGGCTAAGCTTATGCCACTGGGTCAGTTTTAACTTAATACCGCAGGTGTCCAGCTTAAGACGAACCTGCATCGGAATGCAACGCAGCGATTCAACAAAATCTTGTTCAAATTGAAAAAACTGACCCATAAAATCTCTGTTCCCATCCCTAATCATTTTATCGCACAACATAAGTAAAAAGATGGGAATGGTTTTAGCTCCTTCTTTCCTAACGTATAGGGATAAACAATCAGATTTTTTAAGTCAGTCATTATATTTAGAAAGACAAAACCAATATCTTATCACAGAAAACTTTTGCAAGAGTGCTTTTTGTGTCTGCTATGCTGTTTTTTTACATTCAAATCGGATTGAAATTACTACTAAAATGATGTTTTAGCATTCTTTATGCTGTATATTACATCCTTAAAAAGGCATTCAGATTCTGACACAAGATAAATTTCTGATGAAGAAAGTATCTATTTTGCTACAAGATTTCAGTTTTATGAGTGAATAAATATCTAGATAGTCAGACTTGCAGCACAACACAAATTGGGGTGAGAACTCCACACACCTCCCTTCGGGTAGGGGTGGGCTTCTAAGAAATTAGAGGTAGGTCTAATAAAAGCTTCAAAGTTCGCTCGTACAGTGATTTTCAGGTAATTAGACCACATTTTTAGGGGCACGGGGGCTCTGCGCCCTTACAAACAGGGTGGTTCATTTAGGTGAAAATCGCGATCAATACCCCCAACTGCTAAATGCTAATGTTTTTTAAGACAAATAAACCATGAAATTATCAGTAATCATCCCCGTATACAACGAAATTCACACTTTAGATACAGTGTTAGCTAAAGTGATCCAAGTTCTTCCACAGACTCCGAAAGAAATTGTAATGGTAGATGATGGTTCTACCGATGGGACTCGCGAGTGGCTAGTGCAAACCTTTGGTGATCCACTTCTCCACCCCATTTGTGTCTCTGTTGGTTCTAACAAGCAGCTCGTTACAGTGGATGGATCTGATAGACAAGTAGATAGGACTGAGTACGAAGAACAAGAGTCTAATGTTGGCGTTGCTCTAACCCAACAGACTCCTGTTACAGTGAAAGTTATTTTTCACAAGCGCAACCAAGGCAAAGGAGCTGCTTTACGTACAGGGTTCCAAGCTGCGACTGGAGATGTGCTGGTCATCCAAGATGCTGATTTAGAATATGATCCCCAGGACTGGAAGCAGATGTGGCGGCTTATGTTGGAAGGACATGCAGACGTCGTCTACGGCTCTCGCTTCTACGGCAAACCCCACCGCGTCCTCTACTTCCATCACTTGTTAGCTAATAAGCTGATCTCCAACCTCATCAACTTGCTTTGTAACACCACCCTCAGTGATATAGAAGTTTGTTATAAGATGTTTCGCCGAGAAGTGTTAGAGGGGATGAAACTTACCTGCAATGACTTTGGATTTGAGGTAGAGTTTACCGTGAAGATAACTAAATCCCGCCGACACTGGCGTTTCTACGAAACAGGCATTGCTTACTACGGGCGAACTTACGCTGAAGGCAAGAAAATAAACTGGAAAGATGGTGTAAAAGCATTATGGTACATCATTAGGTTCAGGTTGATGGATTAATCGAAACGCTAAAAAGTTTATTGATTAATTTGCCAACTGGGTAGAATTGCCTTGTTTGGGAATTTTTTCTTTGCCAAAATTCTCAAATGTACGCCTCTTTTTGGACATTCAATTGTTTTGGCTATCTCCAATAATGAATGTTGAAATCTCCCAAATTTTTCTGAGATCATGGGTAATTACTCTAGCGTTATTGGTTCTGGACGTGTTTGGGTTCGTGGAATTTTTGGTCTGGCGATTGGAGCTTTTTTCTTATGGCTAGTTCTGCACCAGACTAGTTGGGAACAAGTTACAGCCATACTCTCACAAGCGCACATTGGATGGTTGCTTGCAGCAATAAGCTTTTACTCTGCCAATATGATTGTCAGAATAGTACGCTGGCGTAAACTTCTTTGGAATGTCAAAGCTCTCTCCTTCGGATCGGTAGGGATAGTACTCTTAGTTGGTTACGCCATGAACAATATCTTACCTGCTCGCTTAGGAGAATTATTCCGTGCCAATTTTGCCGGACGGCGCTATCAGGTATCTCGTTCTGCGATCGCTGGTTCTATTGTTGTGGAAAGGGTTATGGATGGGCTAATCGTAGTCCTGAGCTTGCTTTTGGGAAGACTGTTTGTAGGTGAGCAAGCAGTGTTGAGCAGTTTGACAGCCATTGGAGGCATCCTATTTTCCAGCATTTTTATCGTTCTATGGGTTTCAAGCCACAAGTCTAAACAAAATTGGTTTTCCCGCTTACCTTCTGCTATTACGACTCGCATTCAAGAGTTTAATAAGGGTTTAGCTGGTATGCGTGGGAAAATATTTGCTCAAACTGCGTGTCTTTCACTCATTGTTTGGTTTTTAGAAGGAATAGCTCAATGGGCAGTCTTAAAGGCAATAGGCGTATCGTTAAGTTGGCAGCAGATGCTATCTGTCGTCGGTGTAGTTAACCTGAGTACTTTACTGCCCTCTGCACCTGGTTTTGTTGGTACTTACCAGTACGCTTATGGTTTCACGGTAAGCCTTTTTGGTTATCAGCCAGCACAGGGAGTGGCAGCAGCTACAGCTGCCCAAGTCTTTCTGCTTGGAAGCTTAACCGTAATTGGACTAGGGCTTTATTTGTTTCTCAATCTTTTTAAATCTAAAGCTCATGTGGGAAATTAGTTCCCAATTCAATAATATAAAAACCAGCCAAGATGCATGAAGACATTTATTAAAATAGCTTTGATTGCTTTGTTGTGGGTTACCATAATCAACCGTGGTGAGCTTGGTTCTTGGGACACGTCTGCGAGATTGGATATGGCCCACGCTTGGTGGACGGGTACTGAAGAGGTAGACCCAACTTTTCACCCCAAAAATCGGTTAGATGGCAGCGATATAGTCGTGGGTGTGGGAGGTAAGCGTTATGTAGCCTATGAAGTAGGACAATCTTTCCTCATGCTCCCTGGCGACTGGTTGGGAACCCAGTTGCATCAGTTTTTTCCCACAGTATCACCAACAAAGTTGCGGTCTACGGTGGTTTCCTATTTAATTTTTATACCGCTGAATGTTGCTGCTGTAGTATCTTGTTTCTGGCTCCTGAGACTGTTAGGTTTTGGGGAAGGGATCTCAGGTTTAACAACAATTGCATGGCTACTGTGCACTACGGTTTTTCTCTATGCCCAAGAGCATCAGCAAAACAATCAAGTACTGCTCTTTGTCATCATCGGTTATGCATCCGTCCTCGCCTACATTAATCGTGGAAAACCTTACTTTGCAGTGTGTAGTGGGCTAGCAATAAGTGCTGCTCTCCTCATGCGATCAACCAGTATTATTCATGTCTTGACTGTAATTCTTTTTCTTATTGGCTGTGTAGCCTATCAAAGCCGCAATCAGCTCACGGTTCTTAGTGCCGTTGGACTGTGGATAGTTGGCTTTTTACCTTTAGGATTGCTAGGACGCGTTTTCGACTATATCCGCTACGGTAGTTTTTGGACTATTGGGCAATCCTTTGCAATCAAACAAATAACGACTGACCCAATGTATTCAGGTTTTCCCGAACTTCCTGCTAACTATCCCTTTCTCAATCCACCATATGTAGGAATTCTCGGGGTACTAATCTCACCAGCAAAAAGTATTTTCCTTTACGACCCATTACTATTACCTTGCTTAGTAGTGGGCATTGTTTACTGGAAAAAATTTTCCCCTTATATTCAATGGTATTTAGTCACTGGGCTTTTAAACCTTGCCCTCTTTATAATTCTGACCAGCCGACTTGTAATGTGGGGTGGTGATTGGGCTTGGGGAGCAAGGTATCATGTCACCTCTGTTCATCTATTGCTCATTCCTCTCATAGCCACGTTTATCCAGCGTATGATATCAGGTAAAGGATTTATCGTTTGGATAATGCGCGGTATTCTTGCAACAGCTCTGACCGTGCAAATTGCCTCGGTGACAATGTATTACGGCACTGAGATTTCTCAAGTCAAATTTCTGCCACAAGATTTGGCAGCTGACGTCCATTCTGACCAATTTCGCTTAGGTCAGCGTTTCATTAATATAATGTGTCATTTCAACAGATCCTTTTCCAAACAATGTACAGAAGATGTGCCCATCCTACCTTTTAGAAATTCCAAGATTTTTTTATTCGTTTGGAGAGTATTGCTAGCTTTTGCTATTGGAACTACAGCACGGTTTGTTTACACAACCTGGCCAAAAGCTAGAAAGACCTGGATTTCTCACGTGTGAGAAATCCAGAGAGTGTGGGAAGAACCCAAGACCGCGCTGCTTCAGCAGTTCCACAAACTTCATTCTGACTCCTAACTCTCAAGAAACAAGAGGGAGCAGGGAGCAGGGAGCAGGGAATAGGGAATAGGGAGCAGGGAATAGGGAATAGGGAGCAGGGAATAGGGAATAGGGAATAGGGAATAGGGAATAGGGAATAGGAGGAGTTTCTTTCATTCATAACGGGTGGCGTGCCGCCCGTGGGGCGCTCCTAACTCCCTTTCTTTAGCTGTCTGAAAAGCTTCTTGCATAACGGACTGAATTTTCTTCGGATCAGGTTTCTTACCACCCATTAAATCACCAAAGTAAACACAGGCTCCTTCACCCAGTGCCCAGGTATAGGCAGCTGACCAGGAAGCAGCAAGCACACTGCCGAAGCCGGGGAGAAATTTGATTAACTCACGTGCAACTGCCTGTGCCACGAAGCCTCCAGCAATTGTACTGACGACACCCCCTGCCTGGGATGGGGTCAGTGTTTGTCCATACAATTTCCCTAACAAACTCACCATTGAGATTTGCAAGGCAGTCAGCACTGGCATGGTAGCGAATGGAAGTGGCATCGCTGCGATCATTCCTGACGTGATGGTAAATGCCAGCATGTAACGGCGACCAGCATTGCGGTAAAGGTTGCCAATTTGCTCACCAGTTTCTCGATCCAATAACTGATAAATCGTCCGGGCTTCTGCTTCTGGTAGTAAATCTGCCAGAGAATTCAAGAATGCTTCTAAGCCGTAAAATACCGGAGTGTAGCCGTCCTCTTCTAGGGTGAAGTCTATCAGTACGGAGCGATCGCCCAATCCGGCAAAAGCTTGCTGCATCGCGGCGAAGGCTCGGTTAATCTCCTCATAGTCTGGTGGATAGGCAGGATGATCGGCTGTACCAGGAGGATAAACCTCATGCAAGCAGGTAACCGCTAGCAGACAGGGAATCTCTGGATATTTCTGACGGAGTTGCTGAGCAATTTGCCGCAGTGTGTCCGTGGCAAAATCATTGATTTTGACCGTGAGAATTAAAACTCTGGCGCGGCGACTTTCCTGTTGTAAGTCGCCAATCAGTTCCTGAATGATTGTTTGAGTGTCCTGATTGACATCTCCTAATCCGACCGTATCTGTAAAAATGAGCAACGGCAAGTCACTCGAAGGATAGGCGTAGCGCTCAGTGTGTTTTGTATGGGGACGAAACCCCTGACCCACGATCTCCGCAGAAACTCCTGTTAGTCCCCGCACAATTGAACTTTTTCCGGCTTGGGGCTTACCAATCAGGAGGGCTTCAGTCGTTGGCAGTTCTGCTCGAACTTTCTCCAAAATCTCTGCAACCTGGGCTTCGCTGACGCTAAACCACTGAGCAACCTTTTGTCCCACTTGCTCTACTGGTACGAATTGCATCAAGCGTGCTGTTGCCTGATTCAAGACACCCACAATGGGGTTTTTCCTAGAATCACCAACCGACTCGGTCCTGACACCATCAGTCGGTTCACTGAACTTTTGAGAATTGGCATCAGGTTGCTCAGTCATTTGTGTCAAAATGTCGGATAGATTGACACCAAGCAGGAGGAATCTTCTCGCTCCAATACTGGGTGATGTGCCACAAATGGGTCACTTATCAATTATAGCCTCTACATGTGAATAATAATATCATAGGACTAGCCCTTTCAAGGTGATTCATAAAATCTTAGTTCTGGCGGTCAAACCTCTACTTTTCCCTCTGTGTTCTCTGCGCCTCTGTGGTTCAATAAATTACTTTTTAACCGCAGAGGTACAGAGAACACAGAGAGTCGGAAAATTCTTGGACAAAAATTTTAGCCACCTTGAAAGGGCTAGTCCCATATCATTTTTTCTACCACAATTTTTGAAAACTATTTGGGTGATTTTGCTGAGAATTGAGAAACTGTATAAACTGCCGGGATTCAGTAGAATTATCAGGAAATAAAGTCAAAAATTCTAAGTATTTTGATGTAGTTTTTGGAATTGGTTTGTCGTTTGGGTTCTGGGGGTTTTTAACTAACCTAACAACAGGATACATCCGATGCCACAATCTACCTATTTGCCCCATTTTTCCAGTGATCGACGAACGATAAATCGAACCTTCTGGTTGTATTCCTCGGATTTCTTCTTGATAAGGTTGATGCAACCAAAAGATAGCTTGAGAGTCTTCTTTGCTATCAGCTTCTCGTCCCCAAACCTGTACTGTATCGTGATGCCATGCTTCTCGCCAAGGTGCTTTTTGAGCAGGATTGGGAGTTATACCTTGAAGTTTCATCCAGTCTTGGGCTGTTTGCCGTACTTTGTCGATGAAACCACCAAATTGATCGAGCTTACGGACTTGTACATCTAGAGCGAGCGATCGCTCTCCCAACCATTGCCAGTGACAACCAATGAGGGATTTATAATCATTTTCGTAGTACTCTTCATAGAATAAGCGGTGGTCTGCCCGTCGCCATGATTTCCCAAAACCACCTAAAACCATCGCAAACCGACTTAACGCAGAGATGAGTTTTTTCAATGCTTCTTCATGTTCTGGATTTGGTAGTTTTTTCGCTAACAACCACGTTAATTCCCCTTCTACACTGTAGGTCGGTTGGATATAACCAGATCTGCCAAAGGTTCCTGGATTCTCTTTGAGAAGCTGGAAACTCATTCCAAGTAATCCAATGATTGCCTCACCTTGAATCCCACCAAACAGATGATTGACAATTTTCTCTGCTATATCTGCGTTACTCAGTCCACCAAAAATCCGCAACGCATGACCTCGCACTGCGGCGCGAAAGATGTTGGCGCGAAATTCTCCTGTCCCATCAATCAGCTTGGCTGCTTGTCCTTGACCTTTGAGTTTAGTCTGGTAAAGAACATTACCAGTGTGAGTTTCTGGTTGTCCGTATCCAGCGCAGACACGACAACCAATCCCTGTGGAGATAGCCTTGTGCCAAATCTTCCAGATGATTTCCCACTCTGAGTCTTCTAGGGGTGTGTTACTAGAAATCCCAAATCTTAGTTCTGGTTGATGTAGAGAAATCTGAATAAAAGCACCTGCATCTTTGTGACTCGATTTGACTTGCCAATTTTGTTGAGGGTGGACGATATCTACCAAGTCTTCAGTCCAAGCAGTATCGGTAGGATAACCACCATGAAAGCGCAAAATACCAGGTTGAAAATCATCATCTGGTAGGGATTTACCACAATAGCGATCGCGTTGTTCTTTTGTACAAGCACGACGGAATATACCCTTCATACTACTACCAGGATATAATGGCCAGCCTCTGGCACCAATCACCGGACGAATGACACCATCATCTTGTCCGCTATTAGTAATAAATCGCCAAGTCAAATTATATGTGCGAGTTTGAACAATTGCAGCAGGTTCGGGAAGCTGGGGATAAGTCTTCTCTACCCACTCCGAAGCCCAACGGGTCGCATCTTGTTCCTTCGCACCAGGAACGAGTCGTTGAATTTGGCAACGTCCGTTAATTTGTGCCCGAAATAACATCGGGACTTTTTTTGCAGGATCGGGAATAGCCATGATTCATTATCCTTATTTATAACGTTGCGTCCACCAAACAATACAATCACAGAGTTGCGTTAAAACTGCTAAAGCAACTCGCTGTTCATCGATTTTCAACTGCCACAATTGGTCAGACATTTTTTGAATTTCGCTAACATTGTTAGCATGAACTGGTTCGTTAGGAATTGAAACTCCCGCTTGTTTCAGAATTCTTACTAATGCGTCCCAAGTTTGCTTCCAATATAGAGATTTTTCTGGTTCTTTAGCTTGCAAACGCAAATGTTCTCCCCAAAAACGCTCTAATCCATAAGCAACAGCCATCCGCATTTTATAGGACTGATTGAGAGATTTTTCATCTCGACTTTTCGCAGCCAGTACCAATTTTTGCGCTTCCCGATCTAGATCGTAAGATTTCCAACCCATAATTAATAGTCTCCTGCTAATCTCACTCGACAATGACCAAATCCTATTGATTCCAATCCACCAAAATACAGTTCTTCGGTTTCTTTACCATCATCAAAAGGCTTCCAACCTTTCTCCTTCAAAGCAATGGGGAACACCAAAACACTTGCTTCTGGTAAAGCTTCGACATTAAAAAATGCACCTCCATCTACCCTCTTTTCCTCATCTGCTAGCTTGACTCGACTTTGACGGTAAAGCGCCATATCGTGTAACATGGCAATATCATTGTCAGCAACTACGAGTAAATTATCGTGATTTAAATTAGTACTAGTTGGTACCCAATTACAGAGATTGTCTTCATGTTCAATTTCGATAAAACCTAGGTTGAAAAATAGAACTCGATGATTAGTGCCAACTTGACGACTTTGTAAAGCTTTCGGTGCAGTATATGGTTTGGGCAAATTTGCGTCGATACCAGCAACTTGCTTATAGCGCCTGAGTAACCAAGGACATGTAATCCAAACAATGGGTTGACCAGGACAAAATACCGGAAGCCATACTAAAGAAGCGTATTCAAACTTTACTAATGCTTCTGTCGTTTTATTTTCTTCTCCTGATATAGATATAGCTTCATGACCATACCAGTCATTTTCACTTCCTTTGGAACGCGATCGCATATCTGCCCTAAATCTACCCCGAATCGAACTACCAGGAATAATCCCTGTCTGGGTAAATTGGTCGCGGAAAATCAAGTTCAAATTACCCGTTTCTTCGCCTGCGCTTGCTCCGACGTGCAGAGGTGCTAAAGTTTCAATAATACCGTAAGCTTTTTGATACATTGATAAAACTCCCAAATTAGTTAATTGTACGCTTGTAAAGGTAGTGCTAACCCACATCCCCACCGCTTGAGAGAAGGACCTTCTTTGGGAAACCAATTGTCATCCCAATGTTGCCAAGATTTATTTATTGCTTCTTTCAGTACGTAAACACTACCCACAGGAACCGCATAGCGTCCCCTAGACAGTAACTTAGTTTCACCTTTACCCCCTAAGCGGTAACGAAAAGGTATGGGACGTTCTGTGAAAAGTGCTTCTAATTGCCAAACTATACCTTCGTCGATTTCTTCGTCTTGACTCTTAGCCGATTGCAAACAAATAGGGACTCGTCTAGATAAACGATTTGAACCCCAAACCGCAGGTGTAATTAAAGCAAAGGCATTTTCTACAGGTTGGTTTAAAAAGTTATCGAGTGTGCTACAAATGGGTTCACATCGTACATCAACCATATGTCCTTCACCACCAAAGCGATACCAACCGGGGTCAAGTTTAGTGTTAGAAAGATAAACTAAACAAGTACCAGGTTTCATCTGCACTGAGTTTTCTAGAAATAAACTCCCTTGCTGTTCATGATTTCTGATGACGTGTCGTTCTTCGATTTCCAAACGTGGATGCAAGTGGGCTAAGAACTTCCACGGATTTTTCTTTATTTTCTTTGGCTGATTCCAGTTTTTAATCGCTAACCAAGTATTACTCTCGTATTTATCAGATGGTCTTTCGTCTGCTTGATTCAGCCATTCTTTCTTTTCCATTTTCCAACTTAATTTATCTACGATTTTTCCATCTTTAACTAAATAATTCTTTGGAGTTGGTACATAAAAGTTTTGTTCGTTTGAGTTGATCTCATCCACATTGCCCCAAAATGGTCCGGCTAACATCAAATCACGGATATCTGCGGCTTGATCTTTGGATGCTGCAAACAAGCCTGATAGAGTTGCAGTACTGGGAGGAAAGCTACTACCAGAACGTCCTACCAAGTTTTCTGGTGAGAGAAATCTTCCGGAACTACCGTAGAGTAAACCCAAGGGTTCGATGATAATGAGATGTGTAAAAGGAGGGCGGGGAGGAAGGTATTGTAGTTCTTTGGATTCTATTGCTGACATAAGTGAAATCCCACTTTGGCAAGGTTAATTATCCAGTTGGTTAAAGCTTTTTTAACTTTCGTTTTATTTATTTTTTCTGTATGTTTATGGTAATACATTTTGCGATAGCCTAAAATTCCGCCGATAATTTTTTCGGATTCTTCATCTTCTTGATCAATATGATTCCACAAGGTATTATCTCGCTCAAATATATCTGCTTTACTGGGAAAATAGATCTTAAATAGAGCCAGAGATATCTTTATACCTGTATCATCAGAGGAACAATTAGATTCATTATCACAGGAACAATTAGATTCATCATCACAGGAACAATCACATTCATCATCTGTATCTTTAACTCTTTTACCGAAAGCATGACGGGATTCTAAGACGGCGACATCACTATATATGTGTGTCCAGTTTTGTTTTCCCTCGCGATCGCGATAACTCGACAGCAACCCTGCTTCTAATAGCCACCAAGGACACACCCATTCTAAATGATTACCATTATTAAATAATATGCGGAAAGCTATGCGATCGCGTCCGTTACTTTTTGCTGATTTTTCAGCTTCTCGACAATGTTGCAGTACATCTCGTTGTGGGATTCCAGGAAATGTCCAAACAAAACCAACACTAACTGTAATTTTCTTTTGTTCATCTTTACTGGTTTTATTTTCATGCCAAATCTTCGGTTTAAAATCACTCAACCAATCAACACAATACCTTGATTCTAACTTCTCTCCTAAATCATCCTTGTCATAAAATACACCTAAGAAATCATCTCCACCTGCATAAATAACTCGACCCATTTTAAATGGTTTATTTTTGAACCATTTACCCCAATCACGCATATTTTTACTAAAATCATGGGTTCTTTCTGGGTATTTCTTTAGATATTCACCAGCTTTATCACCATCCCCTTGGAACCAACCTTGAAAACCTCTATTTTGGTGTCGATTTAAATCTTTGAAGGAAGAAGGTTGTAAGTCTTTTGATATCTGTTCAATCCCCTGAATGAGTTCTTCGATATTTGCCTGATTTTCACCAAAAACTCTTCTCAATCGCTCAATTAATTTTTGAGAAACACCTTCATAAGTAATCATTCGCTTGATTAATTCAGGAATGCTGAGTTCTTCCTTTGGGTCTATAAATGATTCTCCTAGTTTCTCGCTGAGTGCTGTGTAGAAAGCTGTGACATCCTTCTTTTCCTGCTGATAATTGTAATTGCGAGGGTCCGAAATTTGACCAAGTTTTGGATAGGCGATCGCATCTGCACCAGAAAGAGTAGAACTCTCACCTTGCCAGTTTATCCCAGTCCAATCACGCCCGCGTTTTTTCTCATTCAGCTTTTCTCTAACACAGGTTATACTCTCACCTGGATTACCTTGAACCCAGAAAAATTCCCATGCATATTTTCTCCACAAACCCCAATTCCTCTTCCAGGATATATATTCCCACTCACCTTTAACATTATCCTCAACCCACTCGCGGCAAGTTTCTGTGACGCATTCCCAAGCTGTTAAGAGTGCTAACTTGACATTTTCTTCTGGGAAATTACCCTCGATAATAATCTGGTTGGGCATTCCTTGAGTGATATTTGGTAAAGCTGGAGAAATAACTTGACAATCATGCTTTTGGGCAACACTACAAATCACCCAAGATAAATACGAAAGTAAATAAGAACTCCCATACAAATCTCGCAATTTCCGCGATTTTTCAATAAACCCCTGCACAGGCGAAAAGGTGATTACAGTGTAAATTATGTTCGTCATAAGTAATCAAAAACTACTTTTTTACCATCCTGAATTTTTGCTCAACTTCGTGGATATTTTTACTTTCACATACTACAAAGTAAAGCTATAATTCCTGCAAAATGGTTGATGCTCCCATTTACTCGTCAGATTCGTACCCGTGAAAACTAGGAAAGTGTTAACTGACAAGTTTAAACTGCCACATCCTAAACTAGTCCTTTTTTAAACAGAAAAACATTTGCTGAGGATTAATTTAAGATTTCCTTAACATTTCGTCAAATGAATCATAACCTCAGCTAATGCTTGCACCATCGGGCGAGTGGATAAATTCTCTCCCCGCCTCAAACTATGCACCCTACCCATAAGCAATGGGGTGGTTTGTAGTAATTCGCTTGTTTTCTCTTGCCAACCATCAGCGAATAAAACTTCATCTTCTACAGTATCTAACTGACTGTGAATTTTTGCAATAATTTTTAGTCCAAGGGAGTGACAAAAATCTTCCCACTCAGCAAATTTACTTACATCTCCTGACAAAATAACTGCGTGGGTTGCTGGTTGCATAATCATCTCATTTTCTGGTGAGGTTTTGCCGCCAACATCAATAATATTGATTAACTGGTTTGCATTCTTAACCCATTGGGCTGCTTCTTTTGCGAAGTCTAGGGTCACATCTGCCTTATTATAACGTTTACAGTCTTGAGCTACGGGCTGATTATTTTCATAAGCTTCTTGATGCCAAGACCCTTCCCCATCAGGACAAGCTGTGATGACATAGGGGTAAGGTGCGCCTAAATTACCCAAAATTGCTTTTTTCAAACCATCCCGCAAACAGGATTTGCCTGATTGTGGTGGACCGCACAGGACGACTTTGATGTGCGATCGCTCTTTTTGAGACTCTTTTGTCTCAATCACGTCTCCCACTTGATATTTTGCAGAACCGTGTGCAGAGGTGACTATATAGGTTTTGTGTCTGATAGCACCATCTGGTGTACTGATTTTACTGCCTAGTTTGGGGTCGAGAACGGCGACGACTTCGTACAAATGAACTAGTTTGTGAGAAATGAGGTAAGCAACGGGAACAGATTGAGGTCCGTCAATTAAAATACGTTGTCCTCCCGTAATTTCCCCAGAATCAATCATTTGGTTTAATACGGATAGGGCATCTTTAACAATGCGATCGCCTTGTGCCGGAACATTACGATTAAACCCAACTTGCAATACGTCACCGATAAGCTTCATCTGGTAGCTGTGCATACTCTGCATTGACTGTATTCCTCTAACAATAGATTTACTATGACATGGATATGGAAGATGCCTCTTCCACTGGGCGTTATCTCAGGTAGAATCCACGTCTCAAGACTTCAATTCTTTTATGAATCGGTGGATGTGTATGTTTTAACCAGTGAAAAGTTCCTGTTTCTTGTTTCATCGCCACCCGAATCCATAAAGTAGCCATTTGTTCTTTATTTGTTTTGGGTGGTTGAAAAGGTAGGCGGTCAAGGGTCGCTAGGGCTGATACTATATCATCAACACTCGTTAATCTTGCAGCAACCGCATCAGCATGATATTCTCGCCAGCGACTATGCCAAAAGGTTAATAATGTGACGAGAAACCTTGTGATTGTCGGCAACATCATTAAAAGAATCCAAACCAACACACCCACAAAAAAGACTGTTGCGTGTTGCCAATTACCTAAAAGACCGTAGATTAAACCTGCACCTAGCATTAATAAAGCTGCAAATCTTCCAAAATACCACACAATCAGCAGCATTGGCTTAAAAAGTATTAGCATCACACCATCCAAAGCAGATGAAAGCAAGGTTTTTGCCATTGTATCTAAGTTCGCAATATGCCCCAATTCGTGTGCCATCACAGCAGCAACTTGCCTTTGATTTAAGTGCTTGATTAAACCAGTAGTGGCAACTACCATTGCATAAGAACGGGTTGCACCAACTGCATAGGCATTAGGATTATCATCACACAATTCAATTCCTACTACCGGAGTTTTGGGTAAACCTTCGGATCTAGATAACTCTTGAACTGCCGTACATAGGAATTTTTCAGTATCAGAGTATAGCCCCTCCTCGTGGATTAAAAGTGGGTTAAGGACTCGGATTTTTCTTTGGTTGATACAAGAAGGTACAGCAGCAAAATACCTGTACATTGTTGAGATGACCCAGTAAAGACTAGGTATCCCAATACAAAGCAGAAAGAATAGACCGACAATGAAATTGAAAGCACCTTGCTGAAATAATTGCCATCCATAGTAGCTTGCATAGACTCCGTAGCTGAAAACAGCTAAACAAAACAACGTCATGATTGCAATGACAGCGAGATTTCCTTGAGCATTTCTAAATTTCATAATTTTCTCCTTTCTCATTCCTAGAAAGTCCAGATGCTTAAGTAGGTGGGCGGAAAATCTTACAACTATAGGACTACTATTTGATTTTTGAACAGATACGTAGCGTGTGTTAGCGCAGCGTAACGCACCGCCGAAAGCTTGGGATGGCGCGTTACGGACTTCGTCCTAACGCACGCTACGATACTTAACCTTGTTCAAAAATCAAATATGATTCCTATATGTAACGAAATGTAAAATCCTCAAAGAGCCTATGAATAAAGCATTCCAGGTCTTTTACAACATTCAACATCCATTGGTTTTATTGTGCCGACTTACTTATCCTGCAATTTATCACAGCAGTGGAAATAGACTTTTCCATCTCGTTGTTTCCAACTAATCCGATTTAACCCAATCGGTAGGGGAATTTCAGTTGAATCGCCTTCTTCCTCCTAATGGTTTCCAACTAATCCGATTTAACCCAATCGGTAGGGTAGGCTATAAGTTATAGCCTATTCTTATCTAGAAATGTTTCCAACTAATCCGATTTAACCCAATCGGTAGGGGGGCAGAAAACTTTTTTCTGCTCCTTCCATTGTGGGTTTCCAACTAATCCGATTTAACCCAATCGGTAGGGCTGCTATACAGTTTTTGCATGAATTAGTAGTCCAACAGTTTCCAACTAATCCGATTTAACCCAATCGGTAGGGGATTATGCATGCAAATGCCGTTGAGGTTCAGGTTGAGGGTTTCCAACTAATCCGATTTAACCCAATCGGTAGGGGGTGGTGCTGGGTAATCTCGTGCAAGACGCCTAAGGGTTTCCAACTAATCCGATTTAACCCAATCGGTAGGGTTCGGAATTTGATGCGGTCTCCCCAAGACGGATTATGTTTCCAACTAATCCGATTTAACCCAATCGGTAGGGGGATTGACGTCATTATGCTGTTATGCTGCCTACACAGGGTTTCCAACTAATCCGATTTAACCCAATCGGTAGGGGGTGCATAAAGGTGTTCCAGTCAGGATGAAACTTAATGTTTCCAACTAATCCGATTTAACCCAATCGGTAGGGAGGACCAGTGGATTCTAACAGTAGGTAGCTGCAAATTGTTTCCAACTAATCCGATTTAACCCAATCGGTAGGGCCAAATGTTCAGACTATCGAATTAGGAGAAAAACGTTTCCAACTAATCCGATTTAACCCAATCGGTAGGGAGTCCTATACATTATGTGTGCCTCCCCCCAAGGGTTTCCAACTAATCCGATTTAACCCAATCGGTAGGGAGCCGTGAAGATTCACGCCCTTTCACAGTCCATGAAAGTTTCCAACTAATCCGATTTAACCCAATCGGTAGGGTCAGCTTAACAGAGTACAAGTATGACCTTACTGAGATTTCCAACTAATCCGATTTAACCCAATCGGTAGGGTTTGGAGGTAAAAGGCCATCTGGCGGGAGATAACAGATTTCCAACTAATCCGATTTAACCCAATCGGTAGGGAAGAAGAAAAACTTGCATTTGCCCAATCAAAAACCAGATTTCCAACTAATCCGATTTAACCCAATCGGTAGGGCTATCACGCACCTATACTGCCAGGCGAATATTTCATTTCCAACTAATCCGATTTAACCCAATCGGTAGGGTTGCCTTATTTCACTTAGGTCTTCATGTGCGGCTTGAATTTCCAACTAATCCGATTTAACCCAATCGGTAGGGCCACTGTTCCCTATAACACTGGCCGTAATCGGATTGAATTTCCAACTAATCCGATTTAACCCAATCGGTAGGGAGTTCGTCTAGGAGCCTTTACCCCGTAAGGGTTTCAGCGACCAAATCGACGCATCTCTGAAAAACATTATATATGTTATCCGAAATTGCGCAAAACACATGCCTCAAACCCCTAGCCTGTAAGGCATCGACGCATCTCAACGGAAAATATAGGGTTTCAGCGATTTGACGAGATGCGTCGATGACCATGTTACAAAACCTCCTTAATTGCCTAAAACCTAGATAACATAATACTTTGGCGGCGAAGTAGGTTCCACACTACCAATAGTTAACACTCTCTCAACAGCCTCCTGGGCAATCCAATAAAATCGTACATTGTCCTCAGATGGCTTCACAAGTTTTTTCGATTTCTTAAACAGTTGCCGCATTTCCTCCAAACTTAAAAAACATTCAAATACAGAATACTGTACTGCCTCTTCTTGTCGTCCTTCTTCCTTGATTTCCGGTAAACTCGCGTTTCCTGTAGTGTTATCCCTAGCATCGACTCTACCTCTGCTTGGCTCAAGTGTGTAAATTTCTACACCATAATCGTTATCACCATCTCTATTATGGCGCGACTTGAGGGAGATGGTATTTCTTGACGCTTGCGAGTCACTGAATCTGGCGCGGTTGCGATAGAAATATAACGAGGACTCAGCAAATAGTCTTTCATAAAGGTGCTTATCTTTTTGGAATAGCAAAACGCAGTTATACCGCTAGGTAATTTGTCCACCAAGCTGGTGGATGAATTGCTCATCCGGGTGGGAGTGTGAGCGAATAGGTTACCATCCCATAATTTCTGAATCCTCAAAATCTGAATCTTCAACGACTTCCTCTAAACTCCCCATCCCACAAAAGTAACAATGATCAGTCTGCAAATACTCAGTATTAGTCTTACGCCAATCACTAACGGGAAACTCATAAATCCAATCAATTCCAGAATCTACATTCAAAAAACCGCTGACCATCCCGTGAATTACACCAACACCTGTACTTGCACAAATACTATTCAACCAAAACACCGCTGGATCATTTACACCTTCTAAATAACCCGCACCCGCAACCATTTGGTTAATCTCCAATGGCGCAGACTCTAAAGCTGCGCGTTGTAGGCTGATAATATTACCGCACATCAAACACCAACCACCCCCCATAGGAGGAACAGTAATCCTGCAATACATTCGTGGTGTATTGTCTGAGTTCACGGCTATATGAGTTCCCAAACACACCAGAGGACGCATGTATTTCAATGCTAATTCTTGGGCAGTTTTTCGAGAAAAATGATTATCAGTCGCCACCACAATTAAATCGCAAGTTGATATTTCTTGCCTGCTTAATTCACTTTTAACTGTGGTCGGTATTGTTGTGACACAGGAACCCTCTTGGTAAATTTTTTGGATAAGATGCTTGACATAATGGACTTTATCCCACTCTTGTCGTACCATTTCTTCTGTAGCACCGGGCATCCGATTGAGGTTAACTGTCTCCAATTTATCAGGGTCAACTAACACCCAATTCTTCACACCCAACCGCCCCAATAATTCGGCAAAAATTGAACCAATTCCGCCACACCCAATTAAACCTACTTTGAGTTGGTGCAGAACATTTTGATTAGCAGAACCAAATATTTTTTGCCTAACAAACATCAAATCTGTATTGTTCATCACATCTTTAACGCTAGAAATTTCAAACAATGAATTACAGAAATTAACTGGCTCAAATTTCTGTCCTTTTCTATCCCAAATCCGAAATTTACCAAATTGTAAATCCTCATCAAATACACCCGAAATCAGATAAGGTTTTTTCGGAAAATGAGATGAAATAAATCGTGCATATTCCGACTCATAGCGGTCATCAACATAGGAAAAATCAGGTAAACCTGGATCTGCATGAGTATGAATGTGTACCACATCTAGACCTGGTTGAAGATAATTTTCCAGCAAATACGAATGAAAATGTTGTTTTAATACCAATCCACTCGTCGATTGATATTCATAACAATCAGAAGTAGGAACAACCCAATTTCTAGGAATATACCGAATTTTGTGTTTTGAGACTTGATGACGCTGACAAAATAAAAAACCAATGACTTCTTCATTAAAACTCCGATCCTTGAGCATAGATTTCCGAAAATCGCACCACATTCTGGGTGGTATATGCAGAGAAATAGCAGCAGATTTTTTCATATTTACTAGTTCTTAGTTCGTAGTTGCGCTTTAGCGCACTCTTTGCCCATTTACCAAAAGTTTAATCAATAGATATCTGGTGAAAACAAATTATGCCTTCGTTGAAATCCTTGGTAGGGGCGCAAGGCATTGTGGGAGCATAGTAGTGTGAGCCGGAAAGCTCACGTGTACTACAAGCGAGCAAGATGCTCGCACTACTCATTGGGATGCACCCGGCATTGCGCTCATTTCCACCAGATGTCTAATCATCACTATTAATCGCGTGACGCGCTGTTACAAACAAAGTCGCCAGATTGTGACCATTCTCAGCACGATTACTAGGCTTCCAAGAATTTAACCAAACATCATGGTTAAACCCTCCCCCCAATCCCACACAGTACCAATACCATCCTTCTTCACTTAGAAATGGCGCACCATAATAACTTTGTCTGGTAAAGTGATGATCTCCTTCTCCTACGGTATTCCACGGATAATTTAGATAGCAGCCAATAGGAGGAAGTCGCGGATAATCTTGTGGTAACAAAAACAAAATATCTGTGTTAGAAACCGTAAATTTTTTGGAAGATAAAGGCATTCCCTTAATGAGAATAGCAGTATATTTCAGGTCGCCTACAGTCTTGTTACCAACAATTACATTTCTAGCGACTTTTTCCAACAGCTTGAGTTCTTCAATAACTCGCTGATTTGGTTTATAACCTGATTTTTGTTGACTAATTGTAATCGCCATACTTCACCTGTTGAATTCCAAATTTAAAATGAGACAATTGGAGAATCCAAAAACTAAAATCCAAAATCATATTCACCCTTGACAATTTTTGGCACAGTCCACACTTTTGAACCCTCCTTAAGTGCTTCATTATTTTTCAGAGGACGAGTACCACTAAAACCTTCTTCCATCACGTCATCTTCCTGACCAATTTCTGGCAACTTTTTTCTTAATTCTTCAACAGTTGTACCTTGTGGTAAATCAACCAATTTACCGTTAACAATTGCTCTCATCTTATTTCCTCACCTTGTTCTAATTTTTAACCTGATGCTGATTAAGGAGTCAGGAGTCAAGAGACAGAAGTCAGAATAAATTCTATGGGACTGGCGGATGAATAAAGGGGTTTAAATCTGACATTTTGCGCCATTCTGAATCAGCCCGATATCCCGCCCAGAACTGAAGTTCCGGGCTAATATCCCAGGTGCAAGATATCAGCCAATGAAAGTGATTCTGACGCCTGAATTCTCACTTTTGAATTGTGACTTCTGACGCCTGAATTCTGACTTCTCACTTCTGGGTGATTATTCATCGAAAATATAAAGCCCAAACCTATCAAAACGATCGCACTACCAATTTTGAGGAAAAATAACTGTTTAGCTTGTCTTGATATCAGATCCTCCAAGAAGCCAATTCTTTGGTCGAGTTTTTGCAGATAGGACTTATTACTATTAACCTCCTGGCTTAGATTTTGGAAATCTTGGGCGTAGTTTTGTTTACTCATAGCAGTAACCTGAGATTCTAAATACTCAAAACGTTGATTGATTCTCTCAGTCCTATGTGTAAGTTCATCAAACTGGTTTAGTTCTTGAGTGATTAATTTGCCATTCACTGTTCCCATGGATAACTCCTTTCCTTTTTTGTTTATTCCGGTATTATGCATTTATCAGTCAAAGACATTAGAACTACCGATACGGTGATAGTTTTGGCTCGTATCATGTTGGTCAAATTTATCAAATACCTCAGTCAAATCCACTACGCTATTAGCCGAATTTTTTAAATCACTTCCTAAAGATTGTTCGACTGAAGCCACCTCAACTCGTATTCCTCGTCTTCTCAACTTTTCTGCTAAATAGGCGAAATCGGAATCTCCTGTCACCAAAACCACAATATCTGGTTTAATTTCTAAAGATAATTCAATTGCATCGATCGCCATCACAACATCAACATTATTCTCGTAATCATCTCCTTTGGCTTTACCTTCTTTTGCTACGACCAAAAAACCATTACTCCTTGCCCAGTAGATGAATTTTTCTTTACTTTTTCTTTGTTCTTCAAATCTTTCTCTTGCAGGAGGTAGACCTAGATAAATCACCATCTCAATTAACTCTCTCCCTTCTTTTGGGTCGGCTAAATAATTCCGCATTTTATGCCAATCAATTTTGCGATTAAAATTTTGTGCTGCCATAAAAGCGTTATCGCCATCCGCAATAACCATCACTCGATGAAGATTTCCCATACAGTTTTACTTTTTGTTTTGGGTTTGTGTTTTCTTGTTTTTTATTAAAGCATATGGGTGGAAAATGCTCTTTCCAGTTGATTATCACTGGAATATGCTCTTTCCAGCAATCCACTAAACTAAATACATGAAGGTCAGAAATTAGTGAGTAGTAAAAATGAAATCTATTCAAGCGTTTCCAATCACAATAGTTGCATCGACGGTGTGCATCTTGACTGGAACTATGAGCAAACAACCTTTACTGCGAGGACTAGCCGAAATAGCGGCATTGGGGGCTATCTCTAGAAAAATAATGGTTAAACAGCATCAATTAGATGCTAACAACCAAAAGCTATTAACTCTATTAACTAAAGAAAATACTTGCTTACAAGCCAAGCTTTCTGATACACAGCATGAATTGAATAAGCTGGATAAAAAGGTAAAAATTCAAAATACTTGTCAGCGTCTTTATCTTTCTAAGATTGATAAATTACAGCATCAACAAAAAGTCCTTGTCGGCAATATCAGTCAATTGCAGGTGAAGTTAGAGAAGACAAATATTCCTAGATCTGAACAAAATCTAAAAGATAATCAAAAGAAGTTTCAAAAATCACCTGTTAAATCCCTTCCCGATGCTCAAACATCGGTGACTCGTGTTTATATTGATGGTAATAATTTTAGTTTTGCTGTTGATCGCTTACAAATTGAGGTTGACTATAATGCTTTGCGGATAGAACTTTCTCAATCTGCCACTGCTAGTACTTTTAAGTATTATACGGGTATTTATTCACCGATGACTGAGGGACAGGAGCGGTTTCTAAGTTATTTATCAGGTCTGCGTTATGAAGTCATTGGACTCCCGATTTTACCTCGACCTGAGAGTAATACGATCAAAACTGTTGGTGATGATGTGAAAATTGCTGTTGATATGTTAGGAGAAGTTAAACAGCACGATAGAGTGATTCTTGTGAGTGGTGATGGTGATTTTGTTCCGGCGATCGCTGAACTTAAACGACGTGGAGCAGAGGTAACTGTGATAGCGAAGAAGGGTATGTTAAGTCAACAGCTTTCGGAAATAGCTGATGATGTGATTTTTTTGGATGATCTACAATACCAAATCGCTAAGTATACGAAGTTAAGTGTCGCTTGATGTTTTTCCAACTAATCCGATTTAACCCAATCGGTAGGGGTTATCATATCTATAAACTAAATGGAATTCATCCTAAAGTTTCCAACTAATCCGATTTAACCCAATCGGTAGGGGCGAAAAGATTTTCGGTGCTTCTGTAACCCTCCCAAGTTTCCAACTAATCCGATTTAACCCAATCGGTAGGGTCTTGAAGTAAATTTGGATGGAAAGATTTATAATTTCTCGTTTCCAACTAATCCGATTTAACCCAATCGGTAGGGGTGCCTGTCTTCAGCGGTTTTGGTTGGCCTATTTTCATGTTTCCAACTAATCCGATTTAACCCAATCGGTAGGGGGAGCCCAAATATTAGGGCATGATCTGTTCTGTCGTTTCCAACTAATCCGATTTAACCCAATCGGTAGGGGCCGGCAAAGGCGGCAAAGACGAGCACAATTGGCGTTTCCAACTAATCCGATTTAACCCAATCGGTAGGGGTGCCCATTCGGATTACTGATTTGCCTCCAAAATAAAAGGTTTCCAACTAATCCGATTTAACCCAATCGGTAGGGCATCGCCGCACCAACTGGCATCGCCGCCCCAACGTTTCCAACTAATCCGATTTAACCCAATCGGTAGGGCTTTTTTGACGCCAGACCCGGCACTCCCGTATTTGATGTTTCCAACTAATCCGATTTAACCCAATCGGTAGGGCTGAGGATGCTGCAGCTGCCGCAGTCACTTCTACGTTTCCAACTAATCCGATTTAACCCAATCGGTAGGGAGTTCGTCTAGGAGCCTTTACCCTGTAAGGGTTTCAGCCACCAAATCGACGCATCTCTGAAAAACATTATATATGTTATCCGAAATTGCGCAAAACACATGCCTCAAACCCTTAGCCTGTAAGGCATCGACGCATCTCAACGGAAAATATAGGGTTTCAGCGATTTGACGAGATGCGTCGATGACCATGTTACAAAACCTCCTTAATTGCCTATAACCTAGATAACATAATACTTTGGCGGCGAAGTAGGTTCCACACTACCAATAGTTAACACTCTCTCAACAGCCTCCTGGGAAATCCAATAAAATCGCACATTGTCCTCAGATGGCTTCACCAGTTTCTTCGATTTTTCAAACAGTCGCCGCATTTCCTCCAAACTTAAAAAACATTCAAATACAGAATACTGCACTCTCCGCCCGTAACCCTCTAGAAAGTTGGATAACTTAGTACGCCTTTTATCATGAGGAATATCATACACGACAACTACTAGCATATTTAGCAGTAAGAATTAATACTTCACAAAAATCTAAGCTTTTTTACAGAGTTTACCTAAGCTGCTCTTAAAAAAGATTCATAGGGAACCCCAGATAACAAACAACGTTTATATCTTTTCACTTGCAATTGAATTGCATGTCTGTAGGTAACTTGAGATATTAAATCCGGGTGAGAAACTTCTTCATTCATCCGATTTTCAAACTGATTGAGAAAAACTTTTCGTGCAGATTGACTTAAATACACTCCTCCTGTACTAGCAACAACATCAAAATCCTGTGGCTTAAATAAAGATTTATTAATTACCGTCAAAACCAAACTATCAACCACAGGAGATCGAAATTCTTCCATCAAATCGAAAGATAAATATGGCTTTTGTTTCTCTCCATAATGAAAATTCCCTATGTATGGAGAAATCCCTTCCGCAATAATAAAACTCAACACATTATTAAACAAAAGCGTGTAACCAAAACTCAATAATGAATTAACTTCATCAATGGGAGGTTGACGAAATCGCTGGGAAAAACTAAAAGCAGAATTAGTAATCAACTTCCCAAAAGCTGGAAAATATCTTGCAGCAGCAATTCCTTCATAACCACGCAATGTTTCCAAATTATCTACATACTCCAAGGCATCAATATCTTGATTAATGCCATAAATCGCCTTCTCCACATCTTCTAATTTGCGCTTACGATTAAATCGCATTAATAGCTGCTTAGAATTCATTAACTTACCTAAAACAACAGCCTTCGATACACTCAGTTGAAAATTATTATCATTACGTCTCTCAATTTGAATGAGATGATTATCCAAATTAGTAGACTCTTCACTCCATAAATGACCGTGATATTGTCCCGATTGACTGAGAAATAACACAGCAATTTTCTCTTGTAAGCAAGTATTAATGACAGGAGTTGATAATTGAATATTGCCAAAAACGAGAATTTGCTCAACTTCGCGAATGGGAACTTCAAGCTTAGGCTTTTCTGAAACATGAACAATAAAACGTTGATAGTCTTTATGGATAGACGTTCCTTGTTCAATTAAGTAAATAGCTGCCATTTCTCGATTCCAAATATTTTTTTGAAAAGGACTATTATCTTGATCTTCCTCGGTTTTGGGAGGTAATTCTGTCTCTACTTCCGCAAGAAAGGGTTGATGCAAATAAGCAATATTTTTTGCATCTTCTTCTCCAGTGTTATTTTCTACATCAGCACCTCTCCCCTTAGATGAAAGAGGTTCTTCCGGACTTTTTTTTTACTAGAATTTTTAGCTGTTTTTTTAGCTTGCTTCTCCTCTATCCCTGACTTTAACTTAACTTGATTCGCATCTACAGGGAAAATCGCATTTTCTAAAAAACCATGACCTAAAAACCGGAAACCACGCTGGAAACTAGTAATTTGGGTTTTTTCAGTATTTATCGTCAATCCCATTGAATTTAACAGATCGATAATTTCTAACTTAGCTGACAAAATTCTTTCTTGACTGCTAGCTAAAACTAGAAAATCGTCTGCGTAACGCACAATTTTTAAATCAGTCCCACTCACTAACTCATCAAACTCATGTAGATAAATATTTGCTAAGATCGGAGAAATTACCGCACCTTGAGGTATACCTTTTTGTGGCAAAATTAATCCTTCTTGTGTTTGCACGCCGACAGATATCCAAGATTTAATTAAACATAAAATTCCCGGATTATCTATATGTAGTCTCACCTCTTTTAATAACCTGTGATGGTCAAGATTATCAAAAAAATTGGCGATATCTGCATCTAACACCCATACATAACCCAGGTCTCGCCAATCAGCAACTTTCTCCACGGCATTGATATAAGATAAATTGGGCCGATAGGCAAAACTAGCAGGTGAAAACTTCTCCTCCATTAATAGATACATTACATTTAATAAGGCTTGCTGGACAATTCTGTCTCTAACTGTTGGAATTTTTAACTCTCTTTTCGTGCCGTTTTTTTTGGGAATTATGACCTGTTTGCAAGGGAGAGGTTGATAAGTAGTATGAGTCACAGCATTGAGTAATTGATAAAGGTTAACGGTTTGATTGCGGGCAAAGCTATCAATTGTTTCTCCATCGACTCCTGCACAACCGCGATTTTCGGCAACTTTTTCCCAAGCACGTTGAAAATTGTTGATATCAAGAAATTTGCTGGCAATATCAATCATAATGGCTCAAAATTCTATTTTTTAAGAGATAGTTTATAGTCGGTTAATCTGCGGTTTTTTTTCAGTTTGTAAGGGTGCAAAGCCGCCGCGCCCCTACGCATTCCCTACTTCAACTCACGCACAATTCGATTTAATTCTTGGACTAACCAAGAATCAGCGTCAGTTTCTAAAAAAACTTCTAGTAGAGTGTGGTAATACCATAAAGTACCTTCTTTACCACCTTTAAACTTTTCCCAAGTTGCTTCCCCAATTCTTGATAAATCACTTAAAATATTACGCGCATTATGTAATTTATCCGCTAGGGCTACTCTGCGAACTGAAGCTGAAGCATGACGCAATTTTTCAATATATTGCTGTTTGCGTTCTTGCCAAGGCGGTTTTGGTATAGTATCTGTATCGGTGCAACCATCAACTATTTCGATAACTCTTGCACCAAACATGTTTGAAATCACTTCGCGGGTTGCACTCCCTCCCTGGTCTTCTACTGCATCATGTAATAATGCAGCTATAGCTTCATCTTCATCACCACCATCTTCTAATACTAGTGCTGCTACACTTAATAGATGACTAAGATAAGGTACGTTCCCTCCTTTTCTGGTTTGTTTGGAGTGCAATCTATGTGTGTAAACTAAAGCTTGTTCAAAACGATGAGTTAATTTTGGGGTTTCTGTTGTGTTCAAGTTCATAATTTTTATTGCAAGTAAGTGAGGTACAAGGCTGATGTCTAAACGCCAGACATAGAGACTTTTTTGCTTCTGACTCCTAACTCCTAGGGAGCATCCCAATTTTGCAAAAAGACGATCAGTAGTGTGAGCATCTTGCTCACGTGTACTACAGCAAATTGCAATCAAATGTGCCACAAACAAAAATCATCAAAACCATTACCAGACTTCATTTTACGATTTATTTTTGTGGCGGGTTTGATCTCAAACTGCTGTAAAAGCGAGCAAGATGCTTGCACTACGAATTTAGGAAAATGGGATACTCCTGACTCCTTATCTATAAAGCTTGTAAGTCGCTTCCATATCTTTTTTCATGTCTTGCCGAAAGTGTAAAGGTAAAATGACTTCAACATTCGGACCCCAAGCCCGCAACCGCATCACTATATTATTATCCTTGACGCGGTAATTGACTTTGCAGTAAACGTCATTTTCTGAACGAGATTGTACTATTAAGAGCAGATTTTTTTGCTCTCTTAATGCTGCGGCTGTGTGAAGTTTTACGAGTGTTTCAACTTGTTTCAATGAGATTTTACTGAACATTTCATCCCGTTCTGTACCCTGGATATAATTGCTATAAAAATATTTGTCAAATCTCAACAAAAGTAATTCCTGCGGTTTGTAAATATCAAATCCCCAAGCTGCTGACATTTCATTTTTAATATCATTAGGATTTGGCGGATATTTACCCTGACATTTATCTACAAATTGTTTAGAAATATTGACATCATCTAAATTGTTTGGTAATTCATCTAGCTGGAGAATCCGGTCAAGTCGATAATCGTACCAATCAATTTTACTCCAACTATTTTCGCGAGCTGCCTTGGGAATTTGACCGTAAGCAAATAGATAAGGTGCGCGTTGGTAGTAGTAAATACAAACTGGGTAAACAATACAATCAACAGTATCTTGATATAGTTTTGCACTCTGATATGTCAATTTTACCAACGGTACTTTATCTTGTGTCCAAATGCTTTTTAACTGCTTTTGCAATAGTTCCACGCGATTATATAGCTTCGGATGAACGATATATTCTGCATGGATAAAAAACCTTTGTACGCCATTGATTGGTTTAGATAAGAAATTAATAAAAGCAGACAATTCTTCATTTGTGAACTTTTCTGAGGGATTTTCTTCGATCTGTTCCAGAGGTGCTAAGAAAAAATCAGGAAATTTATCCACTTTCAAATAATTATCTTGATTGTTTTCTTCTTTGATTTTTAACCAGCCGAGATTTACTAATGCTTGAAAGTCATGGTCTTTGAAGTTACGACAGGTTAAAGCAAATAATCTCCCATCAGATAAAGATTTAGAAAATTTCTGAGACCTTCTTTCGCTATTAGGATTAACTGATTTGTCTTCTTGTTTACTATTTTTGGTATGATGAATCGTTCCAGTCAATAGTAAACTATCTAATTCGTCATCTTGAATCGAATAATATTGCTTAAATGAGGAATACCATTGATTTTTTTCAACACTCAAATTTGAGGCAAATAACCACTCAGTTAATTTTGTGGCACAGCGACATTTTTCATGGTGTAAACTTGGGGCTAGATCGCGTGAATGATACTTTACCGCATCTAAAAAAAATAAATCGCGCCATTCCAGAAAATTAAACTCTTCTCCTAAGTCTAATTTAACTTTATCAGCATTATCTCCATAGAGCGATCGCAAAATAACCCATAGTCTTACCGCTTTCGCTAAGTTTTGTTTCAGAGAACCTGGCGTTAACAACTTTAAGACTTCCACCGTGGGAGGGTAGTTGAAAATTTCTCTGTTCATTGTGTGTTTTGCTGCTTCTGGGTGTATATTCCCAGATTAGCAGCAGGTGGAAAAGGCTATTTCCATCTAGAACGGGGTGTGGAGTGTGGGGGAAGGTGTCCAGTTCCAGATGCAGTTTATTAGACATCACCAGAAATGATGTAGGGGCGTATTGCAATACGCCCCTACCAAGGATTTCAACGGACGCATAATTAATTTCCACGACTATGTCTATTGAGCATGAACAGGATTTGATGAGTCTTGATATCGCTTCAGAACATATAGCATAACTAGACCGAAAAGGGTGCTGATGGCAGTCGCGATCCAGAAATTGTGGGCGACCGTTGGAGATTGATCCATTGCCCAACCGCCTAAAATGGGACCAATGAAATAGCTAATCGACCAACATTGATAGCTGAGGGCGAGATAAACACCTCGCAATGATTCTGGGGCTAACTCTGCTATGGCTGCTGTCGCAAATGGTTTATAAATGGCAGTCGTAATCGACAATACACTGAAGGCTGCAATCATTCCCATAACTGAAATTGTCTGGACCAAATGAGTTGTCCAGACCAAAAAGAATCCACAGCCCCACAACAACATTGAAATCATCAGAACCTGAATGTTCAACAATGAAGTCAATATGTGTACTAACGGAAATTGCAACACTGCACCAATGCCAATATAAAACCAAGTAAACAAGTTGGCAACACTCACTAATGAAGCCCCTTGTGGAAGACTGGCTGAAATGAAGTTTGTGAAATACAATGGCAACGTAGTATTCACCAAGGCAATGTAAGTCGTAAACAGAACGTTGATTAACACAAAGATTTGCAGCGATCGATCCTTGAATGCGAAAGCAAATCCTTGTAGCGCATCAGAATTTTCAGCGACATCTTGTCGATTATCGGTGCTGGCAATTTGAATTAAGATCAAAAACATCAAGAGAATCAGCCCACAACTGAGAAACAGCGTTTGCCCCTCCGCGACTAGAGAAACTAATATTCCGCCAACCACAACCCCAAGTCCATGACCAAGACTATTTGCCAATCCCAAAACGGCAAATGCTTTTTGGTATTGTTCTTTTGGTGTAACATCAATCACCGACACATCTGCTGCAGTCCAATAACACCCATTACCCAATCCCATAATCCCATTTGCGACGATGAGCATTGGCAAATTTGGAGTTAGTGCTAGGATAAATACTCCTACTAGCGACAGCAAAGCCGAAAATAACAGCGCTTGTTTGCGACCATACCTTGGAGAATCTGCTAAGTAACCCCCCAGGAAATGTCCCACTATCCCAGCCAGCGACCCAATCCCCGTTGCAATGCCAACTTCTGTCGCCGAAAAGTCCAATTGATTGACAAAAATTAACGGCATGAAAAACCGGGTGCTTCCATGTGCTGCTTCATACAGTATTCGTGCGATCGCCTGCACCCAGACCTGATAACTTGATGATTGGAGTAAAAACGGTCGAAGATTGACACTGCTTTGATTTTCCACAAATACCTCAGAAGGGTGGTTGATGCTGAAATATAGCCATTGGAAGTGAAGTCGCGAACTAGCTCTATGGTAAGCTATAATGGCATTCTTAAATTGTTCCGGGTAAAGGGGCTCACTTTATATGAATGCGATCTCTCACCTACCAGATTTGTGAGATTGGGACAAGGCAGAAGCGTTGGACTTGCTGTGCGATCATCCTGAGGGGTCGATGCTAAGATATTGTTGTTAGAGTAAAGTATAATTCTGACTCTGTGGGTTGATGAAGTGTTTGCCTGGTTGAAACAGCGAAGCAGATCCGAAAAGAAGGACTAGTCGTGTGACCTTGAAAATCTGATTGGGACTCTTCCACCCTTACAAAGGTAGGTATAACGCTATCTTGTAGGGGCAGGAAACATTCTTGCCATAACTTTACTTAATATAATACTCACATATATGAGCAACTTCGATGACTACTAGTCTAGTGAAAATTTTCCCTCTTGTTTCTCAGCGTTCTCTGCGTCTGTGTGGTTAATTTTTTAAACCGCAGAGGCGCAGAGAACATAGAGGTAAGATTACGCGCTAAAGTACTTAGCTACTGGGTGATAAGTAATAATCGCCGTCGTTGACTGTTCTGGATAAAGCTGCTCACTTTCATCCATATGTAAATGAATGCGATCGCCCCCCAACAACTCCAGTTGCTGATACTGATCCCGAATATTCGGACAAGCCGGATACCCAAAACTATACCGAGAACCACGATACCGCTGTGCCAAAATATCCCGAATATTATCCGGTTCCTCAGCCATAAAGCCCAACTCCCGACGAATGCGAGCATGTGTCCACTCAGCTACAGCTTCCGCCACCTGCACCGCCAACCCGTGAAAATACAGATAATCCTTGTATTGATTATCAGCAAACAGCTTTTGAGCAAACTCCGTAGCAACCTCACCCACAGTCACCGCCTGCATCGGGAACACATCAATGATCCCCGACTCCTTCGGTGCAAAGAAATCAGCAATACACAACCGCCTCAACGACCTTTGCCTCGGAAACTCAAAAGTAGCTATTTTCTCTGCTTCCTCGGCGTCTCTGCGGTTCCAATCATAAACATACAACGAATTCCCCTCAGACTGACAAGGAAAATACCCATAAACGACCTGCGGATGCAGCAAACTCTCCTCCATAACCCGCTGCTTCCACTCAGCCAAAATCGGATAAACCTTCTCATCCAGAAAACCCTGATACTCCTCCTTAGATTGCTCCTTCGGCTTACGGAACTGCCATTGTCCCACAATCAAAGCCTGTAAATCCAAATACCAGAATACCTCCTCCCACGGAATATCACCAAACTGCAACAACTTCGTTCCCCAAAAAGGCGGAGTTGGACGTTCAATATCCACCGCCACAGCTTCCGAACGCCTTGTATCCACGACTTTCGGTTCAGCATCTAATTCAGAACCGCTGATGGACGCAGACGAACGCAGATTATCCTCTTCTATCTGCGTTAATCCGCGTACCTCTGCGGTTTCATCTAAAAAGCCCTGCAAATCATCCCAATTGCTAGCAGCCTTCGCTGGCATTAATTTATCCATAAAGTGCAAGTCAGAAAATGCATCCTTGCCATAAACCACCTTACCCTGATAGGTTTTTTGACAATCTTCATAGACAAACTTGGGAGTCAACGCCGCACCCCCTAAAATCACAGGGACAGTGATCCCCTTTTCATTAAATATCTCCAAGTTCTCTTTCATAAAAGCAGTGGACTTCACCAGCAAACCACTCATTGCAATACAATCAGCTTTGTGCTGTTCGTAAGCCTCAATGATTCTTTCCACCGGTTGCTTAATTCCCAAGTTAAACACCTTATAGCCATTGTTAGACAAAATGATGTCCACCAGATTTTTACCAATATCGTGAACATCACCCTTAACTGTGGCAATAATCACCTTACCCTTGGCATTGTTTCCAGATTCTGACTTTTCCATGAAGGGTTCTAAATATGCCACCGCTGCCTTCATGGTTTCTGCTGATTGTAAGACAAAGGGTAGTTGCATTTGCCCAGAACCGAACAATTCACCCACCACTTTCATCCCATCCAGGAGAAAAGTGTTGATAATATGTAGAGGCGGATATGTTTGTAGTGCTTTTGTCAGTTGTTCCTCCAAACCAATCCGTTCGCCGTCGATGATGTGGCGCTTGAGGCGTTCTTCTACAGGTAGATTTTCGTCGCCTGTGCGATCGCGTTTTGTCGTCACTCCTTCAAATAGTGTCGTCAGTTCTGTTAATGGGTCGTAAACGCAGACATCCCCTTCAAATCTGCGTTCATCATAAATCAACTGGCGACAGACTTCTTGATGTCGTTCCTCAATCCGTGACAAAGGTAAAATCTTACTCGCACTGACAATTGCTGCATCCATCCCAGATTTCATCGCTTCGTGCAGAAACATCGAGTTCAGCACTAACCTTGCTGCGGGGTTCAAACCAAAGGATATGTTAGAAACACCCAAAATCACATGACAACCAGGTAATTCTTGGCGAATGCGACGGATAGCTTCAATTGTACCTTTCCCATTTTCCCGATCTTCTTCAATCCCAGTAGAAATAGGGAGGGCAAGGGTATCAAAAAATATTTCGTAGGATGGGATGCCGTATTCAACAGCTTGACGATAGGCCCGTTGGGCGATCGCAAACTTTTTATCCGCCGTCCGTGCCATTCCCTCTTCATCAATTGTACCAATAACGACACCAGCACCGTACTCCTTCGCCAATTCCAATACCTTAAGAAAACGTGGTTCTCCGTCCTCGTAGTTCGTGGAATTCAGCAAACACTTACCACCAGCAATCTTTAACCCCGCCTCCATCTTTTCCCATTCAGTAGAGTCAAGCATCAGCGGTAGCGTTACATTATTCACTAAACGCGAAACCAATTCGTGCATATCTCGCACGCCGTCGCGTCCTACGTAATCCACATTCACATCCAAAATGTGTGCGCCTTCCTTGACCTGCGCCTTCGCCATCGATACCAGTCCATCCCAATCTTCCGCATTCAGCAATTCGCGGCACTTTTTGGAACCGCTGGCGTTAAGCCGTTCACCGACAATGAGGAAGGAGTTGTCTTGATCGTAGGGTTGGATACTATAAATCGATGCGGCTGCTGGTTCCAGATGCGGCTGTCTCACTTTCGGCTTTAGGTCTTTGGCAATTTCTGCCAATTGTTGAATATGTTCTGGACGTGTCCCACAGCAACCCCCAATCACTTGGACACCTAAATCTTCAACAAAGTGCATTAACGACAACTTTAACTCCATTGGTGTCAAGCGATAATAAGCTTGACCACCAACGTTTTCTGGTAAACCCGCATTAGGAATACAGGAAACCACGAAAGGAGAATGTTCCGAAAGATACTTGATATGTGGTTTCATCAAGTCTGGCCCTGTGGCACAGTTCAGACCGAGAATGTCTATTGGGTAAAGTTCCAAGATTGTGAGTACAGCACTGATTTCTGTTCCTACCAGCATTGTACCCATCGTCTCCATCGTCACAGACACCATCAATGGACGACGTTCACCTTTCTTGGCAAAGACGGATTCAATCCCATTTAGCGCTGCTTTAATTTGCAGCACATCTTGGCAAGTCTCAACAATGAATAAATCCACACCACCATCAAACAGCGCTTCGGCTTGTTCAGCAAAAGAAGCTTTCATGGTGTCAAAGTCAATATGTCCCAAGGTTGGGAGTTTGGTGGTTGGACCCATTGAACCAGCGACAAACCTAGGTTTTTCTGGGGTAGAAAATTCTGCTGCAACGCGCTTTGCCAATTCCGCTGCTGTTTTGTTAAGGTAGTATGCCTGATCCGCTAAATCGTATTCTGCTAAGACTATCGACATACTACCAAAGGTATCAGTCTCAATCACATCTGCACCAGCAGCGAGAAAGTCACGGTGAACCTTCGCCACTGCTTCCGGCTTAGAGTGGACAAGGTACTCGTTGCAGCCTTCATACTGTGGACCCCCAAAATCCTCGGCGGTCAGGTTTTGCGTTTGCAGGTTGGTTCCCATTGCACCGTCAAAGACGATAACCGGGCGTTTAGGACTGTGCAAGTGTTCTAGAAAGGGATGAGTCATATTTTCCAATAAAAATGTGGGTGAGTCTTGTGATGTTCGACTTAATTTACTATTGTCCAAAATTTCTTTGGTTTTTGAATGACTTAATCACACAGGGAATATTACCCATTTTAGATTTTAGATTTTGGATTTTGGCGCAGGAAATCCTTGCTGTTAAAAGCTTTGAGGGTGAGCATTGGTCGTTCAGCCCAATAAAAATAGTAGTTTAAAGATTACGTAAACTGGGATACGGGTTTGATCGATCGCAGTATTTTATGTATTTTTAATAACAAAGAATGCACTTAGAAAACTAGGCCCAATTTTTGAGTCAGCTTTGTTAAGTGATTCTTCGGTTTTGGCTTTTTTAGATACGCGTTTTTTGACAGTGGGATAAGTTGGACGAGGGCTCAACTTATTCTTACAGTGACAGCAAATTTGTACTGTGGGGAAAAAGTACCTATTTTCCCTCTTGAGCCAGGGAATGGAGAATAGAATAAAAGCATTACCCATTACCCATTCCTTTCTACCTATTGCCCAATATGCTAACCCTAGAAATAGCCATTCAAAAAATCCAACAACTCCCCCCCGAACAACAAAATAAAGTCATTGAGTTTATTGAATTCTTGGAATTTCAATCGAGCCGCACCCAACAGCTGCAAACACCTGCTGTGCTAGAAACCGCCGAAACATCCTTTGCCGACGCGACTAAAGAATTTATCGGCTGCCTTGATAGTGATCTTGAAGACCTCTCCCATAATCCTAAATATCTAGAAAAATTCGGTAGATCATGACTAGAGCTACCATCCTAGATACAGGAGTCTTAATTGCCTACCTCATGCCCAAAGATAAATTCCATGCTTGGGCAGTGTCCCAACTCTCTCAAATCAGCACCCCTGTCTTAACCAATGAAGCTGTAACTACAGAAGCCTGTTTCCTCGCCCAAAGGATTCACAACGGACAAGAAACTATTCTAAAACTTATTAAGCAAGGTCATATCATTATTCCTTTCAACCTCAATCAAGAAATTGAAGCCATAGAAAACCTAATGAAACGCTATGCTTCAGTGCCAATGTCTCTCGCCGATGCTTGTTTAGTCAGAATGAGCGAAATGTACGAAAATAGCCAAATCCTAACCCTGGATAGCGACTTTACCATTTATCGAAAGCAGCGCAACCAACCGATTCCCGTGATCATGCCCAACGAGAATTAAGCTATGCCCCAAAGGTTTTTCTCATACGCTCGTTTTGTGTTGGGACTCCGCGTATCGGCTAACAGTTAGCTAATCACGTCTGGGTCGGTGTCGATGCAATCTTGCGTGGAGAGTGCCAACCTGGAGGGTGCAACAATTGATGAGGACACAGAGATTGATGACAAATGGCGTATAGTCTGGGAGATTGTCAATCAGTCTATTGAGAATCGAGACTTATCAGATGCCAAAATTGCTTTTAGAAGCAGTTGGCTTAAGCAGTATTTTCAGCCATCCACAAGAAAAATCCAATAATTTGCTCTACTGGATTCAAACCGTAATCCTCAAGGTCAATCTCTACCGTTTGTCCAATGAGCCGCATAAATCGCCACTGTGTTCCGCTGGTGATACATCCGTAAATTGGACTAGATGCACTCCTCTTTGTTTGGTTGAATCTTTGGGCGGCTATCATTTCAGCAATACATTGACCAACCCCTACTTTCAAATCTCCTTTCTTTGCTTCTACAAGTACAATCACTGGGGCTTCAATTTCCATTTGTTCAGGTGAGCTGCTGATGAGAAAATCACAGACTCCATTTAGCCCCACACTCTCATCAACGTTGAATTCTTCCCCCGAAAATAGGCTGATACGCCGTTCTAGTAATCGACGTACCTCAATCAAAATAGGAGCGATGATGTTCTCAGAACGAACCTTCTCGCTACTGACCGCAACAGCTAGGGGTACGGATTCAGCAAGGTAGTTTGTCAGGGTTTGCGATATCGCGATAGAGGGGATGGTAGGGAAGAAGCGATCGCCTTCAACGGTGATGATGCCAAACGCTTCTTTAACTTTGCCGATGGTCGTAAATTGACTGTAGGGCATATGTTTTAAGGTTGTTAGCCGTGTTAGCTAAATTGTGTTTCCCCTTCGGAGATGTTCTAAAATAGGTTAAACAATGGGACAATTTCTTTAGTAACATTGATGCTATATAGTTATGTCGTTATGTCTTGATAAGCATGGCGTTGTTTGTCAATTTCTGTAAATATTTCAAAAACCCATCGGGGACTATGGCTGGTTGATTAGGTGCGTAATAAAGTCCCATATTGATACCGAAAAACCAATCATCGCGGTTTTGCCAAATCGAGGCTAAGATGGCTAACAATAAGTTGGGAATTAATATTTGCAGCTCGCTATCCACAGGAGTATCATCTGAATCTGGTAATTCTGCCGATGAAGGCAGGCATTCTAACGGATTATAATTATACATATTACCTTAGTGGTTGACAGTTATTGAGCAGAGGGCGACCCATCTGTGATAGCCCTTCACTTAACCTAGATAAATTGTTAGCTCAAATAAACAAACTAGGCGACACCTTAAAATATTCACTTAAGACTTTAGCCTGCACTTTACTAATCGAACACTTACCATTCACAACCTCAGATACAACACCACTCGAACCAATTATACCAACTAAATCAGCTTGACGTGTTCCACTAGCTTCCATAATATGTTGGAGAATTTCGTGAGGTGCAGATTCATCCATTGGATAATTTTGTTGTTCATAAGCTTCAACCAATATTACAAGTAACTTGTACAAAGCTTTCTCCTCTGCAGTGCGATCCTTCTTAAAAGTTAGATCTTCTACTACTTTTAAAACGCGTTCGTACTCTGACTCAGTTTCAATTGGCACAGGAACAACTTCTGCTAAGAGATGGCAATAGGTATTTGGGTCAAAAGTAAGGGTCATTTTTCCAATTTTCTTTATTGTATTGGGAGTGTGTTAGAAAATACTTGTAATAGATAACCTGATTTTCATAGTCTACACCAACTATCAGACGATAGTTATTGCCTTTAATATTAAAGACAGTAAAATTTCCAACAGCTTCTGCATCTCGGTAAATTCTCCTAATGTCTTCGAGATTTTGCCAATCAGCCTTCTTGACAGTAGCATACCACTCATCTATTTGCTTTTTGACATCGGCAAACTGAGCAGTATCTCGACGAAGGTTACGAATCGATATTAAATGCATTCGTCTTTAAAAGATTAGGCGCTTGCCTTGAAATAAAATGCCGTCCTCAGCCATCCTAGTATCGGACTCAGCTAAGGTACAGCTGGTATTTTATTTTTCCGGATCTCTCTGACTATATCAAAGGTGTGCTATGTCCTTCTGAGCCATTTGTAAGTGTTCGGCGACTATTGGGGAAATTTTATTTGCAAAGGCTTGCAAATCTGGGTCTTGTCCTTGTTGAAGATATTTTTGGAACTCAGCTTGAGTTTTGGTATGAGCTTGAACCTGCGCTTCCATGTATGCTCTGTTGAAATTGCTACTAGAAGTATTCTTCAGTTTCGTTAACAGGGCTTGGTTGTCAGAACCAATACTTTTCGGTAGAGTGAACCCTTTGCGCTTCGCTATTTGCTTTAGTTGTGTAGTCGAATCCGTATGATCGCGAATCATTTTCTGTGCAAAGTTCCTCACAGTTTTGTCTTGAGAACGTTGGAGTGCCAGTTTACTTGTCCGGATCTCCGTCATATCACTTTGCGCCGCTTTCGTCATGAATTCTTTGTCCAAAGTGCTTAATGAAGAACTAGAATTCGTGGTGCTAGGAGCAGATGTGACGCTAGGAGAAGGACTCGCGGTATCAGGTGTACTCTGAGCAAGGATGGACTGATTGGAACTCTTGGAAAAACCATTAAACTTGGCTTGTACTATTCCTGGAAAACCGATGAAAGCACTGATGCCAGCAACTCCTAACAAGCTGCCGACAAACTTTTTGATCAACTTTTTGTGGTAGAGCATATTCCTTGTTACCGATCTGTTTGAACGTTTAAAAGATGGTTATGGTTTCAATTTCCGTAAACTTATACAGGTGGATGCACCCTTTAAGCATCACCTCTAAGCCAGGAAAGTTTAAGCTTTGGTTGCTCTTATAAACAAAGGTAACTATTCTAGTTTGTCTAAACGTCTACCGTAGGAATAGCCTTCCTTACTTCTGTGGAGGTACTATCAAAGACCGCCAGAGTACTGCGCCCATCACGGAGTTTGGGCTTAGGTGAATGGCGCAGAGAAACAGAGGCACGCCGCAGTGACTCATCTTTAACGCCAGGGCTATTTCATGTTCATTACCCCTATTTGAGATTCAGAAGTTGAAACAGATTTTGAAGCTTGAAATCATTCCAATTCAATTCTACCGAAGTTTCAATAGTTAAATCTCCTTGTTTAAGGTTAGCCATCAAAGCGGAACCATTTTCAAGATTATGGAAAAGGGCATCTAAAAGCTGTAATTGATTCCGAGGAAGAGTGTAGTACACCTTATTGTTTTCAATTCTCACCTCTTTTGGTAAAACCCCATTGGGAAGGGTTCCTCCCAAAAAAGTTTTCCAACCTGCAATAAGGTAACGGTAAATGCTCGATTCACTATCAAACTGTGGGGATCTCAATAAGCGAAGTTCCCCTTCAAAATAGTCTTGATGAAGAGTGATTTTTTCGGGAGTAAAATGTAATTTTATTTGAACTTTATTATACTCTATTGTAGCAATAAGTCCCTCCTCAGAGTCTGGTTCTAAGCTTGTTAATTGTTCAACCCTAGATTCGGCTTGTTTACAGAGAAGTAAAACCATCTTTTTTCTCAAAGTCAATTGTTTAGCTTCTGAGTGAAATATAATGTATTCTTCAAGAGTTCTTTTTAGGATTTTTTTTGACTCCTGAAACGTTGCTGTAATTTTATTAAATATGCCCATAATGCTCCTAATGAGAATCGCGATCGTATCTATTTAGGTTTATTATACTGGGAGTATCCCAGTTTTGTAGAAAGACGATCAGTAGTGTGAGCCGGAAAGCTCACGTGTACTATAAGCGAGCAAGATGCTCGCACTACGAATTTTTAAAAATGGGATGCACCCATTATACTTCGTTCTACATCACATCTTTAACACAACGTCTAATGTCACCTGCATCCATGCCTTTACCAGCAGATGAATCTATTGATCCACACTAAACCAACTAATTTTGCCATTCATCAAATGACCGTTTTTGAATTCAAAATTCAAAATTCAAAATTTAAAATTTAAGAAATAATTTTGAATTGTTTAATTAAGGATGCAAGCCCCTAAATTCATTTATGGAAAATGAAAAAAATATATATTTCGAGACACGTAGTGCCGAAGTTGCTGCGTCCTTGTTACAAGCCCCTAAATTTATTTATGGGGAAGTCAAGCTTGAATTTTGAATTTTGAATTTTGACTTTCGAGAAGCGACTTGACTTCTTCCTCATCCAAGATCTACAATACACTCAGGAAACTGGCGCCTCAATGCTGGAAAAACAGGACAAGGTGTTGAAGATTGCAAATTTTCTGGTTTACTCCAAGTAAATGGCGCTTTCTGGGCAGCAGATATCCACAATAGGCGCTTTGCCCGTGTCATGGCAACGTATAATAAACGGTACTCTTCAGAAGTTTTTAGGTGTTTTGCTTGCTCCCAAGCAGCGGCAGTGCTGGGTAAGGTAGATTGACCATGGAGGGCAGTGCGAATTTGGGCGCGAGCAACTTCTGATAAGGTAAAGTCACCTAAAAACTGGCTTTGGGGAGGAACCCAAAATCTTCCAGGAATTAAGTTTTCGTGTACAAAGGGGAGAAAAACAAAGTCCCAATCTAGCCCTTTGGCTTTGTGCATTGTGATAATGGTCAGTTGACCGCAACGAGTGTAACGTGCCTCTAAATCTTCTGTTTCTACAGGTTCAAATCGTTCGGAACTGACAATTTCACTTAGTACACCTAGCATCGCCCCCATAGAAATGTCGCCAGTTATTTGCTGGTTAATTCTTTCTGCTAGTTTGTCAGCTGTTGCCAATTCTGCTTGGTCGTAATTTAATACTAAGGCTAGGAAGGAAATGATCTGATACAAGGGCAGTTCTAGGCGGGCACGAAGAAAACTGCGACACAAGTATGCGGCTTTTTGCGCTGCTTCTAGCTGAGGTGAAGCTAGGGGACCTGGATACAAAAACTCTTCTGGTAAAGTAGCAAGGGCATTAAGGTCTTGGGTTTCAATCAATCGTCTTTGTACAAGGATCTGTAATGCTGCTTTGAGGTAATCAGGGGAATGAGGGCGATCGCAAAATTGCAGCAATGCCAAAATTTCCTCAGGTACATGAGAATGACGATCATGTTCTCCCACATCATAAAGTGTAATGTGATGCTCTTTGCATACAGGAGCAAGCGCCTCTGCCAACCAACGTCCTTGGCGATTTTCCCGCACTAAAATGGCTGCACAGGTCTTTGTTGGATCTGGGGAAAATAGCTCAATCACCCTTTGGGAGAGCAACTCAACCGTATGATGAATGTCACGGGGAGTGTATAGTTCTAATCCTTGCCCTACTTTTTCAGGATTCGCATCAGGTTGGGGATCATTAAAGTCAACTGGGCGGATTTTTTGAGGACGGAAGGGAAGAGGAGAGGGGGGAGAGGGGGAGGAGGGGGAGGAGGGGGGAGATTCTTTTTGTTCGTCACTTCCGCCATAAAAGCTGTTGACCCATTCCAAGACAAAGTTGGCAGCTTCAATAATAATTCTGGTACTGCGACCTGCTTGATCCATTGTTGCCAATCTTTCTTGGGCGCTGCACTCTTCGCAGAATTGTCGGAAATAAATCGGATCGGCTGGAGTGAAAGTGGAATTAATCGCCTGATTAGGGTCACCTACACGCACTAAGTTAATTTTGGCGTGCCTAACTCCCCCCTCTTCCCCCTCTTCCCCCTCTCTCTTCTCTGTGGCCAGAATTGTTAACAGTCGAGTCTGCAAGGGGCTAGAGTCTTGGGCTTCATCTTCAAAAACGGCGAAAACTTGGTTTTGCTCAATTCTGCGGGCGTTTTTGTTTTCTAGTACTCGTAGTGCGGCTAATATCATATCATCGTAGTCGATGAAGTCACGCGATCGCATTAAATTTTGGTATTGCTCATACAACCCTGTGGCGACGCTTAAAATTGCATATGCGTCTGTGGTTTGTTGGTTTAATGATCGCAAATCTTCTGGTGATAAACCAGAACTTTTTGCTTCATGAATCACTGTAGTTGCTAAATCTGGCAAGACTTCTGTCCGCAGGACTGACTGGCGACGTAGTCTTTCTGTTTCCTCTCCGTCAAATTGAATACCTTGTAGTAGGCGAGAATAATGGTCTGGATGGTTGGCAATCCATTGCTCTACTGCAGTACGGATGAAGCGGTGACTTTGATTTGGTGTGATTAATGTAACGTTCTCTAGTTGTAACCCTGACAGGTCGGGATAGCGGCTGGCAATGTTCAATGCTAAACCATGTAGTGTGTGTACAACAAAGCCAGTTTGAGGTAAGGATAAATTGTCTCGCAAGTATTGGCGGATTTTGGCTTTAAGATTGGCAGCAGCTGAACGAGTAAAGGTGACGACTATGAGTTGACGACGGGGCTTGCGGGGTAATTCGGGAGAAGGTTCATACTGACGTGCGATCGCAATTGCAGCCGCTGCTGCCATACCTGTGGATTTGCCAGCGCCAGGAACTGCTGAAACGGCTAGTGGCCCGGATCTCCAGTCGGCCATTTGCTGCTGTCCTGGACGCAAGTTATCACGGATGAGTGCTATGGCTGTCTCTCTTAGGGAAGACATAGGCACTTCGGTATGTACTTTGTTGGAGTGAGATTCTAGCGGCACTGGGGTTACGGTTTTATCTATAATTCTAATTTTTGAACCGCAGATGAACGCAGATGGACGCAGATAATTGTCTAAAAAAGATTACTGTTAATAATCTATTGGTTGGAGGTTTCTAATGCATCCTAAACTTACAATCTCAATTATGTTTACGCAAATACACTTAGCTTGATGAATGAAGAAACGTGATTTAATACATTGGTTGAGTTTGGCTGTGGCGATCGCCCTTGGTGCTATTTTGCGCTTTTGGCATTTGGATTTAAAGCCTTTGTGGATGGATGAGGTGATCACTGCAATTTTTAGCTTGGGTAAAAGGTATAATGATGTGCCAATGGAGGTGGTGTTTCCTGTTGAGAGGTTGCAGGAGATTTTTACTTTTCAACCAGGGGTGAGTTGTGCTCAAATTGCTCACACTGTCGCTACGGAGTCTACTCATCCGCCACTGTTTTTTTGCTGGATGTATGGTTGGTTAGGCTGGATGAGTCCGTTAGGAAAAGAGTGGGTAGAGAAGTTGCGATCGCTACCAGCTTTATTTGGTGTGGGTGCGATCGTCGTCATATATTATGTCAATCGGATTGCTTTTTTTCCATCGGCTGGGATCACAGCAGCCGGTTTGATGGCAGTGTCGCCGTTTGCTGTTTACCTTTCCCAAGAAGCACGACATTATACCTTGCCTATGTTCTTGATCGCGTTAGCATTATTGGGGCTGGTACAAATTCAGCAGGATCTTGAAAAGCCTGAGGGTGTGAGATTTTGGGTTTGGCTGGGATGGGTAACTATTAATAGTATAGGTACTTATGTCCATTACTTCTTTATTCTTGCTTTCATTGCCCAAATTGGCACACTGCTGGTACTAATGTACTGGCGTAGGGCAAACATCCTAAATCAGGGTAAAATTTGGCTGGCGCTGATTCTATCTATCAGTGGAGTTGTGATGAGCTTTCTCCCCTGGTTTTTGGTTATGCTGAGTCATTCTAGGCGTGCAGAAACTGACTGGCTTGAACCGACTAATTACATTGCCCCTTTATATCAAACTTTCTTAGGGTGGGTGCTGATGGTAATTACGCTACCTGTTGAAAATCAGCCTTTACTGATTGTCATTATATCTGGGTTATTAATGGTTTTGTTTGGAATCTGGGTAGGCTGGCAAGTCTTTAAAGGTTTAAGGCAATTGTGGTTTACACCATCGACTCATCTGGCTACACTAACTCTCTTAAGCTTCTCTATTTGGGTACTACTAGAATTTTTTGCCATTGTCTATTTCTTAAAAAAAGATATTACTGCTATTCCGCGCTATAACTTTGTCTACTACCCTAGTGTCTGTGCGTTGATCGCAGCAAGCCTCAGCCAAATTCCAAAAAAACTTCTCTCAAAATTCGTTCTTTTACTTGTTGGTGTTCTCAGTTGTGTTTTTGTTGTTTCTAACCTAGCATTCCAAAAACCTTTTCAACCTGAACAGGTCGCCCAAAAAATGAACCAAGACCCCTCTATTCCTCTGATGGTTGTTATGGCATATAGAGGTGATCAGGATGTAGCGTTGGGGTTAAGTTTTGCTTTAGCACTTGAACGACTTAGGGGAGGAGGGGAAGATAAATTAATGACTCCCTCATCTCCCCAATCCTCAAACTCCTATTCTACTTTTGCTTTTTTCAAACAATCTCCAGATTTTCAATCTGTTTGGCAAAAGCTTTCCCAAGTACCTGCACCCACAACATCTCAGATGAATTTATGGATTATTGGTCCTGGAAGAAAACACCGAGATTATCCGCAGCAGGTAGTACTCTCTAGGCAAAGCACTTGCACGATAGATGCCAAACAGTACTACCGCATTGGCGTTCCCTATCAACTGTATCGTTGTGGCAATTCTAGATTTTAGATTTTTGCGTTAAGCGCTTTGACGGGAGGAACGTCTCCTATAACGCTTAGATTTGGCAACGTCTTTAGCTTTACGCTTGTGTTTCTCCAAAGGAGTTTCAAAGTGACGATGTTTCTTCATATCTGGAAAAATCCCAGCTTTCGACACTTCTCGTTTAAATCGACGTAGGGCTGACTCAATTCCTTCATTTTCGCCCGTAATTATTTGGGTCATTCTCCCTCCTACTTAGTTAACTTGATGGGTGGGTGGCTGGATATCAGCAATCCAGCCGAATGCGAGTAAAAAAGGGCAGACTCCTTGTCTGCCCAAAATACCCGAGAGTTAAATTCTTTGTTTGGGATGAAACGATTGGAGAAAAAGCAAAGACTTCATGAAGAAGCTTAGTAGCGGCGAGAGTATCCTCCACCACCACCACTATTGTTTCCTCGTCTATCGCCACCACCAAAGGAACCTTTATCTTCGCGTGGCTTAGCCTTGTTAACTTTCAGGTTACGACCCATCCACTCAGCAGTGTCAAGGGCTTCAATTGCCGCAGTTTCTTCTGCGTCTGTTCCCATTTCTACAAAGGCGAAACCACGCAAACGACCAGTCTCCCGATCCTTCGGTAATTGAACGCTCTTCACAGTTCCATATTCTGAAAAGACTTGCTTTAGGTCCTCTTCCACAACTTCGTAGGAAAGATTACCAACATAAATTGACATAAAAACATTTCCAGAATCAGAGGGTGTAGAGATTTGGATTCGGAGAGAGGCTTGTAATATGGATAAACACAAACTGCATAACCGAATATAATCTCTAGTCAGTATAACATATAATTTATCGCTGGACTTCAATGAAATTTCAAATTAAGAAGCCGGATAATCATTAAATACCGCAGGTCTGCCCTTGCGGTCAAAGGACAACACAGTAAATGGATCTTTGTGATTCCCTATCTCCATTCCAGGAGTACCCATAGGCATTTGGGGAACAGATAAGCCGAGGAAATTTGGCTTTTCTTGAAGCAAACGTTTGATGTCCGTTGCTGGTACATGTCCTTCGATGACATATCCATCAACAATTGCTGTGTGGCAAGATGTCAAGTGATCCGGCACGTTGTACTTTTGTTTGACTCCCTCAATTTCAGGTGTGAGAAAGTCTTTGACTTCAAAACCCTGTGCCTTTAAGTGGTGAATCCACCCGCCACAACATCTACAGTCGGGACTGCGATACACAGTGACATCTGGTAATGCTGTCGGTTTATACTGGGTGTACTTGCTAGTACTTGCCATTTGAGTGTTGACTGCAACCGAGGTTGGGAAAATGCCTTCAGCATGACTCATGGGAGCATTGCTTCCCCAGATCCCCAAAACTTCTATCGTTAGACAAATCGTTACCACAATCCCAACAGCAACACGTACCACGGTAGGACGCAACCATTTTTGCCACCAATCTATCAATTGTTTCTGCACAATTTATATAATTGCCCTTAATAGCTACCTGAATTTACACACTTAATTATAGCTCCAGCGAGTGGAGGGAGTATGGGGAGAGGGGGGAGAGGGAAGATGTAAGGATAATAGCTACATTTGTAGTATGACTTTATACTTCATCTAGTAGACAAAAAGATTGTAAGATAATCATTATGAGTTCTATAGGTATGACATGATCTGTTGGCGCTGCTTTGTCGCCTGTGGTTTTATTACTTTATCTACCTTAGGCTGTGGTGATGGCGCAAACTCAACCGGAAAATATAGTCAGCAAGTTGTACAAGAAACTAATGTTGCCAAGTTGCTGAAAGAAGCGAACGTGAGCCAAAAGGCACAGGGTTTTTTAAAGGAAGGTAACAATTTATTCAACTCACATCGCTACGGGGAGGCGATAGCAGCATACGATAAAGCACTCAGTATCAACCCAGATATCGCTGACGCTTGGATTAACCGAGGTAATGCCTTAACAGCTTTGCAATTCTATCAAGAAGCTCTAGTCTCATTCGACAAAGCGATCATGATTGAACCTAAAAAGCAAGAAGCTTGGTTTAATAGAGGCAATGCCCTCACAAAGTTACAACGTGTCCAAGATGCTCTCGCAGCATACGACAAAGTCATTGCTATAAAGTCAAATTCGTCAGATGCTTATGATGCATGGATTAACCGAGGCATTACCCTTGTAAAGTTAAAACGCTATACAGCAGCTCTCGCATCATACGACAAGGCGATCGCTCTCAACCCAAACAAGCAAGAAGCATATTATAACAAAGCTTGTGCTTATGCTCTACAGAACAATCTTGAATTAGCAATTGAGAATCTGCAAAAGGCAATTAAGGTAGTTCCCCAGAAGTACAAGCAGCTCGCAAAAACAGACTCGGATTTTGACAAACTTCGTAAGGACAAACAGTTTCAGGAATTAATTCAGTAGGTAGTATAGGATTAATATTTGATTTGTGAAATACACGTAGGGTGTGTTAGCGCAGCGTAACGCACCCTACAAGACTACTACCATTCCAATACTGCTCGGTTAACGATAACTGAAACTTCACGACTATGTCTAATGTATTTCAGACTGAAACGAAAAGACAAGCTTTTTAATGCCATCAGTTAACCGAAACGCCCACTGATATACTCTTCAGCTTCTTTAGTCGTGGGAGATCTGAACAGTTCCTCCGTAGGACTGAACTCAACTAATTTTCCTCGGCGTTTGCCATAGGCGTCGGTTTCTGTGTTGAAAAAAGCAGTCCAATCTGCTGTTCGGGAAGCTTGTTGCATGTTATGAGTCACCATGATAATGGTGTATTGCTCTTTGAGTTCAAGGCAAAGTTCCTCAACTTGACGAGTTGAAATGGGATCAAGAGCAGAACAGGGTTCATCCATTAACAACACATCTGGCTTCATGGCGATCGCTCTAGCAATGCAAAGCCGTTGTTGTTGTCCCCCAGACAAAGCTGTTCCTTTGGATTTTAGTTTGTCCTTCACTTCATCCCAAATCGCTGCCCGTCTGAGAGATTTCTCTACCAGTTCATCCAAGTTACCTTTATAGCCGTTCGTACGTGGTGCAAAGGCAATGTTTTCATAAATTGACTTCGGAAAAGGGTTTGGTCTTTGGAAAACCATTCCCACTTGACGGCGTAATTTAACTGCGTTAACTTGGGAGTCGTAAACATTCCGACTTCGGTAATTCAGCTTTCCCTCAACCTTTGCTCCAGGAATTAAATCATTCATCCGGTTAAAGCAACGCAGTAGGGTACTTTTCCCACACCCCGAAGGTCCAATAAAGGCAATTATTTGCTTTTCAGGAATTTTTAGATAAACTTCCTGAAGCGCCATAAATCCACTGTAGAAAACCTTAACCCCATCGACATGAAAAACTGCGTTTCTGTTTTCACTTTCGGCTGTGTTATCTAGTTTTCTTTTGGCGTTGTTGTAGTTCATGTTCTTTCCTTGTTTTCAAATATTTGTTATGGTTTTGTAAGAATTCAGGAGTCAGGAGTCAGGATTCAGAATTGTTAAAGAATCGGCAGATAATAAAAGCCATTGTTGAGATGGGGAGACAGATACTAAACCCTTATTAACTCCAGACTCCAGACTCCAGACTCCAGACTCCAGACTCCAGACTCCAGACTCCAGACTCCTGACTCCTGACTCCTGATTAATGAAGTAGCGAGTAGCGTTGCCGAATATATATTGCTATGCCATTGAGAACCAAAATCACAAGCAGCAAAGCAATGATTGTTGCCGCTGCTGCGTTCGCAAAACCCGGTTCTGGGCGAGTGATGTAGCTATAAATTTGGATGGGCAATGCCATAAATCTCTGAAATAAACCAGGGTTGAATGTCAAGAAACTTACAGCCCCAACCACGATTAGAGATGCTGCATCACCAATGGCACGGGAGACTGAGATAATGACTCCTGTGAGGATACCTGGAATGGCATAAGGTAAAACATGACTCCTGACTGTCTGCCACTTGGTTATACCTAAGCCATAGGAAGCATATCTTAGAGAATCTGGAACTGATCGGATAGCCTCTCTCGATGTCACAATAATGACTGGTAAAGACAGTAAGGATAAAGTGAGTGCCCCAGAAATTAAAGCAGGACCAAAACCTAAAAGATAATTGAAAACCCCTAAACCCAGCAATCCATAAACAATTGAAGGGACTCCAGCCAAATTGCTAATGTTAATCTCAATCACATCAGTCCACCAGGTTTTGGGTGCATATTCTTCGAGATACAAAGCTGATCCCACACCAATTGGTACTGCGACTAAAATAACGATGACTCCCAAAGAAATGCTACTGACAATAGCAGGAAGGATGCCACCTTGATCGGGGAATCGGGAAGGCGTTTCAGTCAAAAAACCGGGAGTCAAAAATCTAGCTAATCCATCTTTGCCAATATCAAAGATGAGAAGAGCCAGAATAAATAAGCCAATTAGCAATCCCAGTAAAAAAATATATTCAAATACTTTGCCTACAGTTTCCCTTCTCTCTATATTTGGAGTAAATTCTTGAGAATTATCTGATGTTGAAGTAGCCATTCTTATTTTACGAGTTAGGAGTCAGGAGTCAGGAGTCAGGAGTCTGGAGTCAGGAGTCTGGAGTCTGGAGTCTGGAGTCTGGAGTCTGGAGTCTGGAGTCAGGAGTCTGGAGTCTGGAGTCTGGAGTTATGAGTCAGGAGTTATGAGTTATGAGTCAGGAATTAGGAGTTAGGAACTAGGATGTAGAAATACAGCCTTGGGCATTCTGACTCCTGACTCCTGACTCCTGACTTCTGTTCATTCATATTTTTCTTTAAAGCGATTAGAAAACCAATGACTGAAAATGTTTAAAGCTAAAGTCATCAAAAACAAAACAGCCCCTACTGCATATAAGGTATCGTAGTTGATGCTGTTGCGCGGACTATCTCCACCAGAAATTTGAGCCATGTAGGCTGTCATGGTTTCTATCGACTCCATAGGATTAAGAGTCAGCTTTGGCTGTTGTCCAGCAGCAATTAGAACAGTCATTGTTTCGCCAACAGCTCGAGAAATGCCAAGAATGATTGAGGCAATGATTCCAGAAAGAGCAGCAGGAAGAACAATTTTGAATATAGCTTCCAATTTAGTGATTCCTAATCCGTAAGCTCCTTCCCGTAAAGCGCGAGGAACTGCGCTAATAGCGTCTAAACTGATGGAACCGACGGTAGGAATAATCATGACTCCCATCATGATCCCAGCACTCAAGGCGTTGAAGATTTCTAGTGGTAGAAAACTCCGTAGCAACGGTGTCAAAAACAACAGAGCGAAGTAGCCATTGACAACAGTAGGTATTCCCGCCAGTAGTTCGACGGCTGGACGTAAAATTGCTGCTACTTTGGGTTGAGCATACTCACTCAAATAGATGGCGGAAGATAAACCTAAAGGAATCGCAACTAACATGGCGATCGCAGTCGTTAGTAAAGTGCCATTAATTAAGGGCCAAATGCCAAAGTGTTGATCTGAAAATAGAGGTGTCCACTCGGTGTCGAACAAAAACTTACTAATGGGAACCTTTTGGAAAAACTCCCATGTCACTTGTGAGATTATTGCGATAATGCCAATGGTAGTGAGGACAGAAACTAATCCGCAACAAAATAAAACAACCTCTACAATTTTTTCTTGAATATCATCAGATGCACTGTGATGAAGCGATCGCTCATGTTCCTGATTTGTGTTTTGCATTGTTAGTTGTTAGTGGTTCTCCTAAAGATACTTTGTGATTGGCTGACCAGGTTTTGCGTCTTTGAAATCAGAACCTGTTTTATCAGCCGTAAATCTTTGTTTGATCTTTGCATAAGCATCATCTGTTAGTTCGACATAGCCAGACTGTTCGACCCACTTCTTAGAATTGTCTAAATAGAAATTAACAAACTCTCTCACGACTGGCTTACTGTCTAGGGATTTCTGGCTGACATAGATAAAGAGAGGACGAGACAAAGGTGTGTAAGTGTTGGTAGCAATTTTAGAGGGAGGATCTGGTGTTTCACAGTTTCCTTTTGGAGTTTCTACAGCAATGAGATTTAGCTGATCTTTCTTCGCCAAGTAGTAAGAAATTCCCACGTACCCTAGCGCACTTTCGTCACCTGAAATTCCTTGAACAAGAACGTTTTGATTTTGAGTGGAAGTGTAATCTGTGCGACTGGCTTTAGATTTTTTATTGATAGCCTGTGTGAAATAGTCAAATGTTCCCGTATCAGAAGAAGGAGCATAGAGCGTTAATTTCTCATTAGGGAATTTTGCATTAACTTGATTCCAGTTTTTTACTTTATTATTTGATTTTGGACTCCAAACTTTGTTAAGTTCAGCAATAGACATGCATGTCACAAAGTTATTTTTCTTGTTGGTGATCACAGCAATTCCGTCTAGAGCAACAGGCAACTCTACAAAATCAATTCCCTTTTTTTTACAATTGGCAATCTCCTCTTTTTTTATAGCGCGTGAAGCACCAGCAATATCAATTTGACCTGAGCAAAACTTACTCATGCCACCACCCGTTCCACTAAAGGCAACACTGATCTGGGCATCAGGTTTTACCTTTTTATATTCTTCAGCAACTGCTTGATGGAGAGGATAACCTACAGTTCCACCATCAATGCTTATTTGCTGTTTCTTCTCTTCAGCACCGCTACAAGCACTTGTACCGCAGGCAACAAGCATCAGTATTATTGGTAGAAATAGACCCTTTAATTGGCTATCGAATAGCATTTTCATATTAAGTTGAACTTTTTTATTTAATAAAATATGGTTACATAAAACTCTGGCAAAACTTTTCACAAGATTTGCTCAGGTTAGTTTAATTTTAATTTTAGTTAATTTAAATTAGTACTTTGCAAGAGTAATCCTCAGTAGAAGTTTTATGATATCTGTAACTTCTCACGGGCAGAAATTGCGCTTTTTCGACCACCTAGGGGCGCAATGCATTGCGCCCTTACATCATTTCTGGAGATGTCTATTTAGTGACATCAAAACAATTGAGATTGAGATCTAAACTCTACAAATTTGATACTCTTGCCCACTTGCCATCTCCTCCTAAGTATTCTTTTGGAATGATTTAATACACTAAATGTATTGATATACAGTATATTCAGTATTTAATTATTGCACAGGCAGCACAAAAAATCAACCTTTTGGAGAATTTTGCTTAACTGAGTCAACCTTGGCAATCTGAAGCGTTCTCCAATGTTAGCAAAGTCGATATCGGTGATACACCTAAGATGTTCACTGGCGTTTCACGCTTGATGCTGTCATTAAATGCGCGTTCTGCCCTAAATAATTCTGACCAAGCTGCCTCAGCGTGACTTTTCACTTTTCACTGCTTATTCTGGAAGACCTGCTTACCTGAAGAGAACCATTTCCAAAATGTCCAATTGCGCCAGAATATCAGATTTGCCGTTAAAGGTCTATGGGTAGAAATGTGTTGTTCCCTATTCTCTACTTCCCAGCGATCGCGCTTCTGTTCACTTGACTCCATCCTGTTCACTGGAAATGGCGACCAAGGTTCACCGTCTGTCAACTCTCTTTCTATGCGCTCAAAAAACATATCTTCCTCTTAAAACTCGTTGGCGATTCTTGAATTTTTGAGAAAAGTAGCAGATGGAAAGTAGGTATTCACCTGCTACTAGTAAATTGTCAGACAACGTTGAAGGGTTAATTTATGTGGGCCAATTCTTTAGCAACTGATTGAAAACTGTTGACAGATTGGATAAACTCCTGTAAAGCTTCTTTCAATCTCTCGTCAATTTCCTCATCAAGCTGGAGACTACCATCAGGCTGTATTTGCAGCTGTTTGTCTACCGCATAAACTCCGCCTAGGATATGTCGTGCTCTTAACTCAGATAGCACAGGTTTCAGGGCATACTCAATTGCCAACAAATGGGCGATAGTTCCACCAGTAGCAATTGGCAACACGACCTTTCCTGACAAAGCCCTTTGTGGCAGCAAGTCTAAAAATGCTTTGAGCACTCCTGTGTATGATGCTTTGTAAATCGGGGTGGAAACAATTATACCATCGGCCTTCTCTAAGAGAGCTTTCGGCTGATTGAGCGCGGGACTATCATATCTGCCAAAGACTAAGTCCTCAGCAGGTAAATCGCGAACTGAGATGATATCGGTTTGGAAACCCTGTGGCTGTAAAATTTTGCTGGCGTATTCCAGAAGGGTGTAAGTCCTTGAGGGATGAGCCGGACTGCCTGCGATCGCTAAGATATAAGCCATTTTTCTCACCTTCAAAAGTACTGTAAATTGATCGATAAACCGTATTTTAGAAAACTAAATAAATATCTTTACACAGATAAGTGATTAAAGCAAGACGGTTTACGAAAAAATACCGCTATTGGTTAGGCTATAGTATTCATTCAGGCCTCTGGTGGTATCTGACAACAAGCCCATCCGAAAGTCTACGTGTGTCTCTTCTTGATGCATTTATCGCTCATTTTGTCAATACGTAACTTCTACTTTATTTTACTCAGCTATTGGTGGACGAGAAATCCAAATCAGTATTTACACTGTTTTCCAGGTATACGGGTTACTGAGTATATTGAGATATAAGAATATGAAGTTTATGTCAAGCTCCTAAAGGAAAAGAGCATCATTGCTGATATGAGACTCGTCGGCTGTTGGAACTTAATTGCTTGTTTGGGCCGCTCCCTGACGCAAAGTCCACTAATTGTAATTACAAGTACTGATTTAGCGTGGGTAAATTTGGCGGTTGCGGCAATGATCATCATGCTCTGTGTTGTCATCTGGCGAAATGCCTGGACATTTAATCAAATGCAACAGGTTCGCCAAACAATAGAGCAAAAGCTTCATGAGTCAGAACAGCGCTTTTACAAGGTGTTTGACCAAGCCCCTTTTGTGGTGCAGCTTTATACATCCGATGGAACATTACGTCAAACCAATCAAGCGGGGAAAACTGTTTGGGGTGATTCCCCCAATGTTTTAGAAGGGTATAACGTGTTGCAAGATTCACAGGCTAATTCTTTCGGTCATTTGCCCTATTTACAAAGGGCATTTGCTGGAGAAATTGTGACCTTGCCCCCGATATTTTACAACCCTGTCATCAATGGTCATACAGATCATTCTCGCTGGTTGGAGGGGTTTGCTTATCCGGTCAAGAATGAATTAGGTGAGGTGCTTTCAGTCGTATTAGTAACGAAAGACATCACAGATCGCAAGCAAACAGAAGAAGCATTGCAGCTAAGATTGCAGCAGCTTGTGAGTGAGAACAAGCAACTGACGGAAAATTTTTTAGCAATTGGAGCGGAATTGGGTTCCGTACTTCAACGCCAGCAAATAGAAATTGCACTACAGGAGAGTGAGGAACGTTTTCAAGCCTTTATGAACCACAATCCCACTGTAGCGTTTATGAAGGACGAGGTAGGATGTTTTGTTTATGCTAATGAGTCGTTTGAGCGTGTGTTTGATGTAAAATTAGCTGATTTGAGAGGAAAAACGGATTTTGACTGGCTGCCCGAAGAAGCGGCAAGACAGGTGCGTGAGAATGATGCTGCTGTACTGGCAACGGGACAAGCCTCAGAAATAATTGAAACGCTCCCCATGTCTAATGGCAACCTTCGTTACTTACTAGTTGTTAGGTTTCCGTTTCAAGATTCTACTGGACGATACGTGGGTGGTGTAGCTGTTGACATTACGGATCGCAAACGAGTGGAAGAGGAGTTACGGGAGAGCCAGCAACAGTTAAGTTTAGCATTTGAAGGTTCTGGGGATGGATTATGGGATATGAACATTGTTACCTCAGAGGGTTATCTCAGTTCTCGCTGGTTAGAGATGTTGGGTTATGTAGAGGGTGATTTCGCAGTCAATATAGGTACATGGACAAATCTGATTCATCCCGATGATCAGCCTTTAGCCTTGAACTGTTTAAATGCTCATCTCAATGATCCTACAATTCCTTATGAATTTGAGTATCGACTTCTCACAAAATCTGGTGAGTGGAAATGGATTGCCAACTATGGCAAAGTTGTAGCTCGAGATGAGACAGGTCAACCGCTACGTCTGGTAGGAGTTCATCGAGATGTGAATGCTCGCAAGCAAGCAGAAATTGCTTTGCAACAAAGTGAAATTCGCTACCGTGCTATTGTTGAAGACCAGACTGAACTCATTGTTCGGTATTTGGCAGACGGCACAATCACCTTTGCTAACCAAGCTTACGCGCTCTACTTTGGGCTATCGCTAGAGACACTCATCGGAAGCTGCTATAAACCCATCATATTTGTTGCCGACCGTGAGCGAGTTGCTCAATTAATGGCTTCAATAAGTGCTGATAATCCTGTCGTCACAATTGAAAATCGCGTGATTGTAGGGGACGAAGTGCGCTGGACTCAGTGGTATACTCGGATGCTGTTTGACGAGCAAGGGCGCTTTATGGAGTTTCAATCGGTGGGACGTGATATCACCGTCCTAAAGCAAACCGAAGAAACACTCTTTCACGAGAAAGAATTAGCTCAGGTCACATTGCAATCGATCGGAGATGCAGTGATTACCACAGACGCGACTGGCAGAGTTGAATACCTCAATCCAGTTGCAGAATCTTTGACCGGATGGAGCCAACTAGCAGCAAGAGGAGTGCCGTTAGCAGAAGTTTTTAGACTAGTGCATGAAACAACGCGAGAGCCTGTTATGAACCCAATTGAGCAAGCATTAAAGGAAAATCGAGTTGTGGGTTTGGCAAACCATACTGTCTTAATTTCCCGTAATAATCAGGAAATTCCGATAGAAGACTCGGCAGCACCCATCCGAAATCGTGAGGGAAAGATTATTGGTGCGGTCATGGTTTTTCATGATGTGACTCAGAACCGGACTCTTTCGCGTCAGCTATCCTGGCAAGCAAGCCATGATGCTCTAACCGGATTAGTGAATCGTCGGGAGTTTGAGCGCCAAGTTGAACAAGCGTTGAGTCTTGCTAAGTTAGACTATCAGGTTCATGCGTTGTGCTACCTGGATCTTGATCGCTTCAAGATTGTCAATGATACCTGTGGTCATATAGCTGGAGACGAATTACTGCGTCAAATTACCGCATTGCTGCAGGGAAAAATTCGTAAAACTGACACACTAGCGCGATTGGGAGGCGATGAATTTGGCGTGTTACTCAATCAATGTACCTTGAAGCAAGCCTTACGAGTTGCCAATAAACTGCGCGAGTGTGTTCACGAGTTCCGGTTTGTTTGGCAAGAGCAGGCATTCACAATTGGAGCAAGTATCGGCTTGGTCGGCATTGACGCCGATAGCACGAGCTTTGCAGAGATTGTCAGCGCGGCTGACGCGGCTTGCTATACTGCCAAAAACCGAGGACGCAATCGTGTGTATGTGGCTGAGACTAATGACCTAGAGCTATTACAACAGCGAGGTGAAATGCAATGGGTTAGCCGCATTGGTCAAGCTTTAGAAAGCGATCTCTTTTGTCTCTATGCTCAACCAATTGCCGCTATCACTCCAACTGCTCAAAAAGGCGATCATTACGAAGTTTTGTTACGTCTATGCGATGAGGAAGGAAACTTAGTCCCGCCGATGGCATTTATTCCAGCAGCAGAACGTTATAACTTAATGCACTTAATTGATCGGTGGGTCATTCGTACGCTGTTCAGAGATTACTCAAATGTCGTGAATCGTGAACAGAGTGTCTATGCCATCAATCTCTCTGGCTCTAGTATTAACGATGATCAGTTCATCGACTTTTTGCATGAGCAATTTGCTTCATTTTGCATCTCTCCTCAGCATATCTGCTTTGAAATTACCGAAACAGTGGCGATCTCTAATTTGACAAAAGCTAGTCAGTTCATTCAGGAACTTCAATACCTTGGCTGTCGCTTTGCGTTGGACGATTTTGGGGCTGGGATGTCGTCGTTTGCTTATCTCAAGTCTCTGCCTGTGAACTACCTCAAAATCGACGGTAGCTTTATTCGTAACATTGTCGAGGATTCTGTTGACAATGCGATCGTAGCGGCAATTACCCATCTTGGAAGTGTCATGGGTATCCAGACGATCGCAGAATTTGTCGAAAATGAGGCGATTTTAGAGCGGATTACAGCACTAGGTATTGATTACGCACAGGGCTATGGTATTGCAGTACCTTGCCCATTGATCGCTTAATTCAAGCTCATTCTTTCAGGGGGAGCAAGAATTATCGGCAATTAGTTCTTTTCACCTCTCCCCCCTCTGCCCCTCTGTTAACGCAACGGAAAGCCAAGATTATTCAAAGCTTCACGCAGGCGATCTCGTCCCGATAAAGACTCAGCAAAAGCAATCCGTTTAACAGAATGTTCTGCCCAGTCACCAGAGATATTCATCTGCTGATTAGTGTAGAACGCTTTCATCACCTCATTGTAATGAGCGATGCCTTCTTCTTCTCCTGAGGTCGAGGCTGCGCTAGCACGAACGGGACGTGCAAGGGACGCATCTACGCTCTCTGCAATCTGATAGGTTTCCCGATGCAAGACGACCGATTGCGGTAAACGTGGCTTAATAGCAGCAGCATGAATGGGATCAGGATAGCCTAAGCACAATCCAAATACGGCAAAGACGTGGGGGGGTAAATTAAGTACTTCTGCCACATCTTCCGGACGGTTACGTATTGCACCAATATACACTGTTCCTAAACCAAGAGATTCAGCAGCGGCAGTTGCATTTTGCGCAGCCAGTGCCGCATCTATTGTTGCCATGAGAAACATTTCCAAGTAATCTAAACCCTCGTGAGGTAGTCCACGACTTTCAGCAATGTGAGTTAAGCGAGCCAAATCTGCTAACCACACAAGAAAAAGAGGACACTGCCGAATGTGCGCTTGATTCCCAGCAAGTTCTGATAACTTTTCCTTGCGGTTTGGATCTTCTACTGCTACGACACTCCATGTTTGGAGATTAGATGAAGTAGACGCAGATTGAGCTGCTGCAACCAAGATTTCCAGAGTTCCTGGAGGTAAAGGATTAGGTAGATAAGCCCGTATCGACCGATGAGAGAGCAAATTATTTAGGAAGTCGTTCCAGGGAACATCTATATCGAAGGTGTCAAGACCATAACGGTGACGGAGCAACTCAGTGGGATGGGTCATATAGTTGTTAACAGAACTACTAATCACTTCAATACTACAAGGGTGAGCCTTTTTCTGGTTCACTCCTGACTATAAAATACACTAATTCGATAGGGTTGCTGTTGTATACAATAAAAGAAATTTTATCAGGTCTGACTGACTAACAAAGGACTATCGCATAACCTTTCGTAAATTTTTATGAATTTTGCTTTGTTTTTTCACACTAACTAGCGACCACCAACACCAGTTTGATGATTTTGTAAGAAACATTTCTGAATGGTTGAAGTCAGGTCATATCATGCACAAATTAAGTAAGTTAGTGTTAAAAAATCAACCTATGTAACGAAATGTAAAATTAGCGGAGAGTTTATGAATGAAGCCTGCTATTTTTTTACAAAACTCAACATATCTTGGCTGTATCCTGCCGATTTACTTATCTTCCAATGACTGTGAGTTCTCGAAAATTTTTTCACTCTTGGTTAACAAAAGAATTTTTAAAGAATACTTATTAAAAGCATAATCATGCTTTAATACTGCACTACTACTCTGGATGACAGTAGTTCCTGCTAGTCATAATCATGATTGAAAAAACTCGCAAAAGAAAATGTTTAAACTATGCATCTATTAGTGCAGCAATCATTGGACTTGCTGGAGGACCTCTAGTCTCCACAGTTGCGGTTGCTCAGAACAGCCAAGATGCTAGGACTGCGACCCCCATCAAACACGTCATTGTGATTGTTGGTGAGAATCGGACTTTTGATCATCTCTTCGGTGCCTACCAACCGAAACCAGGCCAGACAGTGTCTAATATCTTGTCCAAGGGCATCATCAATGCTGACGGCACACCTGGCCCGAACTTCAAAGCAGCGACTCAATACCAAGCCTCAAACACCGATACCTTTTCATTAAGTCCTTCTAACAAAGAACCCTATACAACTCTGCCAGCCCCTAAAGCTGGCGGTGCGCAAACTGCAAGTGACACAAATCCGCCTCCCTTCGCAACCTTGGCTGCTGCCCAAGCCGCGCAACCTGCACTGCTGCCAGAGGATATCGAACTCCTACTGACCGGTGCAACTGGGTTACCAAGTGGCACTGTAGATACCCGAATCGCGAACGTAAATAACCTACCAAGCGGTCCCTTCCAACTGACTCCTAGCCTACCCTACGACGCTTACGCAGCCAGCCCTGTACACCGCTTTTATCAGATGTGGCAGCAGACTGATTGCGACATCAGCCATGCCAGCGCGGACAATCCCAGTGGTTGTCTTAAGGATCTCTTCCCTTGGGTAGAAGTGACTGTTGCCGCTGGCAGCAATGGGAATCCGTTTTCGAGTTTCACAGATAAGGAGGGTTCTACCTCCATGGGCTTCTACAATGTCAACATCGGAGACGTGCCATACTTCAAGTCTCTGGCTGACAATTACGCAATTAGCGACAACTACCATCAGCCTGTCATGGGTGGTACTGGAGCAAACTCGGTGATGATCGGTGTAGGTGACGCCGTTTGGTACAGTGATGGTAAGGGCAATCCAGTCACACCACCTCAAAATGAGATCGAGAATCCCAATCCGCAGCCTGGAACTAACAACTTCTACACACAGGATGGTTATTCGGGAGGGACCTACACCAATTGTTCCGACACAAACCAGCCTGGGGTAGCACCAATTGTCAATTACCTCAATTCCTTACCTTCTAAACCAAAGCCCAACTGCGCACCAAACACCTACTATCTCCTGAACAACTACGATCCTGGCTATTTGGGTGACGGAACAGTTGACAACGGCATTACTAACAACGGCTTCGTTATTCCACCGTCTTCAGTCCGCAACATTGGTGACGCCTTGTTGGATAAGAATGTTTCGTGGCGGTACTACGGTGAAGGTTGGAACCAATACGTTAAAAATCCAACCAGCAACACCAACGTCTATTGCAACATTTGCAACCCCTTCCAGTACTCAACGTCGATTATGACGAACGATAAGGTACGGACGGAGCATTTGAAGGACACCACGGATTTTGATAACGATATTAACAACAATACGCTGCCAGCAGTCTCTTTTATTAAACCTGGTGGCTTACTTGACGGTCATCCGGCATCCTCAAAGTTCGATCTGTTTGAAGCCTTTACTAAGAAAATTATTACAGAGGTTCAAAGCAAGCCCGACATCTGGAAAGACACAGCAATTTTCATCACAGTTGACGAAGGTGGTGGATATTGGGATTCTGGTTACATCCAGCCACTCGACTACTTCGGCGACGGAACACGGATACCCCTAATTGTGGTGTCGCCATACTCTCAAGGTGGTCGTGTTGTCCATACATACTACGATCACGTCTCCATCCTGAAATTCATTGAGAAGAATTGGGGAATTAAACCACTCACCAGCCGTAGTCGTGACAATCTACCCAACCCCGTAACCTCCAAATCAAATCCCTATGCGCCGATCAACGGTCCCGCGATTGGCGATTTGACTGATATGTTCCAATTCAAATCCAGTTCCCGTCACCCCCAGCGTGAAAATTATTAAGCGGAACTCCAAAAAATAAATTGTTGACCGCGAACGCGGTGTACCCGGATTTCTCACAAGTGAGAAATCCGGAGAGTGTGGGGGGTGTGGGGAGTGTGGGGAGAATTCAGTACCTCCCACACTCCTCTACTTTCGCCATCTGTCGCTTTTTTTAAAATTGGGAGAAAAATAATTAGAAATTAACCGGAATCTGAATACTGGTACTTGAATAAGTAATTATATTAGAAGTCTTTCAAAGACCCTCTAATTTATTCATATGTGGGAAGGGTATATTTCCCAAACGTAAAAACATTACCAGAGGATTGAATTATGTTTTTTGAAGGATACGCAGGATTCTAAACCTATTAGCTTAACTTTAAACAGCAAATACCCAGCAAATATGTTGGATATTCGTTGGATTCTTGTCAATATAAATTCCCATTGTATTTGCCCTTCTAACCAAAACTGTTGTTTTGCGAATATGTTCTTACATAAGGCATTGAGCCGAGATATTTATCTCGGCTCAATGCCTCTTTAACTCTTACTTAATTACCGTTTTTCCACTTTTCACAGAGGTCTGTGAAGCTCTTAAAAAGTGTGGGATTTTCTTTGTCATTACGTAGTTTTATAATCCAAAGGTTAAAAGTGGTACAGTAAGCTTGTACTATACTCCTGTAAAATTGGTATGTCGTTTTTTCATCAATAATCCCTAGACTAACACAAAGAGACATTTCTTCTAAAAAATTGAGAGCATCTAGGACACCCAGTTTTAAGTCTAAATCATTATCCAATGCTTCTTGAATAATTATCGAATGCTCGTTAATCCTCCTACCATCCAGCATTTCATGTATTTGATATGCAGCCCTTCTAGCAGAATCAAAAGCCGTATCATTCCATCTTGAGATATAAGATGTTGTTCGGTCAAGCTTCTTAGATTCTGCATTTAGTCTTATATTTTGACCAATATAGAATGCACTTGTCACACCTGCACTGGTTTCAAGTATAGTTGTCAAAAAGTTTAACGTCTTTTTTTGGTCTTCTGTAGATGAATAAAATAAACACGTAAATACACATGAAATAAGTAGCCCTACGAGCCCAACGGTTATGGAGATAGATAGATTGATTTTACCAAGGTTATACGGTTTTTCAGAGCTAATCATAATTTATCAGTTGTCTTTATAGTATATAAAAATACTTAATCAGGGTTTGCTTTTGGGCAATGGCAGCAAGTAGAAAAACGGCGGGTTAATGCAGAAGTTTTAGCTCCCAGTCTCATATTGTGGCTTGAGTCATCCTGATTGCTTCCTACATTCAAGTCTTATTAATCCTCCCTTTTTCTCAGAGAAATTACCTCCGTAACAATAATTAAGTTCACACCACAGATTGTAAAGGTAGAAGAGATACTTGGCTGAATCTTGGTCAGAAGTAGTTTTGCTTTATACTTACTACTGAATAATGCACAAATGCGATGCCGCAGGCAATCTGCTATCCTAACGCTGACGCTTCTAACGTCGCTAACGCTATCGCTAATGTGTCTACGTACACCCAAATTCTTCCCTACTACGAGCGATCGCCTACAGAAGACGACGAGCGCACACTTCATGTTCATCGGGTGATCCTTCCTGCGGTGGCAGCGCTGCTGTCATTGCCAGATGCAAGAAAATACAGTCATAATTTATTTATGAAAGAGGGTAGGGTATCGGGAACCCCATAATTAAAATTAGGGGCTTGGACCCAAAGTGTGTGGTGTTTGATATGTCTTTCCCCACACCCCACACCCTATTTCTGGTCATTGCTGTATTGAAAATCAAATGTCATCTCGTCAGCAACTTAAACAACTACAACTCGCTTTAATCAATGCTTTTCCAAGTAAATCATCTCTGGAACAATTATTATATTTTGAGCTAGAAAAAAACTTAAACGAAATTACTAAAGACAGTAATTTACAAGATATTGTTTTCAACTTGATCCAGATAGCAGAAACTCAGGGATGGCTTGTTGACCTAGTTCGCGCTGCACGCAAAGAAAACCCTGGAAACTCACAGTTGCAGGTGATTGCTGGTGAACTATTATCACCCAAAGCACCTTCTGTGCCAATACATACTGCTCTCTCCGAGCAAAGTCAACAGCGGCAGAAACAATTAATAACTCCTACCAGTGACAGCGGACTTAACCCGCCTCCAAATGAAGTTATTGAATCTCAAAGCACAACAAATGAACGAAATGATTTGGATGACGACCTATCAAGCGCAGCTAATGTAGACTACACCAAACTACGCAATTTCCTAAAAGCAGGACAGTGGAAAGAAGCTGACTATGAAACCTACCTAGTGATGCTCTCTGTTGTGGGTCGTCGGAATGGTGACTGGATTAGGGCTAAAGAACTGTCAAATTTTAAGAGCACCGACCTGCGTACAATAGACAGTTTATGGGTAAAATACAGCAATGGGCGTTTTGGCTTCAGCGTTCAGAAGAAAATTTACCTAGACGTTGGCGGCAAGCCAGACGGCAGGTACGATGAAGGAGCCTGGAAAAAATTTGGCGACGCTATTGGATGGAGAGTTGAGGGAAACTGGATTGGATACGACGATGTCACTTTTGATACTATAGCTCCTCAGGGACACTTACCTATTTATCGATACACTCGTATTTATCGATACACTCTGGGATTAAATAAAACAAATGAAATAAATAATAGACGTTGGGGGTTGGGTGCGGGGGCTGTTGGGGGCGTGGCTGGTCTCTTCTCTCGCATCCAAGCTTGTAAGCTGTAGCCCATAACAAACAACGACACTGTTAACGTCGCTAACGCTTCACTAACGCTAACGCTATCGCACTACCTACCCGTACCCCATCAGTAATGAAGAAAGATAAAATGCATTTTGTCAATCAGTTAAAATACTGAAAATATTCTTAATAATAATAATAATGACTTGGATGACGACCTATTAATTGATCGCAATGTAGACGACACCTGACTCCTTGACTTGCTTGCAGTCAGAACTTGGAAAGATGCTGACCGTGAAACCCCTTAATTATGACTGACACCCAGATACGGGGACGCGGGGAGATTTCTATGACGGTTGATCGAATGTGTGTTATGTAACACTTGGCTTACTTATCATGCCTACAATGGATAAATAGCCGCAGGTTGATATGGCTAAACACACTGTGAGTACTCAAGCGGTACTAGCCATTTTTCTAGGGTGAATTCTCCCCATTGTTCCGATGCCATGACTGAGGAAAAAGCGACACGATATGAGCATCCAGAAAAAGTAGAGAAATTTCATGTCCTCATTACTGGCTTTATCCAACAATTTAGCGGAAACTGTAGAGCAGGTTGGGAGTGCTGTTGTTGCAGTCAATGCTGGCAGACGTATTTCCCCTAGTGGTATTCACTGGCGAAATAGTATAATCGTTACTTCTGATGAGTCACTCCAGCGCTATGACGATATTACTATCACTCTATCAGATGGGAGAACTCAACCAGTCACTCACCTAGGTCATGACGCTAGTACCGATATTGCTATTTTTCAAATACAAGATGTTGAACTCCCAGTGGCGAAAATTGGGGATGCCAAAACACTTAAGGTGGGTCATCTAGTACTGGGACTAGCAAGAAGTGGCGAAGGTGAGATTCGGGCAGCTATGGGTGCGGTGAGTGTTGTGAGTGGTGCTTGGCGAAGCATGAGTGGAGGCAATATCGACCAATTCATTCGTCCAGATATCACGCTGTATCCTGGTTTTGCAGGCGGACCACTTGTCGATGCTGCTGGTTATGTCGTAGGTATGAACACATCAGGGCGGCGCGGTACTGCTTTAACTATCCCGGCTGCTACGGTGAATCGGGTGCTTGATCAACTACTGGCAAAAGGTCATATTGCACGGGGTTATCTGGGTTTGGGGATGCAACCTGTACGTTTACCGCAAAACCTCAAAACAGCTTTGAATTTAGATTCTTCTGGCGGAGTGATTGTCGTTAATGTAGAAGCAGATGGACCTGCTGATCGTGCAGGTGTACTGCTTGGAGATGTGTTAGTCGAGTTTGATGGCACTCGAATCAACGACACGGCTGATGTACTGGCGCTTCTCAATCACAGCGATCGCGTCCTAAAAACTTTCAAAGCGCAACTTGTGAGGGCTGGTGCGTTAGTTGAGTTGGCGATCGCAGTAGGTGAAAGACCCAATGATGTTAGTAGTTAGTCATGATACGTCGAGTGCTTGTCGTTGCTACTTCCTCTTTGGTGCGGGCAGGGTTATCAGCTGTGTTGACAACCAATCCCGAACTGACTTTAGTCAGCAGTAGTGCATCAGACTTAGATTCACTCGCCACGGAAATTGAGCAATTACAACCTGATGTGGTGCTGCTCGTTTTAATCTCTAAAAGGGATTCAGACTACTTTACCGATCAGTCTAACGACGAATCAGGCTGGGAAAAACTGCTGAACTCACAACAGCAGCAATACCCATCTGCAATCATCGTGATTACTGACGAACTCGACAGCATCGACTTGGCGGCTGGGCTACGTTCTGGTGTCAGGGGGATTTTGCCTCAATCAAGCACAGAATCGGAAATTTTAGCTACTGTGGAGGCAGTAGCTTCAGGACTGGTGGTGCTGCACCCAGATGTTGTCGAGTCTTTGCTTCCTCCTAAAGAGGGGAGTTGGCGGGAAAATGTGCTGGTAAATCCTGTGCAAACATTAACACCGCGTGAGATTGAGGTTTTACAGATGCTAGGTTCTGGGTTGGGGAATAAGGCGATCGCCAAACGCTTAAACATCTCTGAACATACTGTTAAGTTTCATCTCTCTTCCATCTTTCAAAAGTTAGGTGTCTCAACGCGCACGGAGGCTGTGACTGTTGGCGTTAGACTAGGTTTAATCATGTTATGAGGAATGATTTTTCCGTCATAGGTGAAACCGATCATTAACTTGAGCTTAAAGGTGTACCAAAAGGGCATATCCCTATCCAAGAACGTGATGAAGACTATCGAGAAGCGTTTGGAACGAAATCCTCTGTTGCCGAAATGGGACATTCTAATTCGACCAGCCTAGTTGGTACCTTCTTCCTCGGAAATCACCTTACTTGCCGTGTATTAGTTGGAAGCGCCTCAGTTTTTACAGAGAGATTGAGGATTTGTCCTTGACGGCGTACCTCCAGTTGCAAGTTACTGCCTACAGGTTTACTGTCAACTAATTCCTGTACAGATTTGGAATCGTTAATCACCTGACCATCTATTTTTTGGATGATATCTCCTGACCGTAATCCAGCCTTCGCTGCTGGAGAATCGGGTAGGACTTTGGCAATCAGCACGCCTTTATCTGCTTCTACTGTTAAGCTAGTATTAGGATTGCTGTTGATAGCTTGTTTGACTTGAGGGCTAAGCGTTACCATCTCGATTCCCACGTAAGCATGTTCGACTTTGCCATGATCTATCAGTTGAGTCGCAATGCGTTTAGCTGTATTAATCGGAATGGCAAAGCCAATGCCTTGAGCACCCTGGATAATCGCCGTATTTATCCCAATAACCTGTCCCTGACTATTAAGCAGAGGTCCGCCAGAGTTACCAGGATTGATTGCCGCGTCAGTTTGTAAAAAATCAATTCGTTGATCAGAAATGGTACGCCCTTTGGCACTGATAATCCCTGAAGTTACAGTATTGTCAAGTCCTAGAGGGTTGCCAATGGCGATCGCCTCATCTCCCGGTTGAAGCTTTTCTGAATTGCCTAATGTCACCGTTGGTAAATTCTCAGATGGGATTTTGACGACAGCCACATCTGTGACCGGGTCTTCACCTAGAACTTTCCCCTTAAAAGTACGACCATCTTTGAGAGTCACCGTCACCGTATCTGCACCGTCAACAACATGAGCATTAGTGAGAATTTGACCGTTAGCATTAATGATGAAGCCAGAACCAATCCCCCGAACTATTTCTTGAGAAGGTGGAGTTGGGATGTCAGAACCAAAAAATTGACGGAAAAACGGGTCATTAAAAGCATCAGGTAATTTATTAGTCACAGTTCGCGTCGAGTTGATCCGCACCACCGCAGATCCTACTTGCTTAACTACACTAGCTATTGAGTTAGTAGGAGTAGTTGCTGACAGATTGTCAGGAGTTGTTGGATGAGCTGGTAAAGATGTGGTTACAGCATTCGGTTGTTGTCTAGAAGGTAGTTGATTGTGGGATATCAAATAATTTCCTAATAGTGCGATGCCTCCTCCTAGCAAGAACGCCAATAAATAAATGGCTGGTCTGATTTGAGTTGAGCGGCTAAAGTCGAGAGCTTCGGCGTTGGATAGCCTTAAATCATCTTCTGAATCACGTTGATTGTGTCTCATGTTTTCTCAAAATAAATGTTGTAGTTTAACTGATTTTCTTGGTTAATTCTGCTGGATATTTATTTCTCATATTCATCAAAATTTAGTATTAAAATTCTAACGAATCCTGACAAATATTATTTAAACCTACCCCTAAAATTACTTTTCAAGTAGCAGGAATCTTGGTTTTTGATCCAGTTCCGCAATACGATTAATAGGCCAATAGCAGATGATTGCCCGACCTATAATCTTTCGGCGAGGAACAAATCCCCAATAATGGCTGTCATAGCTATTATTGCGATTATCCCCTAGAACTACATATGAATCAGGCGGTACAATCACCGGACCCCATTGATAATCCGGTTTGGCAGCAATGTAGTTCTCTTTTAAAGGGTGATTATTAATATACACTCGTCCATTTTTTACATCGACTTTTTCTCCTGGTAAGCCAATAATTCTCTTGATGAAGGCGGTGTGGTAGTTTTCTTTTAAGAGGGTTTTTGTGGGGTTAAATACAACAATATCGCCTCTTTGGGGATTTTCAAAATCATAGCTTATTTTGTCAATGATCAGCTGATCATTAATTTGGAGAGTTGGCTCCATTGAGCCAGAAGGAATATAACGAGCCTCAGCGACAAATGTTTTAATTCCAAACGCCAAAATCAAGCTTAATCCAATAGTTCTTAAACCTTCAATCCAAAAATGAGACTCTATACTTTTATTAGCCATGACAACTATATCAACTCAATAATTTGCTCTCAAAAACTGGTCTAATAGATTTTATTTCTACCATCATAGTTATGAAATGAATGCTATATAGAAATCCTAAATCATTTGTGAAAATGCCAAGCCCCAAAAACCGGGTTTCTGTGCTTTTCCGAATTGTTTAGAACTGCTATATAAAGTACACATTGTTAATCTAGCAAATTGATATTGCAGAAATATGAAGAACCTGTGTCAATTTTTATAATGGAAAGAAATCGCGTAAAGAATGAAAAATATTGATTCTTGCGTAAGAGCAAGAATCAATTCGGACGTATGTATCCTGGTCTTCAATATCTCAGTTTATTCTTTAAAAGTGGAAAAAGCGGGGAGAAATTGGGGCTAAATCCAAGACTCTGTATCACAAGCAGCGCAAAATTATTTATGACTCGGTTGTAGTAATGAGTTTTGAAGCTTTTTGAGGTGATTTAAAGCATCTTGGTAATTATCTTGCTCGGCTTTTTTCAAATCTGCAATTGCTCCATTTTTGTCTCCTAGTTTACTACGAACTTCCCCTCGATTGTAATAGGCAGCAGCATTGTGAGGATTGAGTTGCAGATCTTGGGTATAATTTGTTATAGCTTCTACGTAATTTCCTAAGCCGAAACACGAATTGTCCAGACTTAAGAAGAAAAGCGATAGGTCTGGTTGAAGAGAAATGACTTGAATTTTCTGTTCATTGACTCCGATGAGTTCATCAAAACGCGCCCAATCTCTGATAATGTTCCTCAACCTGTATCCTCTATCAAAAGAATGATTTCATCCAAATACAATTTATGATTAATAATAACGTTCCTTCACTAATAATCTATTGAAGCTGTCGTGAGATATTCCTCCTACAATCTCAGCAATTTTCTCCACGAGTTTTCCACTCTTTAGACTTACCTTCAAACTATAACCATTTCAGTCATGAATTTTTATTAGTTCAGCATTCTATCGAACTTTAATTTTCAATGAATTAAACCAGGGAGGGCATTTTCGATGCGTAGTTTTTTTCGTTGGTCTTTAGGTAACGTCGTCTTATTAACTCTTGGAATTGCATCTGGTGCAACTTCCATAGTCATTTCCGCTCCAGCTTCAGCCCAAACCACTGCTCCAATAATGACAAGTCCTAGTTCTCAATTTCCATCCGGAGCAACTAACTTTTCTGATGTTGGAGTAGATTACTGGGCACGTCCATTTATTCAAACTCTAGCTGAAAGAAACATAATTACTGGTTTTCCCAATGGCACTTTTCAACCGAATGCGTCTGTGGATCGTGCTGAATTTGCGGCAATGATTGGAAAAGCTTTCAGCAGAAACCCAGTTCGACAGAGCAACTTTAGTGGATTTAAAGATGTTCCTCCAAGCTACTGGGCAGCTTCAGCAATTCAGGAAGCTTACCAAACTGGATTTATGACAGGCTATCCTGGTGATTTGTTTTTTCCCAATCAGGGAATTACCAAGGTGCAAGCGCTTGTGGCTTTAACAAATGGTCTCAATTTAACTGCCAACGGGAATGCATCAAATAACCTCAGTACCTACTATTTAGATGCTTCATTTATCCCGAACTATGCTGTTAATAATGTGGCAGCAGCAACAGATGCCAATCTTGTTGTCAACTATCCAAATGTCAGACAACTCAATCCGTTATTGCCGATAACTCGTGCTGAAGCAGCCGCCCTTTTATATCAAGCTTTGGTTAGACAGGGGCGAGTGCAACCAGTTGCTAGTAATCTCACGGCTGCTCAATATGTAGTAGGTGCAACTACTGCAACCACTAGCAGTACTCAGACGAGCAGCACTCAAACCAACGGTACTCAAACCACCAGTCAGCTGCAACCAACGGAAGCCAATACGAATAGTATTGATTTTGGTAGAGCTACTCGTGGTGGCAGAAGCTATATTGGGGTTGCTGGCAACATTGGTCTGACTGGTAGTTCAGCTTTGAGTGAAGGGAACTTTACGGTGATCAGCAAACTTGGACTGACACGTAACTTTTCGCTGCGACCATCTGCTGTGATTGGGGATGATCCTGTTGTGTTGGTTCCCATCACCTTCGACTTTTCCCCAAAGTCAGAAAAAACTCCCTTTAGTGGACAGACATTTACTATATCTCCTTACGTGGGTGCTGGCATAGCGATTGATACTAGCCATGACACCGATGTAGGTGCACTGCTAACTGGTGGTGTAGACGTGCCTTTAGGTTCTCGATTTACGGCAAATGCTGGTGTCAATGCAGCTTTTCTTCGTGATACAGACGTAGGACTAGTCCTAGGAGTTGGCTACAACTTTTAAGGTTTAAGGTTGTGTTGCAAAAACAGAGAACGAGTCAGCACAACCAAAATATACGATATGCCTACGCTAAAAAGATTTTTTAGAGGAAATCCTCAATAGGTTGGCTACTTCTGTTAATAACTCCTCAGGGTCAAAAGGCTTAGTCAGGTAGGTTTGAAAACCAGCCTCCAGAGCATCAGTACGTCCTGATTCTATCACTTGAGCCGTTAACGCAATCGCTCTGATCTCCCTCAGTTGTTTTTCTTCAAGGTTTCTTACCTTACGGATTAATGAATAGCCATCCTCAAAGGGCATGGCAATATCGATGATTAAAAGGTCTGGCTGAGATTGTTTAATCACCTTCATGGCATCTGTTGCTGAAGATGCCGTCATTACCTGTACATCGTAGCTCTCTAAAATAAAGCTCAGTAGCACAAGCGCATCGTCATCATCATCTACCACAAGGATTCTTTTTCCATTGAGATTAGGTACGTTTATTCCCTCGTCTTCAGGATGTCCATCTCCTGTATTGCACAAAATTCCCTCATAAAATTTAGATATTCCCGGTTTGAATCCAAGATTTTTAAGGACTTGATACTCCTCATCCAATGCTGCTTGGAAATGGGGGTCTTTTTTCTGCCTCAGGGCAAAGAATACACCCCTGTCATCAAGGCATTCTGCCAGTTTAGGGCTGTGGAATTCTCGGTCTCCTAATACTAAAACAGGATAAGTTCTCAAGAGAGTTAGCACTGTTTTTAGGAGCCGTTTTTGAGTATTGAAATCACTATTTTCCACCTGTCTCAAGACCTCCCAATACAAGGGTGATTGCATGAGTTCCCCAGACTAAACTTACCATAAATACATTCCATCCTTTCCATTGCGTCCGGTCAATTGCGATCATCCAATATCCATATTTATGGTGTTTGAGTCTCTTGAGAAAACGACGCTAGCTTAAAGCTTCTGCTACTTGTTCAGCTAGTTTCAGAGGATTGAAAGGTTTACTGATTACGCCCTTGATCCCTAATTTTTTTACAAGGCTCTTATCAGTAGAGCGCCCCTTAGCTGTGAGTAAAATGACAGGGATATGTTTCGTTACCGGATTAGCCTGTAGCCTTTTCAAAGTGGTTGCTCCGTCCATATCAGGCATCATTACATCTAAAAGGATGGCATCAGGCTGATTAGCCTCAGCCTTAGCTAAGCCTTCACTGCCTGAATTAGCAGTTAACACCTGCCAGCCTCCCATCATCTCCAAACAGGTTTGAGTCAATTTACGGATATCATCTTCGTCGTCAATCACTAAAATTTGCTTGGCACTCACCGTTATCTTGTTCCTCCCTTTTTTTAATCCTGCCATCGATTCAGGCAATTGCCTGCTATTCGTTAATATAATGATGTCTACATAGATAATCTAAAGATTGCAAAGTTTTTTTAAGTAACAGAGAAGATGTTTGAAATTTACTTTTAAGGTTAAGGCTAAAAAGTGGAAAAGTCGGGAAGGAATCACAGCAGAACTTTTCTACGCTAAATCTAATAGCCACACAAGTAGAGTCATACGACTATAGAGAGCAAAAGATGCTGAAATTGAAACGCTCCGAGCTAAAGCACTACAGTGTTGCTGTATTAACCGTTTTAGTGGCACTACTGGTGACACAGCTGCTACGGTGGCAATGGAACCAACTGCCTTTTTACCCACTGTTCTTAGCTGCTGTCATGGTTAGTTCTTGGTACGGCGGCATCGGACCAGGGCTGCTTGCCACTGCTTTGGCTACTTTAGCCTGCGACTACTTTATTATATCTCCATTATATTTCCTAGCGGGAAGTTGGTTTAACGTAGCGGAGCTGGTTCAGTTCATACTAGTGGCAATGCTGATTAGCTTGCTAAATGCAATACTGCGCTCAACCCAGCAGCAAGCTAAGATGAATGCACTGGAAGCGAAGCGTAATTATGAGCGCTTACGTCAAAGCCAGGAGAGTCTGCGTCAAAGTGAAGAGCGTTACCGCAATTTAGTGGAAGGAGTGACAGACTATGCCATATTCATGCTGGATACTAAAGGTAACATTATCAGTTGGAATGACGGAGCCAAGAGCATTCTAGGCTATCAAGAGGCAGAGATCATTGACCAGTCTTTCTCCCAAATTTTTACGTCAGAAGCAATTGAGTGTGGTATCCCCGAGCAAGTACTGAGAAGAACGGTAGCTGAAGGTTTTTTTAGGGGCAATCATTGGCACGTCCGTAAGGATGGTAAACTGTTCTGGGCCCATTGCGTTATTACACCCTTACGAGATGAAGTGGGAAATTTACGAGGGTTCTCAAAAATTTTGCAAGACCTAACTGAGCGTAAACAAGCTGAGGAAGAACGCGAACAACTACTAGTGCGCGAGCAGGCTGCCCGCGCCGTTAGCGAAGCGGCACAAAGTGCGGCTGAAGCCGCCAACCGCTCAAAGGATGAGTTTTTAGCAATAGTTTCCCATGAATTACGTACCCCCTTAACTGCAATCCTAGGATGGGCTGGAATACTCCGTGCTGGAAAGCTGGACAAGGATAAAGCTGAGATCGCCCTAGAGACTATTGAGCGTAATGCCAACTTGCAGATGCAGCTGATTGAAGATTTGCTCGATATTTCCCGTATTATTAGGAACGATCTCTCGCTCAACCTTGATTTGGTCGAACCAGTACAAGTGATTACAGCAGCGATTGAAGTTGTGCAGCCTGCGGCAAATGCTAAGGGTATTCAAATTAATTCCGTGCTGGACTCAACAGCAGATCTAGTTCTGGGAGATTCAGACCGCTTGCAACAGGTAGTGTGGAATTTACTGACAAATGCCGTCAAGTTTACACCTGAATCTGGTCGTGTTGAAGTTCAACTTGAGCGTCTTGACTCTCAAGTTCAAATCAAGGTCAGCGATACAGGTAAGGGGATCAGCGCTGACTTTTTGCCATACATTTTTGATCGCTTCAGTCAAGCTGATAGTACGAGTACGAGATCCCATAAGGGGCTAGGATTGGGCCTAGCGATCGCTCGTCATTTGGTAGAACTGCATGGCGGTACCATCCAAGCAGAAAGTTTGGGCGTTGGACATGGGGCAACGTTCACAGTCAAGCTGCCAATCAATGAACAGAGGAGTCATTCGTTAGAACTTACAGATCACAAGGAAAGAAATTCTTCAGACTCCTGTCTCCTTGATGGCTTACGGGTGCTAATTGTAGATGACGAGGCTGACACTCGGGAGGTACTTAGTACCCTCTTGAGAGAGCGTGGAGCCAAAGTGACATCTGTTAGTTCAGTAGATGCGGCGTTGGAAGTGATCGCACAATTCAAGCCAGATGTACTGGTTAGCGATATCGGGATGCCCGATCAAGACGGCTATGTCTTGATTCAGAGAGTGAAAGAAATGGAGGCAGATATAGGGATCAGGATTCCAGCTATTGCACTCACGGCTTACGCTAGAGTGGAAGACCATCAAAAAGCTTTACTAGCAGGATTCCAATTACATATGACTAAGCCAGTTAAGTCAGACGAATTAATTGCATGTGTTGCGAGCCTTGCTGAACAGATTGAATAGCTAATGAATTAGACTATGCATGCTAACTGCGTAATTGTTTTCGTGCGATCGCATCATTGATTACGCTTGATGACTGGTTAAATTACCATAGCATGATCTCGCCTTATCCCCTTACCTATCCAAAGGTAGAAATTTGGTTTGAAAAAATGTAACCCTTAGCTAGCGGTGTAATTTAGGTTGTAACTAGAGAATATGACTATAATATAAAGCTTGTTATTTTAATCATTTAAATTTTTTGACTTTAGATGTAAAACTTAGCATAACCATATTAATCGGCAACCTCCATCTAGTTAAAGACTATTATTTTTTTCCCAGTCGAATCAAGGAAATATCTCAGATGAAAATTCTGTTAGTGGAGGATGATAAAACGATTGCTGACGCTGTGGCAATGGTTCTGACAAAACAACGTTATCTCGTTGATATTGCTGGTGACGGTCAAGATGGTTGGGAGTTTGCTCAAGTTTGTGCCTATGACTTAATTGTGCTAGATGTGATGTTGCCAAAGCTGGATGGCATTAGCCTTTGTCGGCAATTACGGCGAGAGGGCTATCAAATGCCTATCCTCCTATTAACCGCTCGCCATACTGGAACTGATAAGGTCATGGGTTTAGATGCAGGAGCAGATGATTATGTCGTCAAACCTTTTGATTTTCCAGAATTGACAGCTCGCATTCGCGCTTTACTACGCCGGACAAATTCTACCTTACCACTAGTGCTAGAGTCGGGAAAGTTGCGTCTTGACCCAAGTACTTGTGAGGTGACTTATGGAAATCTTGCCCTCCATATAACCCCAACGGAGTACAGTCTTTTGGAGCTTTTCCTCCGCAATCAGCAACGCGTGTTTAGTCGGAGTGCAATTATAGATCACCTTTGGTCTTTAGATGACCCACCCGCAGAAGACACAATTAAGTCCTATATCAAAAGCTTACGGCAGAAACTGAAAGTAGCAGGAGCACCTAAAGACTTAATTGAGACGGTTTATGGTCTAGGCTATCGGCTTAAGCATCTACCTGACGAGGAAAAGTGCCAGACACAGACAACTGAGGCAGAGTTAAGTTCGGCACAACAGCAAACTATGTTGGCAGTGGCAAAGCTACAGAAGGATTTTCAGGCAAGGATGAGCGATCGCCTTTCTGTGCTAAATCAAGCTACTATTGCATTGAAAGAGGGTAAACTTAGCGAGCAAATACGGTCAGCAGCAGAGATGGAAGCCCACAAGCTAGCTGGTTCGTTAGGAAGCTTTGGCTTTGCTCTTGGCTCGCAGCTGGCTGAAGAAATAGAGGATATACTTCAAGCTAGAACGTTCCTTGACCAAGTTCAGTCTCTACGCCTATGTGAACTTGTGACGGCGCTGCACCAGGAAATAGAAAAGGCTTCGGTAGAATCAACCTGTGTCGAGCTTTTAAAGAGTGATTGGTATCCCAGAGTATTGATAGTTAGCAATGATACTCAACTCATTGAGCAATTAGTTAAGGAAGCCGCTACGCAGAAAATCTTAGTAGAAACCTTCCCAGATCGAGCTACTGCTAGGAGTGAGATTGCTGCTCAAAATCCTGACCTAGTGCTACTCGACCTTTGTTTTCCTGATGACGAAAAGGATAGCTTAACGTTGTTAACAGAACTGTCTCATCAGATACCGCCTGTGCCTGTCATGGTTTTTACAAACCAAAATAGTTTGACCGCTCGCTTAGAAGTCGCTCGAAGGGGTGGGTGTGGGTTTTTGCACAAGTCAATGCTTCCGGCGAAGGTACTAGGCTTAGTCATACAGGTGTTGCAGCGCTTTCATGCTAATCATGCCAGAGTTATGATAGTAGACGACGATCCACAGGTGCTGACCTTCATACAGAACTTACTAGAGCCTTGGGGAATTAAGCTTGCAACTCTCCAAGACCCACGGCGATTCTGGGACGTTCTTACAGAGTTTTCCCCAGAGTTACTAATTTTAGACGTAAAAATGCCTCAGATAAATGGACTTGAATTGTGCCAAGTGGTTCGTAACGATCCGCATTGGAGCAAACTACCAGTACTGTTTCTCACTGCCCATACCGAAGCTGATACTGTTGATCAAATATTTGCCGCAGGTGCTGATGATTTCGTAAGTAAGCCGATTGTGGGACAGAAACTTGTCACTCGGATCTTGAACCGCCTACAGCGATCTCAACTAACTCGACTTTCTGATTTTTTGTGGACACTCTGTGGGACAAGCTGAAAAACTGGCGAATAATAACATAATATTCTCATGTCAGATGACAAGGACAAAGATAGTTTAAGATACCAACTTACTCGAGGCGCCCCCCTGACGTTTTGGTTGGTAGTGGTAGCATATATCCTCTACAAACTGGTGTTGGTTCTGGAGATAGTAGCTGTTGCGACGCTTTTAGCCTTAGTTTTTCGGACGAGTTTGCAGTGGGTGCAGAGGATTGTCCGAGTGCGCTGGCTAGCAGTGTTGATCCTGACAGGGTTGGTAGTAGGGTTTGGGGCATTTGTTGGGCTGGTGATGATTCCAAACATCATAGTAGAAACTCAGGTTTTGCTCGTGCAATTACCCAACTATGTCAACTCCTTGAGGAACTTTGTTGCTAGCAGCCACAATAAATGGAGTCTGATCCCCGATTTTTCTTTAGGCTTGGATCAGTTGAGGAACTATGTGGGACAGTTACTTGCCACATTTCCTTTATTGCTAAGTCATACATTCGGTCAAACTGTTCAAGCCATAGGTACAGTCATTTTAGCTATCTACATGGCATCCAATCCCAACTCTGTGCTGGAAGGAATCCTGCGAGTGATACCGCGCAGATACCATGATAAATTCTTGAGGCTACTCCCGGCTATACGGGTTCGACTTCAGGGGTGGATATTTGGTATAGGAATTGCAATGCTGTTCGTTGGGATTGGGGCTGGGGTTGGGCTATATTTTATTGGGGTGCCTTTACCCATCTCCTTCGGTGTCTTTGCTGGATTTTTGGAGATCATTCCCTACTTTGGCTCGATTATCGGTACAGTTCTGCCAGCGCTGATCGCGCTGACAACTCCTCACGGTGTCACAAAGGCATTAACAGTCTTGGGATTATTCTTGGTATTGAATCAAGTAGATGCTAACCTGATCCAGCCACTGATCATAGGTAAGCAGGTGGATTTGAATCCCATGATTGTCATCCTTGCGTTTCTCGTTATGGGTGAACTATTTGGATTGGTGGGTGTGCTACTGGCAGTGCCTACTGCCGCAGTTTTCGTCACCCTGCTAGATGAGTTTAACCCAAAGCCGCCTTCAGAGTCACCACGATGATGATTTGGAAGTTATAACAGAATACATCCTTATACATCCTTCAGAAGTAACAAGGGCTTTTAGTAGAGTGGGCAGTGCTTACCGTATCCTATCGACTATATCCGGGTTTTGGTAAGCAGTGCCCACATATGCGCGTATTTCAAAAATCAAATAAAATTCAGCAATTGATTAACTAATCTTATCTATTAACTGTGATTGATAAGCATCTGAGGGGGTCAGCCGATGGCTGAAAGCCTCATTCTTACGTTGACCCCCTCAGATAACTTACCGGATAAGGAGTTGAGGGTTGTTGGTTGCGTGGTTATTGCTAATTCTTAGCAATAATTCCGGCGAAAACTTGACCCCCTCAGATTATAGGGTTTAGAATGCTCTCAGGGTAAGGCTTTCAAAAGTCTAGCCTTTAAACTTCTTCGGAAGTTGAACTAATGGA
>CAIVAU010000238.1 GCA_903903925.1 uncultured cyanobacterium
AGAAGGAACAACTGCACCAGAGATGATGTTGTTTCCGTAGATTAAGGAACCTGCTACTGGCTCACGGATACCATCGATGTCCACTGGAGGAGCAGCGATGAAGGCAATTACGAAGCAGATGGTCGCGGATAACAGAGTGGGAATCATCAATACGCCGAACCAACCAATATAGAGGCGGTTTTCGGTGCTGGTAATCCACTCACAGAACCGGTCCCATACATTGGCGCTTGAGCGACGTTGTAAGGTTGTTGTCATGTTCTTATGATTGCTTTGTGTATTAGATTTCAAGGTAGGTTTTTTTACCTTGTGAGTACATCATAAATCTAATATTTCACTTTGTAAAGCATTTTCATAAAAATATACTTTTAGGAGTACTTCTAGAACTTACTCATTGACAGAAAACAACAATTATGTATCATTCCTTGTGAGTGGGGAGTGGGTAAAACACCAATTTCAGTTTCATTGGGACTGCCAACCGTCTGCCACTCTGTACTAGTGATTTAGTACAACTAACAACCACCAAATTAATCAAATTTCAGTACCGACAATGCTTGTTCAAAGTTAAGAGTCAAATATTGATCTACCGCCATATACATCCAAGAAAGAGATTGCTGTGCATGTTGGGTGGTTTTCTGGAACCCGGCTGCTGAAGCTAGTTGTTCTTGGGCTGGATGTAATGGCAGTGCATAGATATCACAAAGATTAGGAAAATCTGCTAGCATTCGATTTAACGTCTTTTTTCCGTCGTCTAATAATTTGCACACGTTAATGAGCTGCTTGTATGGAGAATCAATTTGCCAACATCTTATAAAGATAGAAGTGCAATTATGATCTCCTGGCACAGCGATTTTCATTGGGTCAGTTTCAGCAGCGGAATTCAGGTAAAAGCTTTTGTGAGGCGGTAGAAAAAAATTCTTCTCAGATTCCGTGGCTACAGGATAGAAGACGTAAAAGCCTGCGGCATGTTGGTTATCAGACCGGCGCAGTACCCGCATACCAGTTGGGTATTGCTGTGCCCACCTACGCAGTATTGTGGCAGTTCTCTGGGGGTTGGGTTTGTTCCTTAAATAGAGGCGAACAAAAAAATTGGCAGCCGGTATGGCGTCAGTTCGCGGATTGAAGGCGTCTGGTACAAGCTGTATCGGTTCTTCAGATGGGGGAAAGTGATCAAGATCTGGCAATGGGGAACGAATGCGAATACAAGTCGTGTTGCCATCAAAATCTTTGTCAATTAATCCCAAATCAACAAGTTTATCAATCATCATGCCTGCAGCACGCTCACTTCCTCGGTGTGAGTCTTTATGACCATAGAATAATTCATACGCCTCGCGATGGGTGCAAGGGATAAAGCCTTTTGGTAAGTGCAGTTCAGATAAAGGTCGCAGTGAATACTTCCCAAGTTCTTGTTGCTGTTTGAGTAGTAAATACGCCCACAGTCTAACAAAATATTCGGCTCGACAACGCGTTAAACCAACCCGCACTTGTCCTTTGAGTAGAGAAACGTATTTGCGCTGTTGCTCAAGTGGGAACCACTGGTCGATACTTGTCAGATTCATAAGGCATATATTTCCACGCTTGTGCAGCACCATATGACTGCTTGAACTCATTGTTTCGCAGTTAGTTAATTGTACCAGTAAACTTAAGAAAAACTTCACCCTGCTTCAGGTAAGTTCTGCAAAATTCCACCTAAAAGCTTTCACTTCAGCACTCTTGGCTGGCTTACGGCTTAGGGTATAGACACTACAGAATATTAAGCATAACAATTCGGCTAAGCAGCAGATTGATTCTGCCGGGAGTTCATCCTTGTCATCAGTAATTAATTTTAGAGGAGATTAAATTCAATATGTTCTTTTTTACTGAAGAACTAAATGATAACATTGCATCTACCAAAAGGGAGAAATCTGAACAATCAGATTTAAAAAGTGAGCAAGATCTAAGCCACTACCCTAACATTCAGGTTCTCCCTTCGAGTACGGAAAAGACTTCGTCAAACGCGCAGGGTTATCTACTGCGAGCTGTCATTGAAAGCTTTGTTGACGGTATCTTGATAGTGACAACTCAACGCGAGTTTCTTCATGCTAATGAATGCGCTCGCCGAATTTGCCGTCAATTAATGCAAGATAAGGTGTCCAACGGTGTCATTCCTGAAGAAATTTGGCGCGTTTGTCAGTCTTTAATTGACAGCAGTGACCTATATCCAGAGGAAAAAATCTTTATAGAGTCTGAAGTAGACATTGACATAACAGTTCAATTACGTATTCGGGCGAGATGGTTGCAACTAAGCACGAGCGATCGCAATTTCTTATTAGTGACTTTGGAAGACCGCAATCAAACTAGCCAAGGGATGGCACTTGCAGATGCGAAAAAATATGGTCTCACAGACCGAGAAGCAGAAGTTTGGATACTGCGTCAATCTAACTTTTCATACAAACAGATTGCAGCTAAGCTGTACATTACCATCAATACAGTCAAAAAGCACCTGAAAAACATTTATGCTAAACAGCAAGATATGTTGTGGTCATAATATTGGGCATTGGGGAATAAGAATGTTGGATCTGGAATGTTAGATTGAATCTAAAAATCACCAATCCCCACTCCCCACTCCCAATTAGCAAGATGCAAACTTGTCATTCCCAAATTGTCACTTATAGTCCGGCTTACACGATAGTTCCCACGTATGAGTGCTTTAATCGTTGTACCTACTGCAACTTTCGTACAGATCCGGGTAAAAGTCCCTGGATGACACTTTCAGCAGCAGAAAGCCTTTTAAAATCACTTCAAAGCCAAAATATTTGTGAGATCTTAATCTTGAGTGGTGAGGTGCATCCCCATTCACCACAGCGTCAGGCGTGGTTTCAGCGAATTTATGACTTGTGCGAATTGGCACTGTCTAGGGAGTTTTTACCACATACAAATGCAGGGCCACTGAGTTTTGAGGAAATGCAACGGCTGAAGAATGTTAATGTTTCAATGGGGCTGATGTTGGAACAATTAACACCAGCATTGTTAACGACAGTGCATCAACACGCACCGAGCAAATTACCAGAAGTGCGATTACAGCAATTACAGTGGGCAGGAGAATTAAAAATACCGTTTACCACTGGGTTATTGTTAGGAATTGGGGAAACAGAAGATGATTGGTGGGAAACATTAGAGGCGATCGCACAACTCCATCAACATTATCATCATATTCAAGAAGTCATTTTGCAACCCCATAGTCCTGGAAGTCAGCAAACTTTTAGCGCACGACCTTTTGATCCCCATAAATTGCCAGAAGTTATTGTTAGGGCACGTCAAATTTTACCACCAGATATTGCTATCCAAATACCGCCGAATTTAGTGAAAGATAACCAATGGTTACTCGCATGTCTAGAAGCTGGTGCGAGGGATTTGGGCGGAATCGGACCTAAAGATGAAGTGAATCCTGATTATCCTCATCCCCACGAGCAGGAATTGAAAGAAATATTACAACCCGCAGGGTGGGAATTAGTACCAAGGTTACCAGTTTATCCTCAGTTTGATAGTTGGTTGTCGGTGGAGTTGCAAGCAGTGGTGAAGCAGTGGCGTAGGCACTTAGGGGTATGGAATTGGCAAAGTTTGCCAATTCTGCTAGGATAACTGCAAACTATATTAGTTTTCCGAAGTCTCTATGACCATGAACATCAATCTCACCCCTCAGCTTGAAGAAATGGTGAGAAAAAAGGTCGCTTCCGGTCTTTACGGTTCAGCAAGTGAGGTTATTCGTGAGGCACTGCGCCTCATGGACGAGCATGATCGCATCCGAACACGACAGATCGAAGCGTTACAGCAGGATATTCAAGAGGGGCTTGAAAGCGGAGCGCCAATCCCCTGGAATCCGGACGACATAAAGCGGGAAGGTCGCAGTGGGCGATCTCGTCACACTACGAATGACAGGATGTGACAAATGTCCGTTGTCCAACGTCCACGAGCCAAAGCGGATCTTGCAGAGATATGGAAGTACATCGCTGATGACAGTGAGCGTCGCGCTGATGCCTTCATCGACACCATAGACGGCAACCGAGTATGGGACGACGACGTGAGGAACTGCAAGACGGTATACGGAGTTTTCCGGTCGGTCGGTATCTTGTCTTCTATCTCGTCATCCCCGACGGGATCGAGGTGGTGAGGGTGCTCCATAGCGCTCGTGACATTGATGGGATCTTTCGCCGAGAAGACTGACCCCTGCTGATAGCTTCCTGATTTACAGCAATGCAGCAGCAGATCCTGGCGTCATGTAAAGCAGGCAATGCAGAGGTTTATTATTTAATCGCTGTATTTTGGAATACCGTTACTTGGATGTGGAAGGAGCAGATCCTGGAGTCACGTAAAGCAGGTAATGCAATTGATGCGATCGCCCAACAGCTAAAACTCAAAACTCATCAGGTGCTGGGCGAATGGACTAAAATTTATCTTGTTGCCCAATTTTTAAGAACTGGAACTTAGACTCAATGGTGAATTATATTAAATCCGCTTGTATCGGAGTTATTCTTCGATCTTCTTTCTGTGCAGCCTCAGCGTCTGGAGCCGTTTTTTTATCATTCAGATGCTCTTAATGGAATGAAGAATATAGTAATCATCCCTGGAATAGCCAGCAAACAGACCAAAACAAAAAATAATTGGTATCCCACTGCTTGTTGAATTGTACCGCTAATTGCTCCTGGCAACATCAGACCTAAAGCCATCAGTCCAGTAGATATGGCATAGTGGGAGGTTTTGTATTCACCTTGGCAAATATACATTAAATAAACACTAAAAGCCGTAAAGCCAAGTCCATAGCCAAACTGTTCTAAGGAAACAAGGGGATAAACTAATGTCAATGATGGTTTATGGTAAGCCAGATAAACATAAAATAAGTGAGGTAAATTCAAGGCTAAAGCCATTGGTAATAAGCATTTTTTTAAACCATATCGAGAAATTAAAACTCCCCCTAAAATCCCGCCAATAATTAGAGAAAGTACGCCAAAGGTTCCGTAAATCCAACCAAACTCCTCGGTAGATATAGCTAAACCACCTTTTTCTATTTTGTCTAAGAGAAATAAAGATGCTATCTTCAAGAGCATTGCTTCACCTAATCGGTAAAGTAAAATAAATGCTACAATTGCGCCTATTTTTTCTTGTCGGAAATAGGTTTGAATAATATCGGCAAAAGGAATATTTTCAAATTTGGCTTGTGTCTGACGCGGATTATCTGATGCGGGTAAAGGTAAAATGAAGCGATGAAAAATAAACAGTATGGCAAAGATGACGGCAGAAAATCCTATAGATATAGTCCAACTTAAAGGAATATTATTGAGTGTAGTTTCTAAACGACCTGCTAAAACGACTAACGAGCCGCTACCAAATAATACAGCAATGCGATAAAAAAGCGAGCGAATACCAACAAAAAAAGCTTGTTGTTCTGGGTTTAAAGCCAACATATAAAAGCCATCAGTAGCAATATCATAAGTGGCTGAAATAAATGCTCCGACTGTCAAGGCTGCTAAGGATACGAAAAAGAAATTTGGCAGTTGTAAGGATAAGGCTACTAAACTCAAGCAACAAAACATAGCAAATTGAGTGCCAAGTATCCATGTTCTTTTTGTAGCGTAGATATCTACGAGTGGGCCCCAAAACATTTTAATCACCCAAGGGAGGTAAAGAAAACTCGTCCAAGCGGTGATTTGATCGTTGTCTATTCCAAGTTTTTTGTAGAAAATTACGGAAACGCTGCTGATGATGACGTTGGGAACACCTTCGGCAAAGTAGAGGGTGGGGATGTATATCCAAGGGGAGGGAGTTTTCATGAAATTAACGAGAGAGGTCATTTTTTTACTGGTAGCAGTAATGTATCCTCAATTTCCTGCCGAACTTCACGGCTGACGTAACGGAAATTATTCCGCAGTTTGCTACTGCACATGTTAACAATGCTGTTGATTACGCGGTCGATATTTGAGAAGGCGTAAACCTTCTAGTCGGACAGCTTCTGGATATAGGGCTTTGTAAATATTGCAATTTGGAGACTGAATATCGTAACGACCTGTAGCCTTAAACGTTGCCAAAGGACAACCACCTGTACACCAATATTTCCATTCACATGTACGACAGCCTTCTTTTTCCTCAACAGATAAATTCTGAATACCTGCTTTATCTTGTCGCACAACAGTTAAAGGATCTTGAGTGTCAACTGGGGATACAATTTTATGTAGCTGCATCTGACATTTGGCAATTTGTCCTTGGTAATCAAAGACAAGATAACTTTGCCCAACTCCACAAGTTCGTTTATGAGGAGATGCTAAATTAGCACGGTCAACTAATGAACCTAACAAACTTCGATTAGGTAAGTTCAATTCTATGACTTTGAATGCTGCCAACATTCCCTGAATTAACCTAGATTCTTCTAGTTGCAAGTCTTCATAAGAAGCTGACAGTTCATTTTCACGATAGAAATTTAAACTAAAGGGCAGATTATGCTCCAATATCCATTCTATCAGATCCGGTAATCCTTCTGCGTTTCGCCCAGTAACAGTGATGGAAATATCTGGTATAAGCCCATTTTGTAAAGCAATCTTAATACCCCGTTCCACATCTGAAAACGATCCTTTTCCACCTGGGTAAGTTCGCTGGATATTATGGAAATTTGATAATCCATCTAGTGAAATCATTAGACGCAAGTTCAATATTTGAAGCATCTTAATAATCTCAGGCGTAATCAATGTTCCATTACTGAGAACGACTCCATCTAATATAATGTCTTTCTCTTTACTAAGGGATTGAGCATACAAATGGAGATCCTTAATTAAAGGCAAGCATAATAATGCTTCTCCTCCTGCATACTTCAGTTTGACGCGGCGGTAATGATTTACGCTGGCAGAGCAAAATGTAGATTCAATCGCTACTTTACCGATATCTATTGACATATCCCTCGCTAAATGAGGAAGGTAGCAGTAATCACATCTTAAGTTACAACGATCAGTGATATGTAACCATGCTGATAATGTTTTTGGTACTTCATTTAGGTTAAAGAGGCTATTAGTTTTAGAAACAATTAAACGGGCTTGATAGAGTTCCTGAATAGCTGTCTGTAAGTCTATTCTGTTAATCTGAGGATACTCTGTTACAATATCAGATATTTTATGAGGATTTGTGAATAAATTTAGTAAATATAATGCAGATTGATTCAAAACTGCTACTTGATGATGAGTCCCATAACAGATAGAGTAAGTATCATCTAGATTCATGATCTGGGAGTTGGGAGATATGACGAACTCCGTCTCAAATATCCCCAGAGACAATTGGATATCTGAGCTTAATTCTGCTAAAGGAGATAAGTCACAGGCACAATCCCCTCCATCACAATCGCATTGACCTGTTGGTACGCAAGTAGAATTGAGAGAAACGAAAATTCTGGGTCGATCAATCTTTTTACTAATCATGAGAGGATGGCTGTTTAGTTGCACGGATTCTGGTCAGAAACATTTGTTGATCGCACCATTCCTTGAGAGTTTTATTGTGATTCCATTCATCTTTAAGTTGCTTGATTAGAGTTTTAGAAAGTTCTATAGGTAACCGTTCAATTTTCTTTTGGAGCAAATTTAGCTCATGCTGTATCGAATACGGACCGAAACCTCCATCCTCGAAGATTTGGGGTATGCCTTGAGCATATTTTAAAAAGGCAAGATCGTAGTTCTCTTGTTGAAATTTAACATCACCTTCTATCCGTAATATCCGACCGAAGTATAGTTGATAGGTATTTTCATAGGATTGAAAGCGATCGCTAAGTTCTCGTGCATAATCTGAAATATTTTCATAGGCTTTTACATAATAATCAAACTCTGCTTTCCCTACGAGGCTATCGATAGCATATCGCATGTCATTGTACTCTAGACTAGTCTGGTAAGAGCGATCGTTGAGTTCTAAAGCTTGTTCTTGCAGGGGGCGATCGCACTTTTGAAACCCAAGATGCCAATAAACGCTGGCAGTTTGGTGTAAAATTCCAGGTAATTCCTCTTCACGTCCGTATTTCTCTGCCAGTTTAAGACTTTTTTCTAAAGCATCTTGAGCAAGACTGAGCAGAGTCAGATCCCATTCTACCTGTGTCATATCCCAAACCGCTTCATTTTCTACCTCGGCACTAAACCAATAATTTAAGCCTAACTGAAAGTATGCCCTACACAATATTCGATTATCGTTTTCCTCATTGTCGCAACGGCTTAACGCTTGTTCAAGAAGCTGTTTAGCTTTAACATAGTTTCCCTCATTTACCCAAATAGTAGCAGAAGCTATTTCGGCGTTTGCTATTTCGCGTTCAGTCTCCACACTCAACCACATATCAATAGCAGCCTTAAAACACTGTTCAGACTTGATATAATTTTTTTGTAATCCGTGTAAATATCCCAAATTATTCTGAATACTAGCCATAACTTGAGTTAAGCCTTTGTGAGGCGTGTCAACTTCCATAGCAGCATCCCAGCCTAGTTTGTAATATTTCTCAGCTTCATTAAAATTGTTAAGCTGTCGATAAAGATAACCAACTTGGTTAGCTACATCAGGAATAGCAGACGATAGCTGATTCCCTTGTACTAGAGATAAACACGCTTGTTGATATTTCAAGGCTTCGTTATAAAGATGTAACTTGGTATTCAGCATTCCCAAAACATTATAAATATTTGCTCGCTGAGAAGAATTAGAAGATTTTTCAGATAGCATTTCCTCTAATTTTCTCACCTCATGTTCTGTTGTGCTCTTGTCTTTCAGGGCGTGAACAAGCTTTGCTTCAAAAATAACCAATTTAAATCTTTGATCAGGGTTTAGCTCTTTTTCAAACTGTTTTGCAATTGCCAATAATTGATTGACAAAGCTAAATTTCTTTGATTGACTGCGTATCCTGTCAGTAACCTGATGCCAAGTGTCAAAGCCTGTGGTCAAATCAGCATATAAAGCATTCCATAGCCATCGCGTAGTATTGAATTCTCGCAGTTGTTTAAGTTCTTCAATCAGAAAGTCGATATTAACGACTTTCTGACAATCATCAGATTGACGTTGAACCTCTAATATCCTTTTTTGTGGCCCTAGTTGATAATCTTTGTTCTCAAAATATTTAGCAGCAATTCGACTATCTCGTCTTCTCCATTCAAAATCGGGGTCAATATCTGGCCATACATATTTCTCAACTAAGTCTCGCACAATATCATGCAATGATATTTGAAGCCCACTCAAACCACTCATGACTGGTTTGATAAAAAAGTAGCTTTGGGCATCACTAAATAATCTTTGAGCATCTTCTGCTGATAATTCTAATAAATGAGCAATATCAGAACTATCCAATGGGTAAATACGTGAAAGCAACAGGGTTAGTCTATCCATCGATGTCCGAAGCTGCGTCATATGTCGAACCATCTCAGCTTCAAATCCACCTGTTTTTTCTAACCTAGCTGGAATATTTTCTATATCTTCACTCTCTAACCAATCTGGTATGACTTCCCGATAAGCATACTCTACTCCAAATTCAATCATGATGGGGCTGCCACCAGAAAGAACTATAATTTTTTCAACTAAGTCTTCCCCAATAGTAAAGTGAAGTTGCTCTTGCTTGGAAAGAATATATGTCCGCACATCCTCAGGAGTAAATTCATTTAATTCTAAATAAGTTAATTCTTCTTCTTTGAATGAATTTTCTAAAATTTGACGAGCAATACTGGGGCGACCTGCCAAAATAAATATAGTGTTCTTGAGTTGCTGAGATAGATTAGCAATGTATTCCCAAACTTCTGCTCTAACCTCTGGTTGTCCTAACTTCTCAACCGTATCAATTAGAAATACGAGTCTCTGTTGTTTGGATTTTCGATTGATTTCATCGACTAGAAATTTTTCAAGCTGTCTACGTTCTTGTTGATATGAAGTTTGACTGAGATAGTTTTCATCTTCTCGTAGTTTTCGTAACTGAAGTAGCCATTCTTGATATGTATTATCATACAATTGCTTGGCAATTTGAGTGCATAAATCTTCTGCATCATTAAAAACAGGAGTATCACAGTCAATAATTTCACTTGTCGCAATTTGAACGTCGTTGAGGCGGCTTTGTAATTCATGAAGCAACCAAGTTTTGCCAATTCCGCCTCTACCTTCTACTAAAACAACATACCGCGTATGAGCTTCGTGAACCAGGGAAATGATTCTATTTAGATGTTCTTCACGACCAACAAACTCTAATTTATCTATTTCAGACATAATAGGCCCCTGAGTTAGTTATTTTGAATAGCTTCGTCAAGCTTCTGAATTAAATTTTTATAGGGTGTATCATTATATTCGTCATTATGTAGATAATAATTTACAAGAAACTGAAATTCCCAGTCGTGTTCTACTTCAGATTTAAGCGTAGAAAGAAATTCATGGGTTTGCTCTCGGTCTGTATTGCGGAATATTCCGATAGTGTCTTCGACAGTTTGATTGAAGAAAGTTCTGCGAAGTTCTTGTCGATACGCTAAACTATCATCACCAAAATGGATAAATCCAGCATGTTGTTGAAGACTTTGAAAAAAATACTGCATTGACCAAGTTCCCGCCACAGCCGAATTATTCTTTGATTTAAGCTCATGAACGTATTCTAAGCAAATTTGAGCAGCTTCGTTACAAAGATTTTTAAAGTTGTCAGGTGTGCTTTCTCGGAGGAGACCAATTACTAGCAGCCGACGGGTCATTCTATCTTTTATAATCGTTTTATCACGAGTAAAAATAGATGTTTTTGTCAGTTCGGCATTTAATTTAAAACTATCATCACTGAAAGGCAACTGAAATCTCTGAACGGCTTTTTTTAATATCCAAGTCCCATTTATTATGGGAAATATACTCAATTTTTCAATAGATTCGTATAGATAACTATTTTCTCTTGTCAGGCTTTCTTTAATCTGATCTCTACAATGTCTTAGGGTTTTTTCCCATATTTTGTTGCCATAACTTTTTAAAAAATGATTGACTGTATAACCGCCACTTCGATAAACTTTTAGGGCTTCAACAATACACCCTGGATGTCCGCCAGTTAAATACAGTAAGTGTCCTGCTAATAAAGCAAGACTTTCAGAAGTCATCTTGACCGGCTTGAGATATTTTGTTGCTGTATCCTGAACCACTTCCCAGTTAAAAGGAGAGAGTGTGAGTTTAGGAAACACCAGATCTGAAGGGAGATCGGTAAGACAGCGAGATGCAATCACAACTCGAAGACTCTTGGAATTATCTTTAAAAAATTGTAATTCTTTCAAACATTTTTCAATTTTCCATCCCAATTCTTTAAGCTGATTAAAAATTTCGTTTAAACGTTGTTTGTGTGGAGCATTTCCATCAAGATCAATGAGTAGTACAATGCCTTTTTTTCCCTGGGATTGCCATTTAGCCCAATTTCGATGTAATAATGAACCTAATCGCTCTCCTGAAGGTAATTCATACACTTCTTGGATCTGAAGATTGAGAGAACTAGCTAATTCGTCTTCTAGGTCTTCAATATTTTGATCGCCAGATATAGAAGCATAAGCACAACACCATTGTAACTCTTGAAACCTCTTCTGTATATGTTTAAGGAATGCTGTTTTTCCGTAACCTTTGGGAGCCGTTATCAGACGATAAGTCGGAGAATTAGTTGCGATGATATCACTAATTGCAGCATCACGATTAGTGAATGGAATTTTATCAAAATCAACTTGTTCTAGAGATGTTTCATTTAGCAGGTTTAACTCTGATTCAGCTTCTTCTAGTTGCTCGAATTTATGATGAATTTGCTTTTGTAATTTATTTTTATCTACATCATTAAGCGTGAACCCTATTTGTTCACTGATACTTTCAATCTCAGTTTTTAGACTGGCTATTAATTGCTCTAGAAAGTTTTTTCGTAAATCTGAGGAATTTTTCATTGTATTTAAATTTCATTAAGTTCACTTTCTACTCGATCAAGTTCTTGTAGTATGGTGTTGATTTGTCGTTGAATTATATTGCGATCGCTCGCGCTGAGTGTATAGTTAAGTTGGTTATAAGCTACTTCATAGTCACTGCTTAAAGCCTCAAAACGTTGTTGCAAAGTTTTGATTTTGAGTTGTTGTACCCGACTCAGACTCTTCTGAGTATGTACATTCGATGAAATCGGCAAGTTTATTTCATCCCATGCTTTGATCAATACATCCGCCGGAATCATGAAAGCAGTCTTAATCTCTTCTCGCTGTTTCTCCGCCGCCACAGCCATACCAACGACTCCTGCAAGAATTTCATCCCATATAGGCGCACCACTAAAGCCCGGTTCTATCCTGTAGCCAGTAACCTTGCTGTCTTCCAGTTGTACCCATCCCTTTCCTTGTCCGTCTCGCAACACGCCTGTAGACCAAACGCCATCTTTGTGTCCGTAAGGAAAACCGAATAGGCGGAAAGGATGCTCCCAAATGTTACGATTTGAGATGAGCTTGATAGGTTGCGCTTCTTTAGGCAACTGTCCTTGTATTTGCAACCCAGCAATATCTTCAGGTTCGGAAGTTGATACATTGTTGACAAGGGGTTGCCAAAAAACAACTTGAGCTTTTAGTTGTTGTCCTGATGCAATGAGGGGAAAATCGAAGTAGATATCATTATTAGGGGCTTCAACTATATCCTCTGGTAAAGATAGAGCTGAGGTAACAACATGAGCGCATGTCAGGATATAATTTTGGGTTCGCCCAGATACTAAAAAACCCACACCAACTACCGCACCATTTGGATGAAAAATTCTGGCGATCGCTGACCTAAAAGCTCGAATATAATTATCTGCTGTCGATGCCATACGTTATTATGCCTTGTTTGGTTTCCATTTCAAGGTAATTTCGTAGTTAGCTTCGCCACTTGCATTTGTTGATTGGCAGGCTACTTGAAGTTTGTGAAGTTTCTGAATACACTGACCTACTTCGTGCGGCTTGGGTGTTACAAGCTGTTTGATTGTCATGTAATAGATTTAACAAGTATTATACCAGTATCAATCAAATACTGCCAACTGTCAAACAGCAAATTGCTGCAATTTCATCCGGGTATACAATGTATACAATAGAATAAAATGCTGTTTTAAGGGCGTCATTATGTCTCAAAATGAAGTTGTTACAATACGTCTTCCTGCCGATGTGAAGGCGAAACTTGAGGCGCTTGCACAAAGCACTAACCGTAGTAAATCGTGGTTAGCGGCGCAGGCGATCGCAGCGTATGTTGAAGACCAGTCCTGGCAGGTGCAGCAGATTGAAGAGGCAGTGGCGCTAGCTGATAGTGAACAGTCTATGTGGGTAGAGGGAGCTAAAGTGCATACATGGCTTAACTCTTGGGGTACGGATAATCAGCAACTTAGACTTTAAGGGAAAGTCTGATTTGACACTCCACTGCTTGCCATCATGAAGCAGCAACGTTAAGCTGTGAGCAGTCAACTCAAAATGCAACTCCCGCTGCTCAAATTCTGACCAACCAGCTTTAAAGTTCTGCGGTGTTAAGTCCCTAAATGCAACCGTCATGTGAGGAGCAAAAGGGCGGGTTTTAGAAACCTTGTCAACAATTCCCAGATTGCTTTCCAGATATGCTATTAAATCACTTTGCAAAGTCAGAAGTTCTAGGCTTCTGACTACATTAATAAATATAACGCGGGGGGCAAAGGCTCCATAACCACTGAGGGTGATGGGTACAGACTCTTGCTCACTAGCAAAGTCTCTGAGACATTTTTCTAGGGAGGGTAGGTCTGTATTTGCCCACTCAAAAGGCGGTTGCAGGGTAATGTGCGGTGGAGAGTTTTGAGCGCCGCGACTGGCATAACGATCAGCAAAATGCTGCTTGATCTGGTTAGCGTAATCCTGGATTTCCTGCGGCGGTAGAAGTGCGATAAAAAATCGGCTCATCCCATTTTAGATGTTGGATTATGATAGTCTGGTCGCAGCTTGGTTGACAGGTAATTTACACATCTGGCTCATACCTGGAAAATATGACAACAATTGTAAAGGATTCTAAAAAGAATGCCGTGGTTTGTAAAGATAGAAGAAGGCAAAATCGATAAATCCACCTTTGACCAATACATACCCGCCCATAAAGCTTACGTCCAAGAGTTGATTACTAAAGGACACAAAGCTAAAACAGGGTATTGGGCGCAACATGGAGGCGGCATGATGGTGTTTGAGGCTGCGTCAATGGACGAAGCGAAAGTTATTGTAGCTGGTGATCCATTGGTAAAAAACGGCTGCGTCAACTATCAGCTTTACGAATGGCGAATTGTGATGGAGTAAGGAGGCGAGCTAGAAGTCCGAGCAGAGGCTTCTTTCGCTGGTGAACTTCGGATCGTTAAAAAGTTAATTCAGAATTCATAATTCAGAATTGATAATTTAATGCTATGCTGTTTTTAGACCTGGATCTATGCGACTTCAACGCCCAAATCTTGTCAGGACCGGAAGGTAGCAGCAATACGGGATGCTTGTGGTAGGCGTAGTCTCCGGGTCGCCCCATTTGTAGGAGCGCAGGAGCGGCAATGCCTGGTTTTGGAGATGTTGTGAAAAAAGCCTTTTACCTTGGTGTAGGGTTGGCTTCTTACGCGGGTGAGAAAGCAGGCGGAACAGTAGCCGAACTGCGATCGCAAGTCCAAAAACTGGCAGATGAAATGGTTTCGCGAGGCGAAATGACAACAGAGGAAGCTCGCCGCTTTGTTGAAGATATGATGAAGCAAGCCCAACAGCCACCGACTCCTGGTGCAACGGCTGACAAAACACCTCCCTCTGAACCTCGCCGCATTGAAATCCTAGAGGAAGAAGACAAGCCAACAACCGCCAAAGAGACACCATCTGAAAATCCGGATAACTTACGCACACAAGTGCTAGAACTACAAGAAGAATTAAAACGGCTGCAACGCGATCAAAGCTAGATCTGCTCCTATCCTGCCTGAAGATTACCGTTTAGGAAGCAGGGGAGCAGGGGAGCAGGGAAGTAAAAGATAAATTATTTTCACTGTTTACTAACTCCTAACTCTCTTATCTAGAGTCCTTCCGTTGATAGCCAGTAAGGACGTGAATTGTATGGAAAAGTGGCAAAAAGATTTTTGGGAAATGGTGCAAACAGTCGCTGATGAAGTGGAGGGTTTCTTCATGGGGATGACTGAAGTAGTAGATACCTTTTTTGAGATTACAGAGGAAATTACTGAGCAATTACAAAGTACAGTTGCTACTGAATTAGATCAGTATTTGCAGGATATAGCCGAACCAATTTTGGAAGTTTACTGGGAACTGGAAGAAATTGTAGGCGATGATATAGAGCCGACTTTCCCTTACGCAGTTGAACCTACATTAGAAAAAAATCCAGCATGTATTGGCTGCCGTCACTACCATGGTCAAGTCTATAGCGGCAACTTATTAATTTGCGGTATGCATCCCTACGGGTGGGAAGATCAAAATTGTCCAGACTGGGAACAGGAAGAGTTTTAAAACGAACAAAAAAATGAAATACGGCGAACGTGAGATTGCGGAGGGACAGTTAATTACCTTTCCCAACCCGCGTGTGGGAAGGCGATACGATATAAGCATTACATTACCAGAATTTACCTGTAAATGCCCATTTTCTGGCTATCCAGACTTTGCCACAATTTACATTACCTACGTACCTAATGAACTGGTGGTGGAATTGAAGGCACTTAAGCTTTACATTAACAGTTACCGCGATCGCTACATTTCCCACGAGGAATCAATTAATCAAATTTTGGATGATTTTGTTGCTGCTTGTGATCCATTAGAAGTCACTGTCAAAGGAGATTTCAGCCCTCGCGGCAATGTGCATACAGTCATTGAGGTGCGACATTTGAAGCAACCGAATTAAGCGCGGTAAAAATTAAGTGGGCTTTTTCTTGTAGTGGTTCTACAGTGTTATAGATTGGGGCTGGATACTCCCGGATAGCCTTCAAGACATTTTCGATGTACTCCTCATCGGAGTCTCCAGGCTTCCACTCCAACCACACCGGCTCAACATCGTCTCTATAGAGTGAGCCGAAGCTAACTTCCCATAAGCATTTTGCACTTGGAAGACAAGCTTCTGGGCTTGACCATTTGTCCTTGGTAATCGAATACAAGATAACTTTGCCCGCCTCTTTCCCGACTGCGGCTTTTATGGATTTGCTACAGTGAACACACCAGGATTTTTCAGTTCAACCTCCGATAACGCCAGCAGAAGAGGCAAACCATGCTTACAAATACTCTACTTCTTTCTAAACAACTCCCTACCCTACAATACTCCTCCACACCAGAGCGTTTCGATGAAACCTGGGAAGCTCCTCTAGCAACTCTTTTAGGACTTGGACGTGCTGCAGGTGCTGATTTCATCGAATTCTTCTTAGAACGTGTCAACTACATTAGCTGCCTAGCAGAAGACGACTCTATTACTAGCATTACACCGCGTCTTTCTACAGGTGCAGGGGTCAGAGTATTTCGTGGCAAAGCTGATTGCTACGTTAGCACGAATGACCTTTCATTTTCGGGTCTGAAAGCAGCCTTAGAAAAAGGTCTCTCTATCCTAGGATTGGAACTCCCCACTCCCAATGCTTTCATCCCAGAAATCAACCTAGAATTGCTGAGAGACTACGGTACAAAAAGAGGTAAAGATGGATGGTTACCTCTGTGTAGCAGCATCCGGGAAATGGGAGAAGTCCTCCTTGCGGGGACTACCCAACTAACGCAAAAAGCCAAACATATACAATCTCGCCGCGCCACCTATTTTCGTGACTGGCAAGAAGTGTTAGTCGCTGCTAGTGATGGCACTTTTTCTCGTGACGTTCGCCTCACCCAGTCGGTAGGATTTAATCTTCTGTGTGCTGATGGGGCAAATCGCGCCTCCATCGCTGAACGTGCTGGGAACACCAGTGATCCGAACTTCCTGAAAACCTGGGATTACAAAGAAGCTGCAGAACACATTGCCGACTCATCTGCAAAAATGCTCTATGCAGATTATGTAGAATCAGGTACTTATCCTATTATCATGGCAAATCACTTTGGTGGAGTTATTTTCCATGAAGCCTGCGGACACCTGCTGGAAACCACTCAAATTGAACGCAACACCTCCCCCTTCGCTGACAAAAAGGGCGAAAAAATTGCCCACGAAAGCTTGACAGCTTGGGATGAAGGGCGCTCAGAAAATGCCTTCGGCACGATCGACATGGACGACGAGGGTATGCCAGCGCAAAGAACGCTATTAATTGAAAAAGGTGTTTTAAAGAACTTTTTGGCAGATAGAGCAGGTTCTTGGCGCACGGGAAACCCCAGAACTGGTAGTGGACGTCGGCAAAGTTATACCTTTGCTGCGGCTAGCCGGATGCGTAATACTTACATTGATACTGGCGAGTACAGTGTTGAAGATTTATTTGCCTCTGTTGATCGAGGTATTTACTGTAAAAAGATGGGCGGTGGTAGTGTTGGTGCTACAGGTCAATTTAACTTTGGTGTAGATGAAGCTTATTTGATTGAAAATGGCAAAATTACGAAGCCACTCAAGGGAGCAATCCTTATTGGTGAAGCGAAGGAAATTATGAACAAAATTTCTATGTGCTCTCAAGATTTGTCGTTAGCGCCTGGTTTCTGTGGCTCTGTTAGTGGCAGTATCTACACTACTGTCGGACAACCACACATTAAGGTTGATTCAATCACTGTAGGTGGACGTTAGTGAATTATGAATTATGAATTATGAATTGTTTTAAGGGATGGATTTGTAATTCGTAGTTTGAATCGTGAATTGGTTTCATGGGTGTTAGCTGTTTCGTATATTCACAATCTAAAACCGACTATGCCGAATATCAATCGTATTGCAACTGATGCTAAGGAAAGTGCTGCTCAGCTTGGGATTAGAAAATTTGACATCTATGGCTCGACAGCAGATCAAACTAGTGTACAAGTAGATCAAGGGGAGCCAAAACAGGTCAAAGCCTCGAATCTTTCTGGTGTCATAGTACGTGTCTGGAATGAAGACAATACAATGGGTGTGACTACCACAACAGATGTAGACCCTAAGGGACTTGAATTAGCTTTGAAAACAGCTTATGAAGCCAGTTTTTTTGGTGTTAAGGAAAATGTCCCTGATTTTAGTCCAGAGGCTACTGTTCCGTTAGACAAAACACTTGATGAAAAAGCACCCCAAGCGCCTGTTTCCCAACTTCTAGAAAGCTTGCTACAGGCTGAGAAAGAAGTTCTTGCAGCGCATCCGGCTATAAAAGGAGTGCCTTATAATAGCTTGGCGCAAAGAGATATTGACAAGTTCTATCTCAACAGCGACGGTGCAATGAGAACTGAATCTCACTCTTTGGCATCAATTTTTCTTTACAGCAAAACTGAGGAAGAAGGAAAAAAACCTCGCAGTGCTGGTGCTTTTAGGGTCAGTCGGGGTCTAGATAATCTAGACATTAATGGTTGCATTAAAGAAACAGCAGAGAAAACTATTAGCCACTTGAACTATGAAAAAGTTCAGTCTGGTAAATATCGGGTTGTTTTTTCACCTGAGGCTTTCTTGAGTCTGCTAGGTGCTTTTTCTAACTTGTTCAATGCTCAAAGTATTCTGGACAAGCAAAGTCTATCTACCCCTGATGATTTAGGAAAGCAAATTGCTTCTCCTCTACTTTCTGTTTGTGATGATGCATTACATCCAGCTAATATTGGTGCAGAAGCTTTTGATGGTGAAGGAACTCCCACTCGCCGGGTTTCAATAATTGAAAACGGTATTTTGGCAGGGTTTCTCCACAGTGCAGGTACTGCAAAAAGGATGAATGCCAAGCCTACAGGGAATGCGAACATTGGGGCAAAAGTCTCAGTTAGCCCTAACTTTTATCACGTTTTTGCAAGCCAACCTGCAGAACAGGAATTAAGCCTGGAAACAGTTGAAAATGTGGTTTTTATCGATGAATTACAAGCTCTTCATGCGGGTGTAAAATCATTACAAGGCTCATTTTCTCTACCGTTTGATGGTTGGATCGTTAATAACGGTGTCAAAACGAGCATTGAGTCAGCAACTGTTGCTGGAGATTTCTTAGAACTCCTTAAGTCGATTATTTTTGTAGAAAAAGAAGCGAAGTTGAGTCCCTCAGGAGTATGTCCCAAAATCTGGGTTGACGAACTTTCTATTACTGGAGAAAGTTAGGAGTTAGGAGTTAGGAGTTGAATCTAACTCTTAACTCATTACTGTGGATTCCTGACTTCCCTATCTGATATCTTGCACCTAGACTGTCAGCCAGCGATTTAAATCGCTGGCTGATAGCTAAACTCCTCTCAAGAGGACTAATCAAGGATTTCAGTCCATTTCAATGGACTTAAGCTATTAGCCCTACACTTAAGTGTAGGGCGGGATATCAGGCTAATTCTAGAAGTCATTCAGTAAATTCCGTTAGCAGTAAATTGCTAATTTTTTACTTGGTTACTTAAACCTTACCGCTGCCGATTAAATACAACAGTGCCATCCGAACCGCGACACCGCTGGTAATTTGCGTCTGAATGAGGCTAAATTCTGGGTCATCCATTAATTCAGAGCTAATTTCAACACCACGGTTAACAGGTCCAGGATGCAAAACTTTTACGTTTGGCTGACACAACTTTAGTTTGGAGTGTGTAACGCCAAATAACTGATGATATTCTCGCAAAGAAGGTAATAAATTGGCAGTCATACGTTCCTTTTGCAAGCGCAAGGTCATGACAAAATCAGCATCTTGCAAAGCTGGTTCTAATTCCCAATGGAGAAATAGTTTGCCTGGTCTATCCTCACCATAATCAGCAAACAACTTAGGTAGTAAAGTGGGTGGTGCTGCTAGATGCACTTGAGCACCACTTGCGGTTAAACTCCAGATATTTGAGCGTGCTACCCGTGAATGTAGAATATCTCCAACAATGACAATTTTTTTATTCTTTAAAAGTTCGATCTGGGGATAATTTGGATCGAGAAGAGTGCAAATAGTAAATAAGTCTAGTAGCGCTTGGGATGGATGCTCATGCTGACCATCTCCAGCATTGAGGACACTCACTCGCACACCTAGACGATCCATTTCTTGGGCGATCGCACTAGGTACTCCCGCTTCTCGATGGCGGATCACCATAATATCAGTTCCCATGGCTAAATATGTCTTTGCCGTATCGAGAATAGTCTCTCCTTTTGTGATGGAAGAAGTTGCTGAGGTAAAGGTTAGTGTATCTGCTGAGAGTCGCTTAGCCGCCAGTTCAAAACTGCTACGAGTGCGGGTAGAAGGTTCAAAAAATAAATTTGCTACCACCTGTCCTTGCAGGGTAGGTACTTTCTTTGTCCGCCGCGATAACACCTCTTGAAAACTGGCCGCAGTTTGCAAAACAGTATCGTATTCAAAGGCGGTGAAGTCAGCGAGAGAAAGAATGTGGTGACGAGTCCAAGTATTAGTAGGCATAAATAGCTATCAAATATCTGCTTAGAGACAGGTCGCTATTTTGTCTCTACAGTTTTTAAATTTACACAAGCAGATGAAATGATACCATGTCTGGGGATTGGGGATTGGGGATTGAGGAATTTTGGGGAAAATCTCCAGGGCTTGGGTAGCAAAACGATACGAAACGAAATAGGGAAAAATGGTCATTTTTTCAAAAAGTGTCAAAAAGTCCGCAAAGGCTGCTGTACTTTTGGGGTGTTTTTTGCTCTACAGCCCCTCTGTCCTTTTTAAAAAAGTGCCATCACACATGCCAATCACCTGATTTCAAAAACCAAATAGCCCCCCTAGCGGCTGTTAGACACCTTGCCAAAAAATTACTACCCCCCCCTTTTTGCTAATACGTTGGGTCTGGGAGTAGGGGGCGAGCAGTCTGGCGACCGATTAGTGGGATGTTTTTAGGCTAGAGCGACTGATCGAAAGGTTTTCACTTTTCGATTTTAGGCGTTGATATAATACACGGGGGGGGTCCCTGGGGTATTTACGGAGAATTTAGCCTAAGGAATGCCATTTTTGACCATTTTTGGGGGGGGGGGGTGCCAAATTTCGGGATTTTCGGGGGGGGGGGGGGTTATTTACGGGGGGGGGGGA
>CAIVAU010000239.1 GCA_903903925.1 uncultured cyanobacterium
AAAAAAGGTTTGCCATCGGTATTTTTTTTTCATTACAGGTAACTAATTAATCAACAAATTTAGGAGTTAGGAGTCAGGAGTCAGGAGTCAGGAGTCAGGAGTCAGGAGTCAGGAGTCAGGAGTCAGGAGTCAGGAGTTAGGAGTCAGGAGTCAGGAGTCAGGAGTCAGGAGTCAGGAGTTAGGAGTCAGGAGTTACTCCCTTACCGTTGTAAGATTTTTCTTCCCCCCTGCTCCCCTGCTCCCCTGCTATGGCGAGAATGTCGCCTCCTGATCCAGAAAACTTGGTTGTGTAGAACCTGGAAGTCCTAATTTTGGACTCGACAGTTGCTGATGACGAGAGACCCTACTTTGCTCTTGATAAGAAGTCAGTACAGGAGAGCCATTATTTCCCGTTTGTACAAGGTGAGCATCAAGTTGATCCCCAGGATTCAAGCCTGCGGAAAAGATGACTAATTGTTCTCCCGACTGCAAGCCTTCTAGTACTTCCCGTTGGTTATCAAATATCTTACCGAGCTTCACTTTTTTAACTACAGCTTTTCCTGCTTCTGCAACCATTACCATGCCTTCACCAGCGGATAAATGGGTGACAGAACTTTCTGGAATGACTAAGCTTGACTTGCTTTGAGTAAACTGGGCATAACCTTGCAACCCAGGAGGCATTTGTAGATGATCGACAGCAACCCACACTGAATATGTATACTGGCGGTCAACACCTACTGTGAGTTTAGCTGCATCCGTTTCTACTGTGGGATTGAGTTGAATCACTCGCCCTGAGAATGTGCGTCCGGGGTATGCTACCAAACGAACAGTCGCTTGCTCGCCTAGTTTGATCGCATTAAGTCGCGCTTGGTCAATGTAAGCCTTAAATACAACATTCTGAGTTAGAGTGATCACAGATGTGCGATCGCGAACATCAATGTTTTCTCCACTATGAATATTGACCCTACTCACCAAACCATCAGTACTGGCATAAATTGTCGTTCGGTTTAAGTCTCTTGTCGCCTGTTGTAGTTCTATTTTTCTGTTTTCCATTAACAGGTGAGCATCTGCCAAGTCTTTATCTAGAGCTTTCTGGGCAAGCTGTAAGGCTTGCTGTGCAGAGATCAGATCGTTCTGGCGAGTAATGTAGAAATCTTGGTTACTAAATTGCTGGGTTTGTGTATTAAGAATTCCTTGTTGAGCAGCTAGAAGCTCTCTTTTGCGACTAGCATAAACATCTTGTGTATCATAGAACTGAAACTTAGACATTGCTCCCTGCTTAGATAGCAGTTTAACTTGTTGCAGTTTTTGTTCAGCTGTTTTTAATCTTACCTGAGCAGACTCAACATTGTTTTTTAGTTCCTGCTCTGCCAAATCGTTGATTTCATGGACTCTAGTTTTAGCTTCATTCAGCCTTGCTTGAGCAGTAATAACATTTTGCTTTAAAGCTAGCAACCTTTCTGGGGCTGATTTTTGTAGAGTCTGTAGATTCTTTTCTGCAGTCGCAAGGTTATTGCGAGCTGTATTCACCTGATCTTGAAAGGGAGCTTTTTGGAGATCGAGCAGAGGTTGATTTCGATGCACCCACTGTCCTTCCGCGACATAAACTTTTTCTACTGGTCCTGATACCAAAGAACGGACTTCTACCTGTTGCATAGCAACAGATTCGCCAGGGGCTGCAACACCATCCGCTAAATTTTTTGCCGCTACTTCAACAGTCTCAACTTTGATCGGCTTACCTAAGCTTCGTTGTACAGCCGGATAACCTATAGCCGAAGAATAAAATCTTGACTCTGGATCTTTGAGAGCCGGCAAAAGAACGGTGATCGACAAAATCCCCATAGCACCTACAGGGGCTACTGTGAGAGTTGTCAGAACTGTACGCGATAGTAAAAACTGGCGGGGTGGCATCGTTTTGCTCACTGGTATATAGCAGAATTCAGGAGTCAGGAGTCAGGAGTTAGGAGTTAGGAGTCAGGAGTTAGGAGTTATCAATTTACTGTTAACTGTTAACTGATTATCCAAAGCTGTCCTAAAAATATACTCCCACAAAAATATAATGTGTGACCAGCTAAAACGTACTTGAATATCTGCCAAACCTTTTTCCCCCATTTCTTGAGCTTTAACAGGATCACAGAGCAATTTTAAGATAGCTTGTGCCAAGGCTTCTGGATCTTTCTCTGGTACTAGCAACCCTGTCACCCCAGATTGAATTACATCAACTATACCTCCTACAGCACTAGCAATCACAGGCTTTTGGTGAGCTAAAGCCTCTATCATTACAATTCCTAAACCCTCAGTGTCGCCTTTGCTGTCTACAATAGCTGGTAAGACAAAGATGTCGCAACCAGCATATTGGTCAGCGAGTTCTTCTTTACTGACAAAGCCCAGGAATTTTACGTGGTCCTCCAGACCCATTGATTGGCACTGCAATTTAATCTCCTGTTCAAGAATTCCCTGACCGACAACATGCAAAAGCACGGGTTGTTGAGCTAAGACTAAAGGTAGAGCCGTTAATAAATATCTTAAACCTTTGCGCTCATCTAACCTACCTACAAACAGAAGCTTAGGGACTTCCTCACTCAGACGTTTTTTTGGTGGTTTAGCCTCGATAGTTAACCCATAAGGGATAACGGTAACAGGTCCATCGTAAAGTTTACGAATCAATCCGCAAGTAAAAGAAGAATTGGCTGTTACACCTTTGGCGATAGGTAATAACCAACGGAGGATATTTGCAACGAAGCCAAATTTATTTGCTAACATCAGTTCGGAACCGTGGAAACTAAATACCATCGGAATGCCTAGGAAAAAGCTGGCAGGTAAAGCCATCAATCCATGGGGAAAGGGCCAATGAATCTGAAGTAAATCAGGCTTTTGTTTGCTACACACCCACAATAATTGCAATGTACCAAGAAAGATATATAAAGCTGCCGCTAGCAAATACAGAGGCTGTCGTTGTAATTTGGTTGGAGCACCATCCCGTGCTAAATTTTCAAAGCGTTTTGGACAGTAGCGAAAGCGATAAACTTTAACGTCATCTAGTACATAGCTTTTGCAAGCCTCGTAGGCAGGAGCAAATACTGTAAACTTAGCTCCAGTTGGTTGCAAACGCAAAATTGCTTCCCGTATAAAAGCTCCATGATTTCCATTAGCCGTCATTGGATAGACAGAAGTGACGACCAAGATATGTTTATCTTGAAGATTCATTGGTCTTGTGTTACTTGGTAGTTGTTAATTCTTAGGTGTGGTGCTTAGGTAGGGCTAAAGCCCACCAAATTTCAGCCCTATCTACAAAATTGTCAGAATTCAGGAGTCAGAGTTGTTAAAGAATCGGGAGATAACAGGAACACTTCTTGGCATGAAGATAGATACCAAACCCTGATAAATTCTGACTCCTGACTCCTGACTCCTCAAACAAAATTATCTGTTGTTCATGACTGATTTAGGACTCTGGTAAGGGATAGCATAATTTCTGGGATTCATCTGTTTTTGATGGCGTCCTATAGTTAATTGACGACCCTGAGTTTTAAACCACCACCATAGCTTGATGAAATCGACAGCAGAAGTCACAAGACGCCCTTTACCAAATTTACTTTTTCCAGAATAGCGCTCATGCCAAGGAGTTGGAGTTTCTGCAATCCGGTATCCCTGTGCTGCTAGTATTGCTAATAGGTAGCGATGGGTGATTTTTTCCACAGGTAAATGAGCCAATAGGTCACGACGGACTAATTTGATCCAGTTCATGTCGTGAATTTTTAAACCAAACACTAAACGACAAGTAAGGTTAGCAACTAAAGAAGCTAAAACTTTGCCATCACCACGCTTTTGTCGCCAACCTGCAACTGCGTCTACTCCAGGTTCACATGCTTTTAGGAGTAATGGTAAATCAGTCCGAGGATCAGACTCTAAATCTGCTTGTCCCCAAAATATCCAATCAGTTTTGGCATAGGCTAAAGCCGTCTTCCATACTCCAGTTACACCACGCCTTTGGGGATGACGAATGACTTTCAAAAATTTATATTTCTTGCTCAAATCAGCGAGAATGACTGGACTATTATCTGTGCTGCCATCATCAATTACAAAGACTGGCAAATTAAAGCCAAGAGTTTGGAACGCTTCTTCTAAGTTAAGTAGGAGCTTTTTCAAATTACCTTCTTCGTTCAAAGCTGGAATTACCACTGTTACTGAACGACTTTGAAATGCGGGTCGCAGTGAAAAAGTCGATAATTCTTCTTGATGATCGCGAATTTTGTCAAGCATCGTTTCCTTCCTAGAGCCTAATTTAATTGCTGTCGGATTGATACTATTTCCAACAGAGATACGTTGATACAGGTTGAAAAAAACCATGCATTTTCAACGCATTTTTAACTTAAGTAGTAGACAGTAGATGCTCATTTTTGCAGCAGGAAAAATTAGCTGGGATATAGTGACATATCCAGGCATTTATTTCTGCATTAAGCTGATTAGCTGAACACTTGATGACAGCCAGAAAAATACAAGACTTTCCCCAACTAACTATTGATTTTTAGAAAGCTTTACTAAATGGTAGATGCTCGCATTCCTATGTTTCTAGGAATTCAAGCCACACACATTTACAATGTGTTTTTGTCACTTTTACAAGTATAAGTGCTTTAGTGAAAAAAGCAACAAGTTTTCTCGTCTGTTTTAAAGATCTAATGAATTTTTCTTTATGTGATGATAAATTTATCATTCTTCTTATCAATTCAGTATAAGATCAGGATAAAAAAATTTGTATTTGTGTAAAAATATGCAAAAGATGTGCGATTTTTAGCTAGTGGAAATACTATGAATGCTTTTTAACAAGTAACTTACCGAAGAAGAAGTCAGGAGTTAGGAGCCAGTCGCACAGAATTGAATTCTGTGCGACTGGCGGACGATATCATATTCAGATGAACGCCGATCTAATACAATTAGGGTAGGATACCCTGGGCAACCTGATCATGACTCAAAGCCTAGCCATTTCTAAAACCATTCTGACAATGGCTGCCCTCCAACAAAGATTTGGTGTGATTCCAAGTCTTGATCCGCAGTTCTTTTCGGAATGGGCTACTAATTTACCTGAACTAACGCCCGTTGAAATAGACACACTCAATCAAATTAAAGCTCTTGTTGATCGTCATAGGAACCAAGGCTCTCTAACAGAAGGAACCATCAACCAACTTTTAATTTCTCCCCTACTCACATTAGCAGGCTTATACGATGAGCCATTCTTTGTTACCACAGAACCCAGCCTTGAAATTGAACTAGAAGACCTTGACGAAATTTTACGCGGACGGATTGATACCCTGATTATCCAACAGCAATTCTGGGTCTTAGTCATTGAGTCTAAATCTACCATTGCCTTTTCGCTCGCGCTTCCGCAAGCAGTGGCATACATGATGGCGAACCCTAACCCAGAGCGTCCTGTCTATGGCTTAGTCACCAACGGGGATGAATTCATGTTCATCAAAATGCTAACACAGGAAGTTCCCCAGTACGATCTCTCCAACGTCTTCTCCCTGCTCATTCCCCGCCGCAATCAGCTATGGAACATTTTACAAGTTCTCAAGCAAATTCGACAGATCATGCTTTCACCTTGAGCTACAGTCAAAATATCAGAATTAGCCCACCCAACCTCTACTCGCCTACTTTATCTTCGATAGACTCACGCACTTAGTCTCAAAGTCCCCGTGTCGCCTGACTTTTACGACTACAAGAGTGCCATTCGTTCCTCCTACCTCCTGCCTCCTGCCTTCATTGATAAACCTGACGGTAGTAAGTTTGATATTCTTCTGATAGGAGGGGTTGCCACCAATCTCGGTGAGTGAGATACCATTCTACTGTGAGACGTAAACCCTGTTCTATGGTCACCTCCGATGTCCAACCGAGCTGAGTTTTCATCTTATTTGCATTGATTGCATATCTCCGGTCATGTCCAAGTCTATCCTTGACAAAAGTGATCAAATCTGAAGCAGGACGTACTGGTAGATCGGGTACTAATTCATCGATGATCTGACACAACATCTGCACAAGAGTAATATTTTCTACCTCGTTATTACCGCCGATATTGTAAGTTTCTCCTTGTGTGCCGAAATGAATGACTCGATCCAAAGCACGACAATGGTCGCCTACATAGAGCCAATCCCGGACGTTTTTGCCATCACCATAGACTGGCAGTGGCTTACCTATCAAAGTATTAATACACATCAGGGGAATTAACTTTTCTGGAAACTGATAGGGACCGTAATTATTAGAACAATTCGTGATTACGGTTGGTAGTCTGTAGGTGTGATAATATGCACGGACGAGGTGATCGCTGCCAGCTTTAGACGCGGAGTAAGGACTGTTAGGAGCGTAAGGTGTAGTTTCACTAAAAGGAGGGTCTTTGGGTCCAAGACTACCGTAGACTTCATCAGTAGAAACATGTAGGAAACGATAATCAGCTGGCTGGGAGTTGACCTGCCAGTGTTGACGAAAAGCTTCTAACAATGTGAAAGTTCCGACCACATTTGTTTGTACGAAAGCACCAGGGCCTAAAATTGACCGATCTACGTGGGATTCAGCGGCGAAGTGGGCGACGGTATCAATGCTTTCTGTTTTTAGGATCTGGTCTATGATGGAGCGATCGCAAATGTCCCCCTGCACAAAGCGAAAATTATCACGTTCCTCAACGGCAGCCAAATTACGACGATTCCCTGCATAAGTCAAGGCATCCAACACCACCACCCGGTCATCAGGATAAGCCTGACACCAGTGATGCACAAAATTTGCACCAATAAACCCCGCACCACCAGTCACCAGCAATCGACGACTCATTCAATTCACTCCTCTGTCTTTATTAGGGACGAACATATCAAAAAATTAGGGGCATTGGGCAAGCACAATCCTTTCCTGTATGCATCAGCTAGCTGCACTCAACTGGATGGAGTAAAGGTTAGCATAGACTCCCTGCTGTGCAATTAATTCCGAGTGAGTACCTTGCTCTACAATTTGACCTTGCTGAATAACTAGTACCTGATCTGCCTGAGTGACTGTACTGAGGCGATGGGCAATCACGAAGCTGGTGCGACCTTCTAGCAATCGTGCGATCGCAGCTTGCACCAGCGCTTCGCTGCGTGTGTCAATACTGCTAGTCGCTTCATCCAAAATCAGAATCCGAGGCTGGATCAAAACTGCACGGGCAATGCTAATTAACTGTCGCTGACCCTGGCTAAGTGTTGTTCCCTGTGCACCCAAGAGGGTAGCATATCCCTGGGGGAGAGTAGTGATCAACTCATGGACATTAGCAACCCTTGCAGCAGCTTCGATTTCGGCTGGCGTCGCTTGCGGATAACCAAAGGCAATATTTTCGGCAACTGTGCCGCTAAACAAGATATTATCTTGGAGGACGATGCCAATTTGACGACGCAAACTTGCCTGGGTCACACTACGAACATCAATCCCATCCACTTTAACTGCACCACCCAATACATCATAGAAGCGCAGAATCAGGTTAATAATCGTACTTTTGCCTGACCCAGTCGGCCCGACCAAGGCAATCATCTGCCCAGGCTTGGCATGAAGATTCACACCCTTAAGAACCAACTGCTGAGAATTATAACCAAAAGTGACATTCTCAAAACTCACTTCGCCCTGGATAGGAGGCATTTCCACAGCATTGGCTGCATCTTGGAGTTGCGAAGGCTCATCCAACAGCTGGAAGATGCGCTCTAATCCAGCTAAAGCAGACTGTGCTTGGGTGTAAAATTGGCTAAGGGTTTGGATGGGTCGGAAAAATTGTTGGACATAGAGTAAAAAGGCGGTGACCGTCCCCACAGTGGCTGATCCCATAATAGCTAGATAGCCACCGTAAGCCAATACTCCTGCCGTCGCGAGGGTGTTGAGAAAATCTATCGAAGGTAAGAACGCTGCGGTCACAGCGACTGCTTGGACATTGGCAACACGGTTGGCTGTATTTAAATTGTTAAACTCTTCAATGTTGAAATTCACGCGGTTGAATGCTTGTGCTTCACGAACACTGCCAATGTCCTCCTCCAATTTAGCAGAAAGTTGACCTATCGTCTGACGGGTGACACGAAATTTAGTTCTTGCCCAACGTGCAAATAAGTTGGTCGTAACAATCATGAATGGCACAGCTAAATTGCTCACCAAACCTAGATGCAGGTTGATTGAGAGCATCGCCACGATAATTCCAAGCAAACTGAACAGGTTACCTAGCATTTGTGCGATAGTTTGTCCAAATGCCTGATTTACAGTATTCACATCGTTCAGCAAGCGGCTCATCAAGTCCCCAGCTTCGCTACGGTCAAAGAAGCCTAGGGGCAGGCTTTGTATTTTCGTGAAAATATCTTGACGTAGTTGGGCTAGTAAACGTTGCACAATCCAGCCCACGCGGATAATCTGGCCACGGATTGCTTGGATACCCATGACGTATATAATCGCCAAGAGACCCAACATGATCATCAGTCCCCGCAGATTTTTCTGCATAATCAGATGATCAATTGACCAGCCGATCACGAAAGGACCAAGTGTCTGAGTCACTGCACCGATGATTACCAATCCCAATGCAAGGGGAATTTCTTTGCGATAGGGTTGTAGATATTGTAAGAAGCGTTGCAGTGTCGGGAGTTGCTTACTCGCGCTTTGATCGGGCGCAACAATTATCATGGATTCTCCTTTGGGCTACGCTACTGGAGTACTAGATTGAGGATTTATTGACTTGGGACTCTAGAATTGAGCTGTAAAGGGGGCTATTTTGCATGAGCTGATCGTGAGTGCCTTGCGCTACTAAGTGTCCTTGATCTATGAGTAAGATGCGGTCAGCATTGTGTATTGTACTGAGGCGTTGAGCAATGACGAAGGTGGTGCAGGTTTTACAGTGCATTAGGTGATCGAGAGATTCTTGGATCTGGGCAGCTGTTTTAGCATCAACGGCAGAGGTGCTGTCGTCTAGGATCAGGATGTGGTGGTCTGTAAGTAGGGTGCGGGCGATCGCAATCCTCTGCTTTTGTCCTCCTGACAACCCCACACCTCGTTCCCCAACTATCGTTTCATAGCCATCAGGTAAGCTGGTAATAAAGTCGTGGATCTGAGCGGTTTTTGCGACTGAAACGACTTTTTCTAAGGGGGCATTTGGCATAGCATAAGCGATGTTATCACGGATTGTGCCAGAGAAGAGTGTAGTCTGCTGAAAGACAATACCGATGTGCGATCGCAAACTTTCTAAATTGAAATCCCGCACATCTCGCCCGTCAATCAGAACAGATCCACCTGTAACATCATAGAAACGGGGGAGCAAGTTGACGATGGTACTTTTTCCTGAGCCAGTCATGCCTAGGATGGCAATGAGTTCTTTTGGGCTGGTTTCAAAGGAAATTCCTTTGAGCGCCTCTGTTACCGCTCCTGGATAGCGGAAATGGACATTTTCAAAGGTAATTCTGCCGCTGCATTGGGTAAAGGGAACAGCATTGGGGCGATCGCGAATTTCAATTTCTGCATCAACAACTTCGTAGACTCTTGCAGCAGAAGCCGCCGCTTGGGAAATGACGGGAGCGGCAAAACCAATCAGCAAAAGCGGCTGGATAATCAACATCTGGTATGAGTTAAACGCTACCAATTCACCAACTGAGAACTGATCTCCAATCACCTCTGCACCGCCGTACCCTACCACGGCAAGGGTAATAAGATTACTCAACAAAAAGATCAACGGGAATGTATTACGAATAGCACGAATCGTTTGCATGTTGCTCCTCACCAACTCCTCATTCAGCATGGTGTAGCGAGACATTTCCGCTGATTCGCGGACAAAAGCTTTCACAACTCGAACACCAAGCAAGTTTTCTTGCAAAACAGCATTCAGGTCACCGAGTTGCTCTTGTATTCGACCGAAAAGCTTTGTATTTTTGGTAAAAAACTGCGTCAGTAAAAATCCTGCTATAGGCACTGAGGTTAGGGTAATCAGTGCCAGTTGCCAGTTCATCACTAGCAGAATCACAGAAATACTAAGCAAGGTAACTACTGCACCGACTACCTGGATCAGCGCCGTACCGATAAAGCTGCGTATTTGTTCAATATCACTGGTGATCCGGGTAAGTAGCTGCGAAGTCTGGGTTTTGTCGTGGTAACTAAAACTGAGATTCTGAATTTTGCTAAAAATTTGATTACGTAGCTCATAGGCAACCCCCTGAGAAGCGACTTCTGCCCAGAAGGTTTGCCCAAAGTTGAATAAACCCCGCCCTATAGAGACTAATACCATCAAGCTGGCACTTTGGAAAACAATTTGTAAGTCTTTTTTGGCGATGCCTTGGTCGATACCCCAACGAAAAAGTTGCGGAGTCACGGCATTCGTAAATGTCAGCAGTAACAGGCTGATAAAGGCTCCCAGAGAGATCAAACGGTAAGAGTTCAAACTCCTCAGAGCTTGCTTGAGAGCCTGCATCGGTGAATACTGTTGTGTTCCTTTTTTCTTAGCCAAAGTGATCTAACCCTGTTTTTTAAATCGGGAAATACAAGTATGATAATTCAGCGGTATATATCTTTGTATAAATGTATTGTTATCCGTGAGTCTCAAACTTCCCCCAGAACATCTGCAAACTATCCGCACACACGCCGAAAACACTTACCCTGAAGAGTGCTGTGGTATAATGTTAGGCTATTTGACAAATTCGGGTAAAACGGTAGTAGAAGTGATGCCAACAGACAATGCCTGGAGTGCAGAAGCAGCAGCAGATTTCCCAGGTGATGATATAGTTTATGGCAAAAGGCGAAGATATGCGATCGCACCCCAAATTATGCTACAAGCTCAAAAAGAAGCACGCGATCGCCATCTCAATATCATTGGAATCTATCACTCCCACCCTGACTATCCAAATACTCCCTCAGAATTTGACCGCGAATGGGCTTGGCAGGAATACTCATATATCATAGTTTCAGTGCAAAATGGGAAAGCTGCTGAACTAACTAGCTGGGTCTTGGATGATCATCATCAATTCCAGCCTGAAGCACTCAGTTATACTTCTTGACAACTCACAACTATCCACTCCCTCACATTTTTCGGTAGGATAGAAATTCTGCGCTTCCACATCAACCTGCTATGCTCAATCCCAATCTGGACGAAGTCCAGCTGACTAAAGAAGAATACGAACGTTACTCCCGCCACCTCATCTTACCGGAAGTTGGACTAGAGGGACAAAAACGTCTTAAAGCTGCTAGTGTGCTGTGTATTGGTACAGGTGGACTCGGTTCACCCCTGCTTTTATATCTTGCAGCAGCGGGAATCGGACGTATCGGTATCGTCGATTTCGATGTTGTCGATAGTTCCAACCTACAACGCCAAGTGATCCACGGCACATCTTGGGTCGGTAAGCCCAAAATTGAATCTGCCAAGACCCGTGTTTTAGAGATTAATCCTGATTGTCAGGTAGACCTATACGAAACGCGGATCAGTTCAGAAAATGCCCTTGAGATCATTCAACCATACGATGTTGTGGTAGATGGGACTGATAACTTTCCAACACGATATCTAGTCAATGATGCTTGCGTATTACTGAACAAGCCCAACGTCTACGGTTCCATTTTCCGCTTTGAAGGACAAGCTACAGTATTTAACTACGAGGGTGGACCGAATTATCGTGACCTTTACCCCGAACCACCACCACCAGGAATGGTTCCCTCCTGTGCTGAAGGTGGAGTCTTGGGTGTTTTGTGTGGCATCATTGGCTCGATTCAGGCAACAGAAACTGTCAAAATTATTATTGGACAGGGTAACACTCTGAGTGGGCGACTACTGCTGTATAATGCCCTAGAAATGAAGTTCCGCGAATTGAAGTTGCGTCCCAACCCAGTCCGTCCCGTGATTGAGAAGTTGATAGATTACGAACAATTCTGCGGTATCCCACAAGCGAAAGCCGAGGAGGCGAAACAGCAGATGTCAATTTCCGAAATGACTGTACAAGAGTTAAAGCAATTGTTAGACAGCGGTGCAAATGATTTTGTGCTGGTGGATGTCCGCAACCCCAACGAGTACGAAATTGCCAGGATTCCTGGTGCAGTGTTGGTACCTTTACCAGACATTGAAGATGGAAAAGGCGTTACTAAGGTGAAGGAATTGCTCAACGGTCATCGCCTAATTGCTCATTGTAAGATGGGTGGGCGTTCTGCAAAAGCCCTTGGCATCCTTAAGGAGGCGGGAATTGAGGGTACAAATGTGAAGGGTGGGATTACTGCTTGGAGTAAGGAGATCGATTCGTCGGTTCCAATTTATTAAGATGAATTGCCAAGACAAGGGCAGTTGCTAACAGCGGCTTTGCTGACTTGTAGAGACCCGCAGGGTAGCAACTACCCGCGCCAAGGAGGCAGAGAAATTTTTGCTTCTTGGCGTGAGGTATTTTTTTGGTAGAATTCAAATATTAATATCATCATTTTTAATACTCAAACGCGATTCACTCATACATGTCCTAGTTAAATAATCTGTATCTTTAGCTACAAAATTAAATGCGCTTACCCTGATATAATATTCGGACTTTTTCAAAAGTTTCTAGTATGTCTTTACATAAAGTCGCTATATCTGAGCAAGACTACTCATCTGGAGTGATTCGTCTTCCATACCACGGTCGTTTAGGAAATAATCTTTTTCAATATTGTTTTGGGAGAGTGCTATCTGAAGAACTTCAATGTGGTTTGTTAGCTTCGCCAATTGATGGATTCGCCCATATTAAGTCCACACATATGACTTTAGAGAGTAATGTCTACGAGCGGAAGATATCGATCAAGCAGGAAAAAATGCAGGGTAAGCTACTAGTTAAAGAAAACAACAAGGTCTTACACATCTGTTTTGCTGAACTTCTCAATTTCCTGAAAATCGGTAATGGCAAAAAGCTGATTGAGATTGAATATGGATTCTTTGTATATGTACCTTTTTATAAAAATTATTTCAACCAAATACGATACCAATGGTTACAACTCCCTGATAAATATAACCTCGAAGAGAACGATTTAACTATCCATATTCGTTCTGGTGACATTTGGCAGGAAAATACCACCGAAGGGCCTCACGATTCATACTGCGGGTTACCCTTTTCTTTTTATCAAACCATTATTGAGCAACGGAACTGGCAGAAAATTTATATAGTGACTGAAGATCCTGAAGATCCTATGGTGTGTAAGCTTGTCTATAGCTATGGAGCGTCTATTGTTTCGAGAACTGCGATTGAAGACTTCAACTTCATCAAAAGTAGCAAGAATATTGTCTTAGCAGTAAGTACCTTCAGTTGGTTTGCGGCATTCTTGTCACAAGCAAGAAAGATATACTACCCCTTGGCTGGCATATTTCATCAAGAGATCCGTCCAGATCTTAATCTTCTCGTGAATGAAGAGCGGTATCACTATCAGCAAGTCTACCCAGATGGTCAGTTTAAAGATTCCTTCCAAGGTATATTTTTTGCTGGTCAACCCCTCTGGACAGGAACGAATGAGGTACGACAATTCCTGCTTTGCAACTAGACAAGTATTCAGAAATCTTGTCAAACAGAAGAATAACACACAATTAAGGAAAAAATTTCCTTAAATGACACCCTTGCCGTAGTAGAATCTTTTCCAGTTGCTTATTATTCACATAGCAGCATACGAAGGATTACTGAATCCTTTGCGTAACTGTAGGAGGTTTTTATGATACGCTCGATCAATCGGCTAGTCTGTGTGTTAATTCTGACTGTTGTGCTAGTCCTTGGTATTAGCAGACCAACATATGCTGCTGATACAACATGCGAAGCTAACATTGTTAGTAAGGGTGCAACGCAGTACAGCTACGTTGCTTCTAAGAATGGTAATGAATTTGACGCAGGGCAAGGAAAAACTTGGTCACCTAACTCTGTTGTCAAACTCAAAGATTGTAAAAAAGCTTATATCGCAGATTATTTCACTTGCAATGGGAAAGACAAATGGTCTGAGTCTCCTGATGAGATAGGCAATTACAAGTTTTTCTATGAGACTCTGGAATCGACAGGAAAGGAACCCAAAAGTTCTCAGGATTACTTGTGGCTTGATGGTGACAATGTCTTTTCGATTACATACCCCTAGTACAGAAGTCAACTACCCCGACCTATGGAGGTCGGGGCTTGCGGAAAACCTAGCTTAGGCTAGGCTTGCAATACGCAAAGCAAAAGTTGGTTAGCACTCCTTTGGTCAAGAATGGTTCAGATCGGAAGCATCTAAGATTGCTCCGGTTATAGAAGTCGATTCTGAGGTTGAAAAAATCATCATTTTCAGTCTTTGAAAATGGCGATCGCCCGCCATATCCGGATTTTAGCGCGTAGTACACCGACTACGTGGATTTCAAATATCAAATAGAAATCCGATACTCAAATACTTGTGCTTCAATGGAGAGAGCAGAGTGTTCGTGATCATTGCAGGAAAGACGATTACATGGAAAATGGGATGAAGCACAGGCGAAGAGCGATCGCAAACAGCCAGTCAGGAGGAATGATGCCAGAACTTACTGAGAAGGTCTCAGCTTACGGCGATACATTTGTTACTCATAGAAAACACAGTATTTTCTACAACTACAATAAACAACACTGTGAGTGGTTTTTCATCGTATATCGCACAAATGAAACAGTACGGTATGGTTATCCCTGTCTTGGCAGCGACTGGCATAAAACCAAGGAGAAAGGAATCGACTGGGGAAAAGCATTGATTGATTCTGCTCTCGAAACACCGAAGGCTCAAAAGTCAAGAAGCTGATCGGCATCCTCTGCTTTTAAAAACGCTGACAATCCCAGGTAAGGATGGAGATGATGTGCCACCCTACCTAGAAAAACAACTAGCAAACTTACTGCTTGTCTCAACCTAGAAATTCCAAAACCTACGCAGTATTGCCCCCACTCCCCGTGTTTCTTTTAGCTACAGCTTAGCCTTGATGTGCCGTAATTGATTTTTCAAGTTATCCAAAGTTCGCTGCCATTGACTTTTTTTCACAGGTTCAGGGAAAATTGCTGCTGGTAGGGCTGGATTCAGATTTCGGTAGTGTTCCCAAATTTCCCAGTAGGGACAACCCGGTTCAATCCGAATACCTGCCCAGTGGAGATATTGTAGGGGTTGATTAACTGAGGGATCTATGAGGATATTTCCCTGTCTCTGAAAATGAGAAGTCCCCCCCCAGTTTCCTGGCGCTTTTCCCTCCCGACGGACAATGTTGAAACGACGAGGAATCCGCTTGAGAAGCATATAATTAATAATCGGTTGGTCAGAAGTTTTTTGGGAAAAATCAAAGTATTCTGGATGGGCTGCACACTCGGCAAAGGTTTCATACAAATCTTGTTCCGAGACTAAGTTTTTCTTCGATCCCCAAAAACCACCGTTAAAAGTATCCTTAATTTCGTCTTCAGTAAATACTTTTTCTGCTAAAACTATGGGTGTGAAGACATTTTGGATGCCACCTAAATGTTGATAATCACAACAAATGAAATCGACTTGAGAGAGATAATTAAGATTGTCAACGATTTTTTCAAAGACAACAATATCAGTATCTATGTACAAAAATTCGTCAAAGGGTCCAAACCAACACGCTTGTTTGCGAAATTGATTAGGACGAGCGAAAAATTTACTACCAAAAACTTCATACAATTTATTGGCTAATCGGTCAATAAAATCTAGGTCTTCGTAGATTTTCACTCCATAGTGTTGGTTAAGAGTGTCAGCAATTCCGTGATAATTATCATCATATGGAATCATGACAATTGGTGTTTCGGTATCATGCAATCTAATACTATTCAGTAGGGCGATCGCCTGATCTATAACCTTGTCATTAGCAGTAATATAAATTCCCCGATTCATCTTTCAATCCTCAAAATGTTGAATTTAACCGCAGAGTGTATCCGCGTACCCTCCGGGAAGCCGTCCAATGGGCGTCTATATCTGCGGTTTAACTTGCCAATCCTAACTTTTTCAAAATCCGTGAAGCTAAACTTTGTGGAGCATTATAAGCTTTTGACTTACTTTTGAAATGAGGTCGCAATTCTTGTTCGTGTAGATAGCGATAATGCAAGAAAAGCTCTCGGTAAGGGAATTCTATATTATCTCCAGCGCAAACTTGACTAAATAAATCACTCGCCAAACCAATATAATGAATATAAGTTAAGCGATTGCCTCTGTCATATAAGATATGCTCTATCTCTTCAAAATGAGATGAACTCACGCAGCAACCTGTCATTTCATTTGCTGGTAATTGTAGAGCTAAATTACAACTTTTGATATCTCCTCTAATGACCATGTAGTTTAAAATCGGTTGGTCAGCCGACATAGTGTATAAAACCTCTGCCTCTCCCTCCCGCAGTTTGGTAAGCAGAAAATCTCTTTTTTCTTGCTGAAACAAGCCCTTTTTAGCTGCATAGAAACCAGAACAGAATATTTTAGACTTGATTTGCTCTGGTGTAAATAATTCTAATAATTTAGGTGAAGATACATCGTAGACGTGCGTTAAATCTTTATACTGAAAATCGTAAACAACCCAATCATAGTCATTCAATTGGTGAAAAATTGGTGCTACTGGTCCTTGAAGTAAAGTGTCCGCATCCATGTACAGAAAGCGATCGAAGGGACCATCGAAGGCACAGAAGCGCCGATGAGTGCCGAATCGGTGGTATTTATGACTACCAATTTCTCTCCATTTTTCCTGGGCGGTGGGATGGGCATCCCAGACATCCCGAAAAAACTGATCCCATCGCTGGATGGAATCTTGATCGTCGTACAACTGCACATTTGGACGTTTAGCAATTTCAGCAGCAATTTTATCTGTATTATCGTTATAGGGATAAACACAAACGGGTGTTTCAGACCCCAGAATTGCCTCGATGCTGTTCAGTAAAGCAATAAGTTGGTCGTAAACGCGGTCATTGGCTAAGGTACAAATTCCATCCATATAAAATTATAAATTATGAATTATGAATGCTGGTTAAAATTTGGTAACGTATTCGGAGAGCCAGTTCAGCAGGTTGAGTTTGTGGAGGATAATTTGTCTGGCTTCGGCGATCGCATCTTTTGCTTGATACCAAGCATCAGGAGTTGCAGTCACTTCTTTGATATAGGCAATGCCTTTTTCATCTAAGCTGGGTAAACGTAAAAAACTACCTGGTGGCAATAATTTATCAGCAGCCGATCCGCCGTAGTAAATTGGTAGACACCAAGCCAGCAAAGAGTCCCATAATTTTTCACTCACATACCAACTGTTGCCAGCATAATTTTCCACTGCCAGATTGTAGTAGTAAGGTGCCATTCCATACCATTTGTGGCTAATTTCGCCAAATTTTTGCGCCCACTCAGGTAAGTCGCGCCCATACAAATCAAACTTAAATCCACTGGATTGTAAGGACTTCAAAAAGTCTAAACGCTGACGATGGCTGGCGGTGCGATTAATTCCAGATGTAATCCAACTGCAAGTTTCCACCTTTTTTGGAGGTGGCATTTCATTGAAATCCCGAAATGAGTTAGAATGATACCAAATCGCTGGCATATAGTTGGGATTAGGAGCAAGGTCATCGGGCCCGGAAACGTAACCGCAGTATTTCTGAGCTTCTTGGTAATTTGCTCTGTTTGCCTGTACAATCTCATCTAGCGGTGGTTCTCGCAAAAGATAAATTATCCGTTCTTTAGGAACACCACGAAGAAGAGAGTCAATATTTAATTCTGGTGTTTGCTGCTGTTGACGATGACGCAAACGCTGAAGCCATGACTGCTTCTGGGGAGGTTGCGGAAAGTCAAATTGATACATGACGAGAAAATCTGGCTTAGATGCCTGGGCTAGGATTTGGATGTTGCCCCATTCTCCAAAAGCATAGGGGGTTTGTTGCCATAGCCAGTCAATGTGATTCAGTCCATCATACCCAGATAGCATTCCTACAATTTGTCTGCTCATAAAAATCCTTATAAATTCTGACTCCTGATTTTGATACTCTCTTCAACCCCCTCCAAAGCATCCAGTATCTGAATTGCAGAATAATAAGCCGCTTGAATTAATTCATGTTGCTTTTGAGGTATATCTACGAAATTGTCTGTGATCGAACTTAGAGACGTAAGCATAGATTCAAGATGTATCCGTAACTCATCAAAGATGTGGGTAAAAGTTTTATTTTTAGTGGGTACATTGTCATTTGACTCCGGAAAAGACTCTGATAAAAAGCGCATTTGTAGCCTCGCATTATCCTCAAAAATATCAATGGTGTTGAGCAATCTCAACGCTGATGCGTAAGATTCTGCAATTAGTTCTTGACGTTCTTGGGAATTATCTACAAAGCCATCGAGTAATAATCGTAAAAACCCAATCATTGGGTTAAGCCGGGTCCGCATTTGGTGAGAAAGGCGGAGTAAGTTTTGATTACCTTTGATCGTAGATTCAGAATGTTCAGTAAATTGCATGGAGTAAAGGCGTGAGTAGTAACCACCCTTTTGTAAAAGTTCTTCGTGGGTTCCTACCTCTACGACACATCCTTGATCTAGTACAGCAATTTGATCGGCTTTTTGCACGGTGGAAAGACGGTGGGCAATGACCAAGGTCGTACGATCGCGGCTGAGGTCATCGATCGCAGTTTGCACTAAGCGTTCGGAAACTGTATCTAAAGCACTAGTCGCTTCATCGAGAATGAGAATTTCTGGATCTTGCAGTAATGCACGTGCGATCGCTAATCTTTGCCTTTGTCCACCAGACAGCATGACGCCGCGATCGCCAATCAGAGTGTCAAATCCTTCGGGCAATTTGCTAATAAACTCATAAGCATTTGCTCGTTTTGCTGCTGTGATAATTTCCTCTTCGCTTGCTTCTTGTCGTCCATAGGCAATGTTCTTTCGCACCGTGTCGTTGAACAGAAAAGTATCTTGACTGACAATTCCCATCGCTTTTCGCAGGGATTTGATCTTAAACTGACGGAGGTCTACCCCGTCAATAGTAATACTGCCTGCGATCGGATCAAAAAATCTCGGTAATAGGTCTGCTACTGTTGATTTACCTGCACCAGAACTACCTACTAAAGCGAGAGTTGTGCCACGTGGTAAATATAAATTCACATCTTTGAGGACTAACTTCTCATGACCAGGATAGGCAAAGGATAGGTGGTTAAAATGCACCCCTTCACGCAATTCTTCGTATAAAATATCTCCTTGACTCATCATCGGCTTATTATCTCTGTTGAGGAACTCAGAGATCATCTCTACGCTGGTGCTTGTATTGGCAAAGCTGCTGCGAAGAGTATTTAACTGAGAAATAAACGGGATGAGTCGTAGCAGTACCAATAGATATGTCAGTAGTACAGTAGAAAGAGAGGTTATTTGGTCTGCAAATAAGGTGCGACTTAAAACGACAATCAACAGTAAGGCAGTAATACCCGTTACTTCACTTAGGGGTGCGATCGCTTCAGAATGAACCTGAGACTGAAAATCCGCTCTTTCTCGGTCACGAATTAACTGTTTAATCCGTTGATATTCTCTTTCCTCATTACCAGTAGCCTTGACCAATCGAATTCCACTCAATGTTTCCAGCACAGCTATTGAATAAGCTTTAGACATCTCTGAAAGTTGCTTACCAAAATCCTTTGAACGGGAAATAGCAAACTGATTGATTAAGGTAACTAAAGCTAGCAAAAAGGTAGAAGCGAGGGTTAAATGCCAGGAAATTGACAGCAATAAACCTACGAAAACTAAAATCGTAATGACAACGATCAATGTTTTGACAATATTACCTATAGCACCAGAAGCGCGAGAAATTTCTCCACCCAAACTGTTGATCAAATCACCAGCTTTCGTTTTCGAGTAATAATCTATATCTACTTCTAGCAATAGCAGTAACCCTGCTTCTCTCATATCTGATGTCAGCATTCTGCTTAAGGAACTTGATGCCAACGTACCAGCATAGGTAGCGAGATTTTTTAAAACGATTGTGAATATGATAGCCCCTGTCATGACCCATATCCGGTAATTTCCTGGAATGGTATCAAAGGGAGACATAATCACTTTGAGAATGGGAGGACCACCGGTTAAATCCACTTGTTGTCCCACGATCTGGAGAATCACTGGTACAATCAACGCTGTGCCAATCCCATTAAATAAAGATCCAGAAAACCCCAGCAATATCGTCAGTAAAATCCAGCCTGGATAGGGTTTAGCAAATCTGAGTAGTAGTTTGCTTGTAGACATGGGCTTAGGAGTAGGGAATTAGGAGTAGGGAGTTAGGAGTTAGGAGTAGGGAGTGGGGAGTTAGGAGTTAGGAGAGTTTAGTATCTGTCTTCAAAAACGAAAAATGGCTTCTGTGATCCCAATTCTGACTCCTGACTCCTAACTCCTGTATTCTGACTACAAATTTGCCATGACTTCGGCGAGAGTAGACGCCATAGTATCTGTACTATATTTTTCTATACATTTTTCTCTTGCCTTTTTACCTCGTTCATTTGCTAACTCTAGATTTTCAAATATCAATTGAATTTTCTCCGCAATTTGTGTGGGGGAATCAGGGTCAACTAGATAGCCTGTGTCAGCTAAGATTTCTGGGATATCACCTACTCGAGTTGATATTACAGGTTTAGCCATTGACATTCCATCTGTCAACTTGAGGGGAAATTGGGCACGGGCAATTACCGTGTCTCGCTGAGGAACGACTACAATGTGGGCAGATGCGACAATTTCAGGCATGACCTCTACAGGAGACTTTGGTAACTTGATAATCCATCGTCCCCATTTTTGAATCAGCTGTTCGTCATAGTTATCGTAAGGGCTTCCACCGACAATCACAAGTCTTAAATCTAACTGATTCAACTTGTCTAACGCCATTAAAACATCTTCAACTCCTTTATGAGGTCGTGGTGCGCCTGGAAACATGAGAATTCGATACTCAGAAAGACCATAACGCCTACGGCTTGCTTCCGGATCGTAGTGATCAGGGTTAAACAAGGAGGTATCTTTGCCATTAGGTAAATAAACACCGCCAAAGCGTTCTTGGAGAAATTGAGTGTCGATAGTTACCGCATCTGCTTGCTTGACAAAACTTTCCATCCACTGTACGTACAGTGGATGGTCAGGAAATCTTAACGCACCATCCTGCTTGAAAATGTCTCGATAAAATTGTTTAAGACTTGGACGATATTGCCATTCAAAGCCTCCATACCAACTGAGTTCCCAGTCATCCATATCTAGTAGTAAAGGACGGCGATTGGCAAATTTTTTCAGTAAGGAAAGACCAAAGCTTGTGAGTTTTGGTTTGACTGCATAAATAATGTCTCCACGCAGTTCTCGCAAAAGTTCTTTTGCAGATTGAAAAAATGCCGGATAATTTTTGCCAGGAACCGAAACTATCGGTATTTCTGCCGGAGGAATTGCGTACAATTCTTTGCCAAACAAAAATCCAGCAATTTCTACTTGATAATTAAGTTTTTTTAGGACTTGCGCCAGTAAAAAAGCCCTAATTGAACCTCCTCCCGATAAGTCACTCACAACTAATGAGACTTTTGCTTTCATTTTTTAATGCTGTAAGTCATATTCATCTTAAGTTTTATTGACTGCTGATATAATTGTTGTTCTCTGGTAGTTGCCGATTGATTGATTTTGCCAAAATAGATATAACTTTTTTGGAGCGTGGTCCCCGATATTTTTCATATAGTAAAAAACTAGGAATAATTAATCGTATATTGTAAATTATCTTAATAAGATGGATGTGAGAAATTTTAATTTTTTTACCAAATAAATAAAAAGGAGGCTTTACCATTTTTATGAGTCGAGCAAAATTATTTTCCTCTTTTTCTCTAATTGCTTCTTTTAGGAAGAAATCAATACCAGTTTGAGATAAGGGAATAAACTCTTGGTGCTTACCACATACAGTTTCATAGAACATAATGTAATAATTTTTCATGTAAGACCAATTATTAGTTCTATTAAACTGATGTTTTGTATAGTATGCTCCGATCATAGGTGTGTAGATAAAATTCACTCTTGCAAGAAGCAGATCTAAACAAAAATCTCTATCTTGGAGGGCTTTGAGTCGTTCATCAAATATTTTTTTCTCAAAAATACTTCTATGCATGAGTAGACATTGCTGGAGTAAGGGAAATGGAGATTCAGCTAAAAAGTCAGGGATAAGTAGTCGCTGAATCAATTGCTCACCAGTCAAAGAACCAACAATATTTTCTAATCTGTCAATAATCTTATCTTCTTTATCTATAAAAACTCGTTCATAATCTGTATAAAATGCAGTATTTTTCTTGTTAGACTCGCTTACATAACTTAGTTGAAACCTGATTTTATCTTCGTGAATCCAATCATCTCCATCTAAAAATTGAATCCACTCGCCTTGCGCCTGTTGAAAGCCAAAATTTCGAGATGAGGACACTCCGCCATTTTCTTTATAAAAGTAACTGATCCGAGAATCTAGACTCATCAATTGCTTAGCTACTTCTTGAGTGTTATCAGTAGATCCATCATCTACGATCATGCACTCAAGGTCAGTAAAGGTTTGCGAGAGTACGCTTTTTACTGAGCGTTCTAAATAGCTTGCTTGATTAAAACAAGTTACAATAATCGAGACAAGAGGATTCATTGATTAAATTTTCTTACAAGTTGTAATAGTACTGTGGACGCGTAAATAAGCCTAACCTTTGAAATAGCTAAAAAGCTTACAACGTAGTTTTTTTCTTTTTACTTTTGCTTTATTGTACTAGTACAGCGGGCGCGGAAATAAAGATACCATTGCAAATAATACTTTTGAATTTTGATTTTTGACTTCCGCGCAGCGGTGCTAGTGTTTACAAACTCGCATGAGTCGGCATTTTGATCGAGATATTGGCACGTTGTAGATAAAACTTAAGTAAAGCCGTATAGAGGCGATCCATTGCTGGAAGTTGATATTTCATTCTAAGATCATTATCGGTTGAACCCCAGATAACTGGGAAAGGATTAGGTTCCCACACCACTATATTCCCTTGAGAATCATAGCTATAATCAAAAGCCATGGAATCAAACCCCAACGCCTTACGTGCCTGTTGCAAGATTTGGTGATTAGGGTCTTCACCGCTAAAATAATCTATCTCTTCTGCTATCTTGAGGACTCGATGTTTGTTGTCGCGCACTTCCCACGACTGAGAAAGCATCAAAGGCCCTGGAATGCCTTCATCTCCGAAAGCGAAGTAGCGGTACTTACGATATAAACCATCTTCTGATTTAGTATCAATAAATTCCACTGCGATGGGGGCAATAAATTTCTCGAAAGGGATATTTTGCAAATCCTCAGGGTTTTGGACGAAGAAGGTCTTACTGCCATGCACCCAGTCTTCACGAATAAAAAAGGGTGTTGACAATCCTCCTAATGTGTGCTTGAAAGCTTCTGGGTCTGGAATTGGCACTGTTTGGGCTGTGCGAATACCTGCACTGCGAATGAGCTTTGCAGCAACTGATTTAATAGAATTTGAAAGGACATCAACGGGATTAATTATACTCACGTTGTGTTCCTGACACTGTACTTCTAGCTGCTTGGCATACTGGTAAATATGCGGAAATCTTTCTTTCAGGGGGTCTTGTAGCCACGGTAGAAATAGGGCATAGCGATCCCAGTTGGTAATCTCACAAGGGAGATAATGAAGTTCAAACAACTGTGTTGCTTCAGGCACTTTTTGACTAATCCAATAAAGAAAGTAGTCATTATATGTTGATTGGTGGTCGGATTGTCGCACAACCAGGATACGCTTTGGATGACGAACGTTGTTAACAAAATCCCGAATTGTTTGCCGCAGTTGATTGTACATATAATCAATAGAAGTTATGCAAAGTTTTGGCAGCCTGAAAAGCTGTTGAGAGAAGTTAATTTTCGGTGGTTAGCTGTGAATACACTGAATCGATACTCTCGGTGACCTTGTGTAAATAAATGACAGTACTAATTTAACGCAACACCTGCCAATTTCCCTAGGGAATTATTACGGATAAATTGTTTTTTATGTTACAAGTTATTTTTTCGATTAGTAAGTAAAATTACAGTTGTGTGTTAAGTTATTTTATGTTTTTGTGAGTAGATCACAAAAGCCCCCTCACGTTTCTGTGAGAGGGCTTTTGTGTTAAATAAATTACCTGGCATCGAGCTATTTTTGCAGGAAGCTACCCTCCAACTATCGTCGCCGCAACAGCGTTTCACCTCTGAGTTCGGGATGGGATCAGAGTGGTTCCACCGCACCATTGACACCAGGAAAGCTTTGGGGGTTGGGGACTGGGTACTGGGGACTGGGTACTGGGTAAGAATTCCCAGTCGCCAATCCCCAATCACCAGTCCCCAGAGCAAAACCCTGAAGACTGCACAGAG
>CAIVAU010000240.1 GCA_903903925.1 uncultured cyanobacterium
GAATTTCTGTTATTTGATTATTACGGAGGTGAAGCCGGGTAAGATTGCTTAATTGTCCTATCGATTCTGGAATTTCTGTTATTTGGTTATTGTCAAGGTAAAGCCGGGTAAGATTGCTTAATTGTCCTATCTCTGGTGGCAGTTCTGTTAAACCTTTCCCCGATAGGCCTAGCTCTTTCCACCCTTCATCCAATGCCTGATTAATCAGACGTAATATATTTTCCATTAGACTTGCCCAGAAGATAATCTAAGTATAAAAAATCTTAGAAAGTGACGATCGCCACAGTTCGCATAAACATGTTCAGTGCAGCCTTGGAGGCTCTGTAGCCATACCATCCACCCAGTTTGTTATTTCTTATACTACTAAGCTTGGCATAAATACTGACAAAAACGCTGTTTATCGTGTGATTACAGATTTGATGGATATTAAGACTTTTCCCGCTTTGCTTTTAGCTCGAGAATATCACCAATGTTGGGAAGCAGCAATTTTTCCCAAGGTAAGCTAGGTTAGATACAGCCTCGTCACAACGCTTTGTCTAACAGTGCGCCAACTATGTCAGAAATTATTACTGCTGTCTACTCAAACGGGATGTTGCGCCCCCAAAATCCTTTGTCCCTAACTGATGGGCAAACTGTGCGGCTGCAAGTTTTGACTCTAGAAGCATCCTCGGAAGCCGAAGAAATAATTCAATCCCTAGTGGCAGCAGGACTGGTCACTCCTCCTCCCCATCGCGGCGATGTTGAGCCAGTCTCAGAAGAACCGTGGCGTGAACTGACCCAAAGACTGGAGGCATCCCCTGGCAAGGCGCTCTCAGAAATCATTATTGAAGAACGGGGTTCAATGTGACCGCCTACTTCGTAGGATGAATTAAGTAGAAGTAAATAAAATGAAAAATGAAAAATGGAACGCGGAAAATATTCCGAGTCAAAAGGGAAGAGTAGCAATTGTAACGGGTTCGAGCAGCGGCATCGGTTATGAAACAGCGCGGGTTTTAGCTAATAAACAAGCGTCTGTAATCATTGCTGTTCGCAATTTGGACAAAGGAAACAAGGCATTGGCAAAAATTATTCAACAGAATAAAGATGCCGACGTAAAGGTGATGCAACTTGATTTGGCGAATTTAGCATCAGTTAAAAATTTCGCTGAAAATTTTCAGAACAATTATTTGCGCCTGGATTTATTGATTAATAATGCGGGTGTAATGATTCCGCCGTATTCAAAAACGACGGACGGTTTTGAATTGCAGTTCGGCACTAATCATCTCGGACATTTTGCTTTGACGGGACGGCTTTTGGAACTTTTGATCAGCACCGAAGGCTCACGAATTGTAAATGTTTCGAGCGGCGCACATAATATAGGCAAAATAGATTTTGATGATTTGAATTGGGAAAAGAGAAGTTATGCTAAGTGGAAAGCCTACGGCGACAGTAAACTTGCTAATATTTATTTTACCTATGAACTCGACCGGAAACTAAAAGATAACAATCTCAACACGCTTGTAAACGCCTCACATCCGGGTTGGACGGCAACTGAATTGCAGAGAACTGCGGGTAGCGTTGTGGAATATCTCAACGGCATTCTTGCTCAAGATATCACGATGGGCGCATTACCGACTCTGCGAGCAGCAATTGAAGAAGGCTCAAAAGGTGCAGAATATTTTGGTCCAGATGGGTTTATGGAACTGCGAGGCTATCCGGTAAAAGTCGAATCGAACCAGTTATCGAAAAACCAGGCGATCGCTAAAAAACTATGGGAAGTATCGGAAAAACTAACCGATGTGAAATTTGCTCTTGGAGTTAAGGACTAAAGTCCTTACTACGAACTCCTCAACCCGTAAGAATTAATGACACAGAGTACTAGTACAGATCGGCGTAAATAAACCACCCATTTCAAACAGGCACAAGCCTTGCTCTATAATACTTTTGACTTTTGACTTTTGACTTTTGACTTCCGCCTTGCGGTACTAGGGGGTACTTATGACTCGGTCGGTTCATCAGACTTTGGTGTCGTTGAAGGTTGCCTATGGGGAAATAATGTGATCAACAATCGTTGTATATTTTGTTGCCCATAAATATGAGTAATAGAATTATTTTGGGATGGAGTGGAAGGTGTAGGTAACTGCTGAGGAGGTTGCACTGTGGGCAGATCCTTTGACTGGTGATTGGACTCACTAGTAACGACGGCGGGTTTCTCACTTGTAACTGATGCTTGATCTGTGAGTTTCACCGTTGCCGAATCTGCTACATCGGTTAGATTAATCCCTGGTAAGATTACTGAAGCTTTTTCTTCCCCTCCACCGAGGACTTCTGCCCCCCTGCTACCGTTACGATCATCTTCGGGCAACACAGGAGTCTCTGTTGTTACAACACGCCGACTGGTGTCTCCCAGAATTGAACCTGGCGGAACGACTTGCCCTGGCTCAACAGAACAATTAAAAACTGTTGTTGCTGAACCAATGCAAGCATTTGCTCCGATTTTACCTTGACCAACCATGAGGAAACCAGATCCTAGGTTTGCGCCGACTTCTACTTCTAGGGTTCCTTCATGGACTTGAAGGATTGACCCCATGCCAATACAAACCCCAGGCCCGATAATGATTTTGCTGTTTGGAACCGCTTGGAGGATGACCCCTGGTGCGAGTACTGCACTTGGATGAATAATCACCTCGCCACTAATGTAAGAATCAAAGCTATTACTCAAGTGTAGTGGCGGGACATACATAAGAGTTAGAAAGTAGGAGTTAGGAGTTGGGGGTTAGGAGTTAGGAGTTAGGAATTTAACTCCTGACTCTTCACTGTTTACGGGCGTTGAATGATCAGTTCTACTACTCGGCGCTTGGCTTTAGGATCGATACCGATTAACCGTAAGTACTCTCCTTGGTATTCGTCAAGATAGCCTTCCAATGTGGCGATCGCTTGATTCAGAGATGTCGCCTCAATTTGTCCGCAACTCGCCCAAGAACCTGTACGGAATCTTCTCTGATCTACGTGTTCAGCACTAATTTTCAACCCACCAGCTAATAGTTGCTTGAGTTGTTCCACCACCTCAGAATTTAAGCGGTTACTGGTAACGGGTGTGGTTGCAGTTGAGCCACTCTTGACTGACGCCTGACTACTAGATGCAGTGACTGGACCGTTGGGTCGTTGGATAATGCTTTCTAAAACGCGCCGCTTTGCTTTCGGATCAATACCAATCAGGCGCACGTAATCGCCTTGATGGCTATCCAGACAATCTTCTAATGCTGTAATCACTTCTTTTGTAGAAGTTGCTTCTATCGGTTGACAACTTTGCCAAGAACCTGTACGGAACCGCCGCTCGTCTACGTGTTCTGAGCCAATTTTATAACCACCTGCTAGGAGCTGACGTACTTGGTCTACCGTTTCGGCACTGAGTTTAGAACCAGCATAACCGTTACCATTACTACCATTGCCGTTGTAGCTGCTACTTGTACGGGTGTTGGGAGCTTTAAAGGTGGCAGATCCATTTACGACACCGTCTGGGCGTTGAATAATGGTTTCTAAAACACGTCGCCTGCCATTGGGGTCAATCCCAAATAGACGAACATACTCACCACTATGTTCTGACAAACAACTTTCTAGAGCAGTGATTGCTTCACCTGCTGATCTAGTTTCTATCGGCTGGCAACTTTGCCAAGAACCTGTACGGAACCGCCGTTGGTCTACATGTTCTGTTCCGATTTTATACCCTTGCTCCAACAGGTAGCGTACCTGTTCTATTGTTTCTGCACCCAAGTTATTGCTTGACATTTCACTCAACCCTTCAAATTCAAATTCAAATCGATTTTCAGTTTTACTTGTATTATATTTAGCGTTCTCATCTCGAATCGGTGCAATACACTTACTATCTGCAGCACACAGATACCCTTTCCGTAGAGCCTGATTAATCCCAATGACGTGATGAGCAAATTCTTGATCTTGTGGGTGCACATCTGGCAATCGGTCTGCTTGCTGCTGGTTAGTAATAATTGCTCCAGAAGCAACATATTTACCAGGGGGGATTTCTACATCTTGAATCAAAGCGTGCATCATAACGACGCAACCTGCTCCCACCCTGGCATTAAACACTGTAGAGCGAAAGCCGATGAAGCAATCATTTCCAACATAAGCTGGCCCATGAATCAGAGCCATGTGAGTAATGGAAGCATTGTTGCCGATCCATACTGAGTATTCGTCTTGGTCGTCGCCAATGATTCGACCTTGCTCCAACCCATGAATCACCACTCCATCCTGGAGGTTGGTGTTTTCACCAATATGGAAGGGTGTACCTTCATCCGCTCTAATTGAAGTTCCCGGAGCAACTATAACGTTTGCGCCGATTCTGACATCTCCAATCACGTTTGAAAACGAATGTATAAATGCGGTTCCATCGATTCTTGGCTCAGCTAAATTCCTTGACCAAGGGGTTGGGGGAGCCGCTGTGCTTTGGGCTACCATGATGCTTCTTCCTTTTTTTAAGTGTTAGTCAGGAGTCAGGAGTCAGGAGTCAGGAGTCAGGAGTCAGGAGTCATTAATTGTTGGTTGTTGGTTATTTGCGAGCAGGAACATCAACGTACTAGCTCACGACTAATGACTAATGACTAATGACTAATGACTAACTATCGATTTTGTTCAGTTTTACTGTAAATTAGGCGATTTTCCACGTAAATTGTGTCGATAATCGCCACAACTGCTGCATCCACCGGACGCTCTTCATTACCCAGAACTTGACGGGCAGCACTACCACGACTGACAAGTACCCACTCATCCACTCCTGCACCAACATTATCTGCTGCCACCTCATATTCTGGAAGAATGCGTCCTTCCTCATCCACTAATTGCAACAAAAGTAGTTTGACACCTCTAAGACTTGGATCTTTTTGAGTGCTAACAACTGTGCCGCGAACTTTAGCAATTTGCATGACACACTATTACCGTGCGGCGTAAGTAAGCCCACAATTCAAAATGACTCTCAAGCTGACGCTGGATTGATTTTGAATGAGCGAATTTTGAATGAGCGAATTCCGCGCAGCGGCACTATGGTCTTCTGCCTGTGGGACGAATGGCGTTCACATTCTCACGGAACTGCTGTACATCTTCGGTGTAGCGAATTGGTAGAACGTATTCTAAGTTTTCGTGTGGACGAGCGATGATGTGGGTAGATAGTACTTGTCCACCATTGACTCGCTTCACTGATTCAACTCCGGCTGCTACTGAAGCTTGTACTTCAGAAACGTCTCCCCGAACAATGACAGTTACACGACCACTACCAATTTTTTCATAGCCTACCAAGGTGACGCGAGCGGCTTTCACCATTGCATCAGCAGCTTCCACGACTGCGGGAAAGCCTAAAGTTTCTACCATTCCTACTGCTATCGACATTAGTTTTAATCCTTAACTAGCTTTTTACAAATGAACACAACTAAAGCTGTATGAATTTAGATTTTAGATTAGAACCTTGCCAATCTAAAATCGAGTATTCTTAATCTGCTGCGCTGGCTGCGATCGCCTCTAGGAGCAATCCAAAATGCGTAGCGTCCTGAGTGTAGCGTAGATGCCCAGAGGGCAGCACACTCATTGGGTAGAATCTCAATCTAAAATTGTTAGGTACGGAACTGTTCGACGTCTTCGGTGTACCGAATTGGTAAGACGTATTCTAGGTTTTCGTGGGGACGAGCAATGATATGGGTAGATAACACCTCACCACCGTTGACTCTTCTGGCAGCTTCAACTCCAGCTGCTACTGAAGCTTGAACTTCAGAAACGTCTCCCCGGACAATCACTGAGACCCGAGCGCTACCGATTTTTTCATAGCCTACCAAGGTGACGCGAGCGGCTTTCACCATCGCATCGGCAGCCTCTACTAACGCTGGAAAACCTTTAGTCTCAATCATTCCGACTGCAATTGGCATCGCAAAACTCCTCTAAAACTCATGCAACTAGTGATTTCCCCCGAAAAATTTCGACGGTGACGCTCAATTCTATGCCATCTAAAAAAGCATTTCTTAATTAAGCATAAAGAAGCTTTGCACATCTGGCAATATAAATCACTATAATAGTTTATGATAAATTAGTTAAAAAAAACTTAACAGAACTTTACTGTAGCCTTCCACCTGGTTTAAGTTCATAAATTAGCTAGAGCAGCATCCGCTACTTTACGTTTTTTATTTATCTGCTCAAGCAGGTTCATAAAGACAGGGATTCCGTCTTCATAGGAAATGACAAAAAAACTCAGAAAGTAGTACAGCCATTCATTTTGGGTTTTTGCTTTTTTATATACTATTTGTGCAAAAAATCCTTTGCTAAAGGCTATAATAATTTATTATGAATGGTATAAATATTTTTTGATTGGTTGAAAAAAATAAAGCATCCAATCAGATTTTACCAAGAGAAATAAATGTTTACTTAGAGAAAAGATAAGATTTTTTTCAATATTTAAAGGGATAAAGAATGAGATAATGCTATTTCAAATAATCAAGTGAGATTTATTCCAAAACTATCCTGAAAGCTATAAGCTCACCAGGGGACAAAATAATTTAAATCGGAGTCATCAAAGGCAAATGAAATGAATCAGTTTCTATTCTCTACAAGCTGGTGGATACCTATTTACGGCTTAATAGGTGCGCTTCTAACCTTACCATGGGCAATGGGATTAATTCGTAGCACAGGGCCAAGACCGGGAGCCTATTTAAACTTGTTGGCGACGGTAATAGCTTTTGGGCATAGCCTATTCGTCTTCCAAGATATTTGGAATCAGGAACCACAACAGCTGGTGATTACTTGGTTCAAAGCTGCGGATTTAGATTTATCCTTTGCCATAGATCTCTCTCCAGTAAGTGTTGGAGCAACAGTTTTAATCATAGGGTTGAGTTTACTGGCGCAAATTTATGCCTTGGGTTACATGGAAAAGGATTGGGGGTTGGCGCGTTTCTTTTCCCTGATGGGCTTTTTTGAAGCAGCGCTGAGTGGCTTAGCAATTAGTGACTCCTTGTTTCTCAGTTATGCCCTTTTGGAAGTCTTGACTCTTTCCACTTACTTGTTGGTGGGATTTTGGTATGCACAACCACTAGTGGTGACAGCGGCGCGAGATGCGTTTTTAACTAAGCGGGTGGGAGACTTGCTGCTACTGATGGGGGTGGTGACACTCTCTACCATGGCAGGGAGTTTAAATTTTTCAGATTTATATGAATGGGCGCAAACAGCTGATCTAAACCCGTTGACATCAAGTTTACTCGGTTTGGCATTGATTGCAGGTCCAGCGGGTAAATGCGCCCAATTTCCGCTGCATATGTGGTTAGATGAGGCAATGGAAGGACCCAACCCAGCCTCTGTCATGCGGAACTCAATGGTGGTAGCTGGAGGTGCTTATCTGCTGTTTAAATTGCAGCCAATTCTAGCGCTGTCACCAGTCGCTTTAAATGCTTTGATTGTCATGGGTACAGTGACGGCGATTGGTGCATCATTAGTATCTATCGCCCAAATAGACATTAAGCGGGCACTCTCTCATTCGACTAGTGCATATATGGGGTTGGTGTTTTTGGCAGTTGGTTTGCAGCAAGGGGGTGTTGCGCTCATGTTGCTGTTGAGTCATGCGATCGCCAAAGCATTGTTATTTATGAGTGCTGGTTCTGTAATTATGACGACTCAAACTCAGGATTTAACCGAAATGGGTGGTCTGTGGTCACGAATGCCGGCAACCACCTCTGCCTTTGTCGTCGGTGCAGCTGGAATGGTGACATTGCTGCCATTAGGAAGCTTTTGGGCAATGCTGTCATGGGCTGATGGCTTGGTGTTGGTTAGTCCTTGGGTAACATTCGTCTTATTGCTGGTAAATGGCTTGACAGCATTGAATTTGACACGGGTATTTCGGTTAATTTTTTGGGGTAATCCGCAACAAAAGACTCGCCGTACACCAGAAGTGGGTTGGTCGATGGCATTGCCTATGGTCATTCTCACAGTTGTGACTTTGTTAGTACCCGTGATGCTACAGCAGTGGTATTTGCTGCCTGGGTGGGAAAGTCTCAATTGGTTCGTCATGTGGCTATTGGTATTGTCTTCTGTAACAGGGTTGAGTATCGGGTCTACAATTTATCTGCACAAAGCTTGGTCAAGATCCAGAATACTAGCTTGGAGATTTGTACAAGACTTGTTGGGTTATGACTTTTACATCGACCAAGTTTATCGAGTTACAGTAATTGCTCTCGTAGCTGGAGTTTCAAAGATTTCCGCTTGGCTTGATCGTTACCTAGTTGATGGTTTGGTTAACTTAGTCGGGCTTGCAACAATGTTGAGTGGGCAAAGCTTAAAATACAGCATATCGGGTCATTCCCAAGGATATGTATTAACTATCGTTGTAGGCATTAGTCTGCTGGGTTTACTGATCAGTTGGTCATTAGTCATGGGTCACTGGTCATTTGTCATTAACCATTTGTCATTTGTCATTAGACCCTAGAATAACTAACAACTAACAACCCCTTCACTTCTATGCTCAGTGCTTTGCTTTTGATGCCTTTGTTGGGTGCTGCTTTAATTGGTTTCTTGCCCTTTGGAATGACACCAAAACTCTCTCGAAAAATAGCTTTGTTCTTTGCTGGCATTGCTTTGTTATGGACAGTAGTACTAGCAATTCAGTTTAAACCTAGCGATATAAGTCAACAATTTTCTGAGTTCTTTCCCTGGATAGATGCATTAGGATTGAGCTATAGCCTGGGGATAGATGGCTTGGCTTTGCCTTTGTTGATGTTGAGTGGACTGTTGACTTGCATTGCCATCTACAGCAGCGATGAGGCTATTGGGCGTCCTCGATTTTATTATTCCTTGCTCCTACTATTAAATGCTGGAGTAGCTGGAGCCTTTATGGCACAGGATTTACTGCTATTTTTCCTATTTTACGAGATCGAACTGATTCCCTTATATTTGTTGATTGCCATTTGGGGTGGCGAACGGCGAGGTTACGCGGCAACAAAATTTCTCATTTATACATCTGTTTCCGGAATTTTGATTTTGGCAAGTTTCCTTGGCTTAGTTTGGCTCAGTGGGTCAACAAGCTTCGCGTTACAAAGCTTAAATGCTAATTCACTGCCGTTGGAAACTCAAATTTTACTACTATTGGGAATTTTAATCGGTTTTGGGATCAAAATACCGTTAGTTCCCTTCCACACTTGGTTGCCAGATGCTCACGTTGAAGCTTCCACACCGATTTCAGTCCTATTGGCTGGGGTACTGTTAAAATTGGGGACTTACGGCTTACTGCGGTTTGGGATGAACTTGTTGCCAGAAGCTTGGAGTTATGTCTCTCCAATTTTGGCAACTTGGGCAGTGGTGAGTGTGCTTTTTGGTGCATCTTGTGCGATCGCCCAAAAAGATATGAAAAAAATGGTGGCATATAGTTCTATTGGACACATGGGCTACGTGCTTTTAGCCGCCGCCGCCGCCACACCTTTAAGCGTGTTGGGAACCGTCTTCCAAATGGTCAGTCACGGTTTGATTTCCGCACTACTATTTCTGCTTGTGGGGATTGTGTATAAAAAAGCCGGAAGCCGCGATTTAGATATTATCCGGGGACTGCTGAACCCAGAACGAGGTATGCCTGTCATTGGTTCCTTGATGGTGATGGCAGTGATGGCAAGTGCTGGTATACCGGGATTGGTAGGGTTTATTGCCGAATTCGTTGTCTTTCGAGGCAGCTTCAGCACTTTTCCAGTGCAGACCCTGCTGTGTATGGTGGGTACAGGCTTAACCGCTGTTTATTTCTTAAATCTTACCAGCCGCGCCTTTTTTGGGCGCTTGTCTCCACAAGTTATGAACTTGCCTCGCGTATCTTGGTCAGAACGCGCACCAGCTATAGTTTTGGCTGTGCTGATTGTGATTTTTGGTATCCAACCCACTTGGTTAGCACGATGGACAGAACCAACAACCTCAGCAATGGTTAATACCCACAGTACTATTGCAACGGTGTCCTTAGTTAAGGCAAAAACTAAAAGTTAAGACGGGTGATAGTTGTTAATTGTTAGGGGCTAGTTGTTAGTAGTCCTGCTCAACAACCAACAACTAACAGTCAACAATCAACAATCAACAATCAACAACTAACCATGACAAGAAAATTTCGTAAACATCCATTAGCTGAATACGTTGAACGATTGGAATCGGGAGGGGCATTACTCCCTGATAACCCACAAAATGTGCTGGAAGTAGTTGGCATTCTTAAAAGCTATGGTATAGTTTTAGAAGCCTACTATAAAAATCTCATTTACTTTTCTGAGCATCAATTTTTAGTATTTTTTCCATTTTTTAAATACTTTAATGGGGAAATTTCCTCTAAGAAATTACTTCGTCATTGGTGGCATGACAGAATTAATTTTGAATATGCGGAATATTGCATGAAATCCATGCTATGGCACGGTGGTGGTGGGCTAGATACATATTTGGATTCAAAGGAATTTCTAGGGATATCTCAAGCTGTGATCACCGCGAAATTTAAAAACAATCCCATAATTATGGGAATAAACCAACTCTTTCCTGATTTTTTAACTGAACAATTGCGCGTTTGTACTTACTACAGTGGGTTGGGTCAATTTTGGCGCGTGATGGCTGATATTTTCCTCACTTTGTCAGACCGCTACGATCGCGGCAAAATCACAACAATTTCCCAAGTTGTAGACCATATAAAAGCGGGTTTGGTAGAAAATGCAAGCAAGCCAATGACCTACTCCGTTAAAATTAGGAATAAAGTTTATGAAATTATTCCTGATTCTGCCGGGTTGACTTTCCTTGCAGATACGGCAGTGCCTTATGTAGAAGCAATTTTCTTCAGAGGAACTCCCTTCCATGGCACTGTTTCATACAACGCCCAAGCTTATCAAATTCCTCCTGATCAAAGTCGATTTCAATATGGTGCTTTGTATGCCGACCCCTTACCTATCGGTGGTGCTGGTATTCCTCCCACCTTACTGATGCAGGATATGCGCCACTTTCTCCCAGAATATTTGCACGCAATTTATCGTTGTAGTCGCCGGGGAGAAGATGATTTGCTCGTACAAATTTGCATGAGTTTCCAAAAATCAATGTTTTGTGTTACTACTGCAACAATTTTGGGATTAATGCCTCATCCTTTAAATACTCAAGACCAAGATGAGCAAAAAGCTAATCGAATCTATCTACAAAAGTGGCTTGATCGGCTACAAAATTCTCGCTTACTAGATGTTAACACCCCAACAGTCTGTTAGGGCATTGGGCATTGGGTAGGGGCGGGGTCTCCCCGCCCTTAGGATGTAAGAATACATCCTTCAGAATAGCAATACAGCTAGTATGGGAGTAAGTTGTCAGACATGTTGGGAGCAGATCATGACTTCACAGCAATTCAGAGCAAAGACCAAAGAGTTTACAGAATTCGACATTGCTCATCTGGTGATTGAGGATGATACAGCAGTGGACAATTTTCAATCGGAGCAACAGCAACGGTTACTCGTTGAACCCCTCTACAGTTCGCGGATTCTACCATTACCGTTCCTCGCC
>CAIVAU010000241.1 GCA_903903925.1 uncultured cyanobacterium
CTCCTGATTGAGAATATATCTAATAAATTTTACTATCCCAAATCTGTTTTTTTTGAGATCAATGTATTTTTTTACTCCTTTTTTATGAATCAACTTCCGTAATAACCGATTGTGACAGTTAAGGGTGCGGAATGTGGGTTAAAGTAGTCTTCTAGTTGCATATGTCTGTCCTGATTACAGATTTAACGAATCTCTACACCCCTCCCCCTACACCCGTTTCATTCATAAAGTTGCTCAGCCAGTCTTTCACACTACGGGTAGCACGACAGTCATCTTCGTTGTAGCGTTGAATAATTTCTAGCAAGGTACGATCGCCCGTCCTCAACCACTGGTCATACCAATAAATACACTTAGCACCACTGGCTTCAGAATCACGCCACTCGAACCCTAACCAACGGGCGATCGCTTTCAATGCATAACTTTCTACTGGTAACGTCACGCTTTGGGTTAATTGTTCATAAACATCTACAAACCGATTTAATACAGGTTGTACAGAGGAATGTGGAGTTTGATAGAGTCTCGCCAATCGTTTGACTGTATCAAATTCATACACGCAAAAATGATAAATCGGTGCTTCGGGATATTGCCAAACCAAATCCAGAAATTGCTGCCAAATTAATTGTTCGTCTTCTGGTCGTTCTGCAAGCAAAGAATAAAACTTTTGTGTGTTTGCCTGCTTATCAACAACTAAAACCCCTAACAGATAATCTAATTCTAAATCTGGTTGCGCTTCAATATCAAAGTAAAGTTCTATGGGGGCTGTGAATCTGATCTGAGTCACTAACTCTTCGTAGAGACTCATAGCAGGTTCCCCCATCAGCTTCTTTTCGACATTCGCCTTGTTGGGTTCCGTTGGCAAAATCAACAAATTGTCGTTAACTATCTCCCAATTGTAACTGCCGTTCGTTTCTTCACTCTTCTGTTTAGGAGATGGAGAAATGAGCAGTGGGCGATTTTCCACTACAGATTGAGCTTGTAATACCAGCTTGGGCGCTACTTCGTTGTTAAAACCAGTCAGGTTTTCCAGTTGAGTTGGGGAAGTTTTCGCCAGAGACTCTACTGTTGTTATATCCAGTGCCTGTAGTTGAGTGTAGCGAATGGGTGTGACTCCTGGTAACAGTGAGAGATGTTTCTGAGATTGGGCGATCGCGTAGCAACTACCATACCAAGGGCAAAGACTGCACCGCTGACGAGAAATAAACACCTCTGGTGCTTCTTCTGCTTCCAGGGTTTGAATATATTCCGCCAAAATCTTGTGCATCGGTGGCGTCCATTTCCGTAAGTCCACAGGATAACCCGCCTCTTTACCACGCAATATCAACCAAGCAGTTTCCAACTCAACCTCCTGCACCATCGCCAGTACGTAGGCGTGAAATGCGGCTACAACTTGGTATTCCTGTTTAGGACGCTTACCAAGTTCAATATTAGCAGGAACATACATCCAATCTCCAAAGCAAGACTGTCCTGGCTGTTTGAGAAGTAAATCCGGACAACTCAGCAGTTCGTGTCTTTCAGCGTGATTGACTAGAAGCACTCCATGATAAATGCACTCAACCCCTTGCTGCATCAACTCTAAAGTAGCTACCTTCCCAGCAAGCCAGTTTAAGCGTGGATAAGCTGGTCGCTGATAGGTAAACTGGGTCAAGACCCCAGCCCGATGAGCAATTTTGTCCTGTTGGAGTTTAACAAGCAAGTCGTTGGCAGTATTTCGTTGGCTTTTGTCACCGTAAGTATCTAAAAAAGGTCGGCGCTTACAGCGTTGATATTGCAGTAACAGTTCAGCATTAATTAACATTCTTTTAGGCTAACAAGAATTGGCACTTTCTGGGGAGTGGGGATTGGGGATTAGCGATTGGTGATTGGGCAATGTTTCCGAAAAATGACCAATGACCAATTACCAATTGCCTAGACTCAATCCCCATTGCCCAATACCCAATCCCCAATACCCAATCCCCAATATGTTGCATCACCATCGAGAGCAATTTCCAGCTTTAACTAATAAGACTTATTTTAACTACGGGGGTCAAGGACCAATGCCCCAAGTGGCTATCAATGCCATTAGCCAAGCCCAGACTTACATCCAGCAGATAGGTCCTTTTGGTACAGCGGTAAATAGCTGGATTCGGGAAGAGCAAAAAGCGACAAAAATTGCGATCGCATCTGATCTCCATGTCCCAGATGAAACAATCACCTTAACTGAGGATGTTACCGTTGGCTGCAATATTGCTATGTGGGGTATTGACTGGCAAGCTGGCGACCATATACTATTATCCGATTGTGAACATCCCGGTATTATAGCGATCGCACGGGAAATTAGCCGGAGATTTGCTGTAGAGGTGACCATCTGCCCCCTCATGGCAACTCTCAACGCAGGGAACCCAACCGCAGTGGTGACTCAACACTTACGCCCTAACACTCGCCTCGTCATTTTGAGTCATGTCCTCTGGAACACTGGTCAAGTTTTACCTCTTGACAAAATTGCTGAAGTATGCAGGAATAACAATGTCAGACTGCTAGTAGATGCCGCCCAGTCCGTTGGCTTATTACCGTTGAACTTAACAGAATTAGGGGCTGATTTCTATGCCTTCACAGGTCATAAGTGGTTATGTGGGCCGGGAGGTGTGGGAGGATTGTATGTCCGACCGGAAGTCAGAGAAAGCCTCCAGCCAACATTTATTGGTTGGCGTAGCGTTGTGATTGATAGTCAAGGTCAGCCTGTGGATTGGTATCCAGATGGGAAACGCTATGAAGTGGCAACATCAAATTATCCGCTATACACTGGGTTGCGAGAGGCGATCGCTATTCATCAGGAATGGGGAACCCCAATGGAACGATATCAACAAATTTGCTTAAAATCTGAGTACCTTTGGCGACATTTAACGACATTACCCGACATCAAATGTTTGCCGACCTCCCCGCCAGAAAGCGGTTTAATCTCGTTTCAACTCACGAATAATCAGCCGCAAGCTAGCCGCCAACTGGTAGAGTTTCTAGAATCACAAGGGTTATTTACTCGAACGATCGCGTCTCCAAATTGCGTACGTGCCTGCGTCCACTACTTCACCCTAGAATCGGAAATGGACCAGCTGGTTGATGGAATTAAAAGATTTTGCCAAATTGTTAACCACTAAAATGAATCGTCCAATTTTATACATAGCATCCACAAACCACGGCTTTGGTCACACAACCCGTACTGCAGCCGTCGCCGCGACAATTCAAAAATTATGCCCAGAAGTCCTGCTCATTATGGCGACAACAGCACCAAGGTGGTTGCTAGAATGCTATATAGAAGGGGATTTTATCCATCGTCCTCGTGCATTTGATTTGGGTGTGGTGCAAGCAGATAGCTTCATCATGGATAAAGCAGCGACTTTGGAAAAATTGCTTGAGATTAAAAAAAATCAGAATTCCATCGTTGCTTCTGAAGTCAACTTTATCCGCCAAAATCGGGTCAACCTGATCTTGGCAGATATTCCCTTCCTTGCAAGCGTTATTGCTCAAGCATCTGAGATTCCTTGTTGGATGAGTAGTAATTTCGGCTGGAACTTAATTTACCAAGAATGGGGTGGTAGCTTTACGGATATTGCTGAGTGGATTAGTGATTGTTATTCAAAGTGCGATCGCTTGTTTCGTCTCCCCTTCCACGAACCAATGCAGGCTTTCAAAAATATCACAGACGTAGGCTTAACAGGTGGTTCTCCCCGCTACAGCGAGGATGAAATACGTTCTCATTGGGGGATAACTACCCCAGTAGAACAGACAATCCTACTGACATTTGGTGGCTTGGGTTTACAGCAAATTCCCTACGATAACTTGCAGCAATTTCCCAATTGGCAATTTATCTGCTTTGATAAATCCGCCCCTGATTTCCCTAATGTACTAAAAATTACCGAACATCAATATCGCCCTGTCGATTTTATGCCTATTTGTGGGCGAGTTGTCTCTAAACCAGGTTTTGGTACTTTCGCTGAAGCCACACGCTTAGGAGTGCCAATTGTTTCAGTTACTCGTGACGACTTTGCCGAAGCAGCTTTTCTATTAGAAGGGATTACTAATTACAACCAGCATCAAATCCTCACCCCCTCTGAATTTTTTCTAGGTGATTGGGATTTTCTCCACCAACCACCCCAGCAACCCAAGCAATCCCAGCCTATTGCTAAAGATGGAAATGAAGCTATAGCAGCAGCGGTAATCAAATATTTTCAAAGTTGCTAATTAGTTCTCTATCCCCACACCCTACACCCTACCCTCCTCTCATGACTCACTATCAAAAGTTACTCAGAATTTCTACCACAGGGAAGTCCTTACAAAACATTACCTCAACAATTGAAGGGATCGTCGCTGAATCGGGAGTCGAAACTGGGCTTTGTACGCTTTTTTTGCGCCACACCTCAGCAAGTTTACTGATTCAGGAAAACGCTGATCCAGATGTACTGGAGGATCTAGCAATCTTTATGGCGAACCTCGTACCAGAATCAGCACAGTATATTCACGATGCTGAAGGTTCTGATGATATGCCAGCACATATCCGTACAGCTATTACGCACACCTCGGAAAACATTCCGATCAATCGAGGTCAATTGGTGTTAGGAACTTGGCAGGGAATCTATATTTGGGAGCATAGAAATCGAAGTCATGTGCGAGAATTGATTGTCCACATTTCTGGATAATATTTATGTAGAGAGCAGCTACGTGCAACAAGTTTATGCTTGGTTGCAGGGCTTTTTTCGAGCAACAATATGAAAAATATGCCAGTGCTTCTCTTCGCCAAGTGCTGTTGTTCCAGGATGGTCTTCTTCCTGTAATATTTCAATTTCAAAAGGTTGAAGTAACACTTCTACTTGTTGACGAGTATGATGATTCATGGAAGCATGAATTGCCCAAGAGTCGCGATCGCCAATTAATTGACCACAGAAGCGACCCCCAAAACTGAGAGATAAAACAATCTTTTCCCATAAATTCGGGAAATACTCTGGTCGGCAAAACGGTAGTGCAAAACTAGCATTTACTAAATCCACCGATTCCGGTAATATGACTTCTTCAAAGCGAATAATTTGAGTCTCTAAAAGTTGGCAATTAATATCTTGACGACTGAGTAGGCGAGTCATCGCTTCCTGTTCACTATCAATAGCTAAAACCCGCCAACCTTGGCGCAATATCTCTACAGTATCTCGCCCTTCTCCACAGCCAAGGTCAACCGCAAACCTTGTTCCAGTAGTAGAACCTTCAGACTCAAACCGCGCTAAAGCTGCGATTAGGGTGTCTCGTGGTGGACGACCAGAAACAGCAGTGTAATAGGCTGAAAAATCGCGCTTAAAAACTTGACCTTCAGATTCAGAGTTGCTTGATTTCGGCATAAATTGCTATTGCTATATATATAGTGCTTCTCATCCGAATGAAGTACAAATTTATCTGCGTTCATCTGCGGTTCCAAAATTCTTAATGTACCGCACCCAATAGAAACCCACTATAGTTAATCATATTTTAATATAAATGTCACCAAAAATAATCATTAAGTTCAATATAAACAGAATATTTTGTTAATATGTGTATGTTCATCAAGTAGAAACAGGGTAAACCAAAAATGGAAGTTAGCGCTCGTAATTCTTTGAAAGGTACAGTGAAACAAGTTGTGGATGGAGCAGTTAATACAGAAGTCGTTTTAGAAATAGCACCTGGGGTAGAAGTGGTTGGAATCATCACCAAATCATCAGCAGAAAAGCTAGGACTGGCAGAAGGTAAGCATGCTTACGCTGTGGTGAAGGCAACGGATGTGATGGTGGCGGTTGATTAAAGGGTGTCATAAAAAATCGATTTTGACAAATCTCTAATCTATATCCCTGTAGAAGCGTTACATATAACGCCTCTACAGTAGGAGAGCAAAAAAGATGGCTCTACACGAGATATGGTTCTTGGTGAGTGCGAATCGTACAGTTAGAGCGTGGATAGGTCACGCAAAGTAGGGCAAATCCTTTCTCAACCTGCTCGTCATCCAAGAAAGTTTGATCAGATTGGTCTACTTCACCTTCAACAACCTTACCAACACAACTAGAACAAGCACCCGAGTGACAAGAGAAGGGTAACTCAATCCCGTTTTCTTCAGCCGCATCCAGAATGGTAGTTTCTTCGTCAACTTCTATCGTGCTATCGAGATTCTCCTTCTTGCTGATTAATCTAACTTGGTATGTAGTCATTTTCCGATTCTCCTCAGACGGTTACAATTAGGTTTGATTGCTCAGCACTTCGTTGGAGCGTGTGACCTGCTCAACAGTCTCCTGTTAATGGCAAAATGATATTAGCTGCAAGGTATACCTGTAGGGGTACAATCACCTGCTTTAAACGACTTACCACAACTGCAATTATCAGTTGCATTGGGGTTGGTAAACTTAAACCCGCTTTCCATCACACCTTCGACGAAATCGACGACGATTCCCTCCAATAATGGTGCGCTTTTGGCATCGACGTAAACCAGTACCCTGCCTTGCTGGATGACTAAATCATCCGGTTGTGGCGAACTGGTGACATCCATTGCATATTCATAGCCACTGCAACCACCATCTTTGACAGAGATGCGGATACCTTTAGTTGGTGCGTTGGCTTCAGGAGCAGAACCATGTATAAATGTTCGTAAGCGAAATTCTGCTTTTTCTGTCAAAGTAACAGTCATCCAATCTCCTTGAGTTGATAGTTGAGAACACAAACATCACAATTATTGTTTGCAATTACCAGTGGTTTCTAGAGATGTCGATTGCAAGTATCTCCAAGGTGCAGTGTTACCACATACTGGACAAGAGCGATCGCGGTGAGAACGGCGCTTGGCAAACTCCAGTCGGGTCAAGTCCATTGTCAGCAGTTGCGACAATAGAGGCTGACTAAACCCAGTGATCAACTTGATAGCCTCAAGTGCCGTCAGACAAGCTAATGTACCGGAAACAGCGCCTAAAACGGAAAAGCCGCGTCGATCCCAATCAGGCTTCTCAGGAAATAGGCAAGATAAACAGGGAGTCACACCAGGAATAATCGTAGTCAGGTAAGCCTCCATCCCGTCCATCGCAGCTTCTACCATCGGTTTACGCCAGCGTACGCAAGCGGCATTTAACACATCGCGTTCGGTAAAGTTGTGGGCGCAGTCAAGAGCCATATCAGCCGATTGTACCAAGGAGTCCACATTCTCAGGAGTGATGTAATCATGAACTGCTTCTATCTCAACATCAGGATTAATGGCGCTGATCGTTTCTTTTGCCTTGAACACCCTTGGCTTGCCTACCCAATCGTCTGTCATCAGAATTTGACGATTCATATCATCAAGCCGCAGGTCACCACCTCGGACTAGGATCAGCCGCCCAACGCCTGCTACCGCAAGGTAAAGCGCTGCCGTACCGCCTAATCCTCCCACACCTGTCACCAGAACTGTTGCTGATTTAAGGCGTTGCTGTGCTAAATCGCCAAAATTAGGGAGCATCATTTGGCGACGGTAACGTTCTAATTCGGTAGGCGTCAGGTTTACCAATTTTTACCTCCTAATCAGAAGTGATTTCTGTCAGCGTGACTACATTTTTAGGCTTCTCATTAAACACTTTGAACAATTTTTGTTCTTGAGGTGTTGATTCGAGAAATACCTGATAGGCTTTTTCCAGAGCCTCACAATATTTATTTAACCTATCTGAGCTACTGATATCAGTATAATTTTCATCAATTTCTTTGATGAATTGGGAAAACTTTTTCAAAATATGCAAACGGTTTACATTGACAACCTTTTGGTCGTAGGGAAGTTGAAAAAAATCAAAGTAATCCTCTGCATCTACGATTTGATTGAATTTATCTATATCACCACTCATTTGGCTTGCTCCAGTTGTTTTAGCTGTTGCTTAAGTTCGTCTAAATGACGATAAATCTCATAAGTTTTAGCAGCAACCTCCATCAAGTCTTGATAATTTGTTGGTAACCCTTCTGCCAAATCGTGCAGATCCATTTTCATTTGACCTGCCTTACTATTAAGGCGTTTAATCTGAACTGTTAGCTCGTTAATACTTGCTTCTCCAGTCTGCACCATAGACATATCCTTTAATTTTTACTCCTGACTCCTGACTCCTGACTCCTGACTCCTGACTCCTGACTCCTGATTAAAGTTTTCCAACTTCAGGAAAGCGTTTAGCTAAATCAATTCCTTTTTGTACTAGCTTTTCTCCCTCATCTGCTAGTTTTTCCAGAGAGTCAAAGCCAAAGCGGTGAGCATCTCGTAGGGTTTTAACGACTAGCAAAAGACGCCCAGAAAAAACTAGTACCCAGCCAAATCCTTCGTGGTTCAAGTCAATGACAACTTGAGATAGTAGACCTGTTTCTTCTTCCGTACGGGCTGCTACAGCACGAAAAAATGCCATGATCCGTGCTTGAGTTACCGGATCAACCTCACCCTCAACAGAAATTTCGCGTTTCTTTTGTTTGCTGATAATAAAGGGTTTGAGAATCAACTCATCTGTCCAATTCCGATAAACTCGATAAGTGTCTAAACCCCGTATTTGTTGAACTAAAGTCTTGATAAAGGGTGAGCTTAAGACTTCAGTTGTATCTATTCCGTCAACACTATTATTTATGGTCATACGGTTGCTTCCTCTTCCAGTTCCTCTTCAAAGGTTCGAGTTTTTTGTTGTAAGGCTTTCCGCAACCAGGGTGGGGGATTTCCTTTGAGGGTTTGTACTAATTTATGTAGAATATCAGCAATCTCTTCTTCTTCAGATCGTGCCTTTATTGGTGTTACGCCTTTTTTGATTAACCGAGCAGCCGCACTACCTCCGATTGCTACAACATAAACTATTGTACAGTCAGCTAGTGCCTCAATTTTTGGTGCCAATTTACTCTCATTTCCATCTTGTTGGAGGTCACCATCAAAGGAGAGAGTTTCTAAAAACTCATATCCTTCGTCAGATATTTCATAAACATCAATTTCTTTGGAACCTCCAAAATGAGCATTAATATGAACTCGGTCACTTGTTGTAAAGGCAATTTTCATAGTCATTCAACCTTTATAGTTTGTCCATGATTATTTACGATTCCGAAGCATCTCTAATGACTAATAACCGCCGATTCTTCCAAGGGGAGACGCTACGCAAAGGAGGAATTCAAAAGTCAAATATTTTGAATTATTTAATACTTTTGAATTCTGAATTTTGAATTTTGAATTGAAGTGAAGCGACTGATTCTTCCTGCTCTAAAAACAGATTACCAATGTCAAACAAAAGCTGCATAGTACCTCTGTAGCCAACTTTGTTAAACTGACCATTGCCGACGCGATCAAAAATCGGAATGCCTTGGCGATAGAGAGGGATTTTTAGCCGTTTGGCGATCGCTGCTGTATGGGAATTACCAATAAGTAGGTCAGACTCTACTGCGAGTTGCTCGAAGTCTTCCAAGTCACCGATAGTAACGCTTTTAACAGGAAGTTGTTCCAGTAGAGGAGAACGTGTGGTCGTCACTGCTGCATGAATCTGAGATCCCATCGATAGCAGGAAAGAAACTGTTGACCACAGCAAGTCTGGTTCCAGCGCTAAGGAGACTCGTTTGCAACCAAAGTAAAAGTGAGTGTCCAGCATAGCATCTTGCAATTGGCGGCGTTGGTAGCGGTATTTTTCCGGGACGCTGGTACCGCTAATGTCTACCAATGCTTGCAGAAATTTGTCTACCGCCTCTAATCCCGTCAGTTCACCAAACACTTCATAAGGTATGCCAAACTGCTTTTCCAAGATTTGTGCTGCACCGCGCATACTCTCGCCTAGTGCCAAGGTGAATAATGAACTACCAATTTGCCGCAGTTGTGTCAGCGTCGTACCTCTGGCTGTGATTGCACTGTAGGAATCTTCTAAATGACCATCTAATGAGGCGGAAAGGTCAGGAACAACAATGGGTTTCAATCCAAAAGCAGTGACAATCTCTTTAATTTCCTGCACATCCCCTGGTGTAAAAGCAGAACCAGCCAAAATCGTGATTTGTGTAGGACAGGGGTCTCGTCTGTCACTCTTTTGAGGAAGTTCCCTGACTATGCTCTCAACAGCAGCTGCAAAGCCATCCTGCAATGAACCCTTAAAATCAGGCGAGGAGACTAACACTATCGGCAGTTCATCCAGTTCTGGATGACGTTGGCGGATCTCCTTGAGAAAACCCTCCATGTCATCCCCTCTAGTTTCAGTCAGTCCAGTGGTACATAAACCAATAATTTCTGGCTTTGACTTCTGCACCAGGGTGAGAATTGCCTGTTCTACATTCTCTTCACCACCCAAGATAGTTGAAACTTCCGTCATTGCTGTGGTGGAAAGGGGAATCGCTTCCCGGAAATGCCGCACTAAAACCACTTTGGCAAAGGCGGTACAGCCTTGAGAACCATGCATCAGAGGTATCATCCCCTTCAATCCCAAGAACGCTAAGGCTGCACCTAAAGGTGGGCTTTGTTTCAGGGGATTAACGACAACTGATTTTTGGGGAGTCGTGACGATCGCCATTATCTGACCTCCTGGGGGAGAGGAGAGATGGGGGTGTGTGGGGAGGGTGGGGAGAGGGGGGAGGGAGAATCCTCATCTATTGCGACTTCCCATGGGGCGGGTTTACGTACTTGTTCCCACACAGGGCTGTAGAGGGCTTCATACAGTTCTCGTGCCATCTCTACCATACCTGCGTAGCCTGCATAGGGATGATGGCGTTCTTGGTTGATGTCTAGGAAAGGAATCCGGGCTTTGAGGGCTGTGTATTGATTGCGACCACCAGCAATCAACATGTCGGCTTGCATTTCCTTCACTATCCGTAGGATTTCTTTAGGACTTTCCTGTTCCAGAACAATGCCGTCTTTACCCAGTAGTCTCTTAATGCGGGCTTTATCTTCTTCAGTACTTTTTCTGGCACTGGTAGCAACGACTTCTATTCCCAAGTCCTTAGCGGCAGAGATAATTGACCAACTCTTGACGCCTCCGGTATAAAGGACAACGCGCTTACCTTTGAGTCGAGCGCGGTAAGGAGCTAACGCTATATCCAGAGCAGCGTTTTCTTCGGCAATTAGCTTTTCTGTACGATGGAGCAAATCAGGATCGCCTAATTTGGCAGCAATGTTTCGCAGACAGCGGTTTATGTCCTCAATACCGTACAAAGATTCTTCAATGTAAGGGATACTGTAGCGCTCCTCCATCTTTCTTGCCATATTCAGCAGCGCTTTTGAGCAAATCATCACGTTGAGTTTGGCACGATGGGCGTAGCAGATTTCGTTGTAGCGAGCATCACCCGTAATTTTTGCCAAAACTCGGATACCTAATTTCTCCAGCAGTGGGAGAACATTCCACATTTCGCCTGCGATATTGTACTCGCCGATCAGGTTGATGTCATACGGTGTTGTAAATTCTGGTTCACAGAAACGCTTAGTGCAACATCTTTTTGGGCAGACCCCTAAACGCGTATCGTGAAAACACAACCTTATTTCTTTACAATCATCGTCGTCTTGTACGCGGCATAATAAAATTACCCTGATTAGTGGTAATGCCATGACCCAGTTATCTGAACCACACCGCACACGCATTGTGCCACCCTCCCCAGTCGATCCGGAGGTAGTTCAGCGGGAACAAGAGACACAACATACTTTGCAAGAGCGATGCCGTCCGATATTTGAGCGTCTTCGCCCCACGCTGATCGAAACCTATCCGAACTGGTTTATCGCCATTGACCCTGACAGTGAGGACTATTTGCTCGACCGAAGCCTTCGAGGCATTACCCAGAAAATCAGCGAAGCAAATAGTGCAAACAAGATTAGGATGATCTTCCGGCTGAACGATACGGGAACCTGTGGCAGATTATGGGTGTAGGGACATTTGGCGCGGACGGCGAACTGTTCTTTGAGCTTCATCTTGTCCCTGCAAAGGGTGCGCCGTTTTCCATAACCGCCCTTTTCGATACTGGGTTCACAGATGGGTGGCTCGTCCTGAATACCCAAGACTTGCAAGCACTGGAATGGTCGGAGGTTCTAGGGCAGGTCAATATGCGGACAGCACGCGGGGAAGGGGCTTTCTATATCCACAAAGGCAAGGTTATTATTGAGGGTGTTGAAGTGATTATCCCTGTCCATGTCGGGCGCAATGTCCCTGAAACCGCAATGGGGTCAGCATGGCTCGTTTTGTAATTCCTCAAACCGTCCTTGATAAATGTCTTGCTGCTGTACAAACATTCGTAGTGCTGCTTGAATCACTTCCGATGCTGAGGTATATTTACCGCTTTCTACTTGGTTGTGAATGAATTGTTCCAGATCTGGAGCTAGCGATAGGTTCATTGCTCTTTACCTACCATTTTTGTGGTTTCGTTGATTATTGAGGAATGTACTGCTTCGTTTACTGTCATTACTCGACAACCTCTATAATATTAGAGATATTGCCCATTTATGAGAGTCAACTATGACCGAAACCAAACCCACCCATGTTGCCCGCAGGGGAAGAATTTTTCCGGAAATCCAGTGGACGGAAGAGAAGAAGCAATCCTGGAAAACTTCTCAAGAAGAATTTTACCAACGCTGCAAGCCCATTTTTGATAGACTCCAACCCGAACTAATTAAAACTCACTACAACTGGTACATGGCAGTCGAACCAGAAAGCCGCGAATATTTTGTTGATAAAGATGAGATGAGTGCTATTAAGATGTCACGTCAAAAACACCCAAAATGTCCCGTTTTTGTCTTTAAAATTAATGAGACTGGAGTTGCTGGGACAATATGATATCAGGAAGGTTTGGTGATGGGGAGGAGTTGATTTTTGAAATCGAATTGATTGCAGGGGATGGATTTAAATTACCAATTGATGTGATTTTAGATACAGGATTTTCTGATTGGTTAACCATTGAAAGGCAGGATTTGGAGGGGTTTGATTGGGAATATTTAGGCGAACGTTCGATGCTGATGGCAAGGGGTGTATCTAACTTTGATATTTATGCAGGAAAAGTCAGAATTGATGGAGAGATTTTTGATATTCCTGTTTATGCTGGTGGTGGAGTGCCAGAAGTTTTACTTGGTCGTCAATGGCTGACTAATCGTAAGTTGGTCGTTGATATGCCATCAGGTGTTTTAACCTTGGGAAATTGACATAAAAACGGGAATTTTTCCAGTGTCAGCATAATTTCGTAGCACCCTCTCACCCATCGATGGGCTTGATCAACAGAAGAATATCGCCACTAGCTGTTGATAAAGTTGCTCTAAGCTATCAATGGTAATTTTACCATCTGCCTGAAGTTTCTTAATGACTGCGAGAGTGCCCTTCACCTGAAGTCCCAATCGAAGTGCTTCCTTTCGAGCCGCATTATCATCTAAAATAATGTAATCACATGGCAGTTCGATGCCTAAAGCAATGGCTTCCGACTCTCCTAAACCTAGTCGTGCATTGAGACTATTGGCTAAAAAAGTCAACTTAATTTCACGAGCGGTTATCTTCCTCGAATCAATCAACCCTTGCACAGATTGACTAGCTTTGTCGGATTTAGCAGAGATTTCTTTTGCCACAAACTCTGGTAGATAGAATTCATTGGCAGATTCAACAAAAGTATTTAAAAATCCTAGCCGCACTAGAAAAATTAATGGAGAGGAGTTAAAGACTATCTTCATAATCCTTACCAATCCAATTCCTGTGCAACATCTTGTGGTGTTAGATAAGAAAACTCTAGACCCATGATGTCCAATAGCTCTAGAAACATATTAGGTTCTATTTCCATAATTTCTGCTGCTTTTTTTAAGCTAATCACTCGAGAAAATAATGCCCCTAGGACAAACAGAAAAGTTTCTTTCTGCTCAATATCATTGAACAATTGAATTTCTGCCGCCACACTTCTAATTACTTCCTTACTAGTCATAAATCCTACGATGAAACCCAGAATTATCTTGATAAATATTAATACAGTGTATACAAGTATAGTTCACGTGCTGGATGCCACTATAGCTGTTAGAAGAACGGCATCATCTGATAATTTAACCTACACTCATTGATTTTATGAGACGCAACGTAGTCGATAATACTTTCAAGATCTCGACTGGCAGGAATGGCAAATCTACAAACGTTCGTCATTTACCTGCTTGTTCCCTGGCTAGGTTTAATTTGGCTTGCAGTTGGTTAAAGACAGTATCAGCATCTACTACCTCGCCCCGTCTTGATGCTTCTATACCAATCATGATTTCCTTTTGTAATTCCTCAAACCGTCCTTGATAAATGTCTTGCTGCTGTACAAACATTCGTAGTGCTGCTTGAATCACTTCCGATGCTGAGGTATATTTACCGCTTTCTACTTGGTTGTGAATGAATTATTCCAGATCTGGAGCTAGCGATACGTTCATTGCTCTTTCCCTACCATTTTTGTTGTTTCGTTGATTATTGAGGAATGTACTGGGAAAAATACCCAAAATCAAATCACCGAGAGTGTTTGATAGATAGAAATGAAATTCATTCACGGGTATTGGACTTAAACCAAGCCTTATAGAACTTAGGATAAGTCATTTTTTGTGCATAATTCCAAATGATTGCATAGCACGTATTGAATAGGTCAAAGTCATTTTTGTAAGTCTTATATGATAAACAATTCTTCAAAACACTAACAACATACACCATATGCTTCTCTATCACTATATTCCTTAAGCTTTCTGCCACCCGCGTACGCATATCATAACTGTCTACGTATTTGCCACAGAGAGCTGCAATCAAGCTTTCTATCGCTATTTGGTTGCCTGGATCAATTTTCCCTAAGCTCTCTGCCGCCCGTACACGAGTATCAATATATTATACTGCCACTCGCCCAAGCTCAGCTTGAGAACCTTGTTTCTCTACTGCTACTAGTGCACTCTCTGCTTTAGGCTTTCCTCGTAGCTTCTCCCAAATCTTCTGACGCAGATGTTCAATCTTGGCGATCGCAGTCTCAGTGAATTTCTTCCCCAGTTCCCCACTACCAGATTCTAGAAATTTGGTAAAAGCAAGGGTAGCAATTGCAGCAGCAGTAAGCGATACAGGTTCTACCATAAATTACTTATACAACTTAACTTCAGCCATGTTATATTCTTACTATAAATTAAATTCCAATTACTCATCATCCAGGTAAAGATTCTCAGAAGATTCCCCAAAACAGGATTTGGGTCGAGAACACGCCCAGAAGAACTTGTTTCATTTCTTTATTTTCCTCTTCGCATTCTCAAAAGCATACCTATCAACAGTTCTCACAGGGGTTGATAGGGTGTTAATCGTCGCTTTTACCTTCAATTATGGCGAACGGGTTACACTACTAACACCACTCGTTTTTGTTGAAAGTCAACGCTATTCACTTACAATGGGCGTCCAAATTGCTTAATATTAGGGATAAAGTTCATCCCGCTTGCGTCCCATGTTGGGGAACTCAGCCAATTTTCTACATTTATCGTTGATTTTCCTAAGTAATTTGTCTGCGGCATTAAAGTAATTACGTTAGATTTAACAAGCCTCTGTATCCTGTAATACTAACTTATTCTGGGAGTCATACCATTTCAAGTGTCAATATCCCATTTGGTTTATCGGCAACCAACCGCATGATATCCAGCCAACAGCAGTAAATTATCAGGGTCGATACCGAGAGAACGCAAATATTGTGCTAAGTGTTCAGCCCGGTGTTGTTCAGCCTGCGCTATGCGGCTTTGTTGTTGTGCAATTTCTTCTGCCATTAAATAGCGATCGCCGTGTTCGTCATACCAAGATAAAAATTCTTGTTGAATTCCACCGATCACACCTTTATTTCGTCCCATTCCTAATCCTACTTCTGGCATCCAGTAAAATTGTCTTTCCCGCCCCGATTTTGGCTATATTTTGAGCATTATTGCTTATTGACAAGTACTGACGCCAAAATATTTTAAGTATAAAATATATCTGAAGAAAGAATATTTGATGGGAATCTCGTGGCTTTAAAGTTATTTTTAATCAGTTCAGCGGCGTTAAGTATAGTGATGGGAATGTCTGCTCCTGTGCAGGCGTTCAATCCGGTTCGGTTAAGAAATTTATCTGTGGAGGCGAGTTCTTGTAGCAGGGGGAGACAAGAGTCATTGAACAGTAGGTTTCTTTGCCCCCCAGCCTCAACAGTCTCAAGCGCTTATCCAAACAATATTGTAGAGGCATTGCCTCGTGAGGCAGCTATTGAAGAGATATTGAGTGAAGATGCTAATTCTTTGCCATTAGATCAAGTGACATCAGTTTCGCAGCTTTCAGATGTCACACCGGGAGATTGGGCGTTTCAAGCACTGCAATCTTTGGTTGAGCGATATGGGTGCATTGCTGGCTACCCTAAGCAGACCTACTTCGGCGATCGCTCCCTGACTCGCTACGAATTTGCAGCGGTACTCAATACCTGTTTAGACAAAATTCAAAAACTAGTCGCAACTACTACCAGTGACTTTGCAAGAATTAAAGACTTAGAAGTTTTGAAGCGACTGCAAACAGAATTTGCTACTGAACTAACTCAGGAGCGGGGCAAGATCAATAATTTGGAATCCCGTACAGCTAAACTAGAAACGGAGCAATTTTCTACTACGACTAAGTTGACAGGTGAAGTCATCTTTGCGTTGACGGATGTTTTAGTAGGGGATGATGGTGTTACCCGTGTAAATTCAGCGACGAGGGATACGACTCCTCGGCAAAATGCTGTTTTTGCGAATCGGGTGCGTTTAAACTTGGACACTAGCTTTACTGGCAAGGATTCACTCAAACTGCGGATACAAGCCGGTGACTTTAATCTTCCTGGCTTTGCTATTGCTTCTGATGGCGTTTTTCAAACCCTTGAAGGTATCCAAACTTTTAATGTGATTAATCATATTCCCAATAATAGCGCTTGTTGTGTTACGCCTAATCCTACCTTTAGTGCTACCCAGAATAATTCTGTAACTCTAGACTCCCTTTTGTATAGCTTTCCCATTGGGAAAAGCACTAAAGTTGTAGTTGCAGCTAATGCTGGAGAATATGCAGATTATACTCCTACGTTAAATCCTTACTTTGAAGACTTTGACGGTGGTAGTGGTGCTTTGTCTACCTTTGCTCAACGCAGTCCAATTTATCGCATGGGTAGTGAGTTTGGTTCAGGAGTTGGTTTAACTATGAAATTAAATCGAGTTTTTTCTGTGTCGCTAGGATATTTGGCGAATGGTACAGGTAATTCTCCCCTTGATCATGCAGGGCTATTTAATGGTAGCTTCTCTACACTAGGTCAATTAACAATGACTCCTAGCGATCGCTTGTCTTTGGGGTTAACTTATAACTACACCTACTTGACCCAATATATTAATACTAATTTTGGTGGAGTGACTGGTACAAAAATTGCTACGGCTAATACTTTTCTCCCAGAAGATACCTACAATAATTCTTTCGGATTAGCCGCGTCCTATCGTGTTAACCCTGGCTTAACCATTAATACTTGGGTGACAACTACTAATGGTCGAGATTTTAGCATTCCTAGAGGATCTTCTGACTACTACTACACATGGTCTTATGCGCTAGGTTTAGCATTTCCAGATTTAGGGAAAAAAGGCAATCTTGGTGGTTTACTGATTGGGATTGAACCTTACCTCACAGGCTTTTCTATCAATGGTGCTAATATTCCTTTCCCTCGTTCTATCCCATTCCATATTGAAGGCTTTTATAAGCATCAGTTAACAGATAATATTTCCCTTACCGCTGGGGCAATTTGGCTAACATCTCCTAATCAGGAAAGCAATAATCCTGATGTCGTAATCGGCACTTTCAGGACAACTTTCCTATTTTGATGAGATTGATCGAAATCTAGGGTAAGCGCGTCTCAAACCCTATTTTTCGGTTCCTCGACCACTTGATGAGGCGATGGAAACTCAGTATTAATGTCGTCAAGTCGCTTCTCGAAAGTCAAAATTCAAAAACGGTCATGGTTTATTTTGGTAGTGGTAGTGAAAACATCAAGATTTTTGATAAACCAACGTCCAGCCCTGCATTCAAATATACGAAAGTGGCTTGGGTAAATAATAGTGCCATTCATGGGATACAATCAAAGTATGTTCAAGGAAAGCCCCTATTGGGGTAGGGGCGAGGAACTATAGTCTAGTTAGCTTTGAGGAACATTACTAGGTTGATAGCGGAGATAGCGCCGCCTGAAGGCGACGGTTCGCCTAGGCTTGTGAGACATCCGGGTTTACTATTGTTGATTCTGGCGACGCCGGATAATTTCGATCAGTTGCTCGTCTGATTCTAGAGGTTTAGCGTTCGCTGCTATCCGATCTGATAATTCATAAAAAGCTTCGTCATCATCTCGGTGTTCGAGCACATATTGTTTTAATTTGGCTTTACTCATTACTTTGAAGTTCGGCTTCGTCATATACCACTCTTCCTTGCTTAGTTACTATGATCTCAAATTCGTCTTGCTCTCCTGCCAAAATTATTAACCTCCCTGTCCTCTCATCCACACGTACAAGGTTAATCGGGGTGTACATGCTTGTTAACAGATAACACAACCTAAATAATTCGTCTTTTTGTTTCGATGTTGGTTCAAGCATTGATCTCACCACTTTACACGATCAAAGCAGAAAGCCCACGAGGCACTCGTGTTGGGCGGGGACAAGGTTCAGTCGTCCTTCTCCCCATGGGAGACCCTGCGCGAACAGGCGTGGAAGGAGGCAAATAGCATTCGGTTAAGAGCGATCGCCACTCTCAGCCTCGTAGGCTTTCTACTTTGATACTGTAATTTGACTGAACCAACATTTTCCAAACTACCTCTTAATACCGAAAATTTAGCTTCCAGCATGTCACTTCATCAATCTTAGACTTTTTTAGTCGTTCGCTGCTAACAGAAAAATTTCAGCTAACAACTAACCTAAAAATAGGTCTAGAAAAAGGTTTATGACTTCAACACATTGTCAAAAAGTGCTAAAAATGCTTAACGACAAGTTACTCGAAGCTTATGAAAGATACTACGGGGACTTGAAGATTGGGGATATGTCTCCCGAAGAATTCATCAAAACCTACGGACGCATTGAGGACAGGGCTAATGGCAATTTAAAAGTAGGAGTTATAGCCCCTGAAGAATCCACTTCAATCTTCTCTACGAACTCAGCCAACGTTAACCGGAGTTCTGAATCATCCAATGACTCCCAGAATGTAGCCTGAGAGGCGATCGCTATTTTTCTCTTCGCATTCTCAAAAACATACCTATCAACAATTCTCACAGGGGTTGATAGGGTGTTAATCGTTACCTCTATTTTGGCGATCGCTTGAATAATATCAGGATTGGAACTCCGAAGCCCCCGTAAAACCGTCAATTCATTGGTTAAGGCTTCGATTTTCTCAGTGTTCACAACTTGTGTCGTTGCTGACTGACTTTCTAAATGCTCGATTAATTCCGGTGCATTATCACACAAAGCCGTAATCGTTTTCGCTATTATTTCTCGCAGTCTAGTACATTTGGAATTTTTGCAATGGTACTTACCAGGTTTATTGTAATTCACGCATCGCATATACTCTGTTCTTGTTTTGTGTCGTGAAAAGTTACGATACATCCCTCCCCCACAATGTGTACATCTAATTAAGCCCGCCAACGGGTAATCGCCACGGGTTGATTTTGCAGAACTGCGATATTTCCTATTCGCTGACAACTTATTTTGGATTGCATCTACTGTTGCTGAGGTTATTAAAGCTTCGTGGGTGTTAAAATTTATTATTGGTTCCCGATTAATCCCTTTTTTCTTTTTAATGAAATAAGCTGTATGCCCTTGCAATGCTAGGTTTTTGACCCAATCTCGCAAGCCTGCAACAGTAAAAACGACTTCATACTCTGTATAAATGTGATTGCAGACATCCTTAAGCGATCGCATCTCCAGTGTTAAATCAATAATAATCTTTGCTAACTCGAAGTAAGTTTTACCAGACTTTTCATGAATATTGTTATTAGGAATCAAACGATGCTTGTCGTCTTTGGCATATCCAAATGGAGGAATGCAAAACTTTAGTTGCTGTCGAAAATATTCGGTTCCCTGTTTTATCCGTTGAGATAAAAGCCTGGATTCAAACTCGGCCAGCCCCGACATTTGGTTAATACTGAACCAACCAAAAGGACTATTCGGATCGACTGGTGCGTCCAATACTCGGAGGTTAACATTACACCTCACGAAAATGTCTATCGCCTTATGAATAGTAATAACACTCCTACCCAGGCGATCAATGCGAGTTATGATAATTTCGTCAACTTGATTTTGTTGCGCCAGCTTCAGCAACTCGTTAAATTGCTTTCTAGAATCACTACGTCCAGACTCAATATCTATCAATACTTCCGTTGCACCCGCTGCTTTTAATCTCGCTATCTGCTGGTTTAGTGCGTCAAATTCCTCAGCCTGTTCTTGTGTACTAACGCGGGCGTAACCGTAAACTCTCATGGGAATCTGTTCAAATCAGTCCCAAAATCATATCATAAAAGGTATGTTTCTGAGTGTTCTGGTTCAGCAGTACCGACAACATACTCTAGTAAAGCTTCCCCACCAAGGCGGTTACCAAGGTTTTTGCTCCCAACAAATCCTGGGGTATTTACGGGGATGATAGGGATGCCTGTTTTCTTAGCAGCAGCTTTGCAAACTGCTTCTAGATCGTCACCAATCAGGGCGGTGACGCAGGTGGAGTAAACAAACACCGCAGTGGGTTTGTAGCGATCTTTGATTTCCAGAATGGCTTTATACAGCTTTTTTTCACCACCAAAGATGACATCATTCTCATCCATGTCAGTGGTAAAGCCCGTCTTGTACAACATTGGCCCAGAGGAGAGACTACCGCGACTTCCCCAAGTACCAGAGCAGGCGATCGGTCCGTGGACTAAATGAGCAGCATCAGTAATTGGCACTAGAGCAATCATCGCACCGTCAAAGGCACAACCCCCTTGAGCAGCTCCGGGCTTCGGTTGTTGCGCACAAGACTTGTTTTTCTTCTCCCCATGCTTTTGGTGATTATGTTCGCATCCAGGCTCAGTGAGTAGCTCGTTGATTTTGCCTTGGGTGATTTTCATCTCTCTGTTTGTGGTTGTTAGTTGTTGGTTATTAATTGTTAGTTGTTGGTTGTAGAAGAGTAATACTAACCACTAACAAATATATTTCGTCACATCCTCTCCACATTCATCCGAGAGGTAAGATAAAGCACGGAAACGCAAGCCCACCAGATTGTCATATAATGGATTTAGTTTGCACAGTGGTGGGACGTGGAAGCTGCGTCCAAATAATTTAAGATCTCGCTCAAAGGGGCAACAGCAAGGAATCGTTTGGCAAATTAGATGTGCAAGGCGATAATTTTTAACCTGAATTCTATCCACCCAAGCACGTAAAGGATTTAGAAGAAATGAGAAACGGGATTTTTGATGGTTGGGTGGATGATAATTATCATGATGATGATCGTGAGTAACAGATTCCATACTATTTTCCTTAAGAAAAAGTAAAAAGTTAAAATGAAGAAGAATTCAGGAGCCAGAATCAATGAGTGGGGCATTCAAAACCGCATTCAATTCTGAATTCTATTTCTGAAAGGAGAGATAACAGGAGCCGTTTGTTGCCGTGAAGACAGATACTAAACCCTTATAGATTCTGACTCCTGACTCCTGACTTCTGACTCCTGACTTCTGACTTCTGACTCCTGACTCCTGACTCCTGAATTTCAACTTTTTACTTGGTTGACACGTCGCAGGTTGATGGAATTCCTAACGAATTAAGTCGAAGGAAATATCCGTCTTAGATGGAATGTTGGTGTTGTGATCAATGTCGTCGAAAATGGCATTCACAACCCAGTTGAGCATGTTAATCGCACCTTGATATCCAATAGTAGAGTAGCGGTGCAGGTGATGGCGATCCATGATCGGATAGCCAATTCTGATTAAGGGTGTTTTGGTATCGCGCCACAAGTACTTACCGTAGGAGTTACCGATGAAGAAGTCTACAGGTTCAGTGAACATTAGACTGCTAATGCGCTCTCTATCAGGTAAAATGGTCTAAGACTTCTATCGGTTGCTATATGGACGTTTGGGCTTACGCACGGGTTTCAACGGATGAGCAAAATGAAGACGAAGGTGCTTTGATCAAGCAAATGCGTCGGTTGCGTAGTGCTGGGGCAACACAAATATATTACGATGTGGAAAGTCGTACTAGTGATAAGCGCAAAGGGCTTCTGAAGTTGATTGAGGATATTAACGCATCCCCACCAGGCAAAGTGTCGAAGCTGCTCTTCATTCGGATTGACCGTTTAACATCTTCATCAATGACTTTTTATCTTTTGATGAATGCGTTGAAAAAGAAAAACATACAACCATGTGCGTTAGATGAACCATTTGATTTATCGAGTATTGGCGGTGAGTTGACAATTGACGTTCGATTGGCAGCAAGTAAGTATGAGGTGAAAATGCTGGCTATGCGAGTCAAGAAAGAGCGAGATACGCGCAAAGCTAATAAGAAACCCCATTGGAATGCACCATTGGGATATGTGGTTGACGGTGACAAGTACAAACGCGATCACCGACCTTGTGTTTGTTTGATTGAAGGGAAGAAGGAATTAACGCGATCGCAATTAATGCGATTTGTATTTGACACTTTCTTGGCAGTAGGTACAGTTTCACAAACGACTAAACAATTACACGGTATTCTAGGTATTCAAGCAAACGCAGTACAAAAGCCCAAGAACGATGAAGTTAACTTGCTTTTCAAAGAAGATGAAATTTTATTAGAGAATCTGAACAAATCTCGTGGCGGCGGATTAAGTCTGCGTTATCCTCACACTGGGTTAAAGTGGTCAGTTTCTGGTTTGCGGTCTATTCTTGTAAATCCTGTGTATGCTGGGGGGACACTGTACAACACCCTAGTTCACTCCAGAGGACACAGGAAACCATTTGATGAATGGGAAGTGACCTGGGGTACTCATGAAGATGAAGCGATTATTACCCGTGAAGAACACGAACGCATTAAGTCAATGATTCGTAGCAACCGTAAAAATCGGTGGGCAACTGAACAGAAGTATACTAACCCATTTGCCAACTTAGTCAAGTGTGTTCATTGCGGTGCTGCTTACAGTCGCCAGTGTAAGAAATTAGTTAAGAAAAAGAATTTTGTGAGACACCACTACCAGTGTAGTTTCTATCGTACTGGGGCTTGTAGTAATGGGAGAATGATTTCTTCTGACGAACTAGAAGCACAAGTCATTAATTATCTAGTGTGTGAGGCTGAACGCTTAGCTGAATTAGTAGAAAAAGAGGTTGAAACAAAAGCAGAATCACCAGAATTAAAAACACTTAGAGCATCTTTAAATACCCTCGAAGCCCTGCCATCTAATCCTGCCATTGAGAGAGCTAAGCAAGATATTCTGATGCAGATTGCTGATGCGATCGCTACCACAAATAATACATCAAAACATTATCTCATTGCGAAAGAACGGATTATGGTTGCGTTTTCAAACCAGAGGTATTGGCAAGGGCTGGAACCGCAGGATAAGCAAGCTTTACTTCAAGGTTGTGTCAAGAAAATAATGGTAGATGGCAACCTAGTCACTGCGGTCGAATTGCTACACTTGCATTAAAGTCATTAAGCGGCGTTACACTTGCGGCGATTGGGTTTGCTCTCCTTTTGCTTCTGCATCTGTGAGGCTTGTTGTAGCTGTGCCTCACGTTGCTCAAACTCTATTATAGTTCGAGCAACTAATTCTGCTAGAGTTTCATATTTCATAGTCGATTTCTAACACTTTTTTAAGCATAACTGCAAATAAAAAATATTCTGTTAGAGGCGAGCTTTTTGTATGTGCTATTTATCTAGCTTTTCATGAATTTATGAGTTATTTTCAGTATTAGCTTCATTATTTTTAACCTAATGTTGAATTGGAAAGGTCACGTTTCTACAAGTCGATGACAAGCTATGCCGACCATCGCATCTGGCAGGATGTATACGATGTTCCATCAGAGGCTGGAGTCCTTCATATCAAATTTACAGCGGATGCCGTGAAAAAGTCTCCGGAAATTTGCTGAGGACGCATCTAAAAGTAGAGGTTAAACTGAGCGAGAGTAAAAATTTTAGTAGCTATCTATGAGGGAAATATTTGATCTGTTTCTCACGAATTCTCTGGCTAAACGAGCAGATCGCAAGCTACAACAAGGAGACTATAAGGGGGTAATTCAGGAATACAGTCAGGCGTTGTCTCGCGATCCAAATGATGCTATATCTTATGGACACCGTGGTTATGCATTTGCTTTGCTGGGAGACCACAAAAGAGCGATAGAGGATTACAATCAAGCACTTCGTCTAGATCCATCTGCTGCTGCTGTTTATAACAACAGAGGTATCACTCGTGAGGCACTTGGAGATGTAAAAGGAGCTATTGAGGATTACAAGCGGGTGCTGTATATCGATTATTCAGATCCTCAAGCACATTTCCAACTTGGAGTTGCTTATGTAAAGTTGAAAAATTATGTTTATGCAGTTAGAGTTTTAAATCGTGCTATTGCACTCCGTTCAGAATATATTTCGGCATACGCTTTTAGAGGTCTTGCGTATGCTGGATTAAATAAATATAAAGAAGCTCTTGAAAATTACGATCAGGCAATTAGTTTGAAAACTGACTATGCAAAAGCTTATAAGTTTCGAGGTCTCGCTCATATAGAAATGGGAGATTATTCAGCGGCTATAGAAGATTTGCAAAAAGCTGCTGGACTCTTTTTTAATCAAAACCAAACTGCGGAACATCAAGAACTGGTAGCTTTAATCAAAAAAATCCAGCAAGGTTAAGTCAACTGCTTCCGAATGGGTAAAAGCTTTCCGTGAATGGGCAGCAAATCATCATCATGATGCACTACCCCTTTCGGATTATGCGCTAAGTCGGGAAAGTATGTATGAGGATAATGCAAATATCAGCTACTCTCAACTCTAATGGACTCGTGTAAGCGATAATCAAGAAAGAATTAGGAATCAGGAACACAGAGGCGAACCATGCACATTTTATCCCTTCATTATCCCGATGACTTACTCATTATCTCCGGTAAATCACCCCAAGCATTGGAAGCAGAACTCACATTTTTACTTGCAGTCAAACTATTCGAGCTCCGCCGACTATCGCTTGGTAAAGCCGCCGCGTTTTGCAGTATGAACAAACCCCAGTTCATGTACGAACTAGGGCGTTTGCAGATCCCGGTTATTAACCTAGATGATGACCAAATTGCCGACGAATTGCGCGATGATTAACTCTGTCATTGTTGCCGATAGCAGCCCCCTCATCTCCTTGTCAATTATTGCGCAACTGGAACTTTTACCCCAACTCTATAGCAGAATATTACTTCCCCCAGCCGTATGGGATGAAGTAACAGTCAAAGGAGTAGGTTTACCTGGCGCAAAAGCCGTCAGTCAATTAACCTGGCTGGAAATTCAAACCCCTGAAGCTCTGATATTAGAACCATTATCAATTCTAGTGGATCGTGGAGAAGCTGAAGCTATTGCCTTGGCTCAGTCCACTCCAAATAGTACAGTACTTTTGGATGATGCTCAAGCGCGACGGGTTGCAGAACGCTTAGGAATTCGCCGGATAGGTACTCTTGGCATTTTACGTAAGGCGAAAAAAGCAGGCTTGATTGTTGAGATTAAAGTATACATTGAGCAGTTACGCACCAATGGAATTTATATCCGACCTAGCCTCATTGATGCAGTGCTACGGGATGTCGGAGAAATAGACTAATTACGAGTTCAGATAATTTATCAGTACCCCATTGCATTGATGCTGCTGTTAGTGGATTGTAGTTGTTCTAACTGAGGGTTTCAGTTTCATCAACAACAAATAGTTGACCTGCCTGACGAATAACTTCAGGTTTGTGAATTTGCAGGAACCTTAACACTCCGATGCCCAGCAATAGCCAAATCAAGACGACAACTGGTGCTAAGTGAAGCGGTGCTGGCGGAGAGGGATAAAGGGTGCCAACTAGAACACCACTAATCGCGATTATCGAGAGCCAAGGTAGCAGAACATAACGCAACCAACCAAAGCGAAGGGTAGAGTTTTGCTCCAACTGAGGGTGGCGTTTTGTCGAGAAATAGCGAAAACACGCCAAACTAGTCAATCCATAGATCGCTAGGGCAGCCAGTGTTAAGACTGTTCCCAGAAAGGCATAGGCCTGAATCGGTGTCCACAGCATTCCCAACCCCAGCCCCACAAACGCGGAACTGCCACTCAATCCCAAAATGGCATTTGTCGGTGTGTGATAGGTGGGATGAATGTGAGCCAAGGGACGGGGAAATAGTTCTTCTCGACTCATGGCATAGACAATCCGAGCAGCACCATTGAGAAAGGCAACAGCACAGGCATATCCTGCCATAATTCCGGCAAAATCAATCAATAAGGCGAACCCATTGCCCCAAACGTGACGCGCTATCGTATCGAAGGGGGCAGCATCTTGGGCAAAGGCTGCCATGTTATGGATGCCATATCCCAAGGTTGCCACATATGACATCAGGACATAGAACACGCCAACTAAAACTAGGGTGATCACCGTCGCTAGAGGAATTGACTTTCGGGGCTTTTGAACTTCCTCACCCAAGGTGGTTGCCGATTCAAACCCGACGAAACTGAGGATGGACAAAATGACACCAACAACCAGGTTGCTATTCTGAGGTAATCCCTTCAGCGTGAAGGGTACGAGGGTCAGTTGTCCGGTTTTGCCAGCTTGAATCAACACGATGAGCGCGAGCAACAGACAAACGCCGACTTCAAACATCAATAGCATCAAATCCAATTGCAGTGAGAAGCGAATGCCACGATAACACACTGCCCCCACGATCAAAGTGAACAAGCAATACCATACTGTCCAGTCTAGGTGTACGCCAAACCAGTGCAGCAGCATCTCTTGAAAATTTGCACTCATGACTACAAGGATGGCGGGAATAGCCACGACGCCAAAGGAAATTAAACTCAACCAGCCGGCGATAAAGCCCCAGCGCACTCCTAATCCTTGCGTCACAAAGGTATACAACGAGCCACTCGTGGGGAACTCTGCTGCAAGTATGCTGATTTGATCAGCAACCAGCAGAGCTACCCCAAAACCAATGATGTAGCACAACGGCATCGCTGCACCGACGAGTCCCGCTTGGGGAATGGTATTAAAAAAGAGAGAACCGACCGGAGACATCGCAGCGACTGCCATAACGACCGCATGGCGCAATTGCAGCGTATTGCGTTGTAGCTTTGGGGGTTCGTTTGAAGAATTTGTCGCAGGTGGCATATATAGTAAGAATAGGAGGGAATAAAGGTAAAAATGGTTGCCATGACTCAGCTTCTAGACAAACCAGCCGAACAGCGATTCATTCAAACTGGAGTGAGTTGGGAGAACTTTAAGGCAATTCAGAGAGGATTTGCTGATTTACCAGGAGTTCATGTATTTTATTTTGAGGGAGAGCTAGAGATTTTGTCTACTTCACCGGAGCACGAGATTGTGAAGGGCAACATCGGATACCTAGTGGAAGACTACATGCTCAACTTGGGGGTTGAGTTTGTCGCAACTGGGTCTTTTTCTCACGAAAAAGAAGGGCTAGCGTCAGTCCAATCTGATGAGTCCTACTGTTTTGGAGAAAGAAAGCCTGTTCCAGATTTAGCAATTGAGGTAGTCATTACTAGCGGTGGACTGAATAAACTCAAACGATACAGTGCGTTAGGGGTGAAAGAGGTTTGGTTCTGGGAAGATGGCGTGATTTCTATGCATTATTTAAACGGTGATGAATACAAAGAGGTTCAGCATAGCCATTTTCTCCCTAACTTAGACACGAAGCAGTTAGCGCAGTGTGCAATCATCGAGTCTAGATCTCAAGCGGTAAGAGCATTTAGAATTCATTAATCTAGGACTTAAGCAAAGGTTTTCCCCTTTAATCTTCGGTTTCAAACTGCACTTGTCGGTACAAATTGGCGATCGCTATTTCCACATTTATTGATTCGAGTGGTAATATTTCTTCCAAATTATACTCAGACAGTATCCATCTCCCCTGTTGGTCGCGCCGAAAAACTTCCACACCCGGTTGAGCTACCTGTACTAAGACATATTCTTGTAGAGTAGAAGACTGGCGGTACTTGGCAAACTTCTTCCCCCTATCAGCTGCTTCCGTTGAAGGTGATAGCACTTCGATAATTAAGCAGGGAAATTGCACGAGTTGCGGATTACGATCGCCCTCGTCGCAAGTCACTACCACATCTGGATAAAAATACTTTTTCCCCGATTCTATCTGCACCTTCACATCTACAATGTATACTTCACAGCCGCGATCAACTAGAGCATCATCTAGCAGGCTGAAGAAATTTCCACAAACGCGATTGTGGTTACGGGTACCGCCACTCATTGCCACAACTTCGCCATCCCAATACTCGTAGCGTTCCTCTTGGGCTGGTTCCCAAATCAAATATTCTTCTACACTCATCAAAATGCGATCAGGTAAAGCAACCATCGTTGGCTCCCAGAATAATCAACTTTTCTACAATAGCGAAAAAAGGGCAATCTCTTTCACCACAACCTTAGGCAAGGCAGGCGATCGGCTTTGATTTCCATCTAATATGCTGATTTGTCAACCGACAGATTAATTCTATTAAACGCAGACATTAGACGTTCCTACTCTACAGGCAGCGGTGGAAGGCCTGCGAATGCCTCGCCAACAGTTATATAAGGAAGAGTGAATATGCCTGGAATTGCGCTGTGCGTGGGGTCTGGTAGCTGAATCTTACTCAGCCCTCGTCTGCTTCCTAAGAAGAATAAGCGTTGCCGTAACTGTGGTGTTCCATAGTTTGCTGCCAATAGCACACCTGTAGTGACTTCATAGTCAAGTGACTCCATACGTTTTATGATCTCTTTAAACAGATTGCCCCCACTAACTCCTTTTAAATTTGCAACATTCTCCATGACAAAGAAAGCAGGCTTTAAGTCATTCACAAATCGAATAAACTCGAAAATCATTTGTCCTCGGTCATCATTCATACCTTTCTGCTTACCCGCCTGACTAAATGCCTGACATGGTGGTCCTCCAAAAACTAAATCTGGTCTTGAGTCATCGTTGGTTTCCTTTTGCCAAATCTCTAAAGGGTTCATGATATCTACAATATTTTGATGAATCACTTGGCAGTGCCCATTATAGTAACCATGTAAAGTGTTACAGGCATCTGCCCAAGAATCTAAAGCTATTCGCGTCCTAATTAGACCAGTTTGATCAGCACCTATATCCATACCGCCAGCGCCACTAAAAAGACTCATCGCAGTTAAACTTTGGCTTGGCTTGAACCCAATAATTTTTGCGTGTTGAGCAACTTGGCGAAATACTGCATTTGCTAATGGAACAGGGACAGCGTTACCAACTTGTAACTGCGTGCTTGTAAGCGTGCCAACAAATTTTAAGCTATCAGGAAAACCTTGTAGCCTTGAAGCCTCTCGAACGGAAATATAGCGGTTCTCATAAGGGTGAACGAACTTGTTAAAAATATATCCAGTTACTGTTAGCGATGGTTGTTCAGGATTGAGCCTGATAATTCTAAGATTTGGTCCCCCTCGACGATTTGGATCTTCCTTAACGTAGTAGCGGAAACTTTCATGCCAAAGTTCTTCTGGTAAATCTTGCATTTTTTGCCCGATTTTTAAGGCATTAATACGTCGCTGTACATCTGCTCCTACGCGCCGAGCAATGTGATTCGCTATGGAATTATCCCTTTGCTTAAAATCTAAAATTTTCAGCGATCCAATTGTCTCTTGCATATATTTCTGTAAAGGAAATGATCCCATCAAATAGATTATACAAATCTTGCTCAGGATGCAACTGACCTACTTTAGTAACTGCTTTGTTGCTGGTTTGCGTCCAAACAATATCTTGAAGATCTTTAAGGTAGGCGTCGTAGTGACGAACCGCGTGGATATTAGAAAGCAGTGCCGTCTTTATCGTAACCTTACTGTTTGGTTTCGCGGACGCACCAAGCTTTAAAACTTGATATATACCTTTTTTAATGTCGTCTGTTCTATCCATTCCCATGCTGGATTTACCATCGGAAACTGACTCAAATCCCTCACCGCTATTTCTAGTAGGCCAGTTTACTGGTCTAGGAACTGGTTGTCCACAGGCATTAGTTAACCAATAAACATGGTCTGGGGCAGCCCCCCTAATCCATTCGCCTCTACTGTATGCAGTGAAGGCTCTCTGCCAAAATTGGAAGTAGCGTCCGAAGATTTGTTCATCTTGACTAAATACCCGCTGAATTTGAGAATAAGACCATGAATCTATTTGTTTGCTAGGTCTTACTCCTAAATATACAAGCTCAGATCTCCATTTTTCTCCCTCTAATTGCGGCAGTAGAAGGTGAAACTCAGATTTCTCTAATGATGAATTGTCGAGAGGGCCGTGCGAAAGATTAATGACTTCACCATCATCATTCAAGGCAGTTTGAATTTCGCATGGAACTGCTAGAGCAAACTTACTCAATTCAATAACCGTTGCTTTCTTCAGCGCCTTCTCTACCCACTGAGGATCTTTTAAAAATTTCTCTTCGTTATCCTCTATGCCAGGAGTTTCCCTAGCGTTTGAACTATTATTCTTTGTTGCCATAATTCTTTTTCAACCAAAATTTTGAGCGAATGCGTTTCTAGCTTAATCGGGTCGAAGGTATTTGGTACAGCAAAACCAAAACCGTATTCTAAGAAATTTTTATTTTGGCCCGTTGAGCGAAGCGGTCTGACGCTTACGCTATTTGATGAGCTAAATTTAGGAAAGACAATCTTGGACGATAGTACTTGTTACTAAATTTATGACTAAAATTGACCCTGCCAAATTAAAAAAAGTATCTGTTAGCCTTCCATTTGGCATTGGTTCTGCTGAATGGGAAGCCGACCCAACAGAGCGTAGGGCTGCTTGGTCGCTTTACGTTGAACTTGTTACACGCATTGCTGTCCAACCTTTGGAAACCGACCAAGGACTTCTACGAGAGGCTTTAACATCTCTGTACAACTTGTTTCCTGTAACACGACAAGTTCTCAAAGACGCAGGACCAGATGTGGGAGCATCCCGCGATTCAGTAGGAGGTATTGCTATAGCAGTGCTGAATAATGGTCTTCGCCCCTTTCTTGCTAAATGGCATCCACTGTTACAAACATGGGAAGCCCAACGTCCTCCTCACTTAAGTCCCAAAGAGCATGAGCGCAATTGGATTGAGGAATCACAATTGCGGTCTGAACTAGAATCTCTAAGAAAAGACTTGGAGCAATACGCAAACGCCTTGGCAGAGATTGTTGGAGTGGATCTCTAAACGAACTCCGCAACTGCAGGAACTATTTTAACCCCATCTCTGTGAAACTTAAAGGTGGACAAGTGGAAGTACAACTAACCCTAAGAGCTACAGTGTTCTTATCTTGTAAATTAAGAACCAATGTTTGTTTTGTACCTACTGTAATTTGTCTAGTTTCAGCAGGTTTTTTATCTAAAAGTACCTGCAAATCAATCTTATTGCTTGGCTGTGCATAAGGATGTGCATCATTCACACCAAAAACTAGCCTTAGTTCTTTATAACTAGAATGCAAGTTACAGACAAATTCAAACGGTTGAGGAGTAAGTTGGTTGTAATAAGTTGATATATTTGCAATTTCAGATACGAATTCTTTTCCTATAGTAATTTGAGAATTGTTGGGACTATGTAACATTTGATCTATATTCACTCCAGGAGTATCACTTAAACATTTTGTTGCAGTATAAAGCACACCTGGAGATGATGTACCACTTGAATCAGGACTGTTAGTATTACTAGGAGGGCTTGGAATCGGGGATTGTGGAGTGGGTAGAGTCGGTGATTCTGAAGTTATTGTTGGGGATTGTGGAGTGGGTGGAATCGGGGATATTGAAGTTATGGTTGGAGAAGGTGAAGGACTAGGAACTTTACCAACAATTAAACCCAATCGTTGCAAGACTAATACTGTACCCATAGCAGTAACTATCATCATTACTGCCGTTAAGTAAATCCGGCTTTTCAAACTCATTCTATTTCCCTTTGCATTATTTTGTTGTTGTGAACTGCTTTTATCTTTTAGACTCATACTATTACTACTGATATTTTAAATAAATATACGGTAAGACTTAGTCACGAAAATTTTAACTACTAGCACTAGTAATTATTACACTCACTACATACATAATGAAATTTAGGAATCATAAGAAGATAAAAAAGACTTTAAATATTCTAGACCTGGGAATACTGAGCTTTCCAAAATAAATACAGGAGGTAGAAAAGAAACGGGATTATCATGAGTGTAGATTTGCTTATGCTTAATATGAATCACCCAAGAAACAAGGACAGCAGTTCTGTCCCAGTGGGAAATTTTTATCTGCCTTTTAATAAAGTCTATTAAATAATTAGGAAATTCATCTTCAAAAACGAAACATAAAAGACTATTGGGCATTTTGTTGACGGATTTTAAATTAAAATAATCAGGTAAGGTTTGTGTAATCTCAAAAAACTGATCGCGTAGCTCTACAATCTGTCTTTCGTTCAATCCATCAGCCTTTTTAAAAGCTACTAGCTCTACTATTGGAGAATTTCGTTTGAATCCTATAAAGTCAAAGTCTGAAAAGTTTCGGGATAGGTCATAAACGCCTTTGTCATGTATCAAGCGTGTTTGCAGTTCGGAAATAAACCTGATTTGTTTAATATTTTCACTTCCAGGTGGAGTTTGTCCAGTAATCCCCCACTCCAACAAATTCAAAGTCTCTACATCATCAATTCGCTGAGAAAAACTGACCTGTCTATGAAGTCGTAAAAATCGCAAATGTACGGGAATGTCTTGAACCCCTGGCAGTAAAACAGGAATTATAGATATATTATTGGCTACACACTCTTGTATCAGTGACTCTAATTCCAGAATTTGCCAACGTCCTAATCCTTTGATACCAATAAAGATAGCAGCAGATTTCACTAGTGGAATTGCTTGTTGAATTGCTTGTTGAAACGAAGTTCCTGGGCGAATTTGCTCCTCATCTAACCACGGCTTGAGATTACGCCGTCGCAGTTCTTGAGCGATCGCTCTTACTTGCTCTTTATCAAAACTGTTGTGAGCAAGAAAGACATCAAATGGAGGATGGTCTCTCATGTAATAAATGGGTGTTTACTTTATATATAAATACATACGTTACAAATTATAATCAGTTATTCTGTAACTATACTTAAACTTTTTAGTCCGAATACGTTTTTTAGCAATAAAATTAGCCTGATAAAGAGCGCATTAGACTCCGTAGATGCCACAAGTCTTTTCCACCCCAAATCGTTGCCTGTTTTCCATTGGGGGTAGAATCAAGCAGTGCTTGCATCTGTTTTTCAAACACTTCGTTGGTGTTGTGGACGAGGATATGCACAGGTTCGGCACCCATTTCCAACAAGAAGCTGACTACGCCGTACACAAGATCTGGATCGCCGTAGATAGCAAAGCGCTTGCCGTGAATCCAGGCGTGGGAGTCTGTCATAGCATCTACTGCCCGACCCCGTTCTAATTCCAGTTCTTCTGGGATGGGTTTACCAGTCAGTTCACTGAGTGTCATCAAGAACTCATCAGTACCGCGAATACCCCAGGGGCTGGAAACTACAGTCTTTTGCTTCCACTCTTTTTCGATGTACTCCCGTGTCTTGGGGGTAGAGTGGGTTTGGAGAGCAACTGTGGCTTTGGCATTAATTGAATCTGCGGCATCTTCCAGAGTCGTACCTTTGTGGTACATCCGGAACTCGCCATCGTTAGGTGAGTCGAGGTAATCAGAGTTATCTGCCAATAGAGTGTAGTCAATGCCCATCACCGAAGCGATGCGCTTGATTTCCCGCAGGTTACCGATGTAGGTATCAAAACCGGGGATAAAGTTAATCTTGCCGTTGCTGGTTTCCTTCTTATGACCTGCAGTCAGGTTAGAAAGAATCCCCTTCATCATGTTGTCATAACCTGTGATGTGGGAGCCAACAAAGCTGGGAGTGTGGGCAAAAGGTACAGGGAAATCTTGGGGAATTGAGCCGGCACCCTTGGCGTTGCCGATGAAAGCACCCAAGTCATCACCAATAACTTCTGCCATACAGGTGGTGCTGACGGCAATCATTTTCGGCTTGTAGAGTTGGTAGGCATTTGCCAAACCATCAATCAAGTTATTTAGACCACCGAACACTGCTGCATCTTCAGTCATTGAAGAAGATACTGCAGAGAATGGTTCTTTGAAGTGACGAGTCAAGTGAGTACGGAAGTAGGCAACGCAACCTTGAGAACCTTGGACAAAAGGTAGAGTGCCTTCAAAGCCGACAGCCGCGTAGATTGCTCCTAGGGGTTGACAGCCTTTCGCAGGGTTAACAGTTAATGCTTCACGGGCGAAGTTCTTTTCACGGTACTCCCAGCCTTTCGTCCACTCTGCAACCCGTTTGACTTCTTCGGGATCGTGTCCGTTTTCAAACTCTCTCTTGTTCTCAAACAGCTGCTGGTACTCTGGCTGATGGAATAATTCTACGTGGTCTTGGATTTTTTCTGGATTCTGAGGCATGTCCGTATCTCTAAGCTTGCTCGTGGTTGGTTATTGTGAAAAGTGAGGAGTGGGGAGTGGGGAGTGGAGAGTGGGGAGTGGAGTGTTTCTCCCCCATCTCCCCACACTCCCCCATCTCTCTTCCCTAAGCGGCGGTAGTAACTTTAGCTTGTGTTGCAACTTCAGCTTTTTTCTTCCAGGGAGTACCAACTAATCCCCAGGTGGGGTTGTTGAGTGCTAAGTCCATATCGCGGGCGAAGATAGCGAAGCCATCATAGCCATGGTATGGACCAGAGTAGTCCCAAGAGTGCATCTGACGGAAAGGCAGAGCCATCTTTTGGAAGATGTACTTTTCTTTGATTCCGGAAGCAACAAGGTCGGGTTTGAGTGCTTTGACCAACTCCTCGAACTCGAAGGCAGTTACGTCGTCGTAGATGATGGTGCCGTTTTCAATGTAGTCGGTGGTACGCTTGTAGTCGTCGTTGTGCGCGAATTCATAGCCAGTACCCACCATCTTCATCCCCAGATCCTGGAACGCTGGAACAACGTGGCGAGGACGCAGACCACCGACCATGAGGGCGACGGTCTTGCCTTCCAAACGAGGGCGATATTTCGCCAGCACTGCATCCATTGTTGGCTGGTACTTAGCAATCACCTTCTCAGCGTTTTGTTGGATCTTCTCGTCAAATTTAGAAGCAATTTCCCGCAAAGATACAGCAATCTTGGTGGGACCAAAGAAGTTGTATTCTAACCAGGGAATACCGTAGGTTTCTTCCATGTGACGAGTGATGTAGTTCATCGAACGGTAGCAGTGAATCAAGTTCATCTTGACGTTCGGTGTCACTAACATCTCGTTGAAAGTGCCATCGCCTGACCATTGGGCAACAACACGTAGGCCGATTTCTTCCAGCAAAATGCGGCTTGCCCAAGCATCACCACCAATGTTGTAGTCACCAATGACTGCAACATCGTAAGGGCCTGGCTCATAGCCGATTGTTCCATCTTTCTTAGCCTGATCTGATCTGGGGAAGACCCAGTCACGGATCATGTCGTTAGCAATGTGGTGACCGAGAGACTGGGAAACGCCCCGGAATCCTTCGCAACGAACAGGAACAACAGGTTTACCAATTTCTTTCGATGTCTTTCTCGCAACGGCTTCAATGTCATCACCAATGAGACCGATTGGACATTCAGATTGGATTGACACACCCCGGTTCAAGGGGAAGAGTTCTTCGATTTCTTGGATCAACTTGACAAGTTTTTTGTCACCACCGAAAACGATGTCCCGTTCTTGGAAGTCGGAGGTGAAATGCATGGTGCCAAAGGTATCAACACCTGTGGTGCCAATGTAGTAGTTGCGACGACCAGACCAAGACCAGTAACCACAACCTACAGGTCCGTGGCTGATGTGAACCATGTCCTTGATTGGACCCCAGACCACACCTTTGGAACCAGCGTAGGCACAACCACGAGCGGTCATGACTCCAGGAAGTGACTTGACGTTAGACTTAACGCCGCAGTCAGACTTACCTTCTTCATATACGTTCAGGTGCTTTTCCCGCTTTTTCTTCGCTTTTTCGGGGTAAGCTTCTAGAACTTCTTTAATAAGTTCTTTTCTTTGTTCTACAACTGTTTTGTTGTTTTCTGCGGGCGTTGTTTTATCATCTATAAATGTCATGGTGTTCCTCGCTGGTGAATTCCTGGTAGGAGGGAGGGAAGAAGCGGTAAAGTGTGAAATGAATTTTTCGTCCTAACTTTGGAGAAGCCGCCCTCCCAGAGGACACTTGCGTCGGGAGGTTCTCCGACTTGAGGAGTCAGTTGGGCGGCGATGGACTGCCGTTCCGTAGAGCAAAGTGTTCGTTGCGGCTACATCCTTTCAACAGTTAGGGGTAAGGTGGGCTTAGTGCTGCCCACCCTAGCACATTGCTTACTTAGCAGCAGCTGATACTTCGGCAGCCACCTTAGCAGCAGCTTTGGAATCGTCTTCCAGGATACCGAATTCAATCAGCAATGCTTCTAGCTCGTCCATTTCAATGGGTGTAGGAATTGTGAGCTTGTCGTTGTTGATGATTTTCTTCGCTAAAGCCCGGTATTCATTGCCTTGGTTGCTGTCAGGAGCGTACTCGTTAACAGTCATCCGGCGCAACTCTGCGTGTTGTACGATGTTGTCGCGAGGGACAAAGTGGATCATCTGGGTGTTCAAGCGTTCTGCCAGAGTTTCGATCAACTCGATTTCACGGTCAACTTTCCGGCTGTTACAAATTAGACCACCTAAGCGCACACCGCCAGTATGGGCATATTTAAGCACACCGCGAGCAATGTTGTTAGCAGCATACATTGCCATCATTTCACCAGAGGTCACGATGTAGATTTCTTGTGCTTTACCTTCACGGATAGGCATTGCGAAACCACCGCAAACAACGTCACCTAACACGTCGTAGCTGACAAAGTCAACGTCTTGGTAAGCACCGTTTTCTTCCAAGAAGTTGATGGCGGTGATAATACCCCGACCAGCGCAACCTACACCGGGTTCAGGACCACCAGATTCTACGCAACGAACACCGCGAAAACCGGTGAGCATCACTTCTTCGAGTTCTAAGTCTTCCACCGCACCCCGCTCAGCAGCTAGGTGCAACACTGTGGTTTGGGCTTTACTGTGCAGCATCAAACGGGTGGAGTCAGCTTTACAAAAGTAACACAAAAAATTTGAGTACGAAGACTGATAGGCGGAGTTGTCTTGGGGTATTATTTTGAAGCTAAAATTGGTTCTTGGCAACTTTTGGTGATCCTGGTTGGGGGAAGGCAGAAGGGAAAAGAAGGAAAATCCCCGAAATTATTATGATATAAGGGTTTCAAAACTTCTGCCTTCTGCCCTCTGCCTTAAAACCCTTTTCTGTGTTGATCACCAAAATCTGACAAGAGCCCTAAAATTAAACAGTAGGAGGTATCCTGATGGCAACAATGGGAAAATACTGCAAAGCTTACTTGCTCAAGGATTTACGTCAGTTCAGTCAGTGGACTGAGCAAGTTGAAAACGTCAGAAAAGAGAAGAAACAAGTAGATGGCAAGGAAGTCGAATTTGAGAGACAACTAACCGATGATGATATTCTCTATCTGCAAGAAAATTATGTGATCACAGATGGGATTTTCAAAGATGAAAACATCATTTTTGATCACTTAACTTCCGAATGGAAAGAGTTTTGTACAAAGACACTCTTGTTTGAAATTCCGGTTTACGAACCGATTACGGTTAGCACGTCGGTAACTCAAAACAACGCCAAGTCATAGTCATTTAAGAAAAAAAGCAAGGAGAAACCTTAATGAACGAATTAGTACAACGATTATCCCAAGGAAATCATCCAGTTGAAGCCAGCTTAAGACCGGAAAAAACTGTCGCAGCACTCAAGGAGAGTATTGACCGCGCTTATGTGCATATTAAATTCACCAGCACAAAGGGTGGTACTGAATTGGGTGTCAAACTTGATTCCGACGCTTCCAATTTCACAGAAGCTGACTTTGAGCATCAAACGGGGAAGGTTCACTTAGTAGGTGACCTCACACTAAATTACGTGAAAGTTAAATGTATTGCAGATATTGACCTCGAAACACTTGCAGGTTCGGGACATCTTGAACCGATAGAGGCATAATATATTCATTGCAATGCCAAATCATAGACCAATAGGAGACGACAATGAGTACAAATGATCGAGAAGACAGCACAATTTACAAAGTCGTTGTCAATCACGAAGAACAATATTCCATTTGGCCTGCTGAGCGGGAGAATGCATTAGGCTGGAGAGATGCAGGTAAAAGTGGTTTCAAAGATGAATGCCTTGAATACATCAAACAAGTGTGGACTGACATGAGACCATTGAGTCTGCGAAAGCAAATGGAATCATCTGCTGATAACAGGAGCGTCGCATCATCGTAATCAGCCTGTGCGATCGCTGCGACTTTGATCTAGAGTACCGATCCATTAATAAAAATTAGGGCGAAAAAGCCCGGTTTCCTTGTAGAGATACACCACGACACGTCTCTACTTTGTAGAGGAATAAACCGGGTTTTTTACTGAACGAATTAATACAACAATTATCCTAAGGAAATCATCCACGAGATCAAAGACAGTAAAATCTAGATTCAGCAGATAGAACTAAGGGTTTATAGGAGCTAAATCTTGAGCAATAAAAATGGTGTGACAGTTTGGTTTACGGGTTTAAGTGGTGCTGGAAAAACGACGATTTGCATGGCGGTAGAGGAAAAGTTGCGGGAACAAGGTTACAAGGTAGAGGTACTAGATGGTGATGTCGTCAGGGAGAAATTAACAAAAGGTCTTGGGTTTAGCAAACCTGACCGTGATGAAAATATTCGACGCATCGGATTTGTGGCACACTTGTTAACACGAAATGGTGTGATAGTTTTAGTATCTGCTATTTCTCCCTATCAGCAGGTACGGGATGAAGTACGCCAGCAAATTGGCAGCTTTATAGAGGTTTATGTAAGTACACCACTATCAGTATGCGAACAGCGAGATGTGAAAGGGCTTTATAAGAAAGCCCGTGCTGGTGAAATCAAGCAGTTTACGGGAATTGATGATCCATATGAACCACCAACTAATCCTGAGTTGGAGTGCCGAACAGATTTAGAAACGGTGAAGGATAGTACAGCTAAAGTCTTAGCTAAGCTAAGTGATTTAGGCTATTTCTTTGAAAGCACGATCTCCTTTGCTGAGGAGTCTGTCCTTACATCAATTTAGGAACCTCTTCCGAATTTGGGGTGCGGTTGTTTTTTCTTCCCCCACACCCCATTCTTGGTCAAGAATATTCTCAATAAATGGAAGAGGACAAACTACCCACTTGGAAGCAATTTTTCACTACTTAATGCCTTGGGATCTTCTGACAAAAGTTCTATATCTAAAAGGTTCTCGCTATTTCTCATATATCAATGACCTCATGGGATTGTGTTGTTCAAAAGGGAATTAATGCATACTCTCTCGGATGGCGACGGGGATAATAATCATGACCGAGTCCCCGATCGCCTAAGAAGGGATTTCATTCATGGGTATTGCTTTTAAACTCAATATTGGCGTTTGGCGATCGCTTTATCTTCAGGATCATCTAACAAAATCCTATGGCTCCTGCGATCGTCTGCCAAAATCTCCAAAATATCTGAAGCAACTCGAGACCAGCTATAATTGATCTCACTCAAGTAACGCCCCTTCTGACCCAACTGACTAATAAGATCTTCACGTTATTGATTTGACCTCTTGCGTTGATGTTCCAAACAATGATTCAAAAAAATGCTCGGTCGTGTTTTTTACATTTATAACGGTTACATCTTTTACCCTTTAATACTATGAAAGAGCGATAGAAACAACTCAATCTTTCTCACTTAGGTGAAGGGCTTCAAAAAGCTTTAATGGAAATGAAGAATTTAGACGCAGCAGCTAGCCAGAGTTTAGTTAGAGATATGGAACTGCAGAACTTATCTATTCAGCAGCTGTATCAGAGTCTCTAGGAATACAAACTGTAAAAAAGCACTTGGAAAGCGCTTGCACCAAACAGAAGTCTTTGACGCCCAACTTTAGTATAAAGACAAAGATTTCGCTTCAATCGCTATGCAGCCAGAAACAGCAGCACAAGCACTACTTCGCACAGCCCAAAGGTATTACAAGATTCGCCACCTAGACTCAACCACAAGAAAACAGCTTATGGCACTGACCCAAAAAGAGTTTGACGACGAATACAAGAAGTTGGCTATACCAGCAGCATGATTTCTAGGATCTCGCCATTGAGAACTTTCACATAATTGACTAGTTCTTTGTAGATCGTTTGTTTATCTGTCCACGACAATTCATTCCAATATCCAATGTCACAAAAGCAAGTCGTTAGTACTTGTACCAATTCAGTACTTACCTGCTTTGCTGCAACCTCTTTTTGCTTGAATGCCTGTATTTCTAATAAGGTTTGTTCGATCGCATTTTGTATGATAGGGCTTTGAGGCAACAGTCTAAGGGATTTTAGTTGCTCTTGCCTAGCAATCAGATCAGGATTATCCTCTCTATTTGAAGATAAATCTGCTAATGTATATTTTTGGATTTCTTCATACCTTGCTACCAGTGCAGTGTCTACTGCACTAATGATATCTTCTAAATAAGTGCTGACTCTGTTTTTGCAAAAATAGTCGCCTAAGTTTTCGTGTTTTTTACAGCGAACTCTATAAGTCTTCCACTTACGCTTCAAACAGAAACATTTATATCTGCAATCTCCACAAATGATTTGACCTTCTAAAGGGAGTGGTTCTTTGTTGGTTTTTTTATTGTTGCCATAGCTATATTTTGTTTTGTTATCTTCTAATTTTTTCAATATAAGTTTATAATTTGCCCTTGAAATCAAAGCCTGATGAGTCCCTTCATGTATCTCCCAAGCTTGGGGATTATTTAAATTCCCATGTACATTGTAAACAGTATCTCCTTGTAAAACTCGGTTGGTCATCCAATACCTTAGTCCCGCCGCTGACCACGAAATACCGTAAGTGTCTAGTACATATTTTGCGGTGCTTCTTAATGTAGCGTTGCTCGATAAAAAATGGTCGATGATTTCCGATGCGATCGCCCATTTAGTCTTACCAGATTCGTGCAGCATCATATCTGGTGCATACTTTTCGTCAACCCGTCGATATCCAAAAGGGGGACGTGGGCTAGCTTTCTTCTGTTCGCGAAAATAGTTCAACCCGTGCTTAATTCGTTCTGAAAGTAATCTCGATTCAAATTCTGCCAAACCCGCCATTTGATTGACAGAAAACCACCCGAAAGGCGATGATGTATCAACTGGAGCATCCAAGACAATCAATTTAACCTTATACTCTTCGAGAGTTACAAGCGTCCGATGGATCGTAATAACACTCCGTGCTAATCGGTCAATACGAGTGATCACAACTTCAGTTATCTTTCCCTGCTTGCACATGGCAAGCATTTTGTTAAATTCCTTACGCTTATCTGATCGCCCACTTTCAATATCTGAGAATATTAAGGCAGCGCCTGCCTTCTCGATCCGGGCTGTCTGTTGTTCTAACGCATTCCCTTCATCTTGTTCCCTTGTGGATACTCTGACGTAACCGACTCGCATAAATGCTTATTCACTAGTAACTCCTTTGTTAATTCTACAGGAGTCAGCTTTGGGGTCACAACCCACAATCAGAATGCGCTGACCCATTTCTGCCATAGCGGCAAGGGTATTTTGGGAGGTGGTGGATTTACCGATACCGCCTTTGCCGTAGAATGCTATCTGTCTAATTTTTTCATCAACGGACATGATCGTTGTTCTCCTGCAATTGGTTGATTGGTGGGTCTGTGGGTTTGTGTGATGCGATCACGCCCGCAATTGTTACAGCAGTGACCGCGTGTAGAACGTCGCCGGAGGAGATCGCTCTACATCAAAAACTGTCGAAAGCAAGAACATCAATTTCCCTCTTTAATTTTCTCGGAACTTCTACACTTGACAATTATTTCGTCATGTGTATTCTTACTGAAACACCAAGTAGGACCTGACCCTTGCTTCGCTCAAATTCAAAATTCGCTCATTCAAACAGGTGAATTTAATTTTGAATTCCCAGGAAAGGGGATGCGTAAGTCTGAGATTACTTGTTCAAAATAGCGTCCTTCAAAGTTCCGACGTGAGCAAGTACAGCTTTTGCATCCTCTGGGGAAACTCCACGCACAGCAACTGCCTCACTCAGGTGTTTGGCGATCGCATCGAAGTGTTGTGGTTGTAGCTTCATACCTGTGTGTGTTTGTTCCATTGAGCGACCTGTGTATTGGTCTGGACCCTCAAAAATTTTAGCGAAGAAAGCAACTTGTTTATGACGCTGCTTAACCATATCTGTATGAGCAAAATAGTGATTGAGAGTGTTGTCAGCCAAAATGCGTTTGTAGAATTCATCCACTATTTGCTCAAGACCTTGCTGTCCGCCAAGTTTGTTGAATAATGTGTCCATATCCTTTTCCTTTGAAGCGAGTTGAATGCCGCAATTCACTATTTAGGCGTTTATTTGCCTATGTGTGCTTAGCCTTAACAGCAGCATGAAAGCTGTCTATCGGTCAGTAAGACTTACGCATTGAGAAGAAGAATGATATGGGTCAAATCCTACTTGGTGTTTCAGGAAGATTGTTAGGAGTTAGGAGTCATTTTAATGAGTCACTAATGGCTGAACTGCTTCGACAACAAGGTTTGGGCTGACGCGATCGCGCAACCTAGCTTCGATCGCAATCTTGAGGGTCGCCATGCTACTAGAACAGGAACCGCAAGCACCTTGGAGCAAAACTTTGATCTGATCACCCTCGATGTCATACAGTTCCACATCTCCTCCGTCAGCGATGAGAACGGGTCTGATTTCTTCATCTAGAACTTTTTGAATCAGTGCGATTCTTTGCACAGGAGTCAGTAGTTTTTCAGTTTGCTTCCCATTAGTTTGATTGAGGGAAACACCCACGGGTACTGTAGATTCTTTATGCACGGATGTGATGATGTCATCGATAGTTGCCAAACACGATCCGCATCCACCACCCGCTTTTACGTAGTTTGTGACCTCTTCAGCGGTGACGAGGTGATTTTCCCGAATCACACGGCGGATTTTCGCCTCGCTGATGCCAAAGCAAGTGCAAACTAGTGCTCCCTCATCATCGTCTTTATGAGTGGCGAGGGGAATGCCTCGGTAATTATAGATTGCGGCTTCTAGAGCTTCTTGCCCCATCACCGAGCAGTGCATCTTTGCTTCTGGCAATCCGCCAAGGTAGTCGGCAATCTGCTTGTTGCTTACCTTTAGGGCTTCATCTAAGGATAAACCCTTAATTAATTCTACCAAAGCCTCAGAGGAAGCGATCGCGCTGGTGCAACCAAAGGTTTGAAAACGAGCATCGAGAATCTTGTCGTTATCTACCTCAATTTTTAGGTGCAATCTCAAGGCATCGCCACAAGCAATGCTTCCTACCTCGCCTGTCGCAATTTTAATTCCTTGTTCGCCAGTGTCTTCCAGTACTCCCTGATTTTTAGGATTGTAGAAGAATTCTAATACTTTATCTGTATAGTCCCACATAGTTAATAGTTAGGAGTGAGGAATGAGGAGTGAGGAGTGAGGAGTGAGGAGTGAGTGATAAGTTAGAAGTAACAGTTGATTCAAAACTCCTAACTCCTAACTCCTAACTCTCTTTCTTTCAGCCAACCCGCATCATCACTTCTGAAGGGCGAGAGGGCACGTAGACGCTCTACAATTCCGGGCATAATCGCCAGAACTTCATCAATTTCAGCGTCTGTGGTGTAACGGGAAAGGCTAAAGCGGATAGAACCATGCAAGGTGGTGTAGGGTAAGCCCATGGCCCGCAAAACGTGAGAGGGTTCCAGAGAACCGGAGGTGCAAGCAGAACCAGATGAGGCGCAAATCCCGTATTGGTTCAAGGATAATAGAATTGCTTCACCTTCAATATACTTGAAGCCAATGTTGGTGGTGTTCGGTAATCTCTGTGTTGGATGACCGTTGACTTCACAGTCGGGAATCGTGGTGATGAGGGTTCGTTCTAGGCGATCGCGTAACCGCTTTTCTCTAGTCGTCGCCTCTTCTAAATGTAACATTTCCAGTTCAGCCGCTTTCCCCAGAGCAACGATTCCCGGAACATTGTGTGTTCCTCCTCGCCGTCCTCGCTCTTGTTGTCCCCCGATGATGAACGGACGGAACCTGACCCCACGTCTGACGTAGAGGGCACCAATTCCCTTGGGTGCGTGCAACTTGTGACCAGACAGGGTTAACATATCCACGGTGCTAGTTTTCATGTTCATCGAGATTTTCCCAACTGCTTGCACCGCATCAACATGGAAGAGAGCGCCATGCTCTTTAGAGCGTAACCCAATCTGCTCTATCGGGAAAACAACGCCAGTTTCGTTGTTGGCATACATAATCGTCACTAGGGCGGTGTTACCCGTTAGCGAGGCTTCCAGTTCATCAAGATCCAACTGTCCTTGAAGATTCACCGAAAGATAGGTAACGCTATAACCTTGGGTTTCCAACTGCTTACAGACATTTAGCACCGCCGGGTGTTCGACTTGCGTTGTGATGATGTGTCGCTTTTCTGGTTGCGCCAACAGTGCTGCTCGTATAGCAGAGTTGTCTCCTTCTGTACCGCAACTGGTGAAGATAATTTCTGATTCGTCGGCACCAATGAGGGCTGCAACTTGTCTACGAGCTTCGTTAATAGATTTACCGACTTGCCCGCCAAAGGTGTGCATGCTGGAGGGGTTGCCGTAATAGTCTGTAAGGTAGGGTAGCATCGCCTCCACTACTTCTAAGTCTACCTTAGTGGTCGCATTATTGTCAAGAAAAATGCAGTTCTTTTGCATTGCTTCCAATTTTCTTTGAAGAGGAGAGTAGGAGAGTATTTTTTAATACTAGTAATTAACAACTAACTTCTTGACGCTGAGACAACTGCTCAGAGAATTTCTGGGACTAGAAGCTTTTGCTATCAAATATAATTGATGGTTGTGTCGTTACGCTTCTATGGAAAACTGGGGTTACGCACGAGTTAGTGGTGAGGAGCAGCAAACAGATAAAGGGGCATTGCGTAAGCAGATAGAACGATTACGTGCTACTGGATGCTCAAAAATATACTGGGATATCCAATCACGGACAACCGAAGTCAGGGAAGGTTTACAACAATTAATTAATGATTTGAAGGCATCCCCACAAGGGAAGGTCAAGTCTCTTCAATTTACCCGGATTGACCGCATCGGTTCATCATCGCGGTTGTTTTATACATTGCTGGAAGTGTTGCGATCGAAGGGTATTAGGTTGATCTCGCTGGATCAAGGGGTTGACCCTGAAAGTTTGGGAGGGGAATTAACTATTGATATGCTGCTTGCTGCTGCCAAGTTTGAGGTAAAAATGGTAACAGAGAGGTTGAAGAGTGAACGTCGTCACAGAATCAGCCAAGGGAAAAGTCACCGGATTGCACCATTGGGTTATCGCATTGTCAATGACAAGTATGTACGCGACTGTTCGCCGTGCGTTTGCCTGCTGGAAGGACGAATAGAGTTAACGGTGTCTGATCTGGCGCGGCATATTTTTAATACTTTTTTTGCATGTGGTTCAGTTGCGGCGACAATCCGCAAGCTACACGCAGATTTTGGGATCGAGGTACATGCTTTTTCTTGGAACAAGCCAGAAAGGCTTTCACAGGTCATCAGGGACGATGACTTAGAAAAAATTGCATTTACACCTGTGAAAGCTAACCACCCTTTGCGCTATCCGTGGTCTGGATTAAGATGGTCAATCCCAGGATTAAAGGCATTATTGGTTAATCCTGTTTATGCAGGGGGATTGCCTTTTGATACTTACGTTAAGCCAAAGGGGAAACGCAAACACTTTGATGAGTGGAAAGTAAAGTGGGGAACCCATGATGATGAGGCAATCATAACCTGCCACGAACACGAACGAGTCAAGCAGATTATCCGAGGAAATCGAAACAATCGTTGGGCTTCAAGAGATGACAACGAAGTTAACCCGTTTTCTAATTTAATCAAATGCGCTCATTGCAGTGGATCAATGACCCGCCACGCCAAACGGGTAAACAAGGATGGGCAGGCTATTTATTATTTTCAGTGCCGTTTGTACAAAGCAGGCAGTTGTAGCAATAAAAATATGATTTCATCAAAAATTCTAGATATTCAGGTAGTTGATCTATTAGCACAAGAAGCCGAACGGTTGGCGAACCTGGTAGAAACAGACGAGCAACCTCTAGAAGAACCACCAGAAGTTAAAACGCTACGGTCTTCTCTTAATACCCTTGAAACACTCCCACAAAATCCTGCAATTGATCAAGCCAAATATGTCCTTAGAGAACAGATTGCCCTGGCACTTTCAGCAAAAAATAATTCGTCTAAACACTCACTTATTGCCAAAGAACGAATTATGCAGGCTTTTTCTAATAAAAGTTACTGGCAAGGACTCATAGCGCAAGATAAACGGTCAATACTCAATGGTTGCATCAAGAGAATATTTGTGGATGGGAACTCCGTTACAGGTATTGAGTATTGTTACTAGTGCTCTGTGTCATTAGTTCTGATGGGTAGTGCGAGCCGGAAAGCTCGCTTCGTGAGCGAGACGCTCACACTACGAACCCTTCAAAATTAATGACATGGACGACTAGTGCTCTGTGTCATTAGTTCTGATGGGTAGTGCGAGCCGGAAAGCTCGCTTCGTGAGCGAGACGCTCACACTACGAACCCTTCAAAATTAATGACATGGAC
>CAIVAU010000242.1 GCA_903903925.1 uncultured cyanobacterium
CTTGATGTAGAAAATCCCCGCATCTGGATTCAGGAGTTGGAAATTGGTCTAGGCTTGTGGGCTGGAGAGTTCTTGGGGATTTCTCGCCTTTGGCTGCGCTGGTATGATGCTCAAGGCGATTGGCTCCCAACTGATGCTGAAAGGGCTGAACTTGCTCTACAGCAATTGACGCAAGAACGAACAAGGGCTGAACTTGCTTCGCAACAAGTGCTACAGATCGCACGCAATTTACTCGACTCTGGAATGTCAATCGCACAAGTAGGCCTTGTGACTGGGTTACCCGAAACTGAAGTGCAAAAATTGCTTTAACCTTACTATGAATCCCAATTCCATTCCTGTTGCTCAATCAGATCCGCCCCTGCCACGAACGGGCGTGGGAGGGGCAGTTTGCTCAAGTCGGGAAACCCGCCCACGCAATTGTCCTCATGAATGCGACGCGACTTTAGTCGCAGTCAAACACAAAGTATGCTATACTATTTGCTTTTTTAAACTCCCCAGGCCGGATTCGAACCAGCGACCAATCGATTAACAGTCGATCGCTCTACCACTGAGCTACTGAGGAATACGATTACTAATCTTAGACTACTAAATCGAATATGGCAAGTCCTTTTGAAAAGATTTTTTTAAAAAAATTTTGATAGATGCCTATATCTAACAATCTTCGCGGTTCCAAAGCATTTTGAACCTGCTCCTCGTAGCTTTCGATGCTAAAATGCTTTTTCCTATCTATTTCAACCCCATTCGCAATTCAGCCAAACGCTGCCGCGACTTAGGGTCAATGGAATTGGCTAAAAATCTACCCTGAGATTGTTTCCTTTGTTGATATTTGTGTCGCGTGCGGCAAACAGTCGCTTCCACGTCATAGCAGAATTGTTGTGCCGAAATCCATTCAGCCCCATACCCCTGTACCATAAGCTGCTGTACTCGGTCTGACGTGGCAACAATCACCCGAGAAATCTTAGATTGGACTATGAGATGGCGTAGAGATGCACAAGTTTTTTCAATATGTGTATCTGCTGTTTGCCCAAAATCTGTGTAATAAACCGATAAAAGTTCAGTAATAACTTCTTTATTGCTGCAAGTGTGTTGATATTGGGCATCAAACACGATTTGGGTATTATAGCCCTGAAATGCAGTGTAACTCGTTAAAGCTTCAATCAGTTCCCAGCGTGCTGCCTCTAGTCCTGAGGTATCACGAGTTTTTTTCAGGCAAGACCAAGCACCTATTATATTGTAGCCGTCTACCAGCAAAACGGCTTGCGGTAAGGGACAGGACATGATTTTTTATCACTATTTAGGTAAAGTTAACAAGATTCATTCATAGTTTTTATAGTAGTTCAAACATATCTTGTAACACTATCTTACAACCACAAAAAATATGAGTATGGGTCTTCCTGAGTCCAATAAGATTGCTAGTCAGCACAAATAAAGAAGCCCAATTAAAAAAAACTGGGCTTCTTTACCAGACACGATCATCGTCTTAAACCCGCCCCTACATTGGTAGAGAGCAGATTAATCCGGTCTTGTGCAAATGTAGGACTTTTGACTAATGACTCAGGATGAATGGATATCAAGAAGCTTCATTGTGCATCTCCATCAGACGTTGTTGAAGACGCTGAGAATCTCCTTGATCTACTAGGGAACCTCTTTGCATTAAGAAAGCGCCGTCACAGTAATCTAACTCTTCTAGGCGATGTGTTACCCAAAGAGCTGTTATACCTCGACTTTTGACTAGGCGGCGCACACCAGCTACTAATTCCATCTGGCTATCTGGATCGAGTAAGGCAGTTGGTTCATCTAATAGTAAGACTTCACAGCGACGAGCTAGAGCGCCAGCGATCGCCACTCGCTGTTTCTGTCCACCACTCAAAGCATAGATCGGGCGTCGTTGCAGTGCCAGCAAGTTCACTGCCCCTAGCGCCTCCTCAACCCTTGTTCTTAAAGCAGCAGGTGATAGTTTTTCCTCCACCAGCCCAAAAGCCACATCAGCACCAACGGTTGGCATTACCAATTGATGATCCGGATTTTGGAAGACAAAGCCAATGGGACGTAAAACCTGAATTTCACCAGATTCAGGAGTTAATAGTCCCACCAGTAGTCTGAGTAAAGTTGATTTGCCGCTGCCGTTCGTACCCAACAGCATCCAAAATTCACCTTTAGGTACTTCCAGAGAGCAAGATTTTATGACTTTCTCTCCCGACGGCCAACTAAAGTTTAAATCTTTGACCTTAACGCTCAGTTCCGTCATTTGTACACGACCATCTGCTTATTCAGCTAGAGCGAAAAACCCTGGTGGTCTGCCACCACCAGTTGTAGTACCGTCTCTTTGAGTGATTTGTACTCCAGAAATTTCGCTGGTACGAACTGCGACTTTTTTCGCTGTCTTGCCTTCACTCTCCAGTTCCACAATATCCGGGCTACCAGAGCGTATCGCCGTCACAATTGACTGGTAGACAGCTTCAGCATCTTCCGCTAACTTACGTTCTACTGATATAGGAAAAGCAGTGTTTTTTACGGTCAAGTCTATGGTAAACATTTGGCGTTGCTCAAAATTTAACTGTGGACTCATTTTAGCGTTAGAGAAGAGAGAGGGGGGTGTGTGGGGAGTGTGGGGGGTGTGGGGAGTGTGGGGGGTGTGAAATATTAAGGAAAGTTAAAAATACACTGGAAAAATCAGTAATTTAGACATAATATTTATTAGAGAGAGTTACAAAATGTTAACTCGATTGACAATTCAGATAACTGTCTGTATATAGACAAGCCAAAATCTGTGTTAGTCTATATACAGAGGAAAAAAATCCTGTACTTATAACATTTGGAGATTCGCTCTAATGACTATTGCAGTTGGACGAGCCCCCAGTAGCAGAGGATGGTTTGATGTCCTCGATGACTGGTTGAAGCGCGATCGCTTTGTATTCGTTGGTTGGTCAGGGATATTACTTTTTCCCTGTGCTTTCCTCGCCTTGGGTGGTTGGTTAACTGGTACGACCTTCGTTACAAGTTGGTACACCCACGGCTTAGCCTCCTCCTACCTAGAAGGCTGCAACTTCTTGACAGTAGCAGTATCCACTCCCGCCAACAGCATGGGACACTCTCTATTGCTGTTATGGGGACCGGAAGCACAAGGAGACTTGACTCGTTGGTTTCAAATCGGTGGCTTGTGGCCATTCGTTGCCTTGCATGGAGCATTTGCCCTCATTGGCTTCATGCTCAGACAGTTTGAAATCTCGCGGTTGGTGGGAATTCGTCCCTACAACGCGATCGCATTCTCCGCACCCATCGCGGTGTTTGTCAGCGTGTTCTTGATGTAC
>CAIVAU010000243.1 GCA_903903925.1 uncultured cyanobacterium
AATTCCATCTGTACTATCAGAAATTGTCAGTAAATTGATGGCGAAAAATGCTGAAGACCGCTATCAGAGTGTATTCGGGCTGAAGTATGATTTAGAACAATGCTTGATTCAACTGAAGAAAACAGGCAAAATTGAGAGTTTCCCAATCGGACAACGGGATGTGTGCGACAGATTTATGATCCCTGATAAACTCTATGGAAGAGAAGCCGAAGTAGCAACCCTACTACAAGCATTTGAGCGTGTCAGTACAGGCGCAACAGAAATGATGCTAGTTGTGGGGTTTTCAGGGATTGGGAAAACTGTAGTCGTTAACGAAGTTCATAAACCCATTGTGAGGCAACAGGGTTATTTTATCAAAGGGAAATATGACCAATTTAATCGTAATATTCCCTTTAGTGCATTTGTGCAAGCATTCCGGGATTTAATGGGGCAATTATTAACAGAAAGTGATGCTCAAGTTCAGCGATGGAAGAGTGAGATTTTAGATGCTATTGGGGAAAAAGGACAGGTAATAATTGAAGTCATACCCGAGTTAGAAAGAATTATTGGTCAACAACCACCAGCAATAGAACTAACGGGAACTGCTGCACAAAATCGGTTTAATTTATTATTGCAGAAATTTGTCCAGGTATTCACAACTAAAGAACATCCCTTAGTGATCTTTTTAGATGATTTACAGTGGGCAGATTCAGCCTCCCTGAAGTTGATACAGTTGCTCATGAATGAAGCAGCCGGAGGATATTTATTATTAATTGGTGCTTATCGAGACAATGAAGTCTCAGCCGCCCATCCTTTGATATTAAGTTTAGAAGAAATTAGAAAAAAGCCAGCAAAAATCAATACCATTACCCTCGCCCCTCTAAGTCACTCTAGTTTAAATCAATTAGTGGCAGATACCCTAAGCTGTTCTGAGGAAATTGCACAACCATTAACTCAATTAGTGCATCAAAAGACTCAGGGAAATCCGTTTTTTAGCACGCAGTTTATCAAGACACTGTATGAGGATGGATTCATTAAATTTGACCAAGATGGGGGAAATTGGGAGTGCGATATTACTGAAATTAAGGCGTTAGCGCTCTCCAATGACGTGGTGGAGTTTATGGCATTGCAATTGCAAAAACTGCCCCAAGTGACTCAGTCAGTTTTAAGGTTGGCAGCTTGTATTGGGAATCAGTTTGATTTGACAACTTTGGCAATTGTTTCGCAACAATCGGAGATAGAAACAGCAGCTTGTTTGTGGAAAGCATTGCAGGAAGAGTTAATTTTGCCTACTAGTGAAATCTACAAGTTTTATATTGGAAAAGAAAACCACGATGTAGAGCAAGATGTGCAGATTGTCAATTATAAATTCTTACATGATCGCGTCCAACAAGCTGCCTATGCTCTGATTCCAAAAGAGCGGAAACAACATACTCACTTACAAATTGGACGGTTACTGTTGGCGAATACTCCAACCCAACAGCAGTCAGAAAGACTATTTGAGATTGTGAATCATTTTAATATTGCCATTGCCCTACTCGAGGATCAATCCGAACGAGAAATGCTGGCTCAACTCAATCTTCGTGCTGCCGAGAAAGCGAGAGCTTCAACTGCCTATGCTGCTGCTTTTAACTATGCTCAAATGGGTACTCAATTGCTGGGAACAGCAGGCTGGGAAAGGCAATATCATCTCACGTTAGCACTTTCCGAAACTTTAGCTGAAGCCGCCTTCCTTAACGGAGACTTTGAGGCAGTACCCGCCCTGGTGCAATTGGTGTTAGATCGCGCTCAGATAGATCTTGATCGCGTAAAAACCTATGAGACAATCATCCAATTTCATACCATCCAAAAGCAATATCAAGAGGCGATCGCTCGTGGCTTAGAAATTTTGCAACAATTCGGACTGAAATTATCTCCCAAACCCAATCGATTCATTCTCTTACAAGAATTACTTAAAACCAAAATCGCTTTGTGGGGTAAATCTAATCACAGGCTGCTAGGCTTGCCAGAGATATCCACACCCGAAAAAATAGCTACGCTGAGGATTTTGGATCTCTTACAGACTCCAGCTTTCTTCCTTTCTGTAGAATTGATGTTCGTGTTTGCGACAGTGGGCGTACAACTGACATTGCGGTGTGGTAATACCCCTTGGGCAGCTAGTTTTTATGGTGCCTTATCTATGATCCTATCTAGTGTAGGAGACTTGAAACAGAGCTATCAGATTGGACAACTGGCAATTATTCTAGCTGATCGCTTTGCAAACTTAGCAATTACGGCGAAGGTTAAAGCTACCGTACCTTGGTTCTCTCAACTTTGGCAACAGAATTTACGCTCTGGTATTCCCATTGTGGATGAGAGTATCAAAGCTGCAATGGACAGTGGAAATCTAACATTTCTCGGCATAGGTGCTTATATATCAATACTTACTAGGTTCCACGCAAACATTCCCTTAGATGAAATCGCTGACAAAATGCGGGATATAGAGCAAGTCATTGCCCAATCCAAGGATGAATCTAGCCAACATTTATTCGCGATCTATCTGCAAACAGTTGCCAATTTGCGAGAAACATCTAACGAACCATACACTTTAGTCGGAACTGCTTGTGATGAGATGGCATTAATATCCCAGTGGCAAAAGCAGGATGAAATCACCGCCCTAGGAACGATCTATAGCCTAAAACTCTTCCTAGCCTACCTATTTGAAGATATTCCCGTCGCTTTAAGCTATGCCGATGCCCAACTCCCCTACAACTCTATGAAGACGGGCATTGCCCAAGCTGACATGTTCGATCCCCTCATCCGACTAGCCGCCTATAGCCAGAGTACAGAACGCGTCAAAAAACAACTGCTTAAGCGAGTGAATGATACTCAACGCCTGTTACGGAAACGCGCTCAGTTGATGCCAGGTAACTTTCAACATAAGTACGATTTAATAGAAGCTGAAAAATGTCGGGTGTTGGCAAACTTTACCAAAGCAATAGAGTTGTACGATCGCGCCATATCAGGAGCCAAAGCCAACGAATACATTCAAGAAGAAGCCTTAGCTAACGAACTTGCAGCGAAGTTTTACCTCAACTGGGGTAAAGAAAAAATTGCCCAAACATATATGCAAGAAGCATACTACTGCTATGCCCGTTGGGG
>CAIVAU010000244.1 GCA_903903925.1 uncultured cyanobacterium
ATTTGGTCAAGGGTAGTTCCTGGAGTCCAACATTTAGGACAAAACTTCAACGTAGTTATTGTTTCTGGAGAAACTTTCTTCGCCGCCGCATCCAAGTACTCCGGTGGTATTCCCAAGGCTGAAGCCAGACCACCTTTAGCCGAAGTCCTGAGTATTCCGTCAGCGGGTAAGGTTCAATGGTTTCATAGTTGAGATGCCAAGAAGCTAACTCACGACCTGCTTTGCTAAATGCCCAAAAGTGCTGAGCATAGGGGATACGGGGTAACATCTTTTTAAGATCAGCTTCAAAGCGGCGTTTATATTCGGGACTGTGTAGAATGCCATAGACATAGTAGAAAATATCTTCTTTCGTAATGGTTTTATTGTCATAAGTTTTTCTAAATTCAGTCTGAATAGAATCAGGGATATTCTCTTTTTTTGTATATCCATATTCGGCAGTGGTAAAAAGTGTCCCTATATCTTCCTGTTTTTCATAGGAGTAAAGGGGGAAGCATTGACCAGTATCGTGCAGGTGAAGATTTGGTATTGCATTTGTTATCAGGGCAGAAAATCCCTTACTTGCTCCAATTCCAGTTACAGTAATTACTAAGTTATCCAGATTCTTATTAGGAAATGCAGATGGCATTCTGCCTCTGGCATCGTTAAAATACTTATCGCAGTATAGCCATTGTTTTGTAAAAGGTCTATATGTGCTTTTTAAAATATGCTCATTGTAAAATTTATGGATTACAAATTTATCAAGATTGTTTTTTATACTTCTAGACCAGCTAATTTTTTTGGGATCATTGTCAATAAAATTTTCAACACTAGGGTTACTCCCCTTTAATGCTCGATAAGCTTTTACTTGCTCATTATAAAAATCAATCATTCTGCTCATATTAGCCGAAACCTGTTCCTGAGAAAAGTTATAACACCAATCATCACGATTTGTTTTTACTCCACTTGAGTAAAAATAAAAAATAGTTTTAGTTGTTAAGTCTTTCTTATCCCCCAACGACATAAATTCTTCAAAAGCTGGCTCTCTCTGATTAATCCAGTCATGGCTACTGTTAGGAATAATAGTTTTCCATTGTATCCCTGTAATGCCTTTAAAGTCTTTAATAATGTGTAGCTTCTCTTCACGGCTTAAATAGTCGCCAATGTCGTGATAGAAAAGCTGACAGTCTCCCGTTTTTTCTGGATTCTTAATGAGTAAGGTAATACCAATAGAAGTGCGACTACGTTCACCAAAAACATTACCTTTTTCCATGCGGCGCTGCTCGCCTGAGGTTCTAGCATTACCTCTTAAATTAAAACAGTAAATACTGGTAAATTCATCTACTAAACATTTTCGGAGTCCATCCATTGCTTTACTATCTATAAATGACCCATTGCTGACATAGCAAACAATACCTTTATCTTTAATGCGATCACTTGCCCAACGCACGGCTCGGATATAGGAATCATAAAGACTATTTGTAAGCGTTGCCGTTGAATATTTAGCGTAGGTTTCTCTAATACGACTATCTAACTGAGGATATTTCAAATTCTTAGCATTATCATTTTCGCTATCTTGCCCTGCTGAATAGGGAGGATTACCAATAATAACCCGAATATCTTGCTTCTTCTGATTTATCACACGCTGATTATTTTCAGGAAACATTTCTTGCCAGTTTGAAATTGTAGGGTTTTGCATCGTTCCCCCATGTTCAAACATTTGGAAAGTATCAGTCAAGACTATCCCCTTAAACGGTTCATATTCCCCACGTACTAATCCGTGATAGCTTCCTTCAATATTAATAGCTGCAATATAGTAAGCCAATAAAATTATTTCATTAACATGGAGTTCATGATGAAACTTACGAATTAAGTCTTTTGGTTCAATCAAACCGCTTTGTAATAGACGAACTATAAAAGTACCTGTACCAGTAAACGGATCGAGAATATGTACATTTTCATCAGTTAACCCTACTCCAAACTCCTGTTTTAAAGCATCATTAACACTGTTGATAATAAAGTCAACCACTTCTATAGGAGTATAAACAATGCCTAACTGTTTAGCCATGCGAGGGAAAGCTGTACGGAAAAATTTATCATATAGTTCAATAACAATTTTTTGTTTACCTTCTGCATTATCAATACCACTAGCTCGTTCTCTCACACTGCTATAGAATTTATCTAGTGGTTTTGTATCTTTTTCTAAAGATTGCCCTTCTAATAACTCCAACATCTTCTGCATTGCTAAAGATACAGGATTTTCTTGAGAAAACTGGTAATCTTCAAACAATGCATCAAAAACAGGTTTAGTAATTAGATGTTGTGAGAGCATTTCAATGGCATCATCTTCACTAACACTGGGGTTTAGATTACTTTGTAAGCCGTGAAGAAACTCATTAAATGCTTGACGATATTGTAGTTCTGGACTTTCTAGGAGAGCTTTAATTCTTGTGACATGACCTTCTGCAATGGTAGCGACATCCTTAGCCTAACTTTCCCAATAACGGCGATCTCCACACTTTACAACAATCTTGGCATAAATCGCATCACGCCATTCTTCAAGGTGAGGAAAATTCAATGTCATTTGCACTGGGCTGGCAGTAACACTCTCACCAGTCCCATCATTGTCACCACCACTACCACCTACTCCAATTACATTAATTTGAGGAGGGCGAGATTTATTTAAGTCAATTTGGTTAATCGTAGCGTTGAAACGGTCATCATGTGCGCGTAATGCCTGTAATACCTGCCAAACTACTTTGTATTTATTATTATCTTTGAGAGCTTCTTCTGGAGCTAAATCCGCAGGGATACCAATAGGTAAAATTATATAGCCATACTTTTTACCCTCAGATTTTCTCATCACCCGCCCAACGGATTGCACTACATCAACGACTGAATTACGGGGTGTAAGAAATATGACTGCATCTAATAAAGGGACATCAACACCTTCAGACAGGCAACGGGCATTAGAAAGAATACGGCAGGTATTCCCACTACCGCTTGTGTCTTCTTTGAGCCAATCTAGCTTTTGATTTCTCTGAAGTGAATTTTGTGTGCCATCAACGTGAGCGACTTCGCAGTGCAAGACATCTTCATCAGGATGAGTTTGGCAGTACTGTTCAACAATACCAGCAAATAAATCTGTAATTCTTTTGGAATCTTTGATAGTTCGGGAAAAGGCTACGGCTCGACGCATAGGAGTTACATCGCCTTTAATTTCTTCCCCATCGGCATCAGTTGCAAAACGTTTAGAAAGTCCATTCCAACAACCTGTAATTTTGACAGCATCTTCTAAGTTAAGTTGATTATCAGCATCAGCAAGTTGTCTCTGAAATGTTGCACTAACATACTTTTCATCAACAGCCAATACCATCACCTTGTAATCTGTCAATAGTCCACTATTTACAGCTTCAGAAAATCCAAGACGATGAAACTCTTGCCCATAGATGTTTACATCATCCATTGAACAAAGAGTTGCATCATTTTCTTGAGCTTGTGTTTTTGTACCATCGCTATAAAGTTTTGGGGTAGCAGTCATATAAAGACGCTTTTTCCCCTTGAGGAATTTCTGATCATGTACTAGCACAAAGTAGGATTTTTCATCACCTTGTTGGGTAACTCCAGTGGTTCGATGAGCTTCATCACAGATAATCAAATCAAATTCTGGTAAACCTTGTACCAGGTTCCTTGACCGATCGCTGCCACCTCGCGCTGCGTGGAACCAAATCGATGCTGTTCCATACCTGTCCTCCTGATTAACGCTCCGAGTCCTCACATTTCAACTTGCTCAAAGCCATCTGTAATCAGAATGGCAACTTTCTTATTTGTGAGTTCTTCTGTCATCTCTACCTCCTAAAGTGTTGGCTAGACTTGGTTTTTTCGTGTTCTTGTGGGGTTTTAGGCAGCCTGACCTGGCTTGAGTACGATCTTGATACAGTTGTCCTTCTTGTGCTTGAAAATTTCGTAGCCGTGCGGTGCTTGTTCTAGCGGCAGACGATGGGTGATGACAAAAGATGGGTCGATATCGCCATTTTGGACGCGATTAAGTAACGGGCGCAAGTACCTATGAACGTGCGTTTGTCCCGTTTTAAATGTTAAGGCTTTGTTCATGGCAGCACCCATCGGTATCTTGTCTACAAAGCCGGTGTAAACACCAGGAATTGAAACAGTGCCACCTTTGCGACAGGCAACAATCACTTGCCTTAGGGCAGTGGGTCGGTCGGTTTCCATACGCACGGCTTGCTTTACCTGGTCGTAAAACGCATCAGGACCCGTACCGTGGGCTTCCATTCCCACAGCATCCATGCAAGCATCTGGACCGCGCCCACCGGTCATATCTTTGAGGGCTTCACCAACATCAACTTCCTCATAGTTAAGGACTTCTGCCTTGCCGTCTTTCGCCATCTGTAGGCGTTCGGGAACTCGATCAATAGCAATGACGCGCTCGGCACCTAGCATATATGCACTTCTAATGGCAAACTGTCCGACTGGACCGCAGCCCCAGATCGCTACAGTATCTCCTGGCTGGATATCGCAGTTTTCCGCTGCCATATAGCCAGTGGGGAAGATATCCGTCAGAAACAGGACTTGTTCGTCTGTTAGTCCATCAGGAATCTTGAATAAACCGACATCGGCAAAGGGAACGCGGGCATATTCAGCTTGACCTCCAGCATAGCCACCCATCATATGGGAGTAGCCGAAAAGACCAGATGGAGAATAACCCATGAGTTTTTCCGCTATCCAGGCGTTGGGGTTGGAGTTATCGCACAGCGACCACAAATCTTTTTGACAAAAGAAACAGGAGCCGCAGGAAATGGTAAAGGGGACGACAACGCGATCGCCTATCTGAACATTCTTGACGGCACTGCCTAGCTCGACGACCTCCCCCATAAATTCATGACCAAGGATGTCGCCCTTTTCCATCGTGGGGATGTAACCGTCATAAAGATGTAAATCAGAACCGCAAATCGCCGTTGACGTGATTTTAACAATCGCATCACGCGGATTGATGATTTTTGGGTCGGGTACTGTATCAACTCGTACATCGTTAGCGCCGTGCCAGCAAACTGCTTTCATAATCTTTAACCTCCCTTTGGTTGACCTTGTGTTGTTGCAATCTCCCCTGCTTCCATCAGCATTTTGAAGCGGCGTAAATCATCTCCAATCTGCTGTTCTGGTTCTTCGCCGAAGAGTTTGGCGAACACAGATGCAATCGCACCACCAAGCGGATTATATTCCATGACGACCTTTATCTCTGTACCGCGATTGGCGGGTGCTGGCTGGAAGCGGACAGAACCAGAGTTATCAACATCTGCACCTTCAACCGAAGCCCAAGCAATCAATTCGTTTTCCCGATCTTCAATGATGTCTGCATCCCATTCAACACTTCCACCTAATACCCCACTGGTCGTCCAGTGCGATCGCTTATTATTGTGTACTTTTACGTCTTTGAGATGCTTCATGAAGCGTGGCAAGTTCCCAAAGTTATGCCAAAAGCGGTAGAGTTCCTCTACTGGTTTGTTAATCGTTACCGTCTTTTCAACTTTAATTGGTTGGCTCATGTCTATTGTCTCCCGTGCTTGCTGTATGGTGCTTTGTTGATCGCAGTTTGGACAAACAAATTTGTTTGTCCAAACCCTAATACCAGGAGCGAAGAACAGTGTAGGATAAAAGCTTATTAGCGAGAGGCATGTAGAAGTATCTTGAAAAAACAGACCCTTCGTATCAGCCTTCTAGACTAATAAAAAAATTAACTACTACAAATCAACACCTGAACCTTAAAGCTTTCAACTAAACCTAACCTCTAACTAAAGAATGAGATTGGTGTGAGTGATAATTTTCAGTATTTATACTATAAATTCAGAAATGGGCAAGTAGCTTTCAGTGCTTTTTAACTACCAACTTCATACTCCTGTTCCAAAAACCCCAACAGCTTCTCTTCCAATGGTGTCAGGTAAGGACGCTTTAATTCACCCAGGTGCTCCTTTGTTGGCAACAGCAGCCTCTTCCAGCTTACTGCTGTTGCGTAGTTTGGTCAATCCTACAGTAAAACAACGGGCGATCGCTCTACCCCTGTTAAGGTGTACTAACAAAGTACTAGTAGTCCGCCTTATTCTGACGTTGTGTTCCTACCTTGTGAACCCTAAAATTAAGCGCCAACATGATTTTTTGCTTTCAGATTTTCATTGGTGCAAGGCTGAAACCCTCATTAATAAGTTGGAAAAAACTTCACCTTAACAGGGGTAGTGCGATGTCTTAGACATAGACTGCGACTCGTCTATGTATACCTCCGACAAAATTTAATGCTGGCAACAAGCTCTACAAACCGAAGGCGATGATACTGCCGGATTGAGTAGAGATAAACGGTGGATCAGTAAGTCCCGTTCCCAAGTATACCTGACCATCCACAACCGAAGGACCACTGGCGGCGGTGCTAATTGGTAGCTCTGCTAACTTCTTCCCGTTACTGGCATCAATTGCATAGAGAGAGCCACCATTGGCATTGATAACTTGGAAGTAGACAACCCCATTAGCAACTGCTACACCGCTGAGTGCTGCCGATCCCAATGTGCTAGTAAAACGCCATTTCTCACCTGAACCATCACCATTAATTGCAATTAACTCGCCTTGAGGGGAACAATTATTACCATTAGCATAGACCACTCCTTTAGCAACAGCACTATCGGCAAATAGACCTAAAGGCGGTTGGCATTGAGGTTCAGCAGTGTACTGGTTAACTAAAGTTCCTGTGGCTGCATCAAGTACATAATAAACGCCATTTTTGCTGCCAGCACCCACAACTAGTTTCCCATTTAAGAGACGGTAGATTTGGGGCGAATCTCCGAAATCAACATCTGGGCTATTATCTCCTGCATCGTTGGCTACGAGCTGGTGCTGCCAAACAATTGCACCAGTGCGAGCATTAAGTGCAATGAAGGCATCACTAGTTGCCGTAGCAGGTTCAGTATAGTTGTCACCAGTTGTTACATAAATTTTACCTGTGGTAGCGTCATAGGTTGGCGTAGACCAAATAGGTGCACCTGTTGATCCCTTGCTCGCTTCTTCAGGTGAAATTGTATAAGTCTGCCATACCACCGCGCCGTTATTTGGATCTAGCAAAACTGCCGAGCCTCGATCTGAAGCAATCCCAATTACAGCATACCTACCCACTAAAGTTGGGGAACCCCAAACTTGTGCATTCTGGTATTGGTTAGGACGAATAGTCCAAATAATCTTCCCTGTTTGTCGATCCAAGCCGTAAATATAGCCTGACAAATCACCAAAGATAATCCTATTAGGAGTGACCAAAGCACTGGCTGTAACTGATCCATTTACCTTTGTTTTCCACAGCAGTTGACCAGTCTGGCTAAGGGCGTAGAAGTTCCCACTAGTGTCACCAGCGTAAACCTTATGGTCAACAACGATAGGCGTAGCATTCACATTTCCTTCTGTAGTATAGGTCCATTTGACCTTAAGCTGCTGCACGGTTTTGGGACTGAGTTTGCGTTCCACCGTGTTGTAACGTGTTCCAAGTGCATCATGGTTATACGATGGCCAGTCATTTGGGTTATAGCCAAATGACTCATCTTCACCAAAGTCACCATTAGCAATCATGATTGGTGTGGTTACCTTAGAGATGTCATGCAATTTTGAATACAGAGAGTGAGACAAGCCATGAACAGGGTTTGGACTATTGGAGACTTGTCCCCAAGTAGCTCTTGCTGTTAATCCAAGACAGAGGGTGCTGAGAAATAGTGTTTTTCCAATGATGGAACTGAAATACCTGGATCTTATTGCTCCAGATGGCAGGCTATGTTTATTCTTCACAGCTTTCATAAATCGTAAATCTCATGAATGAACTTAACTTTTGAGATTAAACCCAGAGAATGGTAATTTAGTCACAATCGAAACAGTTTTTAAAGGACTCGTAAAAACTTGGCAAGAATTTGACAGACTTCTCCTGTCTGGTATTGCACCCAGCTATCCTCTAAGATACGCACGCGAAGAGTGCGATTAGTCTCCATACAAGCGTGCGGATTGTTTCAAATCTATTCTAGGTGTTTGACTGGAGTATTTGTGAGTTCGCATAATTGTTGTGCCACATCTACCCTATGACATTTAGAAGGATGCATCTCTGCACATAGTAAAAGAGTGGTCTTAGCTTTTGAAATTTCGGAAATTTCTAGTAGTGCTGAGGCTGCTTGTTCTTTGTCTGGAGGAATCCAATTACTTTTACCAGATGTATTACCCAAAGCAGATTTAGCGATGTATTTAATATTTCTAGAATTACACAATTTTTCAATTTCTTTTCCGTACCACCTGTGAGTCCAAGCACGTGGACTTAGGCGGACATCAACCACATAACCTACATTAAATAGTTCTAAGTATTTTAAAAAATCATCATAGTTTTTTCTGTTACCATACCCAAACGTAAGTATATATGTTTCAGTGCTTTTAATCTGACATACCATTGAAATTGTCCTAAAATGAACTCAAGTGATATTTTTCAGTATTTATACTATAATTAATTGTATAACAGAGTTCTTAAAGTATCTCAAGAACCTCAGAAATGGGCAAGTAGCTTTCAGTGCTTTTTAACTACCAACTTTATATTCCTGTTCCAAAATCCCCAACAGCTTCTCTTCCAACATTGTCAGGTATGGACGCTTTAATTCACCCAAGTGCTCCTTTGTTGGCAACAGCAGCCTCTTCCAACTTACCAATGTTGCGTAGTTTGGTGATGCGATGTCTGGCGACAAGCCGCTCCGCGTCTACGCAAATCTCCCTCATCCGAGCACAATCATCATCCGAATACTCAAGGGACTTCAGGTGTTCTTGTCTTACGGTATACAAACCATCCCAAGCGACAACAGTACAGCTAAATTCATTCACCTGACTAACGATGCACCAGAACCCGCCTTTACCCCGAAGATCGGGATTATCTTTAGCAACAATCTGACAAACTTCTTTAACACGATAAGGATTTGACACGTTGGTACGCTCCATAACACGTTGTACAATGTTTTTGACGATACGTTCTGACGGAACTTTGTTACCTGCCTCCTTTACTGAAAGTTGCCAGCAAGATGTTGGTCAGGTTCAAGTTTGGTTAGTGGTCGCACTTGGCGCTCATTAGCAGGCAGGATTTGGGGACTAATGGGACACATTTGCTCGATACTTAACTCAGTTTCAGTTTGTGTCCCAATGGGACACATTTTTGCAAGGTTATCAACAACGGCGGCAGCGTCAATTAATCTGTAAGGATGGCGGCGCTCAAACCCAAACCTATCTGGGAGCAATGCGATTTTGTGGGATGAACCCAAAAATGGGCGATCGCCACCACCTAGTTTTCAGTACTAAAAAATATTTATTACATATTTTCTAGTTGCAAATACTTAAAATCTTTCGGATGAAGTTGTATTGAGAATGATAATCAAACGGGAGGGGGAGAAGGCGAGCAAAGCTCGCCTTCTCCCCCTCCCCCCCCTTAGTTACGATTATCATTCTCATAAATATAAATTTCTGTACATTAAAATATTTATTTTCGCGCCTAACTTCCTTGTCATAGAAAAGGTAGGATTCCCAAGTAACAATATTTTTGGCGATTGGGAGTTCCAGCCTTTATGAAAAAAAACATACAAGCAAATCTAAATTTAACCAAATCATTGTCTGATTTTCAAGAAAATGTTACGAAACTTGTAGAATTAACTGATGTTAAGGAATGGGATGGGCAAATTATTAAATCTCGTGAACAACTTTCTTAGGGATGCCGCGCTGGTTTTAGCGGGTCAATGTATTGCTATCTTGCTATATAATCTTTCTCAATCTCCAGAAGCTTTGGAAACAGCCATGATTCAAACTCAAGGATGGTGGCAACCAAAAACACGAAGGCATGGTTATAGAATCCGACAAATATTAACAGTTGAGCCAAAGTTACTCACAATTTATATCGTGGATGAAGAAGGTAAAAAAGTTAAGACTAATGAGATTCCTATTACTAATGATGGGACTTATGAGGGATATCAAGCGTTTTTACAGATTTTAGAAATGCATTTAGTTAGCTTAGGAATTAATCAGGCAAAGCAGGTTTTATTAATTGCCGACGGTGCGGAGTGGATTTGGAAACATATTCCGCCGCTTCTATCCCGTTTGGGATGTCCAAAAGAGACTTATCAACTCTTAGATTTTTATCATGTTACAGAGCATTTACAAACTTTCGCCGATGCCGCTTTTAATGAAGAGTCTGAGAGAAAAGCTTGGTTTAAAAAAGCTCGAAATATTTTAAGAAGAAATTTTGCCTTTAACTTAATCGTTGAAATGAATCGATTAATCTTCACTGCTACACCTGAAAAAGCTAAAATCATGACTGCACAAAGAGATTATCTTGAACGGGCTGATGTTGAAAATCGGTTGATTTATGCTTATATTTCTGAACAGAAATTACCGATTGGTAGTGGAGCGATTGAAAGTTTAATTCGACAAGTTGTTAACTTAAGAATGAAGGGAAATAGTAAATTTTGGTTAAAAGCTAACGCAGAAATTATGTTGCATCTTCGCGCTCCTATGGATTGCTGGTAGTTGGGATAATTTCTGCAATTCCATCTTCACTTCTTTTCTCAATCCCCAAACAAGCAGTTAAATTTTATACTAATTCTCTGTTTCCTGGAGATTATTTGTAACAATAAACACTCACCTATTGTTTTAAGGGTATAGAACTATAAGCATCAAACTATTGCTCAGTAATCTTCATGGGATATCTTATGAAGAAAAATTATCGTGTCTATTCTCTAATATATTGTTTTTAAATATACTTATATTGCTCAGTATAGGGGATCAGCGATCGCCCATTTTTGGACTCATCCCACAAAATCGCATTGCTCCCCCCCGGATAAGGGGTAAAATCGATGAAAGGCTGCATACCAGATTCAATCAGAATTTTGGCAAGGTCTGTAATAGGATGGTGTGGTTTATGATTGTCCTCGCTGCAATTAATTTCCCCTGCAAAGTAACCGCAAAGCCAACTGAGTTGGTCGATGTCACTTGATAAAACAGCCATTGCACCATCTAACACCTGTTCATTGATATCCACTCTCAGGGTATCAAATACCAGATCTAATGCTTCTGGGTGACGACTTTGACAGTGATGCACTACTTGTTGAATCAGCTGGTTGATTGTGCAAGGTTTATCGGGCATTGTTGCGTCTATTTTAGACCAAACGCTATTGTAGCAGAATGAACCTGGGTGGGAGTGCGATCGCCCCAATATTGAAGAGAATTAGTCATGCGATCGCTCTGCTCTTATTCTTCATCTTTCAGTTCCGCTAAAATCTTGTCGATGTTATTACAGGAATCAATGGGAGCGCGTACATTTGGGTTCCAATGATACTTACGGGCGTCGTAACACTACCCCCCCCAATTAGAGCTTATGCATTATCTATCATTCTCTCCCCAACCAGCCATCATTGTAATGAATAACGAAGATTGCCAACGATATTACAGGCGAGCAGTAATTGACCCCGGTGATGATTCTGGTGAGTACATGGAGGTTAAAATATGTGACCGCATCATTGCTATTCGTTCTTCTGGCAATCTTACAATTTTTTATGATTCATCATTGCTCCCAACTTTTAGCGAACAATATGCATATGCCGTAAATCAACTGCTTACGAAATATGGCATCCCAAAAAAATTGCATACAAAAAGAGGGATGCTGTATTGGCAAGATGGGACAAAGTTTGATCACACTTTCGAGAAAGGGTTAGGGCAAGACTAGCAGTAAAGCCACTACGAGATCTTGTATGCAGTTCGTAACCAGCCTGGAAGTTGGGTCAGGCGATCGCCCTTTTTACCTCCCCCCTATTCTTCATCTTTCAGTTCCGCTAAAATCCTATCAAGCCTATCATTTGTGTCTTTTGCAAGCTGAATGCATCTCACACTTGCAGCCATTCCCCCGGTGGCGGTAACAGCACCTTCAGGAACTTTGCCTGAGAGCAAAAGTCCATATCCTATAAGGCTAATACCAGCTGACAATGCAGTGGCAACGAGGGCAAGGTTAAAACTGTAACGGGCTTGGCGCAGGCGTTCTTGGGCAATGCTTAATTCTATTGCCGATTTGGAATTGGGCGTTTTCAACTTGTAGTTCATAGTGGTTTGGGGTAACTGTGTTTGTACCTTAAGCATCCAGCCAAATTCCCCAAACCTTGACTACACAATCGTTAGGCTAGAATTATTCTATGATTGCCCTATGGTTGGCTTGCGACAAGTGTAGTCTGTTCCCTAAACCCGATTGGAGCAAGGCATGAGTAAGAAAAGACAAACTGTCAGTGCCACCCCTCAGGGTTTAGAAAAAGCACAAAAAGCTTTGAAACGGCTTTTTGGAACGCAATTAGGCTTGGCAAAGAATTTAACAGGCTCAGTTGGTCGCAGCACGATCCAGAAGTTTTTTAAAGGTGAGGAAATTCAGGTTGATAAGTTCAAGGAGATTTGTGAAGCGCTGACACTCTTAAAGGAGTGGGAGGCGATCGCTCTTTTGGTGGATTTACCAGATAACTTGCCACCTAAAACAGTTAACGAGGAACAAGAGAGCAACATTAATACTGATGATCTAGTACAAGAGCCACATGAAAAGATACAACCCAATATCCAAGTAGGAAGTGGCAATTACAATGAGTCAATTGAAGGTCAGTACACCCAAGGTGACTTTATTCAGGGAAACATTATTTATGTAAATAAATCTGATGTAGCAAAACCCTCAATAGCCTTTCTAAATCAAAGCAGTGCGGGTTTGGAGGGGCATAATATTAATATCAATGCCTTAGTGCAATCTTGTCGAGAAAAGGTAAAACCTAGTACTCAACAACGCTGTGGCACAATGCGAGTGCTAGACATGACTCAGCCTATTGGGTTAAATGACATCTACACCAACGTCAATATTCTGGAAAAAATTAATAGATATAGGCGATTGGAAATTGAGGAGTTGCTGCAAAACTTTGATCCAGAGTCAGATGACTTTGACCGCTTTGGACTAAGTGAGATAACTCAAAAACGCATTCCAGGATTAAAGGCGGTAGAGCATCACTCAAAATTAATGATTTTAGGGAAACCAGGCGCAGGTAAAACAACTTTTTTGAAGTATTTAGCTATCCAATGCATAAATGGAGAATTTCAAGCGAATCGAGTTCCCTTGTTCATTACTCTTAAGGAATTTGCTGAAACTCGTATTCAGTTTAAATTACAAGAATTTATCATTCAAGATTTAAAGAAATTATCTACTAATTTCTTCAGTGAGATTCAAATATTTGAACTCCTAAATCAGGGTAAATTTTTAATATTACTTGATGGACTAGATGAAGTTATAAAAGAAAAGAATAGCCGAGTTATAAGTCAGATTAAGGAATTTTCTGAGCAATACTACAACAATCAATTTATCATAACTTGCCGGATTGCGGCACAGGAATATACTTTTGAACAGTTCAATGAAGTTGAAGTAGCTGATTTTGATGCTGAGCAGATTTCTGACTTTGTGAACAAATGGTTCCAAGCAAAGAAAGATACTGTTAAAGCAAAACACTTTATTGAAAAGCTACGAGATAATAGCTCCATCAGTGAGTTAGCGACTAATCCTCTACTACTGACTCTACTGTGTCTAGTTTTTGAGGAAAGAGCCGAATTTCCTACCAATCGGTCAGAACTTTATAAAGAAGGACTGGATGTATTGCTTAAGAAATGGGATGTTAAGCGCAACATTGAGCGTAACCAAGCTTACAGAAAATTGTCTCTACAGCGTAAGGAAGATTTACTTAGCCAGATAGCCTTTTCCACGTTTGAGAAAAATCAGTATTTTTTCAAACAAAAGGAAATAGAAGAGCAAATCGCTAGCTAAATTCGTAACATCTTAGATGCTACTAACAATGAAAAGAGATTACAAATCGATAGCGAAGAGGTGCTAAGATCCATCGAAGCTCAACATGGATTACTAGTGGAAAGAGCTAGAGGTATTTACTCTTTTTCTCATCTCACGTTTCAAGAATACTTTACAGCCCGAGAGATTGTTTATAGTTCCAACCAAGAAAAAGCTTTGAAAAATTTAGTTAGCCATATTACTGAAAAACCTTGGCAAGAAGTCTTTTTACTAGCAGTTGGAATGTTAAAAAATGCAGATAATTTGTTGCAGCTTATGAAACAGCAAGTTGATGCTTTTTTGGTGGTTGATGAAAAATTGCAGTGGTTTTTGACTTGGGTTAATCAAAAATCTCGTTCCGTAGAAACTCCCTATAAACCTGCTGCCGTTCGAGCCTTTTACTTCAACCTTGAATTTTCCCTTGCCCGTGTCCGCGACCTCGGACTTGACCTAACTCTTACCGGACTTGACCTAACTCTTACTGGACTTGACCTCGCTCTTGCTCGCGACCTTGCCCTTGACCGTGCCCGCGACCGTGACCTCTCCATTAACCGCAACCTCGCCCTGAACCGCGTCTTCGCCCTTGACCGTGCCCTAGTCAATAACCGCGCCCAGGCCCGTGACCGCGTCCGCAACCTTGCCCTAGACCACGACTTCGCCCTCACGTTCGCCCTCGCCTTCGCCCTTACCCTCGGCCTTGCCCACAATCGTGATGACCAAGACTTTCCCCTCGGCATCGACTACGACCTCGCTAACGACCTCGAGCGCACTCTCACCCGCACCCTTGCCCGCGACTTTGATCTTGCTAAGACCTTTAACCACAAGCTCGATCTCGAATTGCAATTTAAGCTGCAACAACTTAAAGAGCAACTACCTGACACATCTAACGACAACAGGAAAAACTTTTTACATTGGCTACAGGTAGACAGTCAAGCTTGGATTGAGCAACTTAGACCCATAATGATTGAACATCGCAACATTGGTCATGAGTGGCAGTTTACTGACTCCCAAAAAGAATTGCTAAAGCAGTACTATGATGCTAATAAACTGCTAGTCGATTGCCTCAACAGCGACTGTTACGTCAGCCGGGAAGTTCGCCAGGAGATTGAGGATACATTACTACTGCCAGTGAAACAATGACCTAATATATAATAGTATTTTGCGTGATCGCTGCCAAAGAAAGTAGGAAAATTGTGGTAGTGCTGTAGTTGCGATCGCCCAAACTGTCACATCTGCACCTCACCACCAGCGGGGTAAAATCGTACTACATTTAAAACGAAATTTCAACCTCTCTCGCTGATAAATAGAGATGGGTATTGCTATGTTAAAGGGTTAACACCTTAAAATGAACAACATAAAAATTTAGTCACCAAATTATATGACCCAAACACCAGAACAACCAATCACCAAACTAGAACAAATAGAAGCCGCGCTTGGCAAATTAGCTGAACTGACATTTCAAAACGCTACGCGACACGATACCGAAATTAAGGAACTTATCGCACTATCTAAACAAACAACCGAAAACATCAATAACTTAGCTTCTGAAGCTGCACAAGACCGTCAACAAGCGGCTATTGATCGGACTGAGTTTCGGCAACAGATTGAACAGCGGCAGTCAGAAATCCGCCAAATTTGGGAATATTTACGCTCTGGCAATGGTGAGAGCAGTCCTCCACAAACTTGACAAAATAATTCGTATTTTTTTCTATTGTAGCAAAATTAGCTTGGGTGGGAGTGCGATCGCATTGCGGTCACTCTGAGGAATGCGATCGCCCACCATTAAATACTTGTATCTATCTAGAAGCGAACCCAATACTGCTCGGTTAAGGGTCCAAGGGTAAAGGGTAAAGGTTGAAATTTCCCCTTTACCTTTCCCCTTGGACCAGACCACAACATAGAAGAAAAGTGCAAAACCTACGCAGTATTGTCTTGAGGTGGTATTTGATCTCAAGTCTAGACGGTACGGGTATTTCAGGCTGAGCGTTGAAATATGAGTGAGAAATCCGGGTATAGTCCTGTCAGTGTTTAGAGTGCGTCAGGTGACTCAATTTAAAATGGAATAGCTTGTGCAATCCCAATGAGTTGAGTTACCGAGTACAGTTCCCTTTGACCCTGATTGAATTGCAGGATCGGGGACAAGGGGTGCAAAGTTGTAATGCCAAAAGTTGTGATATTAGTTGGAGTGTTAACACCAGAGAGATTCACAATAGGAAGCAGCAATGTAAAAGAGGTCGAGCCAGTGTCTATTGTTTGGCGGATGGTTACGGTCACTAGAGTGCCAATTTCCGACTCGACAATGCGGAGTTCATCGCCCTTAAACTTCAGGGTTTGGAGCGCATCTTGATATTCAAGACTTTTGAGCGACCCTAAGTCTCCAGTAGAATAATTAACGATAATTTGCCCGCCACGAAGTTGGTAAATATTTGGAGTAGTCATCTTGTTTTTCTCCCTAAAGATAAACTTTTTGATTCGGGACACCGCATCTGATTTGCGCCAAGTAAACTCCCCTAAAGAAGTTTACCAGGGCTGTCTACTAAATAATGGCTAAAACTTTTATCTAGCAAGTTAGATCAAGTAAGATGCTGTGCTATGTAATTGTTAATAGTTGGCAATCAAATCAACTGATGCAGCTGTGCTAAACAAAATTTTATAAAGATGGGGTGAGAGTAGCATTGGAACTAAGTGGTAGTGGCGATCCAGTCGCGTGATTGAGTGCTGTAGTGGAGAGGCTGCGCCAACAAGACGCTTCTCAAACCCGGAGAGGCTGCGTTCATAAAGCGAGCGCACCAACTGTAACTCACCTCCATTGCAGTTCGTAACCAGCCTGGAAGTAGGGTAGGAGTGCGATCGCCTTTCTCACCTCCCCCCTACTCTTCATCCTTTAGTTCAGCTAAAATCTTGTCAAGCCTGTCGTTAGTATCCTTAGCAAGCTGGATGCATCTCACACTTGCAGCCATTCCCCCGGTGGCGGTAACAGCACCTTCAGGAACTTTGCCTGAGAGCAGAAGTCCAGATCCCACAAGGCTAATACCAGCTGACAATGCAGTAGCAATGAGGGCAAGGTTAAAACTGTAACGAGCTTGGCGTAGGCGTTCTTGGGCGATGCCCAATTCTATTACTGAGTAAGAGGTATGAGAAGTTTTATTCATCATAGGAATGAGGCTCTTGTATTGAATTTGTTTTCTATTACCATCGAACCCTGAAATTCTTATCCTATGGTCAAATTAGGATGTTGGACTTGTGTAATACTTAAGTTAGAGTTGTGGTTAGTCTATGGCAAGATCACTCCGAGTATCAGAAGCAGGGCTTAAAAAAGCTGAGGAAGCCTTCAAACTTAAGGGGTGGACACAGGATTATCTAGCAGGAGGTTCACAATGTACTCGTCAAGTTGTCATTAACTTTTTTGCCCGACGGCCCGTAGAAAAGCGTTTATTCCAAACCATTTGCACTGAGTTAGGTTTGGAGTGGGGTGAAATTGCAGAACTCGAACCAGAAGAAAAGCAAGAAGCAAAGACCTTAAGTATTGATGAACTGGTGCAGACAGCACGAGAGAACATCCGTAATAGCATTTATGAACGGTGTGGCACAATGCGGGTGTTAGATATGACTCAGCCAATTGGCTTGGATGATATTTACACCAGCGTCAATATTTTGGAAAAAATCACTGGACGTAGACGGCTAGAAATAGCTGAACTGCTCCAAGGGTTTTCTTTGGAGAATTCTGAACGATTTGGCTTAGATGATGTGCGTCGTGATAGACGAGTTCCTGGTATAGATGCAGTGAAAAAGTACCCAAAATTAATGATTTTGGGTAAACCAGGATCAGGTAAGACAACGTTCCTGAAGTATTTAGCGCTCCAATGTATTGAGGGTAGGTTTCAAGCAAAGTGTATCCCTCTATTTATTACCTTAAAGGACTTTGCGGAAGCATCTAATCAGCCTAGTTTACTGAAGTATTTAATTCGACTGTTTGCCAGTCATGACATTGCACCCAATACAAAAATAAAAACTGGGTTTCTAGCATCTCTTTTAAATTGGGGTTCAACTGACGCAAACGAGCTTGTTGACTTGACCGCAGTGGAGCAACTACTGAATCGAGGCAGGCTTTTGATACTGCTGGATGGACTAGATGAGGTACGAGAGGCCGAGAGCAAACGAGTTTTGCAACAAATTCAGGACTTTGCCACTCGCTTTCATCAGAATCAGTTTGCGATTACCTGCCGAATTGCTGCACAGGAATATACTTTTGAGCAGTTTATCGAAGTCGAAATCGCTGACTTCGATCTGCAACAAATTGCTAGTTTTGCTAACAAATGGTTTCAAGCCAAAGATGATATGGTAAAGGCTGAGCGCTTCGTCAGCAAGCTGCAAGAAGATAAACCAATCCAAGAGCTTGCAACTAATCCACTATTGTTGACGCTATTGTGTTTGGTATTTGAAGAATTAGGCAGCTTTCCCCTGAATCGCTCTGAGCTATATAAAGAAGGCTTGGATGTACTTCTCAAAAAGTGGGATGTACAGCGAAATATTGAACGTGACCAAGTATATAAAAAGCTATCCCTAAAACGTAAGGAAGATTTGCTTAGTCAAATTGCTCTAGAAACATTTGAGCGGAGTGACTACTTCTTCAAACAAAAAGAAGTAGAAAGACATATTACTCAATACATCCGAAATTTACCAGATTCCAGCATAGACCCACAAGTATTACAACTTGACAGTGAAGCAGTACTAAAGTCGATTGAAGCTCAACATGGACTGTTGGTAGAAAGGGCACGAGGTGTTTACTCTTTTTCACACTTGACATTTCATGAATATTTCACAGCTAGAAAAATCATCACCAGTTCTAACCCATATGCATTTGATGACAAGAGATTACAAGCTTTAGCTACCCATGTTAACGAAAAACGTTGGCGGGAAGTCTTTTTGCTAACGGTGGGGATGTTAGAAAGTGCAGATACCTTATTGCAATCTATGAAAAGCAGAATTGATACATTTCTAGAAACAGACAACAAGCTACAGAAATTTCTCATTTGGGTTGAAAAAAAATCTCGTTCTGTAGAAGTAGTTTGTAAACCTGCATCTGTCCGAGCCTTCTACTTCGCTCTCATGCTTGAACATCCTCGTGATCGCGCTCGTAACCTCGCCCTCGACCTCACTAGCACACTTAGACACAATCGCGATCGCGACGTTGCTCATAACCTCACTTGTATTCTTGACCTTGCTCGTGACCTTGACAGAACCTACAACCTTACCTGCGATCTTGTCTGTGTTCTCGACAACGTCCGCGACCACGCCCATGAAATTACTAGGAAAGAGTGGGACGAGAAGAAAGACTACAACAGCATGATTGAGTTTGATTTCGATGCTCGTGCATGGGCTGATGCCGATACTGATACTATGCCTGATGCTCTTGTCCGTACTCGCCATGCTATGACTGATGCTCTTGTCCGTGCTCGCCATGCTGAGGCCGATGCTCTTGCCCGTGCTCGCCGTGCTGAGGCCGATGCCCGTACCCGCGCTTTTGACCTCGCCCGTACTCTCGACTTTGCCCGTCTCCGATCCCTTGCCCATGATCTTGTCCACAACCTCAGCCTCATTTGTGATAACGCCCGTATTTGCAGCTTTAGCCGTTACGTTGATCTCACCAAAGCCAGCAATTCTCATTTTGAAAAAAAATCAGAGAAAATTCTGTTATTTAAATAGAGCACTTGTGTCAAAGCATTATTTTTTGACAGATAATTATCATTGGACGTTGGAGATAGACAGATTTTAAGAAATTTGTTCACAAAAAATCGATTTCAACTCATAAATCAAGCTGAAATTTATACGTAATTTCTAGTTTTTTAAAATAAAATATTTTTCTCCTCCTCTTTCAATATATTGACATTTTTAACTAGAGTTTCCTTTTTTTAATGGAACATGTTCCCTAAGAATAAATGAGAAAAAATCTGACCAATCTTTAAACCATAA
>CAIVAU010000245.1 GCA_903903925.1 uncultured cyanobacterium
ACGTTGGCGTTCGCGCAGCGTCTCGTAGAGAACCCCGCCGCTAGGCATCGCCTCTCCCTTCCCCAAAATAGTTCTTTTGTACTATTTTTGAGTTTCAAAATGGCGGTTAATATTCTATTTTTTTCAAAATGAGAATTGCTGCAAAGCAGAGAGTAAAATGCTACCTAATTTGAACTCAGCATCATAAACCAATGCTCACGGAACCGATAAAATCTGTTGCAATAAGAACACCCAAACGCTTAGCTGAAGTAGCTTGGTTTGACGACCTTTGCGGCGGAGATACACAATATTTAGGCGTACTAGACAGCAAACGCCGAAGCAACTACAATCACTGCCGCAACATCATGCTAACCGCTGAGCGAATGGGCTTTAGCAACATACTGTTGCCAACCTCATACCTTGTTGGACAGGAAGTGATTCCCTTTGCTGGAGCCATGGGAGCGCAAACCTCAACCATCAATATGTTAACAGCTTTGCGGACAGGGGAAATCTTCCCAACTATGCTAGCACGTCATATCGCTACACTCGACCATATTCTCAAAGGGCGATTAACTATCAACATCATTAATTCTGATTTACCTGGGATCAAAGAAAGTCCCGAACTGCGTTACAAACGATGTTCCGAAACAATTGACATCCTCAAACAAGCTTGGACGCAGGAAAGCATTGACTTTGAAGGCGAAATCTATCAAGTAAAACTCTCCACCACCGACCCGGTAAAACCCTATCAGCAAAATGGCGGACCATTGCTCTATTTCGGCGGGATTTCGGAAGGTTCAAAAGAGGTGTGTGCTAAATACTGTGATGTGTTCCTCATGTGGCCCGAACCAGAAGAAAGCATCTACGCAACCATGCAGGACATGAGCGATCGCGCAGCCAAATATCGTCGTCAGATTGACTTTGGCTTCCGCGTTCATGTGATCGTGCGGGAAACGGAAGAGGAAGCCCGCTTCTACGCTAAGGACATTATGTCAAAATTTGATCCCAAACGGTTTAACCTTAAAGAACGCACACAAGATCATAAATCACTGGGAGTCTTGCGGCAGGATGAGTTCCGGGCTAAATCGACCGATGATTACCTGGAACCGTTGTTGTGGGGTGGTATTGGTCGGGCGAGATCGGGCTGTGGGGCAGCATTGGTCGGTACACCAGACCAAATTCTTTGGAAGATAAATCGTTATATGGATATGGGTATTCGGGCATTCGTCTTATCAGGTTATCCTCTAATTGAGGAATGTGAAATATTTGGAAAGCACGTTTTGCCGCATCTATCCACAGTTAAATTATCAGTGGTACAGGGACGTACTCCTGCTGAAGAGCCGACTACACCGTTGACTACGGCAGCGCTACGGTAGGAAATTGTCATATTATGAACCAGAATCGGTGGTAGAGGTGCAATGCCTTGCACCCCTACCAAGGATTTCAACGAAGGCATGATTAATTTTCACGACTATGTCTAATAGGCACCCCATCAACATTAATCATCGCGCCTGAGGTAGATTTCCTTGCAGTAGCATTTGACTTGCAAGGGCTTGACAGCTAGGACAATCGCAGCCAAAAGTTTTTAAGGCAAGCTGTTTCACTCTTTCAGTGTCGGTAGAACGGATTGATGGGAATTCGTTGTCTTGTTTAATGACAGGTGTGTTAACTTGTTGAGTCTGGGTTGAGTCTAGTTTGGGTAAGGCTAACTGTTCGGGGGTAGCCTTCACAGCCAAAGCTGGACTAGCACTCAATTGCATTAAGCCAAAAAGGCTAGAGGAGCAAAGTAAAGCAAATACAATTTTAGTCATGGTTGTCATTAGATAGATTTTATGCTTAGTATAAGTGACCTAGCTAAAAATCACCATTACAGTTCTTAAATTTGAGTCAACTGCTTCAGAGGGTGTGGTTGTTTTGTCTTCCCCTAAACCCCACACCCCGTTCCTGACCAAACAACCAATTCACCACTTTCAGCGCCTGCTGCTAGTAGCTGACCTTGAGGATGCCAAGCTAAGCAAGAAAAACCTGATAATACACCTGTAAGAATTTGGATGACTTGGCTTGCTTCCTCCCAAAGACAAATCCAGCCGTCAGCACCGGCGGAAGCAAGGAGAAAGCTTTTGGGTGCAAAGGCGATCGCATGAATAATATCAACATGATTCGTTAATACTCTAGCTTCCCAACCCACAGCGTCATCAGCCTGCTTCTCCCATACTACAATCCCATCCATACTACAGGAAGCCAGGAGAGGCGCACCCTTCTCCGTGATGGGTTCTGACCATGCAAGTTGGCGAATCTTGCCAGGAAAGCCTCGCATTACCCAAGGTTCCGGGTTATTCCACGCCATCACAACGAGGGTTTGATCTAGATTACCCGCAGCCAAAAATTTGCCATCGGGAGACCAGGCGATCGCTAAACTAGCTGAAGGAATATGCAGGATGTATGGATCATCACTCCAGTCTTGGCAATTCCACACTTTGACTCCCTGATAACCACCAACAGCAAGATACTGACCATCGCAACGCCAATCAATACCAAATACTGAAGAAGAATCGAAATTCAGTGTAACAACAATTTCACGAGTATCCGCATCCCAAACTTGGACATAACGCCCTAAACCCAAAGCCAACAGATGACTATTAGGACTCCAAGTCAGCTTGTCAACCCAAGCTGGAGAATTTTCCAAAGTAACAATTAATTCATCTTCTCGCCAAATTTTCACCCTTCCATCTTGTCCCCCAACGGCTAAAAACTGCCCATCTTGGGAAAAAGCAACGCAGTCTACTGATTCACCATTACCAGTCTGCAAGGTTGTTAGACTACCATTTTGCCACAGTACAACCTCCCCAGCCGCAGACGTTGCTGCTAGGGTTGTACCGTCTGGAGACCAAGCGATCGCAGTTACGTAATCTGAAAGGGTTGCTGAATAGTGTTCTTCAAATTCCTTAGTGTTGAGGATGGAGGAGTTCATTTATTGGTTGTTAGTTGTTGGTTGTTGGTTGTTGGTTATTGGTGGTTATATGGCATTTTATACTAAATTAGATAAGCTTACCCTGCTCATCATTGCTGTCTAGTTGCTGCTCAGTTTCAAGGCAGTCCTATTCCTATAGACTACGACCTCTAAGACGTCTCGCGGGAGGCTTAAACATAAACTGCGGTTTATAAAACTGCCCCCAGCGATTGTTTTCGAGGCATGCGCTGGGGGTATTGTTTTGTGCGGACATCGCTTTCATTGCCAACAGCCAGGACTGCCAGAATTTTTGCGAAAACTTTAAACTCATAGTAGTCACCAAGACTCATTTAGTCAACCAGGAGATTACAATGTGGATAGAAATGATCAGCAAAAACTTATGATCTCTCTTCTCTATGTCGATAGACTCAAATGGAGTCCTGAACTGGGTAAACGTTTGCAATCTTTACGCAGCGAGGTGAGTATGCGAGCGCTTGCTGAAAAAGTTAGTCAGAATGGTTTGACTTGTACCTATCAGTACATTCATAAGCTGGAAGTCGGAAAAGCCGAAGCTGTCTCTACAGAACTAATTCTGGCTATTTGTAATGCTCTAAATACCGATTTTAAAAAGCTCTTTCCTGCCGTCTATTTTGAGCCTTCTGAGCTTTTGCGGGTTTTACAAAATCATGTCGCTTAGTGGTTAGTGCGTCTACTGCGAGTTGATAGAATGGAAAAAACAAAAGCGATCACGTAAGTTTCCTAGGCTAGTCGCGATCGCTCTCATTTAGTCCAATATCATCTCTTTTTCTAATCCCAATGTATCACTACACCAACAGAACCAAACAAGTCATTAGTGTCGTAGCAATTGCTCTGTTCTTTTCCATCACTACCCTGAAATTAGATCAGGTGGAAGCGAATCCGATAACAGCACCTGAATGTAGGGATGTTCCATCATGTATCGTGATCGGTACCGTGATTATTGGTGGGGTGGTATACTACCTAATCAAGAATACAGTAACCGGTGTGGTGCATAGGGTGTCGGCTCTTCATGTACCGCCAGCACATAGAGCCAACCAAAATAGCCATGAAGAAATTTTTGAGGGTCTAGTCTCTTCCGAGGAAGAGTGTAAAAGAAAAGCATTGATATATGGTGAGCGTGTTGGTGGACTATGGACACACAGAATGGAAGATGCTGGTATTAGTAGTCCAGAGGGTAGCCCTGTTCCAAGTGGTAGACGTTTTAAATGTTTTGTAAAAAAGGTAGGGTAAGATGTTTCAAGGATTAAGAGACGGTACAACAATGCTCGTTAAAGTTTATCCAAGGAACCAAAGAATCGAGCATGATGATTTAATCAATCCTCAAAGCTTCTCAACTGAGAATCCCAAAGAACTTGTCGGCACATACTGCCACAAGGAAAAAGTTCTTTATCAAACGCAAACAGAGATAAAGTTCAGAAGATACAAGACTCCTCATTTGATTAAAGAGGTTGAACTAATAAACAGAAGCTCTGACACAGAAGAGATTTTCGGGATTGAAGAATCAAAGCATTTTCCCGTTGTCAAGGCAGGAGAAATAAGTCAAATTTTGAATTTGTATTGTGTTTTTGATACCGAACCTCATTCAGATGAGGAGCTTATTATCCATGAATACATAGATAATATCGGAACATTCTTTAGCGTTGATTATGAAAATAGCCTAGAAAAGCTAATAGCCATTCAGGTCTGGAATGGCTGGACACGCCAGGAAACTATGGAATCAATTGGAAAACTACTTAAGCTTACTCCAGGTTTTGGTTTGGAAGATTTAGAATGGTTACGCCAGACAATGAATCTAAATTCAGAGCCAAATAACTCCCAAGCAGCGTAACTTTAATCAAAAAAAGAAGCTGCATCTCTACTGGGCGATCGCATAAAGGCACAGATAGTACTTATCCCTTGCCTGTGCGTGTTGCGATTGCGCAAAGCGCAGTGAGAAGCACTCTTTGCAATCGCTGAATCTATCAACGCCATTTCAAGAGCACGCTTGCTCATCAACATGTCTTTCGCGGGAGTCCCTCACGCTCATTCTGTACTCAGAATCAGTGATGGGAGGGATAGCGCCGGTTCCGCATGTTGTGTCCTCCGACTAAACCTAAACGCAGTCAAGGGAGAGAGGAGGACGCGGACATGCGGAACCTGTCACTGAACGGCTAATTAAAGAAGGTTTAATTGACCATATTCCCTTTTGGGTGTTGGGGGAGTGGGAGGACGTTTGGGACTACGGAAAATGCAAAGGTTAGAACTTCTTTCTAGCAATTGAACATTGTTTGGATTGAATTGTCCAATTCTTGACCAATCGTGATCGTAGATTGAAATGTTCTTAGTCTTGGGTGTGTCGGTGTAACCGCCAATCCAACCACGAACTTTTTCACCCTTAAAAGTAACCTCTACATAATCACCAGATCTAAAACCAAACGGTGTAATCGTTCCACCTTGACGCTTAAGAATTCCACCTTTTGAATAGTTTTCTTGGTGCAATTTCCTCCGGAACAATTTAGGACGGGTTAGAACAATGAAAGGAGAAGGTGTCACCTTACAATCTCCTACCCATTTGTGACCATGTTCATTATACGTTTCCCAATATTTGTACTGGATGAAGTATGATGCTGCTAGAGCGATCGCATCGTTAGCGTGAGTTTCAGGTGTCTGCCTAGACTTGTTATTTCTGTCTTTGACTAACCCTAAATTATCCCTATACTTGCCAGTATCTAAAGAGTCAACCTCTACAACTTTGGGTTACTGCGGCAACATTCTCAGTTAATTGTTGGATATTTGCCACTAAAACATCAATTGTTGCGCTTTGTGCATTGATATTAGCATTCGTCGCCGCAATGGCATCATTCTGGCTGAGTATTGTTTCACCCATATTGGTGAAGAGAGTCTCTAGGCGAGTCAAACGGGTTTCCATAGAATTAGGTTGGTTCGTGGTCACGCCCCTTCGGGGAAGTCAAAAGTCAAAAGTCAAAAGTCAAAATTAAGTCCCATAAATAAATTCAGGGGCTTGTAACAATGACGTAGTATTTCTTGCTCTACGCGTCGCGAAATACATTTCCCTTTGTTTTCCATAAATGAATTTAGGGGCTTGAATCCTTTTTTCTTTTGACTTTTGACTTTTGAGTTTTGACTTTGAGCGAAGCGAGCGGTCATGCCGATTCCTCCAACAATACAACTTTTTCTAAAAGTCCCTGCCTGATAACCTGCTCAATTAATTCCGATCTGGTGATTAAGCGCATATCAGCAACTCGATCTAGCTCTTGAGATGCTGTAGAAGTCAACATAATCTGATAGCGCTGCTTCGTCTCGCCATATTTGTCGGGTTCAGCTCGTTTAGCTCTTGGCACTTTCTTAACTACATACATAAACACCTCACTATCTAATCTACAAATTCATCTTACTACATATTTACAGACCTACATAACTCAACACATACACATATACATACCTACACATTATGATAGGGATATAAGACTCATGCGATCGCTCGCGCTTGATTTCACACGCATCCACGCCTAGTCACGACACAACAAGGCAATTGAAGATAGCGCAGTCTACGCACCCGCGATCGCACAGGAACCCAATCCCACCCAAGAGAACAGCCATAGTATCGCTACTACCGACGCACAATTTCCCTTAACCTACTCCTGGTCTGCATTTTTGTCTCAGGGCAAGTCTCTGGTGCGGACTGCTTCTACCGTCTCTATTTCATAATGATCGCGCCGCTTTGACCGCCTGAGTCCCTCCTTAATCTCACGCCTCTCTTCATCCAGACGAGGCTTGACTGTTTCTCTGGGATTGGCTGACAAAATTAAGATTTTTCGGCGATCGCTCATGGAAACTTCCTCGTCAGGCTTCTCTATAGCAAGACTGACTTTAACTATTTTGAAAAAGAAAAATTTTCATTCTTCTTAAAACCCCTAACTCCTAACTCCTGACTCCTGACTCCTAACTCCTGACTCCTGACTCCTGACTCCTGACTCCTTGTTCATGCCATACAAGATAAAAAATCTTGTCTAAGTTTAGCTTCATCAAGGTTGCGACCGATGAAGACGAGTTCGTTTTTGGGGGTTTCGCTTTCTTTCCAAGGGCGATCGGGTTTACCGTCGAATAACATATGCACTCCTTGAAAGACAAAGCGGTTTTCTTCCCCAGCGAGATTCAAAATGCCTTTCATGCGGAAGATATCTGGGCCTTGAGTACGTAGTAACTCTGCCAACCAAGTTTGTAATTTTTCCCCATTGACTGCACCTTTTTCCACTAAAGCCACAGAGTACACGCTTTCATCATGTTGGTGAGCATCTTCGCCTAAGAAGTTGGGGTCAATTTCCAAAGCGCGATTGAGGTCGAAGGCTTTCACACCTAGTACCGTATCTATTGATACCTCAGAGTTGTGTGTGCGGTAAACCTTAGCCATAACATTCATTGCCCGAATCCGCTTTTCTAACTCATCCAGTTGCTCTGGCGCTACTAAATCGGTTTTATTGAGTAAAATAACATCAGCAAAAGCGATCTGCTCTTGCGCTTCATCTGCATCCCAGTGTTGCCAGATATGCTTGGCATCTACTACTGTTACCACTGCATCTAACTCTAACTTGTCCCGCATATCTTCATCAACAAAAAACGTCTGAATCACAGGTGCGGGATCAGCAAGTCCAGTGGTTTCAATGACTAAATGATCAAATTTATCCCGACGTTTCATCAAATTGCCGATAATCCGAATCAAATCGCCGCGAACTGTACAGCAGATGCAGCCGTTATTCATTTCAAATATTTCTTCATCTGTATCGATAATCAACTGGTTATCAATACCCACCTCACCAAACTCGTTCACAATCACAGCTACTTTTTTGCCATGTTCGTAGGTGAGGATGCGATTCAGCAGTGTCGTTTTGCCTGCTCCTAAATAGCCTGTCAGAACGGTAACTGGAACTGAATCAAACGTTGTATCAGCTATCATAGCTTTAATTTAGATAATGACTATCGCCTATGATATAGCAGAATTCAGGAGTCGGTAGAGGCTGAGTCAAGACAAAGCAACTTGATGAAGGAACTTTGCTGGAGGGTGGCGTAAAAAGATGGATTGGCCCTGAAGAAAAACTTTGGCATTGTCTAAAATTGATACAGAGCATCCCAATTATGCATAGATTTTCTATGAAAGCTGATCGCAAACCAACCTCTGAACCCACTTCATACACCCTTCAACTCCCGGAAATACTCGCACCAGCAGGTAATTGGGAATGCGCCAAAGCTGCTGTGGAAAATGGGGCAGATGCAATTTACTTCGGTCTAGATCGATTCAACGCCCGAATGCGAGCACAAAATTTTACAGAGGCGGACTTGCCCAAATTAATGGAATTTCTGCACCGTCGGGGTGTAAAGGGCTATGTCACTCTTAATACACTCATCTTTCCTCAAGAACTAAGAGAGGCAGAAAAGTATCTCCGCACAATTATTGCCGCAGGTGTAGATGCAGTGATTGTCCAAGATGTGGGAATTTGCTGTCTCATTCGTCACCTTTCTCCTAATTTTCCTATCCATGCTTCCACGCAGATGACTATTACCAGTGCTGCTGGGGTGGAATTTGCTCAGTCCCTTGGCTGTCAGTTGGTGGTTCTTGCCCGTGAATGCTCCCTTCAGGAAATTGACAAAATCCATTCAGCGTCTCGACTTCCTCTAGAAGTCTTTGTTCACGGTGCTTTGTGCGTCGCTTATTCTGGTCAGTGTTTGACGAGTGAGGCACTAGGGGGACGTTCTGCTAACCGAGGTGAATGTGCCCAAGCTTGCCGGATGCCCTACGAGTTAATTACAGATGGAGAAGTTGTGGATTTGGGAGACCGCAAATACCTACTCAGTCCCCAAGACTTGGCAGGGCTGGAGGTTTTGCCAGAATTGGTGAAGGTAGGGGTGAGTTGCCTGAAGATTGAAGGTCGTCTGAAAACCCCAGAGTATGTTGCCAATGTGACTCGTGTTTATCGACAAGCCCTGGATCGTGTGATGGGGGATACAAAACAATTCTCCGCGACTTCTCAAGAATACTACAATCTGGAGATGGCATTTTCTCGTGGACTTTACACGGGCTGGTTTAACGGAAGCAACAATCAGGAACTGGTTCATGCACGCTTTGGTAAAAAGCGGGGAGTTTACCTAGGAAAAGTGACTAGCATTCGCAATGAGCAAATAACGGTACAGTTGCAAGCCCCGCTTAAGCCTGGAGATGGAGTTGTTTTTGACTGTGGACATCCGGAAGCACAGGAAGAAGGCGGTCGGGTATATGGAGTTGAATATCGGGGTAAAGAAGCAGTATTAACCTTTGGTCGGCGCGACATAAACCTGCGTCGGCTGCATGTGGGTGATCAGATTTGGAAAACCAGTGACCCAGAGTTGGATCGGCAACTGCGTCAGAGTTTTGCTCTTGAAAACCCCCAATTTCAGCGTCCCATTCACCTAGAGGTTTATGGAGAGGTAGGTCAAACACTCACGGCGATCGCCCGTGACGAACTAGGTCATATTGTTCAAGTAGAGTCTGCTATCCCCATAGTCGAGGCGCATACCAAACCCCTGACTGCAGAACGTTTACAGGAACAGTTTGGTCGTCTTGGCAACACTCCCTTCTATTTAGGGTCGTTTACCAATCACCTCAACGGTGCATTTATGCTACCCGTGAGTGAGTTGAACCGGATGCGGCGAGAAATTGTAGCACAGTTGGAGGAATTGCGAATTCAACCGCAACGTTGGCAACTGCATTCTGATGTCTCGTTGAAAGATTTGCTTCCATCCTCATCTCTAGACACGAAATCGCCCCATCTCCCCATTTCCCAGACTCTCATCGTGTTAGTGCGGAACCTGAAGCAACTACAAGCTGCACTCCAAGCAGGAATAGAAACACTCTACTGTGAATTTGAAGACCCACGTGCATATCGTGAAGCAGTACAGATGGTGCGTCACTTCCCACTCCCTACAATCTGGGTAGCGCCACCCCGGATTACCAAGCCTGGAGAAAACTGGATTTTGCAGCAAGTGCGTTCTTGTGAAGCCGATGGCTATCTGGTGCGGAACTATGACCACCTCCAATTCTTTGCCCAAGACCGTTGTATTGGAGATTTTTCTCTCAATGTTGCTAATCCTTTAACAGCACACTACTTTAAGGATCGCTTTGGTCTAGAAAGGGTCACAGCGTCCTACGACCTGAACATTACCCAACTAGCAGACCTACTGACGAGTTGTCCTCCTCACTGGTTCGAGGTCACAATTCATCAGCATATGCCCATGTTCCATATGGAACACTGTGTCTTTTGTGCCTTTCTTTCTAAAGGAACTGACTACACCAACTGTGGACGACCATGCGATCACCATGAGGTGAAACTACGGGATAGAGTAGGGACAGAACATATACTTCAAGCAGATGTAGGCTGTCGCAATACTGTATTTAACGGCACAGCTCAAACCGGAGCCGAATACGTACAGCGTCTGATAGAGCTTGGTGTAAGACACTTCCGGATTGAATTTGTCCATGAGACCCCTGAACAAGTGAGTAAAACGATACGTTGCTATCGTCAACTACTGGAAGGCGAGATGACAGGTTCTCAACTTTGGCGAGAATTGAAGCTGCAAAATCAGCTTGGCGTGACTCGTGGGCCAATGAGACAAGGGTAGCAGGGGGGCAGGGGGGAAGAAAATGCTTTGGTAGTCTTACTGCGGGAGGGGAGTAAGACAAGAATTTTCTGCTAAGAATATAAAACTAGATCTAAGTTAGACCACTGTTGATGTAGTACTTCCGCGAGTACTTGCAAGCCCCATACTTCGCTACGACGATGACCAATGGCGATCGCTGCCATTTGAGTTTCTCGCAATGCCTGTATTGCTGGTTGTCGTAACTGTCCTGTGATGTAAACATCAGCACCACTGGCTGACGCTTCACGTACCAGCGTGTCTGTCATTGCGCCAACAACAGCAATTCGTACCACTTCAGTGCACTCTACTGTACGTACTTGTTCGTATCCACCGAAGACTTGAGTTACACAACTACATAAATTAGCAAAGGTTTGAGTTGGAATATTTCCAACCATTCCAATCTCTCTACCACCTTTTTCACCCAGTACTTCCACGCAAGACATGGACAATACTTCCGCCAACCGAGGATTGAACGAGAGTGTCAAGCACTCATCGAATGCCAGATGATAGGCAATAACCCCAACATCGGACGCAAGTTGTCCTGGTTTAAGTTTCCACGGTCGATGTAGAAATAAGGCATCTAAGCGTTGAGCGATCGCCCATTCCTCTAAATCTTCCCACGGTTCTAGTGCTAACCCTAAACGTTTTATGGGGCGTGATGATGGTAAATACACACCACCTTTTTCTTCTTGTGGGAAGCGATCAACAGCAAAGAAGCGGTCAAGAAATTCTGCTATCTGTTCTAAGAGAATCAAGCTGTTCTAAAAACTAATGTTGTCGAGTGGCAATAGAAAGGTATTATAGGTACTAGTAAGTCTAGCATGGGTAAAGTTATCAGTACCTCACTCCCAGCCCGCAATTAACCAGTGGTGAACGATGCGATCGCTTGCACTAATGTTAGGCTTTTGCCTGACCACAATCTTCCTCTTACCAACCAAGTCTTCACTTGCAGCAACTACCACAGTTCCAAAGCCTTCCAATGCTCCTTTAGATCTAAACTTATTAAAAAATCCAAATGGTGTGATTACAGCTAACACCATTTCCCAAAGTAAATTGACTATTCCTAGTTTGTGGTTGGCAAAATACAACTTTGGCAATGATCTGTTGGATAACTGGATAGCATATTCTGCCACAAATACAGAACCGGCGCGAGTAGACCTAGTCGTAAATCAGCAAGCTTGGATTTTACTAGACTATATAGAACGCTATAGTTTCGTTAATCGCTTTGGCAGTATTGCACGAAGGTTTGGTTACAACCTCCGGGTTTTCAATTATCAAAAAGAACGCTTGGCAACCTACACTTGTAATTTTAGTACAAGTCCGCAGTCATGCAATCTTGAGATACCTACTAATCTAAGGTAATTTGTTAGTGGTTAGTGGTTAGTTTTTGGTTGTTAGTTGTATTTTTTAACCTAACTCCTAACTCCTGACTCCTGACTCCTGACTCCTAACTCCTGACTCCTCATTTTGGCAAACAAATTTTCATACTGAGTGGTCGCGGCTTGGGACAGGGGAAGCAAAAATTCACTTTTATTGAAAATTTCAGAATTACTTAGCAATAGTTTGCGTACTGGTTCAGAAATGTTGGATGCGCCAATGTCTGTAAAAGTTGGCGAATTGGTTTTGGTCAGTACAGAAATGTCCTTAGCAATGTTGGGGGTCAAGCAAAAATCAATCCATTGGTAAGGTAAATCTCCCCTTTTTTTATCTGCTGGGTGTACCCACAAGTCTGCCCAAATTGCTGTTCCTGATGAGGGAACAACTGCAGCAAGTTGTGGATAACGCCCAATTATGGGCAAAATATCGTGTGACCAACCAACAGCCAGCCATGTATCTCCAGTGATTAAGGGTTCCAGGTATCTATTGGAACTATAGAACTTTACCTGCTGGTTTAATGTCCTTAGCTCTTTTTCCAAATCTGGAATTGTGTCAAGCTTCTCTGTATTATAGGATTTTCCAAGCTTCTTTAACGCTAGACCAATCACCTCTCGTGGTTGATCGAGCAGAGAAATGCGCGATCGCAATTCATCTCGCCATAAATCACTCCAATCTCTTGGTGTCCATCCCCATTCTTGGGGAAATTTATCACGGCGATAAACAAGCATAGTGCTACCCCAACGATAAGGAACCGCCCAAACTTTTCCTTGAGGGTCCATCAAACCTTGGTCGTTGCGCGTTACTAATTCCTGCCACCGTTTGGACAGGGTAGACCAATATTTTAGCTGCCCCACGTCTAGTGGTTGAATCAATTTCTGCTCAATTGCTGCCCTGATCCAATAATCGCCCAATGTCACCAAATCAAATGGGGCAGTTTTTTCAGATTTCCCAAACGGTATGAAGCGATGCCATCCCTCCTTGTCCGTCCCATTTGTTTTATCTTGCCAGGTTTGCAGTTGCCGAAACAAATCCTTTAACTGACTTACTGGGGCAAACGTTAACTGTGCCTTGTGCTGCGATTGGCTAAATTGATGAACCACCTGACCGGGAATTGAATCTTTCAACAACTGCACTTGCAGTTTGACCTGACTCTCTCCACCACAGCTCACAAGCAGTGGTGATAGTAGCAGTGTAGTTGTACCTAGTAAAAAAGAACGTCGCTCCATGAAATTTCTTGCAAAAGTACCCAACAAATGAAGTAGCATACTCTTCTCCTGTGGTCGCCGCTGCGCTAACTAGCTTCCTCGTTCGCGTCACGTCTCCCCTTGGAAGAAGATAGTCAGTTTCCGCACCCTAGTACCGCTTCGCGAAAGTCAAAAGTCAAAAGTCAAAAGTCAAAAGTAATATATATCAAGGCTTTTGCCTGTTTGAAATGGTTGCTTTATTTCCGCCGCGTTGTACTAGTAACTTCGGATTTTTGTTTGTATAGCCCTAGACCTTAAGAGTCTGAGGGCGTTTATCGAAGTTTATTGATATCGGATTTTAGATTTTCAATCTTACACTAAAGTCCGAGTTTGATGGGGACTGGAACTACCGTCAATCAAGGCATAAAGCAATTTATCCTCGTCGATTTTTTTTAGCTGCGTGATACTCCCGTACAGATTGAACAGAGGACTCATGAAAAGCTCTTTCTTCGGCACATCGCCAGCAGAAAAATATTGCCTTACCATAGGATGTAATTATTTTTACAGCGTCTTTTTCTAGGTATTGGTAGCGGCATCCGTAGCACCTAATCATGTGACATCTCCTACATCTCTAGAGATTTATCTGGAAAAATTAAGCCGACTACGCAGCCTAGGAAAAATTTAAAGATTTTTAAAGAATTAGATGCACTTAGTCTACAAACCCACATCTGCTTTCATAAGTACATGTTCCTGCTATGCTATGAAATATATTTGCTGCGTGTACTACTCCATAGGAAATTTGCGTATTATGATGTGCCTCTGCGAGTAATGCCTGCAGAGGCTTTCCCATTTTAGGGAGTAGGGAGTGCGCCACCAGTAGATCGCTCTCAACAGTTTGTCATTCAGTCGTATTGCAAAAACTGGGGGATTTAGGAGTTTGGTAACGCCTAGAGCATGACTTTTGTCCCATGTGATTGATCGCCCTGATTTCTAAAATGAAACCGTTGACGATAGATGAATTCTATAGAATCGAGATTGAGTGACCCATCAAACTAGTCAATTCAATTCAGTTTTTGTCATGAACAACTCAAAAGTTCGCATTCCGAAAGACATTGCTCCAGACATTTTTGCACTCGCTGCTCAGTCATATACCCAAGCAAATCAGGATTATTCCTTGGAAGAACTTATGCAGGCTGGAGAAGAGGTACAAATTCCCCCAGAGCTAATTATACAAGCTGTGGAGCAAATTAGAGCAAAGCAAGCCCAAATTCGCGAACGGCAACGTAAGTTAAAATTAATTTTCATCAGTGGTAGCACTGGAGCTGCGGTCGCACTTCTCGGTGTCTGGGCTTACAACGCTATCACTAGTCACCTGATACAAGCTAGGCGATCGCCAGAACATTATTCCCACTTTGCTCACCGATGGAATGATGAGCGCCAAGATATCTTTGCCGACGACTTCCCACCTTCGATGTCTGGGGAGGGTCAAGATATGTTTGAAGAAGACCACTTCCGACATCGAATGTACCACAGTCCCTACAGAATTACCTTGCCAGGAGAAGTACAACAATATCTTTTCAACCCTGCAGGTAATGTAGATGGACTCTTACTTAAGAACGGGCTACAGGTAAAATTTCCTCCTTACATGGGGGACAGTGTAATGGCTACAGTTTCTCCGGGAACTCAAGTCAGCATTTTAGGCACTCCCGGCGTTCCCACCCGCTTTGGTCAGGAGGTAAGAGCCACGAGTATCACCAATTCCCAAACAGGACAGATTTTAGTAGAACAGGGTGGTGCAACACCACCGCCTCCCCCTAGCGTTGGTAGCTATAATACTTTGTCTGTGGAGGGATCTGCCCAGCACTGGTTAGTAGGACATCGAGGACATATCAATGGGGTTATCCTTTCTAATGGCGCTATTATTAAGTTCCCACCCCATGTGGGCAATCAGCTGATGAGTATAGCCAATGTGGGAGACAAAGTCCAAGCAAAGGGATTTGGAACTCGCAATCATTCTGGAGAGACAATACAAGCTACCACCCTCTCCGTCAATGGGCAATCTGTGCTTTTTGGGAGTTAGGAGTAAAGTGTGACGCACCAAACCATCAGCTCCAAGCCCGTTCATATTGCACAGGAGAAACTTGATTCTGTCCTAGCTTCTTAGCAGCTTCTAATGGCCAGTATGGACTGCGTAGGAATTCCCGCCCTAGCAACACTACATCTGCCTGATTTGTGCGGATAATATGGTCTGCTTGCTCGGCAGATGTAATCAAACCCACAGCCCCTGTCAGAATATTTGCTTCATTGCGGATTCTTGAGGCAAAGGTCGTCTGATAACCGGGCCCATAGGGAATTTTTACGTGTGGTAAAGTGCCACCACTGGAGCAATCAATTAAATCTACTCCTAGTGATTTGAGTTTATCTGAAAGGGCGATACTTTGTTCAATGTCCCAACCATTTTCTGCCCAATCAGTTGCAGAAATGCGTACCCATAAAGGATAACCATCTGGTAAAACTTCTCGCACACCCTGAGTAACTTCTCTTAATAGACGAGTACGGTTTTCAAAACTACCTCCGTATTGATCTTCGCGATGGTTGCTCAAAGGTGAGAGAAACTGATGCAATAGATAGCCGTGGGCTGCGTGAATTTCAATCACCTTAAACCCAGCTTCTACAGAACGTTTAGCCGCTTGCACAAAAGCACGAATAATTTGCTGAATTCCTTCAATATTCAAGGCTTCAGGAACAGGGCGATTTTCGGAAAAAGGAATAGCGCTGCTGGAAACTACAGGACGCCAACCACCATCAGCTTCATCGAGAAGTTTTCCCCCTTCCCAAGGCGGTGCAGTGCTAGCTTTTCTCCCCGCATGAGCTAGTTGAATACCAGCGATCGCACCCAAATTGTGCATAAATTCCACAATTTTTGCTAGCGCTTCAATATGTCCATCTGACCAGATCCCTAAATCTTGAGGGCTGATGCGTCCTTGCGGTTCTACCGCCGCCGCCTCCGTTAGCACTAAACCCGCACCGCCAACTGCACGACTGGCAAGATGAACAAAATGCCAATCATTGGCATAGCCATCTGTACTGGAATATTGACACATAGGTGCAACGGCGATGCGATTGCGGAAAGTGACGGCGCGAATGGTAAGTGGTTCAAATAGGTGTGACATCGGATTGATTCCTTCTTTGCAAGTGTTGATGGGTGACGGTTAACTGTGAATTTTCTCCTAGGTTGACTCAAGTAAGCGATCGCCGCAACACCCAACAGAGATATTCCCAAACCGCACATGTTGTTCCATTGCCATGCTCCCCAGGCTATAAGCTAATTTCTATTTTACATTTAAAGTACTGTAATTCTATCGTTAATTAGTCTTTTGCTATTAAGGCGACATTAAAAAAGTTGCCTTAAAATTCCAATCCAAAACTCCTGCTTTATTCCTCCATAACCTGTGGTTATGATTGATTTGGGATGCATCTCACAAATTTCTCTGAATTGAGAAGGCAGCTATGCTGAAGGAACCCACGCTTAAAAATATTTTAATTGACATCCACCGGGGTCATCCTCCAGCCTGAGCTTGACGATTTGGTTGAGTATTTTGCTTCAATTTAAAACGAGTTAGACCGCCAAAGAGTTTGGGAATACTAAGCTTGTATTCCAAAAACTAGGATACGAAAGAGCCTGTCCCGATCAAAGCCTGCACCTGTAGGAAAAGATTTGACAATGGCAACCTGAGGATAGAGATTAACTCAACCTTGGCAGCAAATATAGATTGATAAACTATGCCTGTTTCCTACGATCTAAATCTAGTAGTTCTCTCGGTGATCATCGCTATTCTCTCCGCTTATACAGCTGTGGATTTAACAGAACGAATCGCAACGGCTAAAGGGTGGGCTTGGATTGGTTGGTTGATTGGTGGTGCAAGTTCCTTTGGAATTGGTATCTGGTCGATGCATTTCGTTGGTATGTTGGCGTTTCATCTAACCGTACCAATCCATTATGATTTTTTGATTGTTTTAGTTTCTTTCTTACCTGCAATTTTGTCGTCAGGGTTTGCCCTATGGATTGTCAGCGGTAAAGTGCTTCTTCTTCCTAACCTGTTAGGTGCCAGCCTAGTATTGGGGATGGGGATTACTGCGATGCACTACATAGGCCTAGCTGCAATGCAACTACCAGCGATCGCCCACTACGATCTGAAATTGGTTATACTCTCTGCTGGGATTGCAGTAACGGTATCACTAGCTGCCCTGTACTTAATCCAATATCTATACACTAAAGCAACACCAGTCATGTGGTGGCAGAAAATTGGTGCAGCAGTATTAATGGGGATAGCCGTACCGATGATGCACTATGTAGGAATGGCAGCGGTTTGTTTTAGTCCAATTGAATCATTTTCTCTTAAGTTTCCTGAACCCAACATAACTTGGCTCTCGTCCCTGATTAGTGTTGTGACATTTTCTATTTTAGGTTTGGCATTGGTGACTTCTTCTGAAACAAAAGTCATTGATCGGACAAAAGAGGTTTCCTTGGCTTTAGAACAGCTTCAGCAATCCCAACTTCAACTCATTCAAACTGAGAAAATGTCAAGTCTAGGTCTACTTGTCGCCGGAGTTGCCCATGAGATTAATAATCCAGTCAACTTTATTTATGCCAATCTGCACTATGTGCAAGAAAATAGCCAAAACTTGCTGGAACTTGTGCAGCTTTACCAAGATTGCTATCCTGAGTCAGCATCTCAAATTCAAGGGAAGGTGAAGGAAATCGACTTGGAGTTTATGCGAGAAGATTTACCCAAGGTCATAGACTCCATGAAGCTTGGAATTGATCGCATTATTGATATTGTGCGATCGCTTCGCCATTTCACTCGATGGGATGAAACTGAAGACCAGGAAGTAGATATTCACGGTGGAATTGACAGTACGTTGTTGATTTTGCAACACCGCCTCAGGGGTAGTAGTACTCGTCCCCGGATTGAAATTATTAAGAATTATGGAGTATTGCCAAAAATAAACTGTTATCTAAGTCAGATGAATCAAGTATTTATGAACATTCTGGCAAACGCAATTGACGCCCTTGATGAAGCCATAACACAAGACAAAATCAGCAATCAAATTCCTCAAATTCAAATTACAACAGAAATCAATTCTAAAAATTGGGTTGTCATTCGGATTTCTGACAATGGGATTGGTGTGCCTGAGCGGCTCAAACAACGGTTGTTTGAACCTTTATTTACCACAAAAACCGTTGGGAAAGGCACTGGACTTGGGTTATCGATAGCCTATCAAATTGTGGTGAAAAAACACAATGGCACCTTGGAAGTAAATTCTCGCCCAGGGGTGGGAACCGAGTTTACGATCTCAATTCCAACCTGAGAGTCGGAGCTTGTGATGAATAACGCCTCGTCCTGTTGCATTTGCCTTCCGGAAAGTTTACCGAAGCGCATGTATTCTGCTGTAATAGATACAGGGTAAGGTTTTTATCAGTTGACAAGGATGACAGAAAAAGTTATTGCGATCGATAGTTTTCATGCCCATGTCTATTACGATACCAGTACTCGCGAGATGGCTGCCCGCATCCGTGAAGAATTGGGCAATAGATTTGAGGTACAGCTTGGGCGCTGGCGGGATGAACCTGTTGGACCCCACCCAAAATCGATGTATCAAGTTGCATTCTTAGCGAATCAATTTGCTGAGATCATCCCTTGGTTAATGCTGAATCGCCAGGAGTTGGATGTTCTCGTCCACCCGAATACAGGCGATGCTGTGGCTGACCATACGGAGCATTCTTTGTGGTTGGGGGAGAAATTGAAGCTGAATATTGAGGTTTTAAAAGCCGCTTAATCCAGCAAATCAGGTTCTTCTCGAACAATCCTGTCGTACAGTGGTTGAAAGCTGAACCATCCGGCTGAGTGTGATCCCACTTGGCTTTGAGCTAAACTGGCGTTATCGTGGTCAATCGGAATGGGTTTGCTTGCGGCTTCTGCTAAAAGCTGAACTTGGGTTGCTCGCTCAAAGCTGATATACCACCAAGCCGCTTCATCAACGGTATGACCTACTGTCAAGTGACCGTGGTTACGCAGGATGATGGCTTTTTTATTGCCTAAAGCCTCTCCAATTCGCTTACCTTCAGAAGTGTCTAACACAACACCTCTATAGTCATCAAACAGGGCATGGTCTTGATAAAAAGCACAAGCATCCTGAGTTAGGGGGTCAAGCAAACGATGGAAAGTTGACCAGGTTTTGCCGTAAAGTGAATGAGCATGTGCAGCAGCTATAATATCGGGTCGAGCTTCGTGAACCTGAGAATGGATGGCAAAGGCAGCTTTATTGACAGAGCGATCGCCCTTAACCACTTCACCTTCTGAGTCCAGCAAGATTAGGTCAGAGACTCGGATGTGACCAAAGTACATCCCAAAAGGATTCACCCAAAAATGGTCCGTAAATTCAGGATCTCGAGCTGTGATATGACCAGCTATACCTTCACTGAAGCCAAAACGAGCAAACAGCCGAAAGGCAGCGGCGAGGCGTTGTTTGCGGTGGAGGCGTTCGTCTTCAACTCGCTCAAACACAGGGGGTTGAGGTCTATCGAATCTGGGCATAAAATTGATTCTCCTTGTAACACTTCAGTTCTGTTGACAACTGCGTTCTTTAGTTCTAACTAATTTTTACCTGATTTTAATCCTCCCTGCACGGAACGTTCATCAACTTCTAACTATTGATGCTAACGCTACCATTGGATTTGGAAACAGAATTTCAGCGGTCAGTTGAACAATTGGAGGCAGAACGTTTATGTCTAATTTTTATGAAAGATATCCTTGATTTTCTAGAGAAACTATGCAAAGCTATGACTTGTATACAAAATACTGCTACTCGGTAGAGTAATCGTATTCAAAAATCGAAAACCTCCATGACAAAGTGGCAGATTTAAGCGGCTGACGACGGGATGCTGCAATAACTGTGCGATCGCCAACGTATTTCTGTTGTGGGCAAACTCTGATATTAAAGCGAGGAATTTGATGGAAACAAACCAGTTTTGGTCAGGAGAGTCATCTACAACCGATTATGACCCTAACTTGCTCTCAGATGTGTTGATAATTGGAGGAGGTCCGGCTGGAACTTGGGCAGCTTGGAGTGCAGCATCCTCAGGGGCTAGGGTAATCCTTGTAGATAAAGGGTACTGTGGCACTACTGGTTGCGCGGCTGCATCTGGTAACGGCGTTTGGTACGTACCGCCCGATCCTGATGCACGAGAAGCAGCAATGGCAAGTCGCGAAACCTTGGGTGGATTTTTATCAAACCGCGATTGGATGAAGCGGGTACTAGATCAAACTTATGCAAATATCAACCTGCTAGCAGAGTGGGGTTATCCCTTTCCCACCGATGAAGAGGGTAAACCCTATAGGCGATCGCTTCAAGGCCCAGAATATATGCGACTGATGCGCAAGCAAATCAAACGGGCGGGCGTCACAATCTTAGACAACAGTCCAGCTTTGCAACTGCTGGTATCTGATGGTGCAGTTGCAGGTGCAACCGGGATCAATCGTCAGTCAGGTAAAAAATGGATTGTGCGATCAGGTGCTGTGGTCATCGCCACTGGCGGCTGTGCTTTCTTAAGCAAAGCACTGGGATGCAACGTTTTAACCGGGGATGGTTACTTAATGGCGGCTGAAGCAGGTGCCGAAATGTCGGGAATGGAATTTTCCAACGCTTACGGCATCTGTCCCGCCTTTTCTTCCGTCACCAAAACTCTGTTTTACAATTGGGCAACTTTTACCTACGAAGACGGCACTCCAATCCCTGGTGCTGGTTCACAACGGGGTCGTACGGTAATTGCCAACACTTTATTGACTCAGCCAGTTTACGCCATTTTAGATCAAGCAACAGAAGAAATGCGCGTTGCTATGCGTAAAGCGCAACCCAACTTCTTTTTACCCTTAGATCGCGCTGGTATTGATCCCTTTACTCAGCGTTTCCCTGTCACTCTCCGTCTAGAAGGAACCGTGCGAGGTACGGGTGGAATTAGGATTTTAGATCACACCTGTGCTACTTCTGTCAAAGGACTGTATGCCGCAGGGGATGCAGCAACACGAGAATTAATCTGCGGTGGGTTCACAGGTGGTGGTAGTCATAACGCTGCTTGGGCAATATCCTCAGGTTATTGGGCTGGACAGTCTGCGACCGATTACGCCCATGAGTTGGGAGACAAGGCAACACAACGCCCAACAGAAGCAGTAGGCGAGGCAATATTCAATGCCGGAAGCGATCGCCCAACCCTCAACGCTGAGCAAATCATCCAGGCAACTCAAGCCGAAGTCTTCCCCTACGATCGCAACTATTTCCGCAACGAGAAGAATTTGACAGAATCTTTGCACCGATTGAATCACCTTTGGCAGGAGATTCGCACCAGCTTTGCGGCAAGCGATCAAAATATTGTCCAGGCGCGGGAAGCAGCAGCAATGGTAGCAACAGCCAGATGGATGTACAGCAGCGCCCTAGAACGCACAGAAACTCGCGGAATGCACAAGCACCTAGACTATCCGCAACAGGATGATAACCAGAAACATTACCTGATTAGTGGCGGTTTAGATCAAGTCTGGGTAAGGGCTGAATCAAAAGAACTACTAACAACTAATAACTAACAACCAATATGATTGAGTTAGTCAGTGAATCCCGGTGCATAGAGTGTAATATATGCGTCAGTGTTTGCCCAACAAATGTATTTCACATTGTGCCAGATGCACCACCAACCATTGCCAGACAAAGTGACTGTCAAACCTGTTTTATGTGTGAATTGTACTGTCCGGTAGATGCTCTGTATGTGGCACCCCAAGTGGAGCCGCTTGAGTCGGTAGACGAGAAGTCTCTTGTAGAAGCTGGATTTCTGGGTAGTTATCGAAAAGATGTCGGTTGGGGTCGTGAACGCACAAATGGGGCTAAAGAAGATTCAACTTTTCAAATACTGAAGCATCTAAAATAAGCAGTTCGGAGGGAGCTCATATGATTCATTTTGTCCAACCCGCTCTCTTTTCAAGATTAGCAACCTTAGGAGCGTTTTTCCTCCTACTACTCAATACTGCTTGTAGTTCCAGCCAAACCCTATCCAAAGAAGTCGCTGTTACTAAGACCGAAGCACCATTAAAGACTTCGACTTTGCACTTGGGTATTATTAGTGCCGCTAATACTCAAACTCCTACTGGTCCTATAGGCTGGGCAATGCATACAGGCAAGTTCAAGCCGGAATTAGAGAAATTGGGGATCAAACAACTGATGATCCTCAATTTTCGCAACGGACCCGATCTCAATGAAGCCCTTGTTGCAGAGAAGATAGACGTTGGCATATATGGCGATACACCCGCGATCGTCGCAAAAGCTAACGGAATCCAAACCCGATTAATTAGTCAAGAGCAAGTGGGACAAAATGCTTGGTTGTTAGCGAAGAAAAATGGACCGCGTTCAATAGCAGAACTCAAAGGGCAAAGAGTAGCGACATCAAAAGGTTCGTATATGCATCGCTACTTAATCGGGTTGTTGAAAAAGTCTGGCATTGCTGAACAAGTGACCATTGTACACCTACTTCCAAGCGAAGCCCAAGCAGCACTGGAACGTGGGGATATTGCTGCCATTGCCGCACCCACAAATACAGGTCCATTGCTAGCGTCAAAAGGTTTTCCGGTGATTGATGAAGCCGTTAAACATCCTGACTTACTAGGAACGAGTGCAACTGTTATCACAGAAGCTTTTCTGGCTCAATATCCTGATCTTCCTAAAAAGTGGAATCAGATTAAACAACAAGCAGTTAAAGATATTAAGGCTAACCCAGAAGAGTATTACAAATTCTATTCCCAAGTATCTGGATACCCGATTGATATCGCTAAAGCTTCCTTCTCCATCAAGCAGTTTCCAGAAGAACCATTTTCTGCTCAAGGACTGGGACTATTAGAAGGAACTAAGAAATTTTTAGTTTCACAGAAGTTAGCTAAATCGGATTTTAAATTGAAGGATTGGATTTTAAGCGCAGATGTAGATACCCCAAGGGTATCCAGATGATTGTTTGTTAGATTCGCTTAAATAAAGGTAAAACAGCGTACACTCGATTTATTTTTTGACAACTTAGCACGCTACCGAGCAGGTAAGCACTTGCGCAATGTGGTGGACAAAAAAGCAGGATATTAAACACGACCTGTATACAGCATGGAGTCTTTGATTGCCCAAAGCTTGGATCTCAAAGCATCGTCTCACCAATTCAGAATATTTTGCAATACTTAATATTAGACAATCAAATAATTCGTGTATCATAGATTTATGTTCCTTAGTACATATTTTTTGGGAAAATCGTAGCCAAAAGCTGGGAAGCAGTACTATTGGCTGCTGAGAAAAAACTGTGATTTTTTAAAGGAAAAAAACATGACTGAATATAGCCGATTGAAGACTTCACCCTCCGCCGCAATCAGAGCTACTCTGGATTATCCAGTAATTGACACAGATGTTCATACTAATGATTTCACACCGGCTCTTGAAGATTACATCGCTAATTACGGCGGTGCGAAACTCGTGGACGAATTGCGGAAGGCAGAATCCTCTCGTCTCAACTCCAAGAGCAATGGGAAAGACTGGTATCAACAAACTCCTGAAGAACGTCAACACAACCGCACAATTCGCTCCCCTTGGTGGGCGAGAGTCACCCGCAACACCTTAGATCTTGCCACTTATATTTTGCCAGAACTGCTTTATGAGCGTCAGGCGGAACAGGGATCAGATTATTCAGTGCTCTTTCCTAATAATGCCCTCGCACCAGTTGGAGCAAGTTTAGAGAACCGTCAAGCATTGCAACGATCAGTCAATCATTATCATGCTGATCTCTATCGTAAATATAGCGATCGCCTGACACCAGTGGCTGGTATTCCCATGACTACCCCTCAAGAAGCTATTGAGGAGCTAGAATTTGCAGTGAAAACACTGGGATTGAAGGTGATTAATATTCCTGGTGGTGTGAAACGGCCAATCAAGGCGATCGCTGATAAGTATCCAGCAGATAAATTTCCCGAAATCGCCAAGTATGCATCTTATATAGATTTCTTCGGACTGGACAGTGAATACGACTACGATCCATTCTGGGCTAAAGTCATCGAACTAGGTGTACCCGTAACGACCCATTATGGCAGTCAAGGTTGGACTGGACGCTCCTCCATCAGCAACTACATGAACAACCACATCGGTCACTTTGCTGATGGTTCACAAGCATTTGCCAAGGCATTGTTCTTTGGTGGTGTAACCAAGCGTTTTCCACAGTTGCGAGTAGGTATGCTCGAAGGTGGTGCAGATTGGGGTGCTCACGTCTACATTCATTTAGTAGACCGTTTCTCCAAGCGCAATATCAAGGCGCTGCAAAACTATAACCCAGACCTCACCAATGCCTCGGAGTTGTTCGAGCTGTTTGAACGCTTCGGTGGTGAAATTACTCAAGGGTTTTCCCTGACTAAAGAAGAACTAACCAAGAGTGTACTGGGTTCTTCCTTCAGCCGTCATAGCCGTCAACCAGTTGGTAGCGAACTGGAAGACTTTGCCGCCGCAGGTATTGAAACTATTGAAGATATCCGCGATCGCTGGGTAAACAACTTCTTTTTTGGTTCCGAGTCCGACGACCGCACCATCGGAGCAGCATTCAACGACAAAGCCAATCCCTTAGGTGTGAAAATTAACGCCATTTATTCCTCAGATGTTGGTCACTGGGATGTACCCGATCTGACAGAACCGCTAGCAGAAAGCTGGCAGCTGGTGAAAGAAGGCGTCATTTCCGAAGCTGACTTCAAAGCTTATGTATTTGCGAATCCCTACAAGTTCTATACTGAATCTAACCCCAACTTCTTCAAGGGTACAGCGGTTGAATCTAAGATAGCTCAAATCGAATTACAGCCCTTCGGGCAAGGCAGAAGGCAGGAGGCAGGAGGCAGAAGGTGAATTTGAGCAGGCAGAAGGGACCCACGTTTTTAAGCGTGGGTCCCTTCTGCCTCCTGCTTTCTCAAAAGCCCCCAAATCGATGGGGTTTGCAATGCATGAATTTTGAATTTATAATTTTGAATTGGAGCGAAGCGAGTGACGTTACCAACTAAGAATCTGGGTAAAACTGGATTGACTGTTTCACGCCTCTGTCTTGGCACCATGACCTTTGGATTGCAGATTGATGAAGAAACTTCCAGGGTTATTCTTGACACAGCCGCTGACGCTGGTATCAACTTTCTGGATACAGCCGATGTTTATCCCCTTGGTGGCGGAATTACGACAGCTGGACGCACCGAAGAAATCATTGGACGCTGGCTCAAAGGCAAACGCGAGCATTTTATTCTGGCTACCAAGGCTGTAGGCAAGGTTGGCCCTGCACCTTGGGATCGGGGTGCTTCGCGCAAACATATTTTGGATGCGATCGATGCTTCCCTCAGACGACTGGGAACCGATTATGTTGATCTGTATCAGTTGCACTCTGATGATGCCTCAACCCCCCTGGATGAGACTCTCGAAGCTTTAGACAAGGTGGTTCGCTCTGGGAAGGCACGCTATATCGGAGTTTCTAACTTCTTAGCTTACCGACTCAGCCGCGCTTTAGGTCGCGCTGATGTGAGAAATTTGACTCGTTTTGTCTCGATTCAGCCCCGCTACAATCTGTTATTCCGTGAAATTGAGCGAGAACTGTTGCCTCTGGCGCAAGAAGAAGGACTGGGTGTAATTCCCTACAATCCTTTGGCAGGTGGTCTACTCACTGGTAAACACAATCTTGCTCAAGGTCCCACAGCCGGAACTCGTTTTACCTTGGGTGCAGCCGCCGAACGTTATCAAGAACGTTATTGGCACGATCGCGAGTTTAATACTGTTGAGGAATTACGCACAGTAGCAGATTTGGCTGGACTGTCACTTACCACCCTAGCGGTGGCTTGGGTGCTGGCTAATCCGATTATCACTGCCCCGATTATTGGCGCTAGCCGTCCAGAACAACTTGCTGACACCCTCAAGGCGTTGGAAGTAAAACTCGACGACAATTTAAAACAGAAGCTAGACGACATAACTGCCGAGTATCGAAGGGGAGATTCTCTGCGTTAAGAGTGGTTCAGAGGGAGCAGGGAGCAGGGAATAAAGAACCAGAAAAACTAGAGACTCTCATGACGAAAAAGTTCAAACAATTGAAATCCTTTCAACGTGCTCCCAATGCACCAAAGCTGCCATCAACTCCCTTTAGGTTCATTTGCTATTTCGTTAACCAGTTCCGCTGGTGGTATGTGCTGATGGTGCTCATAGAGGTAGTACATGCAACTTGTGGTATTATGTTGCCTTACGCTGTGGGCGAAATCATCCGGAGTGTGACGCGATCTACGGGGGACAGCAAGCACATTTTTGATGCCGTGAGACAACCCCTGATGCTGTTCACCGCCTTGAGTGTGGGTGAAGTAATATTTGGGCGATCGGTTGGACTCTTGCAAACTATCCTCCATCCGATCCATCGGCAGCACATTGTCCGAGCTCTATATGCTTACTTGCAGCAGCATTCCCATCGCTACCTGAGCAGTAGTTTTGCTGGGGCATTGGCACATCGTATTAGCGAAACCTCTCTGGGTGTGACTCAGACGATGCAAATGCTGATTACTGAATTTATGCCAGTGATTGTCGTGTATACTGTCGCTGTCATGTTACTGTATCACGCCTATCCTCCCTTGGCTACGCTTGTGGGTGTATGGGCAGTTCTCTTCATCAGTATTTCGTTCTGGCTGGCAACTCGTTGCCGAATTTACTCCCGCAAAGCCGCAGCCGCAAGAAGTGAGACAACTGGGATCATCGTAGATACAGTCACAAATCTCACCAGTAGCCGATTGTTTGCTCGTTTAGGTTTTGAACAAGGCTATTTGAATGAGCAATTAAGGCGCGAACTCAAAGAGGTGAGAAAGTCCAACTGGTACTCGGAGCGAATCCGCTGGTTTCAGTTTATCTCAGCAGGCGTTCTGAAAATCAGCACTCTGTATTACTCGCTCTCCCTGTGGAGTCAAGGAAAGATCGCGGCTGCTGACTTCGTGGTAGCAACCAGTCTGTCGCTGTTGATTATTAGTGAAGCCCGCAATTTAAGTAAACGCCTTCTAGAATTCTTTGAACACATCGGCAATGTTGCTAATGGTGTCTTTACCATTGTTCAACCCCACGAGTTGATTGATCCCGATCAGGCGATCGCCCACTCAATCACTCAGGGTCGCATTGAGTTTCGGCGAGTAAATTTCAACTACTCATCTGAGAAAAAAGTATTCCACAACTTTTGTGTCACCATCGAACCAGGACAGCGTGTCGGACTCGTGGGCTTCTCCGGCTCCGGCAAATCTACTTTTGTCAATTTGATTTTGCGTCTGTTCGACCCCCAAGGTGGACAGATTCTCATTGATGGAGTCGATATTCGAGATATGACTCAGGATACGCTCCACTCCCAGATCAGCTTGATTCCCCAAGATCCATCTCTGTTCCATCGTACGTTACTGGAAAATATTCGTTACGGGCGACTGGAAGCCAGCGATGAGGAAGTGATAGAAGCAGCACGTAAGGCTTACGCTCACGATTTTATCGCTGTGATGAGTGAGGGGTATCATTCTCTGGTGGGCGAACGCGGTGTGAAACTATCTGGTGGGCAAAGACAACGCATTGCGATCGCACGGGTGATCCTCAAAGACGCACCAATCCTGATATTAGATGAAGCCACCTCTAGTCTCGACTCCATCACCGAAAAAGCGATCCAAGATACTCTAGATTTCGCGATGCATGGCAAAACGGTGATTGTCATAGCTCATCGCTTGTCCACTATCGCCCATTTAGACCGCATTTTAGTGTTCGACCAAGGTCGCATTGTTGAAGATGGTACCCACACCAAACTGCTGGCACGCGGTGGTGCGTACTACAGGTTATGGAAAATGCAGGCAGGTGGATTTCGACCTGTGGAAGCCAGCAATAATCATCTATCCGACCTGCAAATAGGATAGTTTGACAAAAAAATTCAAAATTCAAAAATGGAGAACTACGTTGTTGAAGGAGGACAAGGAATTGCTCACAGCCTATAGCGAAAATGAACTACAGTTAACTGCTGACGTGTTGGTAATTGGTGGTGGTCCTGCCGCCGCATGGGCAGCATGGGCAGCCGCGTCCCAAGGTGTCAAAGTGATCGTTGTGGATAAAGGTTTTCTGGGTACGAGCGGTGCAGCTGCTGCCAGTGGCAATGGAATCATGGCTCCAACTCGTGAGAATTGGGACAAGGTTTTATGGGAGCGTTATCGCTTAGGAAAAAACCTAGCTAACTTACGTTGGATCGAGCGTGTGATCGAAAAGACTTGGCTCAGTTTGCCTCTAGTGGAAGATTGGGGCTATCGTTTCCCCAAAGAAAATGGGGAATCTGTGCGCCAAAGTTATTATGGGCCTGAATATATGCGGGTACTGCGCAAAAACCTCTTGCGTGTCGGTGTTCAGATTCTTGACCAAAGTCCGGCTCTAGAGCTTTTATTGGCTGATGATGGCTCAGTCGCTGGAGCAAGAGGTGTGCAGCGGCAAAATCATCGTACCTATACTGTTCGCGCTGGTGCGGTAGTCATGGCGAATGGCGGTTGTGCATTCTTGAGTAAAGCGTTAGGTTGCAATACCAATACAGGTGATGGGCTGCTGATGGCAGTGGAAGCTGGCGGCGAACTCTCAAGTATGGAAGCTTCTAATCACTATGCGATCTCGACTGCTTTCAATGCTACCGTGACACGGGGTGTTCCCTTTGGCTGGGCTAGTTACACTGATGAAGCTGGTAATGATCTTGGTGGTTATATCGATGGTCGTCGTGATCCATCTTTCCTTCCCAATGCCCTCCTCAAAGGCTCCGTTTATGCCCGTTTGGATCGAGCCACACCTGAAGTCAAGGCTGTGATTGAAAAGTCTCATTTCATCTCTTTTTTACCTTATACAAAAGCTGGCATTGATCCCTATGCAGAACGAGTGCCTGTCACACTGATTTTAGAAGGTACAGTCCGTGGTACAGGTGGAATTCGGATTGTGAATGATAGTTGCGGTACGAAGGTTCCTGGACTCTACGCCGCCGGTGATGCAGCATCGCGGGAGTTTTTAGCTGGTTTAGCTTCTGGAGGTGGTGGGCCCAATGCCGCTTGGGCAATTTCGACAGGGCAATGGGCAGGAGTTGGAGCAGCTGATTTTGCCAAGAGTTTGGGCATGAGTGCCCATGAACGGGTTGTGCATCCTGCTGGTCAAGTGGGAATGCGATCGCATTCCTCTACTTCCGAAACATTCGATAGTGAGGCGATAGTGCGCGGTGTCCAAGGAGAAATGTTCCCGTTAGAGAAGAATTACTTGCGCTGTGAGCAGGGACTTTTGGATTCCCTCGCCAAATTGGAAACGTTGTGGGAGCAGGTACAAGCAAACCCGAAACAAGATACAGTGCGCGATGTAGAATTTTCTCGTCGAGCGGCTGCTCTCACGGCTGTGGCGCGATGGGCATATTTCAGCGCTTTACATCGCACAGAAAGCCGTAGCGAACATATTCGCGTGGACTATCCTCAAACCGATCCAAATCAGCGTTATTATCAAGCCACAGGCGGCTTAGATCGTCTATGGGTGAGGCGTGATTGGATCAAGGATGCGATGTCTACACCACCAGTCTTAACGACTCAAACCATACCCTCTTTATCAAAATCAAACTTGTAGCGGGAGCAATATCATGATCGAGCTTGTCAGCCATAAACTCTGTATCAATTGCAATCTGTGCGTCCAAGTTTGTCCTACCAATGTCTTTGATTCTGTACCCGACCAACCACCTGTCATTGCCCGACAGGAAGACTGTCAAACTTGTTTCATGTGTGAGGCATATTGTCCGGCAGATGCGCTCTATGTTGCGCCCCAATCTCATACCAATGTTGCAGTCAATGAGGATGATTTAATTGAAAGTGGCATCATGGGCGAATATCGTCGCATCTTGGGTTGGGGATATGGCAGAAAAAACAATAGTGAATTGGATACTGCTCATAAACTGCGTCAACTACCGCGTCCCTATCAAAGTTAAGTTGTCTAGATTAATTAACTAAAAAGTCAACATATGACCGAACTGAAAACACTTCCTAACTACGACCCAACGTTATTTGAGGGTGCTGCTGAGAACTATGCTCAGTATAGAACTAAATATCCACCTGCTGTATTTGAGAAACTCACCGAAATATTTGATCTCAATGGTCAGGGACGACTGCTTGATTTGGGTACTGGACCAGGTTTAATTGCAATTCCTCTGGGAAGCAAATTTCAGGAAGTTGTTGCTATTGATCCCGATCCAGACATGCTCAAGGAAGCGCAACGTCAAGCAGCAGCAGTAGGAGCAAATAATATTACTTGGCTAGAGCAAGGAGCAGAACTGATTAACCCTAGTTTAGGGGTATTTAAATTAGCTACCATTGGTAGAGCCTTCCACTGGATGGAACGCACAGTTGTACTGGAACGTCTTTATGAGTTGCTTGCGGATGATGGTGCGATCGCACTGCTGAACACTGGTGATAACCCTTGGCAAAGTTCTCTCCCCTGGAAACAAGCTGCTGTTGGAGTGGTGAAAAAATGGTTAGGTGATGAGCGACGAACTGGACAAAGAGGACAAGGGACTCGTAAACCAGTTGATCCTCCCCACGAAGTGGTAATTGCTAATTCCCGTTTTGCTCGCCAGCAAATATATGAAGTGTCATTCATAAAATCCTGGACAGTTTCTAGCTATCTTGGCTATCTATACACTACAGCATTCTCTCTCAAAATTTTCTACGGAGATAACGCCGAAGCATTTGAAGCAGATTTAAAAGAAGCATTACTCGCTGTTGAGCCTTCTGGAAACTTTACAGAAGAACTCAAAGCCACAATTCATGTAATTTGGAAGTCTTAGTTTGAAGGGAATTGTGACCATCCAGTTTAATTGAATAATCTTTGCCATGACGGAAGACCAGCAGGTGAAACACCACCCATTTTTGCCCAGGCTGCCGGAACCAATCTGGTTTATGTGGTTAACACCCCTCCAGGTACTGGAGAAGGTTTAGCAATTATTGTGCCAAAGGATTCTCCCATCAAAACATTGGCAGATCTTAAAGGTAAAAAAGTTGCCTATTCTCGAGGAACAAATCAGACCTTTTTTGTCGTGAAAGCGTTGGAAGAGGTAGGACTGACAATTAATGATGTTAATTCCGTGAATTTGACTGTTGCGGATGGACGGGCTGCATTCCTGAGTAGGACAGTTGATGCCTTCGCAGAAATTGACCCTAATCTGATCAAACTCCAACGGGAAGGCAGTATCCGCATCTTGCGAAACGCGCAAGGAATTAATACACCGGGAGGTTATTACCTAGCTTCACGGGATTTTGCAACTCATAACGCTGTTCTTCTGAAAGCAATTTTGGAGGAGTACTACGAGGTTGGGCAATGGGCAAACAAAAACAGGCGAGCAGCAGCAGAAATCCTCGCACCAAAGGTCAAGACTGATGTAGATACGATGGAGTTGGCGTTGACGAGAAGAAAGTATGACATCAAACCCATCACTGAAAAGGTGATTAGTGAGCAACAAAAGGTTGCAGATCTTCTGTATCAACTGAAAATTGTGCCAAAACCAGTCGATATTCGAGCAGCAGTCCTAACTTCCCAGCAGTATGCAGCGATCACTCCAGATGCTGTCCTAAAGAACTCAGGAGTCACGAGTCAGGAGTCAGAATTGTTAAAGAATTGGGAGATAACAAGAGCCGTTGTGAGATCTGAAGACAGATACTAAACCCTTATAAGTGAAGACTTCTGACTCCTGCCTTCTGACAAAATTGCTATACAGCAGATAAATACTCTTGTAAATCTATCGATTTAGTGTATAATAGATTTATTCCTTTGAAATGTTGCTATCAAATACAAGCGACATCCCAAAGCAAACAGACAAATGTGAATACCACCCCAATACTGCTCGGTTAAGCCCTTTTCGGTCATCATAGACAACGATATTTCAAGGGTTTCAGGCTACTTTATTTCCTTAACCGAGCAGTATTGAATACCACCCGACATATCAAATTCAGGAGAATCTACATGGGCTACAAGCATATTGAAGTCAAACAGGTAGCTGGTTTCATCGGTGCTGAAATTAGTGGCGTAGACCTGTCCCATCCTCTGAATGATGATCAAGTTAAAGAGATTCGTAAAGCGCTATTGAAGTGGAAAGTTGTATTCTTTCGTGGTCAAAATATTGATCATGCTGCACAAGTTGAGTTCACATCTCGTTTTGGCGAGGTGACTTTTGCACATCCACTCGGAGAGCCCGAACCAGTTGCAGGATTTCCGCAGATTAAACCCGTAGACCGTAAGCTTTATGAGAAGCAATATGGTTTTCGCACTGGAGGTCCTTGGCACACAGACGTAACAGCGGCTATCAACCCACCAGCCGCATCAATTTTACGTGCGGTTAATGTTCCTAGCTTTGGTGGAGATACCCAATGGAGTAATCTCGTTGCAGCTTACGAAGGTTTGTCAGCACCCGTGCGAGCACTAGCAGATACATTGAAGGCTGAACATCGCTTCAATGGCGGCGGGTATCAGCCTCGGAACGGCAAATTTGCTGAGCGCATTGCTGTCAATCCACTAGTTTCAATCCACCCAGTTGTAAGGGTTCATCCTGAGACTGGTGAACGAGCATTATTCGTTAACCCTGGCTTCACCTCGCACATTGTTGGTGTGTCATCACAAGAGAGTAAGCTGCTGCTGGAGTTGTTCTTCAACCAAATCACCAAGCCTGCTTACACCACCCGTTTCCGATGGAACAACGGTGATATTGCCTTCTGGGACAACCGCGCCACCGTCCATTTGGCTCCTCAAGATTTGGATCATTTGGATGTTGAGCGTCTTCTCTATCGCACCACCATCACAGGTGATATTCCAGTTGGGGTCGATGGTTTCCGTTCAGAAGTGGTTCAAGGTGAGGTATTCAACGCAGAGTTACCAACCGTCTTCAAGCAGAAAGCTGAGTTGAAGGAAGCGCAACCAGCGATTTCATAATCAATCAAAGTTAATTTACAGCAATTTTCACCTAAATGAACCACACCGTTTGTAAGGGCGCAATGCCTTGCACCCCTACGAATGTGGTCTAGTTACCTGAAAATTGCTGTAAATGCAATACCCATGAATGGAGAGCGCTTGTCTCTCTCAAACGCTTTCAATGACTTGATTGTGGGTATTTTAACCGAATTGTAGGCGATCAGCTTTGCTCTCTCTCATCTAACGACCAACAACTAACAACCAACAATCACGAGTATTCGGTTTTAACATTCTCGTTGGTGGCTTTTTCTCTGCCAAGCGTTGCGAATCGGCGGGGTAGAACCGCTTAAATAAACGGAGCTTGGTGCGTCATAATAGGAGAAGTACACTAGTAGTTTATGCCAACTAAGGATGTTTATCATCATCAAGCTAAAAATGCCCTCATTAAAGCTGGTTGGACAATTACCTATGACACTTATCAAATCAAGTTCAGGGAAATCAAGCTCTACGCTGATCTTGCTGCAAAGTCAATGTTCGCGGCGGAACGGGACCAACAGCAAATCATTGTTGAGGTCAAAAGTTTTCTAGGAGCTTCACGAGTTCGGGATTTTGAGGCGGCGTTGGGTCAATATATCCTCTACAGGCTATACCTATTGCAAATATTTCCTGAAGCAGTCTTATATATGGCAATAAATGATGCAGTCTATCGAAGTTTCTTTCTCAAAAGTGCGATTCAATTTGCAGTAACTGAGTTGGGTATAAAGCTGATTGTTTTTAATGTAGAGCAAGAGGTGATTGTGCAATGGATCAGTTAAATACTTATCGAATCATTATCAAGAAAGTGCTCACTCGTTACTATGAGCTTGATCTGGAGCAACCAATTGCTGGTATTGAGCCGATTTTAGCCTTTGACGAGGTTCAGGATCACTACTTTTGGGCACAGGTAGGCTGGAACCAGGCGGGGAGAACCTGTAGCACTACGGTTTATATGCGGATTAAGGATGGCAAGGTTTGGGTAGAGGAGGATTTAACGGAGGATGGAATAACGCAGGATCTGCTGGAGGCAGGGATTCCAAAGCATGATATCGTTTTGGGATTTCAGCATCCTCGGGAGCGTACTCTGACTGATTTTGCGGTTGTTTAGCATGGCTTAAGATACTTCGACATCAAAGCTTTTGCAGCAGCAAAAGTAAATTTAATCGTGGGTTCGCCTGTCATTCTCAACTCCAAAGTTCCGTAATATACGCGGTAACAAACTACACTTTCAGATTCTACAATTCCGCATCAGAATTAATTTAATTAAAATTAACAAATTATTGTCAACAGAATGACGGAGGAGTATGATGCAGCCTGAATATGATTTTTCGGGAGCGGAGCGAGGTAAGTTTTACCGCGAGGATGTGACGTTTAAGGTGCCTATCTATTTGGCTGATGAGGTGGTGGAATTTTTTGCCAAGCGAGCGGAAGCAAAGGGGGTTGAGTTGAGTGACTTGCTAAATGACGTCCTGAAGCAGGATATAGTATTGCTTGAGAAAATGCAGTAGGGAAATACCCAGAAATTTGTGGTGTATGGGCAGTTGATATCATGTCCGGGAGCTTACCCATAATACCTATAATGCAGAGACCTTACGTATACGCTCCCTAGAGATATTTTATTAATGTCATGCTACCGGACATGATATGATTTCTAATTATAAGACCATACAGGTATAAGGAAAAAAGAAACCCTCTGTTAGAGAGGGTTTCGAGCATTAAATCATGTGTTACTACACTTTCGTAAGACTTTCAAGTTGCACTTGGGCGTTTTGTGCGGCTTTTTTCACCGGGTCTTCAAGCTAATATTGAGCGCAGTACCCTGCACAGTCGAGGCAGGCTTAACACCCAGCAGTTGGTCAATGGTTGGAGCGACATCGATGTTACGAATCTGCTCTAATTTTCCTTTGCGAATGTCTGGTCCTGCAGCAAAGAAACTAGCACTCATCTCCTGGGTTATGGGGTTGTAGCCGTGGGCTCCGTAGAAGTTGGATACTGAGAGAAACTGGCTGGTAGTGGAGTCATCTCCCAAACGTGCTACGGGAGGAGTCTGGGTACCATCAAAGTTGTAGCCCTCTTTCATAGTTGCGAAAACATCACCAGAATCTTGGGCGATGATATCGTTAGTGCCTAGACCAAATGTGGGATCATTAATATCATTAGGCAAGGGGCGGGCATAAACCTGATCAAAAATCTGTGTGGTCTTACCAAGATTATAGTTCGGGTTTGTTTCCTGTAATTCACCAAGAGCTTGAACAACTTGCTTTTGCAGGGTGATATAGTCTTGTCGGGTCACAATCCCATTTGGTTCCCGTCCTTGCAAATTGATGTAGACGTGAGCAGCAGGCCCAGAGGTCACGGCTCGAACTTGATTGAGATCGAAACCTTTGCTACTCAGATAGGCGTTGAGATTGACTGAAGTGTAGAATGTGGTAAAACCGTGGTCGGAAACTGCAATGATGTTGCTAAGAGGCTTTCCATGACGGTCTGTGCCAACAGTACTAATTATGCGTTGAACCGCATTATCAGCAGCCTGATAGGCAGTTTCTACGTATTTCTGATAGCGAGCTACCTTGGCTGGGTCTTGACCTTGACCAATTGTATTCGGGTCACGGGGGTTGGTTGCCTGACGTGGGTCAGTCAGGAGAAACTGGTGTTCTGAACCATCTGGCTCCTCAATGTAAACCATAACTAAGTCTGCATTGGGATTTTGACTGATGGCTCGCAAAGCTATCCGGGTTTGGTAATCTACAAAGTTTTGAACTTGGTCAGAGTATATACTTTCTAATTCCTCATCGGAGAAGTTGTCAATACCAGTGGCAAGACGCTCAACAAAGTAGTAATCTGACTGTGGTTGCCAGAAGCCAACGTTGTTATTGATATCATCCACACTTGATAGTACTGCTGTGTTGCGTGGAATATAAGTCAGATTAGAGCGGGCAACATGGACTGTAGAAAGATCGGGAGCAAGGAGGGTAATGTAGAATCTAGCACCGACTTTGTTGGCAGTACCTTCAAAGAAAAACGGCTGTGAGCCACGACCTAAGGTAACATATGCTGGGCCAGTTGAAGGCAGTTGGAACGGTCCGGGTTGAATACCTTGATTCGCATCAAAAAAGACTAGCGTATCGTAGTTAACGTTGCGATCGTTAGTTGTATCGAGGGCTGCAACTTGTATATTATAAGGACCTCCACCTCCAGTCACCTGAGATATGGTTTCTAGATTCGCCACCTTGACCGGGGCATAAGACTGTTTACCAGCAATCTGCAGTTGCTTAACTAAGGCATCAGAAGCATTTGTAAAATTTGAGGCATTCAGGGTGAAGCCCTGTTCAAAGACATTAGCAGTCGTTCCAAAAGGAACTGTATAAGTCACTGTCCGCTCTGCTGCTGGCTGAATAATTGGGCTATTTGTCAGACCAGGTACTGTTACATTCAGACCATCCCCTCCAGGGAAGGTAGCAGTTACGACTTTTTTTCCGTTTTTCAGTAACTCGATCCAAATCGGCTCAGCAGTGGGATTGTCGCTCACTGCAGGCACACCATTATTCAGCGAGTAACCACCAATGGGAGCATTGAAGCCGCTGACAGTTGTAATAAAGGGACTGGCATCTAAGTGGAAGGTATTGGCAACAACATCGGTGCGGGAAGTGTTGGAACCACTACCAATAGTCGTGTGACAAGCAGCCGTGAGGGAAGGGTTGCAGGTGATATTCTGCTTAGCAAAAATCCCGTGACTCTTGAGCAAACCTAAACCCTGGTTTGGGCTGAGGACGCCTTGCTCCAGGTATTTATTAATCCTGTCTGGTTGTGCGCCGTCAAGAGAAATCAGAATCACCTTCGGTCGCGGTGTTCCTGGGTTTGACTGAGCGGTGACTGAGTGCACAGCTACGATCACGAAACAAACCGCTAACATTAGGGGGAGAAAATGCTTCAAGAAGTTAGGACGCGGGAAATTTCTCATTGTTTTAGGAGCCTTGAGTAAAAAGCAATGTATGAAGCCTGTGGTAGTCGTTAAAAAACATTCATGACCTGTGGCTACCAATATCAGACGAGACAGTAGGCTATTCAATTATTTTTTGAGCGATTCTTTTTCTGTGGTCAACATTTTAGTCACTTGAAGTGGCTAAAAGTCCATAGAATCGTGTTTCGCTTTATATCGGCAATCCTCGCACAGCTTACAACGGTTTCATTAAAGCAAGATTATCAGCTTGATAAAGATATTTTAAGAATGCTCGTTTTGGTTACACAGCATTAAACCTTTTGTAAAAACAGGAAGTCTAAATGGTGTAAACTGCCTTAAATTTCTCTGTTTTATTATGATCAAGCATAAAATTCGATCAATGAGTATCTTGACGGGACTAGTCACGGTAATTCTAGGTAACAGTCTCTCGATGACTTCGGGATCTGCCTATGCAGACTTGCCAGGAAAGCATCCTTATTACCTGCACGCACTCAGTGATTTACGCGATGCACGGTGGATGCTGGAACATCGCCCAGGGGATCCTGCTGTTAGCGGTCAAGAAGATGTTGCTATTCAGCAGATAAATTACACGATTAACGACATTACAAAGGCGTCTATTGATGATGGCAAAAACATCCATGATCATCCAAAAGTCGATGTCCCTAATGATCATCTTGGACGGTTACACAAGGCAGTTGAGATATTGCGGAAAGTGCATTCTGATGTGAAGCGTGAGGAAGACGATCCGTCAGCACGTGGCTTGCAACGTCGTGCCGTTCTGCATATCGATGCTGCACTAAGCGCGACTAACCGTGCCATTTACGACGCGGAACATCATAAATAGATAGAGACCGGGTTTGGGGCGAGCATAGAACCCTCCCTAACCAAATACGAATCTCTAACACAGTGGTGAGACGGAATAGCTAGCACAATCAGTATTAACACTAATCTCATAGTATTAATGTTGACTTTATAATACTGGGGTGCAAAGGTCTTTGTGTTATACAGCGTGGCGCTTTTGACGCCACGTTTTCTTATGAATTTGCCAACAACATCATTAAAAGCACCCCACCACCCGCCCTGCGGGAAGTCAAAAGTCAAAAATCAAAAGTCAAAAAAACCAAAATCTTCACACCCCACACCCCAATGCCTGTGTTTCTTAAACAAGAAAAAATTACCTCAACCAAATTAGACTGTGGGAGCATCCCAGTTTTGCAGAAAGACGATCAGTAGTGTGAGCCGGAAAGCTCACGTGTAGTATGAGCGAGCATCGCACTACGAATTTTTAAAAATGGGATGCACCCTTAGACTGTTGGCTGAGGTAGGAAACACCCGTTCATCGCTCATTTACACTGAACAAGATGCCTAAATGCGTTGAATTTTGACTATGTTGCCCACGCTGGAATCATGGGAACGGCAGCAGAAATCGCATGAAAAAAGGCGAATAGTCTGTGATTTGCCCGTCCATCTTCCTGATATCTCTTCAACTCGAAATACCGTAATTCCTTATTGATTACATCCTCAATATCAGCAGATATTTTCAACCTATCTTCATTGAGATAACATTCGGTCAAGAATAATATTTTCTCAATGTTTATTTGGTTGGTTTCCCATTGAAGATCAACAGAGAACTCATAATCTCTCTGTAGCGTTCCGCCACGAAATACAGTTTCTGCAATTGGATTTCCCATAAAGTATTTAACCTTATGGACATTAGATAATTCGATTAAATCTTCAGCCGTTGACTTTAACTCAAGCCGGCGGCGCAAGAAGCAGTCAATGATTTCATATCTATTGTTATCTCGAAATACCGTGACGACAACCGCCGCAAAACCTTCGATATCGGCATAACATCCGATGATATTTTGACTCTCTTCTTTGTGCAAAAACCAGATATCCATGACACCACCATACAATTTTACTTTTCAAGGAGTTATCTTAATACAAGGCTTCTACATTATGTCGGTAGGCAATCAAGGCGTGCTTGCCTTCGTCTTCCTTGAGTGTCAAGAGGATAGCATCAGATATTTCTAATGAAACAAGAGTCTTGACTTCAATATTAGTGTTATAGCCTGATATGTCTCCTAACCGTTTGCCGTGACCGCCCTCACCTTGAACTTGAGTAATGGTGTAGCCGGTGACGTCATAGCTTTTCAACAGATGGACTATAGAATCTTGCAATACTGATTCACCAATAATGGTGAGCAGAACGGCGGGTTGGATGGGAGTATCTGAGTTTGACATATATAACTCCATCGAGGATGAAAATCTGCTAGACCAACTACAAGTATAGGGGAACTCCAAGAAATAAATCATGTTGTTGACAGTTGACGGTTGACGGTTGACGGTTAACCGTCAACCGTCAACAATATTAATGTCGCCTTAATACTGGCATCACTTTTGCTTAAAGTCATGCCAGTAACCTCAAAAAGTAACTAACATTCCTTCATCCTCACTATAACTAGGGTTATCTGACAGTCAGTCACTCGGATCTGAAGACCGCATACCGGATTATTACTATGAAATGGAAAGAAACCTTGACATTAGGTATCATGGGTGCAGCAGCATCACCTAGAATGGAAGTTCTGGGGTTTGGGCAATGGAAGAAACTTGTTGTTATATTTATCAGTACTTTAGTTGTCATTGCTCTGGGAAGTGGGCTGTTCCCAATCTATCGATCAGTTGCTCAAGTACTACCATCGCCACACAATGCCATTATCTTCGTAGCTGATGGATTGCGTCCTAGCTCTGTGAATGCAACTGACACGCCAGCATTATATGGTGTTGGTCAAACAGGGGTAAGCTTTCCTAATAGTCACTCCTTGTTCCCTACCTTCACCACTGCTAATGGTTCTGCGATCGCTACAGGCCATTATCTAGGTGACACAGGTGACTTCAGTAATACAATTGATGCTGGTTTTCCTGTCCCTAAGGCTGGTGCTGGCAATAGCGTCACTCCTTTCTTAGAGAATGATGCAGTCCTAGCGGATATGGATGACCATTTTAATGGTAACTATTTGAATGAAGAAACTTTATTAGCCGCAGCAAGAGTTGCTGGGTTTAGTACGGCTGCGGTCGGGAAACTTGGACCTGTCCTAATACAAGATATCACCCAAGGCAACAGAGATTCAGGAACTGTCCCTCCCCCAACCACGATAGTCATTGATGATTCCACTGGCAAAACTGGTGGAGTGCCACTCAATTCCGAGATCACTTCAGCCTTAGCTAACGTGGGGCTACCGACGATCGCTCCCAATCGGTCAAATAACGTACCAACGACTGACACTGACCAATCAGGTAACAATGGCTTTTCTGGAAACAACACCACTCCAGGAACCACCTCTGCCAATATCACTCAGCAACAGTACTTTACTGACAGCCTAACAAAAGCAATTCTCCCCCTATTTAAGAGTCAAGGTAAGCCCTTTACCATCGTCTATTGGTCGCGAGATCCAGATGGTACTCAGCATAACCAAGGGGACAGCCTCAATTCTCTCACCCCAGGAATTAACGGGCCTACTGCTAAGGCAGGTGTCAAAAATGCTGATAACAACCTTGCCCGAATTCTCGCTACTTTACAGGACTTAGGGCTAGATGCAACAACTGATGTATTCGTCACGGCGGATCATGGCTTCAGTACTATCAGTAAGCAGAGTTCAAGCAGTTATGCAGCCTCACTCTCCTATCCTAGGGTCAACTCAGGATTTCTACCTGTAGGCTTCCTTGCTATTGACCTTGCTAAAGGATTAGGGCTACCACTATACGACCCAGATCAGAATAACCAATTGGTGACTCCCGGTTCAGGCACAATACCCCGCCCTGCATCAGGTGATGGATTGATTGGAAATGATCCCAATCATCCTAAGGTTGTAGTTGCAGCCAATGGTGGGTCAGATTTGATCTATCTGCCTGGTGGTAGTAATAAAAGGGCTTTAGCTAAGCGCGTCGTGGATTTGCTCCTGCGCCAAGACTACGTGAGTGGTCTGTTTGTTGATAAAACCTTGGGTTCTATTCCAGGCACACTCCCCCTCAGTAAAATTAATTTGCAGGGTTCAGCCGTTACACCAACTCCAGCGATCGCCGTTAACTTTCGTTCCTTCAACACCGGATGCAGCAATCCTCTAGCTTGCAGCGTGGAAGTGGCTGATACGACTCTCCAGCAAGGACAGGGTATGCATGGTACTTTTAGCCGTGCTGATACCTTCAACTACATGGCAGCTGTAGGTCCTGACTTTAAACAAGGTTACGTAGACAAAGCACCAGTCAGTAACGTAGATGTTCCCGTAACGATCGCTCAAGTTCTCGGTCTCAAACCCCCAATTCCCGACACCAAAGGAATCTTGGTAGGTCGTGCGATCAATGAAGCTTTAGTGGGAGGACCAGACACCGTCCCCTTCTCCACCAAGACCATCAGATCTCGAAGATCTGCTAACGGCTTAGCGACAATTCTTAAATACCAAGAACTGGACAAAACTCGATACTTTGACGTAGCTGGTTTTACAGGTCGAACGACTGGTCTTTAAATTCCTACCGTTGACAGTAGACGGTTGACGGTTGACAACTTTAATGGTATTCCTTTGAGCGTGGTTTAGTATTATGGCTTCGATGCATGGGCATTCTGGCATTCATTCTCTAGTTGTTCGTCCTGACTGCGGATGTTCTGATCCTGACAAGCCAGAAGTTGTTCAGGGGAGGCAGAAAATGCAGACCCTGTGGATCACACTAGGTTTACAAGGTAGCTTTTTTGTCGCAGAATTAAGCATCGGTATATGGAGCCACAGTTTGTCTCTGCAGGCAGATGCAGGGCATCTATTCTCGGATGTTGCTACTTTAGGTTTGACGCTCCTAGCCAGTTGGTTGGCTCAGAGACCTGCTGCGGGTCAGGCGACGTTTGGATATCGTCGGGTAGAAATTCTTGCTGCCTTAGTGAATGGTCTGAGTTTATTAGCGATCGCTCTGTTTATTACCTGCGAAGCCATAGCTCGATTCCAAGCACCAGAACCAGTGTTGGGTCTGCCCATGTTAATCACTTCAATCATGGGTCTAGTAATTAACGGTCTCAACATCACTATACTTCATCAGCATAGCCACAATGACCTCAACTTGCGGGGGGCTTTGCTTCACGTAATTGCTGATGCAATGAGTTCTTTAGGCGTCATCTTTGCTGCGATCGCAATTTACTACTTGAATTGGTTATGGATAGATGCAGTTGCCAGCCTAATAGTTGCTGGGTTGACTGGTTTGAGTGCTATCCCTCTAGTTCAAGAAAGCCTGAGAATTTTAATGGAGTATGCACCTAGCTCAATCAAACCTGCTGAAGTTGCAGCTACCCTAAAATCTTTTGAGCAGGTTGAGAGTGTCGAGAAGCTACATATCTGGACGATTACCGCAGATCAGGTGATGCTGTCTGCCCATCTCAAAGTTAAATCATTAACGGTTGTAGAACAAGAGCAGTTGTTGAGGAAGTTACAGGCTCATCTGAATCAGGAATTTGGCATTGAAGAGTCAATTCTACAGTTAACAAACTGTGAATACACAGAGTCTGTGACTTTACATCCTTTATTTAATAAAAATTTAGTTTCCTTGTTGTCGAAGCCCTCCAGACAGGGGGAAGAGTAGAGGTGAATGACTTTTCAACCCTGAATTAGGAGGGGATTGTGGGACACGCAGAATTGAGTTGTGAACGATACTTGCCACAAAGTAACTTGACAAAAAACAGATCAAAGATGTTAATACGAGTACTCCAGTATAAAAAGCACTCTTATTTTTTCTATTTCTTTTGTTCCTCTGTTTTTTAGAAGATTTCTCAGTAGAGCTTTGTTGTTGCGGTTGTGGCAATTCTAAAACATCACCTAAAGCCTGTGTTCCATTTTCAATGGCTACGAAACTCTGTTCATTAAAACCTAGTTGTCGTTGCTCAGCTTGGAAAATTGCCTCGACAATCTGGTGTGATTCTTTGTCTGTAAACTCAGGCAATAAAGTCATCAGTTGAGGTTTAAGTTCCTGCAATAACTGGTCTGTCAGAGAGCAAATTGCATCCACAATACTTTTACGCACACACAGAAGTTCTTCTTCTTGTGAGATAATTGCTTGCAAATAGTAATGGAATGCTTCAGTAACTTTACCTGTTCTAGTTGTAGAATAACATTGTATTTCAATGGAAATTAGTGCTATTGCTGTTAGTAAAGCTTCAGATTGGTGGGGATGGGTTTCTTTGGATTTTTTATACCATAAATTTAGAATTTTGAGAACTTCTTGCGGTTGCGTAAGGTTTATCTCCTCTCCCAACACCAGCCTCGCACCGATCATTTGTGCAGTAGGGTTATCTTCACTTTTAAGCCAGCGAAACATTGCTGCTTCCATAGGAGTTGAAGGACGTTCAAGGCTTATCCAAATAGGAAAATCACTCTCATGCACTGCTGGTGGATCATTGCTCTCATCTAGTTGTTTGCGCTGTTTACGGTAGACTGCGCTCAAGGATTTGACAATCTGGTTACGCTCTTCGTTTGTCAACTCAACAACTAAATCCTGCAACTTAGGTTCAATTTGCTGAAAATTTCTGCTAATTTGGTGACAAATTTCTTTAATAACAGTATCTCGAGAAAAATAATGCTTTTCTTCTAAGAAAAATGTCTTGATTTTTTGGCAAATGTCATTAGCTGTGAAAGAATCATTTTTCTGATAACACAGAATTTTTACATATGTGAGTGCTACGGTTTCTAATAAAGCGGTACGTGGCACTTCATTACTAACAATTTCCTGCGTATTTTCTCTACATTCTTGCAGCCATACATTCAAAATACTCAGAACTTCTTGATGATTTCTGGGATAAGCAAGAGCTAAACTTTCACTAATCCATCGAATTAAGTCAATGTGGCGCGTCAGATCGTGCAGTAGATCCTGTAGATCAACTAGATACAGCGGTACTACCATCGGCAAAGTCCAACAACCAAAGCGATGACGAACTAGACGACTTGGATAATCAGCTAACTGCTTAAGGATGTCACACAGTGCAGGAGAGAAAGCGTTGCTTTCTAAGCGTCTTTGCGGTGCATCATACCGTGCTGCATAGCCAACCGCAAGAGCCATTGTGTTCATTATATGGTCTTGGGATTTCTCATCTTTTTTCTCACCAGACCTTTTCAAGTGTTTTAGGGTGTCAAAGAGTTCTTTGTGATGACCATATTCGCACCATCGAGCGATCGCACGGGCTGCAACTGCATTCACACCAGCGTTATTATGTGATGCTAGGGTTAACAGACTTTCTTGAACTTCGCTGCTGTCAATTAAACCTATATCACTGATTGCTTCGCCAATGACTTCACGTACTTGGTCACGTCGTAATTTATCACCATAGAGATGTTTTCCTACTGGGATACCATATAGCTTTTGGTCAAAACTTTTTTGACCAACTGAATAGGTCACAAGCTCTACCAGTAATGGTAGAGATGTTTGGATACGCACACGGTAACTATCCCACGCCACCTCAAACAATATTCTGCGTTGTTTAAGAAGCCAACTTTCAAATTTTTTGGTTTTCTCGGCTGATACTTCAACCAAGCGAAAGAAATTGTGGAGATCATGTAGATCGCAGTAATCTAAAGCTTGTAGTGATGGGTCACGCCGATACCATTCATGCTCAACAAGTTTACCTATTCCAGCTATGCACTGGTCATCGAACAGACCATTGAAGAAGTTTAGACCTAATGCTAGTAGTTGTTCACGCGGTTTCAGAATATGGTTAAACCATCGCTTCAGTAGGTTTTTATCATTTTGAGTGAGGTCTATTAACTCATGAAGCACCTCTAGCTGTAATGATTCTTTTTCAGCACCTAGTAACTCTACAAAGCAAGCAATTCGTTCAGGTGTTTTTAATCGCTTGGCGACTTCTTGGAGAGTTAAATCTCCTATGTGTAAATTAGGTTCAAGACACCCACTGATAATTTGTGGCGGTAAGGATTTCTTGGACTCCTTCAGTTTGTCGATCAGTACCGTAGTCAAATCATCAGATTCGTAAAGACCATCAACAGACAAGTTTTGCCAAAATCTACTGTCGCTATCAGACAGTTTCCAACAGGCAAAGGGTATGTCTGTACTCATCAAGACATAATGCTGACTATGAGTAGCTAAGAGTTGAATTTGGGACAACTCCTGTTCAATATGTTGCGGCAAAATTTGGGACAAAATAAAAATCGTGGTAACCCTAGTCTCTTGAAGTACTACATCAAGGCTTTGGGGGTCTGGACTGTGATACCACTCTTTGATTTGTATTTTCTGACCAGGAGAGTTTACCCACTGTAACTCCTGGCGAAGAGACCAAGCTAAATGGCGAGCTAGACTCACTTTATCTAGATTGGGGCTTTCCCCTAGCACCAGCAGGTTCTGTTCAAACAAATGCTTAATCAGGTGAGGTGTCATTTTAGGGCTTGGAAATTTAGGGGGTTGGAACTGTTCTAGATTTGGCTCAAAAAATTCGGGCTTTGCTTGATAGATGTTTTGGGTAATATTTTTAGTACTTAAATGACCTTCTACTTGATGATTGTTCAACGTAGAATGTTTTACTGGCATGAGAACAAGGCGATCGATCATCAACTTAGCTTTTTAGTGAGACAGGTTACTGCTCTTCCAATTCCCTTAAGTCGAGCATCTGAACCACTTGCCCTCAACTGCTCAGTGCAATTACTTATTGGGTTTGTGGTGTTTGAGAATTTTACGGCAAGTGTAGGTTTGATTTTACCTTGCCATAAAGCAATAGCATACAGCAACTTTGCAACGTGGGGGCTTTACCCCCCATCCAATTTCTGGATTGTACCAATCCTTGTTAATACTCACTCAGCCCGCCACATTGCCTAAATCCGTATGTCCATGAGAATACTGCTGTACTATGCTGAGGCACCTGAGTTCGATTTAAGATTGGAGAGATTAATTTTTCGTTTTCGCTTCCAGCCTGGATCTCAGATTCTTCTTGATTTGAGGAGTGTCTGATCTCTAACTCAGGTTCAACAAACCTTAGGGTATCAAAACCTGTGTGTTTCTCCGTTTCAAGTTCCCATCGTTCTTCAGTCTCATCTAGTTCGGTGTGGATCATGGGTTCAGAATAGAGCGATCGCTCATCATTAATTTTTGCCATTTGTAAAAGTACTCACTCGTTTGACTTTGTCCAAAGTTAGTTAAAGGTTGTTTAAAAAGCTTGGTTTAAAATGTGTCTTCCGCTGCATTTATCGGGCTGGAAGTCTTCTGTGGTAATACCCTTAGACTATTGAGTGCTAACACTCAGCAGTTTTCGACCACGACTCCAAGGTTTCTGCAATTTAGACGTAATGCCAGCTTATTTCTTACAGCTTGTGTGAAAACATTTGATTAAAACTCTATTCCATATTCGTATTTTTTCGGAAAAATATCTTCAGTGGTAATACACAAAACTAAAAGTTTTTCTAATTAATTTTTCGGCATAATTGATGTATTTAAGTATAAACACGTAAGTATTTTTACTGTTTATGAATTTATATGAAAACTACGTTTTAACACAATAAAAAGTGCTACATAGATGACCACCATTTTGATGGTGTGATAAATCATACTATTTTGGGAACCATAATTTTAGTTAGAAAAAAGAAGTAGAGAAAGCATGAAGGCGATTCACTTGGCGATAAACCAGAGGATAAACCCATTGTTTGGAGTATTGACCACTGGGTTATTGACTGCGGCAATTGTATTACCCGCAATGGCGCAGGTGACATCTGATGGTACAACCAATACCATTGTCAATCAAAGTGGTAATAATTTCACAATTTTTAACGGTATTCCCAAAGGTAATAATTTATTTCACAGCTTCAGTCATTTTTCGTTGCCCACTGGTGGTTCAGCCACCTTCAATTTAATTAACACACCAAATATTACAACTATATTTAGCCGGGTGACGGGTGGAAATGTTTCCAATATTAATGGGTTAATTAGCACGCTTAATAGTAGTAATCCAGTGAGTTTGTTTTTGATGAATCCTGCGGGGATTGTGTTTGGGGCAAATGCCCGCTTGGATATTGGCGGCTCGTTTCTGGGAACGACGGCGAATAGTATTAAGTTTGCCGATGGAGTCGAATTTAGTGCGACTAATCCTGGTGCGACACGGTTGTTGACAATAAGTGTACCGATCGGCTTACAGATGGGTAGTAATCCAACCTCGATCACTGTGCAAGGTGGAGGTCACAATGCCAAAGTAAGTAATCCCCTACTTCGTCCCATAACCAGCGTTTCGGGGTTGAATATTGGCACCAGAGGATTGCAAGTATCCTCTGGCAAAACTCTGGCATTGGTGGGTGGGAATGTTGCGCTGAATGGGGGTTTACTCTCTGCGCCGGGAGGTCGGATTGAATTGGGCAGTTCGACGACAGGTAATGTGGGAATTCAGGCGATCGCTCAGGGATTTGGACTGAATTATGCCAATGTCAACAATTTTGGGAATATTCAGATGACCCAACGCGCTTTAGCTTCCGTTAGTGGAGTGAATGGGGTGACGGCTGGCTCGGTTCAAATTCAGGGTAAACAAGTTAGCATTAGCGATGGTTCGATAGTATTGGTGCAAAATCGCGGCAGTCAGGCAGCAGGTGATATTATTGTCAATGCCACCGAGATACTTAAGATCATCGGAGCCTCTCCAGATTTTCAAAGCCACAGTAGCTTAATCAATGAAACCTTGGCTGCTGGAGCTTCTGGCAACATTGTGCTTTCCACGCCACAACTAATTATTGACCAGGGTGGTTTTGTGCTAGATCGCACCTTTAGTGCGGCAGCCGGTGGCAATATTATTGCCAATGTGACTAGGGATTTAACTGTGGGAGGTGCTGCCTCTGGCGATCCCCAACGAGTACCCAGCGCTATGTTTGCCACAGTTTATGGAAGTGGCAATGGTGGTAATATATCGATTTCCACCCAAAACCTTTCGATGTTTGAGGGTGCAACTGTAGGAAGCAGAACTTACGGTCACGGCAATGGTAGCAATGTGACTATTAAAGCAGATGCTATTCGCGTGTCTGGCTCTGTGCTAGTTCCTGCCATAGCTATGCCTAGTCTGATTATCGCATCTACCGCTGGAAATGGTAATGGGGGTAATTTGACAATCGATACTGGCACTCTATTAGTCAAAGACAGTGGAGTTGTCTCAACTTCAACCTTGAGTGCCCAAGGAAATGCAGGGGATATTACCATCCGAGCTTCGGAATCAATCGAGGTGAGTGGTCAAACAATCCCAGGAAGTCCGAGTTATATTGGGGCAGCAGGGTTGGTTTTCAATCACATATTGCCTACAGGAAATGGGGGCAAGATTACCATTAGCACTCCTGTTCTCAACTTGAATAATAGTGGAAGAATTTTCGTCCAAAATTTGGGTACTGGTAATGCTGGGACACTCAACATTGTTGCAGATTCAGTAAAACTAGATAATGGCGGTAATCTCTTAGCCACCACAAATGCCGGAAAAGGGGGCAACATTAACCTTCAGATTGGCGATCTCTTGTTGATGCGTCGTGGTAGCTCCATCAGCACACAGGCAGGTAACAACGGCAATGGTGGAAACATTACACTGAATTCACCGATTATTGTCGGTTTAGAAAACAGTGACATTATTGCCAATGCTTTCCAGGGTAATGGCGGTAACATCAACATCACCACCCAAGGCTTATTCGGACTCAAATACCGCGCTCAACTCACACCTGATAGTGACATCACTGCCAGTTCGCAATTTGGTATTAACGGTACTGTTAATATTAACAATTTTGGCGTTGACCCCAATTCCGGCTTAGTCGAACTACCAGCAAATGTCACCGATCCATCGCAGAAAATTGCTACAGGCTGCACGGGTGGTCAAGGCAGTAGTTTTGTGGCTACGGGAAGGGGTGGAATACCGCAAAATCCAACGCAGCCAATTGCGAGCGATGTCTACGACGGGCTACGCCTACCCACTTGGTCAGATATCCGTGACATCTCTGCATATCGCAAAACCGGGGAAGTCACGGCAAAAAGACCCACCGCCCCAGAAACTCTTATTCAAGCTACATCTTGGCATCGCAATGCCCAAGGAAAAATCGAGTTAGTTGGAGATAAATCTTCTGCTCAGGTGCAACAATCATTAACCTGTGCTGCCGTTTCCAAAAGTTAATTTTTCTATAACTAACTATCTAAATTCCCCAAAGCGATCGGAATGACAAAGTATTTTAATTTTAGGCGATCGCCTATCAACTGATAATTGGCATTCTTAAGTTGGGAATTATACATATAGTCATTTCCTAAACACTTGTGCTGTGACTCATCTTGAAACAAATTAACAATAAGTAATTAATTATGGCTTTGGGAATTAAAGCAACTCGTTGGCTATATGTCAGCCTCAGTATTTTAAGTTTGTGTTTAGCATTTACCATGACACCTGTAAAAGCATCACCACCTGTAACAACCACCCCGATTCTCTCTACTTCTCAACCTAGCAATTGGCTAGAACAAGGACGAAACTTCTACCAATCGGGACGCTTTGCAGAAGCTGTAACAGCTTGGCAGGCGGCTGCACAACAATATCATACCCAAGGTGATCGCCCCAGCGAAGCCCTGAGTTTGAGTTACCTATCCTTGGTGCAACAGAAACTGAATCAATGGGAAACAGCTAGACAATCTATTGAGCAAAGTGTGAAAATTTTGCAAAGCGCTAAACCTGGTGCTGATGCGATTTTCTGGGGGCAAATACTGAATACCCAAGCAAATTTAGAATTACATATTGGTAAGGCTGAAACTGCCATAGAAATTTGGAAACAAGCTCAAAAATACTATGAACAAGCTGGGGATAAAATTGGCAGCTTGGGTAGTCAAATCAATCAGGCACAAGCCTTACAAAGTTTGGGATTTTACCGCCGTTCCCAACAACAATTAGAAGAACTAACACAAAAATTGGCAGAAATGCCGGATAATGAGGTCAAAGTTACTGGATTGCGATCGCTTGCTTTAGCCTTGCAAACCATTGGCGACTCTAGCAAAAGTCAAAAGGTTTTAGAGCAAAGTTTAGCGATCACTCACAAAATTGCCGGCTTACCTGACTTGAGTTCTATTCTCATCAGTTTGGGTAGAAATGCTGTTGACTTGCAAAATCCAAACGCAGCATTAGATTACTTTAAACAAGCTCAGCAGGTAGCTACAAATCCAGGGGATGAGTTGCAAGCACGTTTGGCTCAATTTAAACTTTTCCTCAATTACGACAAACCTGAGTTAGCTACGCCACTTGCGCCTCAACTACTCCAACAACTTGAGGAAATGCCCCCCAGTCACACATCTCTATACGCAGCGATCAATTTTGTTGCCAGCGTCAATCACTATTCAAATCCTGACCAAATCGTACTACTCAAAGATTTAGCGCAACTGATGGCAGTTACAGTTAAATCTGCCCAACAGATTCAGGATACAACTGCCCAAGCTTATGCGCTGCATCAATGGGCACAACTCTACCGTCGCACCCAGCAGTTGTCCCAAGCACAGGAACTAGCCCAGAAATCTCTCAATATTGCCCGTCAACTGCAAGCTGACGATATCATTGCTCAATCGGCATGGCAGATAGGACAGTTGTATAAGCAACAGGGCGATCGCCAACAAGCAATTACAGCTTATCAGGAATCAGTTAAGTCATTAAAGGCACTGCGAGGCGATATGGTTGCCGTTAATGCCGATGTGCAATTTTCTTTCCGCGAAAGTGTGGAGCCTGTTTACCGAGAACTGGTGGGTTTACTTCTGGATGAGCAACCAACCCAGCCTGCATTGATGCAAGCCCGTGAATTAATCGAGTCGCTCCAAATCGCCGAACTTGAGAACTTTTTCCGGGAAGCTTGTTTAGATAAAGCCCAGCAGATTGACAAAGTTGACCCCACAGCCACGATTATTTATCCAATTATTTTGCCTGATCGCCTAGCGGTAATTTTCTCCAAAACTGGACAACCTCTGCGTTACTACGTGACTCAAAAATCTCAAAGAGAAATTGAGCAAACTCTGAATAATTTGCTAGTTTCCCTCAATCCGGTTTCCGATTCCCAAGATAGAAAGCGCTTCAGCCAACAAATTTATGATTGGTTGATTCGTCCTGCAGAACAGGAGCTAGCCCTTAAAGATACTAAAACATTAGTGTTTGTTTTAGATGGAAAATTACGGAATATACCGATGGCAGCTTTGTCTGATGGTAAGCAATTTTTGATTGAGAAATATGCAATTGCTCTTTCGCCAGGGTTGCAACTCATGGCGGCTCAATCGCTCCACCAACATAAAGTTAATGCGATCGTTGCTGGAATTAGTGAATCTCGCGCTGGTTTTGCAGCTTTACCTGCGGTGGAATCAGAAGTGAAGCAAATCTCACATAACGTAGAATCTGACTTGTTACTCAACCAAAAATTTACCACTAAAGCCTTAGGCGATCGCGTCAAATATACTAGTGCTGATGTTGTCCACCTAGCAACCCACGGACAGTTTAGCTCCCGTCTTGAAGATACCTACTTACTGACGTGGGATGGAGTAGTTAATGTCAAGGAATTGTCCGAGCTCCTCAAAAATCGTAGTGGTGATTCATCAAAAGCAATTGAATTACTGGTACTGAGCGCCTGCGATACCGCGACAGGGGATGATCGCGCCGTTCTGGGACTGGCGGGTTTAGCTGTTAAATCTGGTGCGCGTTCTACTATTGCCACTCTCTGGCCTATCAAAGATAAAGCCGCAGAAATACTCATGACTCACTTCTATGACCAACTCCGAAAACCCAGAATCACTAAAGCTGAAGCATTACGACAGGCACAAATTAACCTGATTCGCCAAACTGATTTTCGCGATCCTTTCTTTTGGTCTACCTTTGTGTTGGTGGGAAATTGGCTTTAATTACGTAATTATACTCAGGTGAAACATCATGAAACGTCGAAATGTTATTCTTAGCATCGGATGCTTCGAGTCACATCACTGGGACTGAAGTTTGGATCGATGGCGCAGAATCTTTGCTGAAGGCGTAGGAGTATTCCCTACAACCCACACCCCAAACCCGATCGGGGGAAAGCGACGATCAACGCCAACCCAAAAAGCGTAACCCAGGTACGATGAGGTAGTTACTTACCCCTAAGCAAAAGCTGAGAGAAACACCCATAAAGCCGAAAAAAGTCACACGAAGCAACAAGTGATTCCAACCGGGGCTAAAAAAGTTGAAAACATTAGCTGGAAGCCCCACAACAATCAAACCTGTAAAGATAATCGCAGTGCCAAATGCCGCGATCGCAGCGTGAACTATGTGATGGCTACGTAAACCTAAACCAAGGGTGAGTAGGGAAACAGAAGCTAAAATCATTCCCACAAATCCATTGGTAGTATCTTGTGGTGTCATTAATTGTAAAACTAACCAACCAAAGCCATAGCCGATCATGCCCATCAGCGACGCTACTAAAAACCGCCTTTGCTGACCAAAACTCCCTGCGACCACAAGCCCCCATGCAGTTCCCAAGCCGGCTCCTACAAATAAAAAGATCTCTGAATCTGACGCAGTTTGAATGTTGGGAAACAGGGAAGGAAGCTGATGAGACAACAATTCAGTCAATTGGCGGTCTAAGTTTGTTTGCCTTGCCACAATCATCCCAAAGATCGTACCAAAAGCAGCGCCAACACCTGTGAAAAGCATTGACCAAGTGGTATCTAAAAAAGCTAGTAAGACCTGACAAATTGCCTTGAAGATGAAAAGAATAGTTTTGGTAAGGGCTTGTGTTAGGTAAATGAAAGCTTGCTTCACACTTCCTAACCAAAGTCGCAGGAATAGCTCTAGCTGAGAGAAAAACTGCTTTTGGGGGGAGGGTTGGGAAATCTTTGCCAAACTTTTTTGAAGACTAGCCGCACTTGTCGGACGCGATCTCATATCCTCTTGCACCGTCTCATCCAGCAAATCTGCTAGTTTAGGATTGACATTTAACCCATTACGCCAGACCAACTTTCCAGTGAGTGGGTCTTCCAAATCTAAGAGAGATTTGCCAGTCAACATCTCAATCATCGTCCGACCAAGGGCATAAAAATCGGTAGCAGGACCCACACTACCCCCAGCCATTTGTTCTGGTGGACTGTAGCCAGAAGAATATAACTTGGTTGAAGAAGGCTCTCGACGAAAGTGGCTTGAACTAAATTGTTTTACCCCACCAAAATCAATTAGTACCAGATCCCCGTTATTCAGGGGAGCTAGGGGCGATCGCAACATCAAATTAGAAGGTTTAATATCGCGGTGAATAATCTTGCGTTTATGTAATTCCTGTAAAATCTCTAAAGCTTGGGCTAACCAGTTTAACACCAATTCTTGGGGACACCCTTGAGGAAATTGCTGTAAGACATCATCTAAAGTTTGACCATTGATTTTTTCCATCACCAGACAAGGTAGCTGGCGCGGGAGTGAATTGCCCAAATTTACCAGAAAATACCCATCGGCATCAACTTTAGGAATACCTGGATGTCGCAAATTGCTTAAAATAGCAGCCTCTTGGACAAACAATTCCAATGCCTTTGGTGAGTCTTCCACCAAAACTTTCACTACCTTTTCTGTTAGAGTCTTTTCATCCCAAACAGTGTAAATTTGGGCAAACCCTCCCTCTCCTAGACGCTCAAGTGGGATATAACGGTCTACAAGTTGTAGCGATGCGCCACAACTGTTGCAAAACTTATCTCCCCAACGCTGGGGATATGGACGCTGACAATCTGGATTAATGCAGTAAATTGCACGCACTTGATTGAATGCAGGACACAGCCGCTAAAAAACAAAGGCTATCGTTGATTGTACACAAATTATTCATGGGGTGTGGGGTGATATATTTCCTGGAGTTCCTTAAGCAATGTGCATTTTGAGAACGCTCTTAGGAGCCTTGCGCACTCTGGCTAAGATTGTCTCTTTGCCTAAGCGCTGACAAGCTTCATAGCGATGACATCCAGAAAAACCGTAATATTGCCCATCCACTTCTAAAACATCTATCGGTTCTTGCTGTCCGATCGCCGCGATCGATTCCATCAAGGCTTGTACCTTCTGTGGATCGTTTTGGCGCGGTAAAGGTCGTCTAATTTGATTCAATGGGATTTCTTCAACCTTATTCATCATAAATTTTACTTTTTGTCACTCTCTCTAAATCATACTCGTTATGAGTTTAAGTTGCAACTGGAGTCAAACCGTATTTTTCATAGCAATAGATCGGGTGTAGCCCGATCTACGAAATCAAATTGATCTGGATTGATGCAATTGGACGACTGAGCCCAAATTAACTGTAAACCTGTCCTGGCGCGTTATCATCTACAGGAAACTGGACGAACCCAACTGGGTGATGGGTAAAGTGGAGTACAGAAAGTCCTGGGTTATCATTGGTGGCATAAGCTTGAGAAGAATCAATGTACTCACCCTGCATTCTGGTCGTTTGTCCTTCAACAAATGGCACTGGGTCTACCAAGCCTTCCTGATCGCCAAACCGAATAGCAACAAAAATCTCCGAAGACACAGAAAATCCTTCTGGCAAACCTTCACTATACTCAACCTTGATTTCATTCAAAATCAGGTGTTCATGATTAGCACCGTTATGATTATCAGGAGAGGGATAAAGTTTCTCAATCTTACCGACGACACGAATCAGTGGACCACCAATAGATTGCTTAAATCGGTGGTGAGGTAAGAAACTAGTAGCTTTTGTGAAATCACTTCCATGAGCGTGATCCTGTTCAGGATTAGCGTCGGAATGTTTATGAGAATGTTTCGACATTGGAATTGTTACCTTTGATTCAGTTGGACTCCTTTGATATACCACAAGATATTTACATATTCCGGAATGGATAAAGAAATTAGTGAAGACAGAAGGAAACCTGAAATTCACTCCCACAAAGCACGAGCAGCAAAATCTCATGTCCATGAAAATCTCGCTCTGGCGTTTCGCGTACACCACACTGACAACATTTTGTTTATTAGATCTGACTGGTACATCGGGTCCTGCAAGTCAAACAAAGGATGTGGATCTGAGAATTGGGATTGTACAGCGATTTGGAGATAAACCAACAGCACAACTGCAACTGGAACCCACCCCTGGCGATCGCCTAAAGCTGAGATTTAAAGCTGGTAATCAAGAGCAAACCCTAATAACTGCCGACCCAGTCCGACTGGAAACACTGATAAAACCTTTACCTCAACCAGTCGTTGAAGAACGGGTGGTGCTGGGAACCTACCGCACCTTTGAAACAGCGGAAGACAGTGCTAATCACTGGAGAGATCAGAAAATCGAAGTAGAGATAGCCCAACCAGAACGCTGGCAAGTTTGGGCAAAACGGGAAGTTTACAACACTCCTTTACTAAGACGCTTGCTATTGCAAAGTGTACAAGCAGCAGGAAACAATACAGCCCACCTTGACACCCAAGTTTTGAGACAAGTACCACAAGTCAGTTGGGTAGTGAATGGCAAACGCTACAGCCCCAATTATCTAGAAATTAGCAGTAGCAAAAATTTAATTCGGGTGAATGAAAGTCAAGAACAAGACCTTGCTCGTCTTTATGCTGGCAGGATAGAGTTGCAGCCAAATGCTTACGGTACATATACTTTGGTCAATGAAGTGCCGCTCGAAACTTATTTGCGCGGAGTCGTACCCAATGAAATTGGCTCTTCGACACCAACATCAGCGTTGGAAGCACAGGCGATCATTGCCCGGACTTACGCCCTACGAAATTTACGCAGGTTTGCGATAGATAACTACCAGTTATGTGCTGATACTCATTGCCAAGTTTACTACGGGTTGAATGATGTGACTGACAAGACAGATGAGGCGATCGCCACAACACGGGGTATGGTACTAACGTATCATAACGAGCTAGTGGATGCCCTCTATTCTTCCACGACTGGTGGCGTTACTGCTTCCTTTAGCGACGTCTGGAATGGTGAAGATCGTCCTTATCTGCAATCGATAGTGGATGCCCCAAGTCAGATTTGGAACTTGTCTGAGCAGAGTTTAGCAGATGAAAAGAACTTCCAGCAGTTTATGAGTCTCCGGCAAGGATTTAACGAAAGCGGTAGAGATCGGCTATTTCGGTGGCGCAAAGAAAGTAGCCTAGACGATATTACCAAGGATCTACAGAAATTTCTCAAAGTGAAAAACAGTTCCTACGCCAAGTTTAAAACTATTCAAGAAATAAGAGTAGCAGAGCGAAGCAAAAGCGGACGCATTCTCAAACTGAATGTGAAAACTGATATTGGCACTTTTACTTTAAACAAAGACGAAGTACGCAGTGCCTTTGCTGCCCCCATCAGCACGCTTTTTTACCTGCAACCTTTGAACAAAGGCGAATCAAGCCTTTGGGGATATGCCTTTATCGGTGGTGGTTTAGGACATGGAGTTGGCTTAAGTCAAACTGGTGCTCAAAATTTAGCCAACCTAGGTTGGTCTACTTCAAAGATCCTCCAGTTCTACTATCCCGGTACTCAAATCCAAAGAGTTAGGACTTAGGAGTTAGAATTGATAAGGGTTTGGCAGCTATCTTGACAGCGAGAGATGGCTCCTGTTGTCTTCTAAGTCCCTAACAATTCTGACTCCTGAATTCTGACTCCTGACTCCTTGGTTAGGCTTTTCTTGAACCGTATGTACACTAGAAGTATGTCAATAAAGCAGGAACACATAATTCTATGTGTTCCTACCTGACTGTGACCTGATATAGACAATTTGCCAAACTAAATTCAAAAAGCAGACACAGCAGAGAAAGAAATTTCTTCATCTGTGCTGCTTATTTTTTTGATCTTCCAACAGATCTGAGATGGAGATACCTACTTTTAGTAAAGTTCTTCTTCTTTGTGGGTTTCGATGGTGCAGTCTGAGGTTGGGTAAGCGACACAGGTCAGTACATATCCAGCTTCTATTTGGTCGTCGTCTAAGAATGACTGGTCAGACTGGTCAACAGTACCCGCTGTGATTTTGCCAGCACAGGTTGAGCAAGCACCAGCGCGGCAAGAGTATGGTAGATCAAGACCATCTTCTTCCGCAGCGTCCAGAATATACTCATCGTCATCAACTTCGATAGTTTTTTCTAGATCTTCAGCTTTGTTGATGAGTGTCACTTTATAAGTCGCCATTTAGTCATCCTCTCTTTTGCT
>CAIVAU010000246.1 GCA_903903925.1 uncultured cyanobacterium
AGGGGAAGAACGAACAGCAGCAAACACGGGGAACGGCAAGTAAACCAGACAGACTCGGGCTCTTGGCCACACAGAAAATTATGACGTTTCGACTTTGTCTTCCGTTTCGCCTCGTACGTATCGTCTGATCACACAGGGGAATTTGCTGATTTATATTATATCCGTATATATCATATAATTACAGATTAGCTATTCGCTCCTTGCTATAATATATATTATAATCTTCAAATCCACTATATATTGGATCATTCTTCAATTCTTCGTCAATAATTCCATTAACCTGTTTATTAGTTAACAATCAATTGTTGGCACACACACACACCTGCGCCACGACCAAGTTGTTCTGGACCATGTCCGAGTAGACTCCTCTCGACATGAACCTCCTCATCAGGTTGCACAGTGCGAAACTAAAAGAAGGAATGACTGATGGCAGGTAAATTGGATGGGAAGGTGACGATTATTACTGGTGCTTCTTCTGGTATTGGGGAGGCTACTGCTATAGCTTTGGCAGCAGAGGGGGCAAAAGTTGCGATCGCCGCAAGGCGTGCTGAACGTTTGGATGCAGTGGCAAAACGGATCGAAGCTAGTGGTGGTCAGGTGTTGCCGATTGTTACAGATATTACAGATGAAGTTCAGGTTAATCACTTGGTACAAAAGACCAATGCAACGCTAGGACAGGTGGATATTCTGGTGAATAATGCCGGAATTGGTGTGCTTGGTACAATTGATACGGGAAATCCCGCAGACTGGCGGCGAGCATTCGATGTGAATGTTCTGGGAGTTTTATATGCTACCCAAGCAGTTTTACCTCTTCTCAAAGCCCAAAAATCTGGGCATATCGTCAATATTTCTTCTGTCGCAGGACGGACAGCGCGGGCTGGTGTTGGAGTTTACAACGCTACCAAATGGGGTGTTAATGCTCTTTCAGAAGCATTACGCCAGGAAGTGTATCAGGACAACATTCGTGTGACTATCATCGAACCAGGTTTAGTTGATACACAATTCAGTGACTTCATTTCTGACCCCATCACCAAACAGCGTAGCGAAGAACGACGTAAGAGAATCACACCTCTGCGAAGTGAGGATATTGCAGCAGCTATAGTCTATGCAGTGACACAACCCCAGCGTGTGAATGTGAATGAAATTCTGATTCGACCCACTTCACAAGATAATTAAGATAACGTACAACGTGCCCTATTTTCCTGTTATCTCAGCGGACATGCGATAACCGTTAGCGAGCCTATTTGTCATAGTGTGATTTGGTATGCGGGAAACGAGCATGTCTTCAGATCTCTCTAGGAAAGCGACACGGGCGACTGTATAAGAGCCGTGGTCTTTTTAGGAGTGTTTTATTGATATCCATAACCATCTTTACGATGGATAGCTTTGCAAAATCTGTGTGATATTCCTTCAACCAATCCCTTGACGGTTGAAATATTGAAGCTGCCAGTAGCACGAGTAGCTATCCTACCAACATGGGTTCCTATTTTCTTACCTTTATCGACAACTGCTTTGACAATATCGCCAGTTTGAAAACCGAAATGTATTTTCTCTCTAGCGCAATGTCGGATAGGAAAGCCTTGTTTGTCAGTACGGCAAGATTGTCTAGTCCCATGACCAGCAGCTTTAATTATTAGTGGTTTAACACCTTTGATATTGAGCTTTTCTGGTGTTGATTTACCGACACAAGCCGCGTCAATCCAATGGGTTTTCTCAAGGTTCTGAGTAGTTCGGTTGAACTTAGTTAAACCGCCTGAGCCAGTTTCTATGGGTAATCCTGTTGCTTTCAAAACTTCAAGCAATTTAAACCGTGTTGAGTTAACAGCAGCAGCATCACCCAACGGTTGCTTAGCTTGAAACTGGATTTTCTTAAGTCTTTCTGGGTCTTTTTTCAGAAAGTCTTTAATATCTTTAGTTCCTTTTTTGATGTTGCATTTCTCACAACTCAAGGTGAGGTTAGAGATGCGATCAGATCCTCCTTTTGCTCTAGGGTGAATGTGTTCAATCTGAAATGGAACATCTTTAAGATCGCAGTAAGCGCATTTCCAACCCCATTTTTCTAAAAGATACTCTCGTGTTTCGTAGCCTGCTAGTGTACCTTGCTGGTACTCCTTACCTGATATCTCAGGGTTTTGCATGATTTGGGTGTCGAACCTGACTAACTCTTGTGATATAGCCGTGACTGGGGAATATTTTCGCAACCGTTTAACCCATGTTTCAATGTTGTAAACACGACTGATTATACTTGGTGATAACCAACCTTTTCGCCGTTGTTTTGGGCAAGGCTGGTTTTTACTGAAACTACTAGCAAGCTAGAAGCGAGAGTGTCTTCAGACCTGAGTTGCTGACATTTGCAGCACCAACGATAGCCATTAATTCGCCAAATATTCATCGCTCATCCCCTTAGCATGCGCTGCTGCTGTATGGGAAGCAATGCAGTATTCGCAACCATTTGTGACACTGATGCTCGCCCAACACGCACCTCGACGACTTCGACTAGTCCAGCACGCGCAATATTGTTACGGGCAACTTCGGCATGTTTCGGGTCAGCTTCTCTTCTAGGGTGATGAGTTTTCCGCCTAATGGGAGCGATCGCGCTAGCCAAATCGTACTGTAACCTCCTAACGTGCCAATTTCCAGTATTGAGCGAGTTCCTCTCACTTGTGCCAAGATAGCTAGCAGTTTGCCCTCGCTTGGTGTGACATGATGTGACGGTAGTCCTGCATCAGCAGAGGCTTGCAGGGCTGCGTCGAGGGCGTCCCTCTGTTTTGTACTTGTGTAATTTGTGATCCCATTGGAAAGACACAGTCCCCTGATTCACCTCATCCATCTCTTCACCGCAATTAATGAGGTCTTGGTTTTTCTCCTCTAACTCCTGCATATAATGTTTGAGTACACCCCCAACAGCAATTGCTCTGGTTTTATGCAACTGGCGGGTTAACTCTAAAAACCATTCCCTATCAGCTATTAAATCTGATTCCTTTACCTGATACTTAAGAATTTCGGGAATCAGTATTGTGGGGTCATGATGTTTTGCGATCGCACTAATATGAACGACTGGCTGGTAATCAATTCGTAAGCACTGCTGCCATAATGTCACCCATTTAGCCTGAGACAAGTAGCCATAACTAAAATAGGAAGGCTGCACCATTGCTAAAAGATGTAAATGTGGATGTGCAGATACTCCATCCCTGCCCTTAGTTACTTCTAACGATTTCACCCAACCTTTTGCTGACCACGCTTTCAATTCAGTTAATCGCTTAAAAGCCTTGTTTATTCTATCCAAGGTTATTCTTAGTTCCCAAATTTGGCAATTCTTTACTGTCAATGTGACAAACAACCAACGGTACTTGGGGTAATCTGTAACAACCTGTGGCAAGATTTTATAAGCTTTGGCTTTCCACATGAGGGATCGCCGCCACTGACAAACAGGACAATGACGAACCCTACAAAATCTAGTATGTAATAACTTGAGTTTGAAAATTCCATCTGCTTCTTCTGGCAATAGTTGAAACTCTAAAAACTCGGAACATATTCTGATTCGCCAAGCGTAATTGTTTAACTCATAATCACTTGCTGTAGCGTAATAATTAGAAACAAGTTCGGCATTAGCTCTATGTTTATCCCAAGTTTTTCCTATATTGGAAATATCGCTTAAATTGAGTAAATTTTGATGTTTTATAAACTGGGTTGCTGATAATACATTAAAGTCAACAATTTTTCTATCTAATTGACCACGCACAAACATTTTGTGATTTGTTTGGTTAATAAATTCCAAGCTAACATCAATTAAAACACTAAACCTCAGTAATAATACATAAGAATTCCATCTCGTTAAGTACAGTTAGCCAATCCCTCTGCCAATATGCGAGAGGAATATCCGTCAGGAGAGGGTAAGGGTGTGACTCAAATTATCACAGAAAAACATCAAGGACATTTAGACTGTATTTCATCTCCAGGCGCAGGAGCTAAATTCATCATTGAGATTCCCATTCAACAAATTCAATCTGTACAAGCAAAGATCCCAGAAGCTCATAATATCAGAGTTAGATAACCATCAGCAATTAATACAAGGGTTTCAGGCTGTGGGTGGCGGCAAAAAGTGCTTTTGCTACTCTTACGCCTACTTGCGACTCGTTAACGCGATCGCCACTTAACATTGTAATTGCCTACAATAATAGTGAGTCCTTAAATTTTGCCAGATTGATATTGAGGAAATTCAAGCAATGAGCATTAACATTCCCGACGAAATTCTAACTACAACTCGCATGACTGAAGCCGAGATGAAGCAAGAAATTGCCGTCATGCTATTTCAAAAAGAAAAATTAACCCTTGCCCAAGCTAGTCGATTTGCAAACATGAATCGTATTGCCTTTCAGCATCTTCTGGCAAGCCGTCAAATCCCAGTTCATTATGGTATAGAGGACTTTGAAAAAGATCTCCAAAATCTTCGAGAAATGGGTAGACTGTGATTATTGTCAGCGATACCTCCCCAATCAATAATCTCGCCGCGATTAATCAATTGGATCTGTTGCAGCAACTCTACAATACGGTGATTATTCCTGAAGCCGTCTACCGGGAACTGACTGAAACTGAAATTCCTGTTGCTGGTGCGACTGAAGTTCAAACTCTACATTGGATTCAAACCCATCAGGTTACAACTCGTGCATTAGTAGAAGTTCTCCAAAATGAACTAGATGGGGGTGAGGCTGAAGCGATCGCCCTTGCAGTCGAACTCAACGCGGATCAAGTTCTCATTGATGAACGTCGAGGTAGGATGATGGCTGAACAATTAAATCTTCCATATATAGGCATCCTGGGAATTTTAGTTGAAGCTAAAGGTCAAGGACTGATTCTTGAGGTGAAACCTTTGCTAGATGCTCTGATCCATCAAGCCGGTTTTTGGGTTGCAGAGCCTTTGTATAAACGTGTTCTACAGATGGCTGGTGAATAACCTCACAACGATGCTCCAACCAAAGCCATTAAGTGATATTCAGCGTACCTCAATCACCAAAAAAACCACAGCCCCAAAGACCGCGAGAACCCCATCGTCCCCATGTCTCTACGGCTCGCCTTCTCGCGGAAAAACAACGCGTAGAAATTGGCTTCCACCCTAAAACAACCACCAAGCGACACGGTTGAAACCCCTGCCACACAACCGTTACAGTCGTAAATGTACTCTTTTTTTAGTATACCTTAACAGGGGTAATCTCTCTGACTCATATCTTTGTGCCCTCTGCGCCTCTGCGGTTAATTAGATAGATAATCTTCTAGGGGGAAGGGAGTATACTAAGAACGGTTGAGAGGTTTACTTGGACATAACTGCCAATGGCAATTTTCCCTTACCCGATTCGAGTGGTAGTCCTGAGTCCTGGCATTTTTGAGGACTGAAGTCCTCACTACAAACCACGCAAAAGTCTACCTATTAGCCGTTTGCCGTATAAGTACGTTAACTACGTTTCCGACTGATTGATTCTGACTCCTAACTCCTGACTCCTGACTCCTGACTTCTGACTCCTGACTCAAGGTGATTCCTGTAACGCTCCCAGCCTACGAATTTTCGGCCAGATTGCAGCTACCACAACGACCACAACAATTGTGCCAATTCCACCACCAACGACGGAAATGACTGGACCAAACAAAGCAGCGGTCAATCCTGACTCGAAGCCTCCTAATTCGTTAGAAGCACTGATGAATATACTATTGATGGCAGCAACTCGACCGCGTAAGTCGTCAGGTGTTCGGATCTGAACTAGGGTATGGCGAATAACAACGCTAATACTATCGAGTGCGCCACTCAGCGCCAGCATGAGTAGTGACAGCCAAAACCAATGAGATAACCCAAACACAATGGTAACAACACCAAAACCTACCACAGACCAAAGTAGGGCTGATCCAGCTTGACGTAATGGTGGGAGATGGGCTAAGGTCACCGCCATGATCAGTGCGCCAATGGAGGGAGCTGCTCGCAAATACCCCAACTCTATTGGCCCGACGTGCAAAATATCCTTGGCAAATATTGGTAGTAACGCCACCGATCCCCCCAGTAATACAGCAAACAAATCCAAGGTGATTGCTGCTAAGATGAGCTGATTCTGCCAGACAAACTGAGCGCCAGCTGATAATGCTTTGAGTGATATTGGTTCTTTAGAAAGGGTTGTTTTTTGCTCTTTGATCGCTACTGTTAACAAAAAACATAACATTGCGATGATTGCTGCTAGTATGTATACCCCTGTAGCACCTCCTAAAGTTGCGATCGCAAAACCTCCCAAGGCTGGACCAATAACTGACGCTAGCTGAAAGCTACTACTATTCCAAGTGGCAGCATTGGTGAACAAACTCACTGGTATCAACTGCCACATAAAAGCATCACTAGCAGGCTTCAGGAATGCCCTAGCAACACCTATCAATAATAAACATGTATAAAATAAAACTACTGTACCTCGACTAAAAGAAAGCACTGCTAAAGCCAGGGAGCAAAAAGCTAGCAGGCTGACTGAGAGTAGCATGGTGCGTTTGCGATCATTACGATCCGCGACGTGTCCAGTAATCAACGTCAGGGCAATCATTGGCAAGACTTGTGCCAAACCCACGCCACCCAAAACTAGAGCAGAACCAGTACGCTCATAAAGTTCCCAACCAATTGCTACAGTCTGCATTTGCGTGCCTGTGAACAGGAGAACACGCGCAATTGTAAATAGTCGATAGTCTCTAAACCTTAAGGCTGCAAAGGGATCGTGCTGCACCAACTTAGCACTGTGGAGAGTGGAAGTCCGTTTGTCCAAAGACATATTTAAAGTACACCTGTGATGGATGCCCTAATGGTCTGGGAAATCAACTTTCGAGACCATTAGGAATATTTCTATTAAAACTTGAAGGTGGTACGAACCCAACCAACGACACTACTAGGATTGCTGGCATTAAAGTCTTCTGCGGTAATCCAAATCACACCAGGGGTGATAGCAATATTGTCGGTGAGTTGATATTGATAAAAGCCCTCAATATGGAGGGAAACATTTTTGTCAAATCTACCAGCACCCGCTCCTAAATCAACATTCCGACTCAGACCACTCAGTCTCGGCTCCATACCAACAAAAATACCTCCAAGGCTACCTTTGCTTAAAAGATCGGGAAATCCCAGACCTACCCCCCAATCCCAGACTTGACCATCTCCATACCCCAGATAGCGATGTGCTGAATAACCTACCCATCCATTGATGGCAAACTTTGGATTTACTCTATAAAGTGTCTCTATGCCATAAAGATTTCCCACAGTTCCTGTTCCCGCCACAGTGCTGTTCGCTAGGTTGCTCCCGATGACTGGACCAAAGTTTGTCCCAGTTTGACCCGTGGTGTTTGGTGGGCTGTAGGTATTGGCGTAGGTTAAAGCTACCCGAAAATTGCTCTTGGGGGTGAAGTATGATAACTGTCCTAGGGCTACGTACCTGCCTTGAAATAATCCATTATTGGGAGTAGGATCGTTACCATTAATAGAGGTGTACTCTAACCCTAATTCAAACTGTTTACCCAATTTCTGGAGTACCGCAATTCCAGCACCAGTGTCTCCATAGTCATAAACCATATTCCGCCGTGCATATCGCGAGATTGCATTAGCTGCAGAACCTTCAAAATATGGGTTGATGGGCCCTGTCAAGCCGATCTCAAAAGCTCCATCAGACTGGGCAAAAATGTTGACTTGGGTATTTTTAGTCGCTAGAAACTGATAGCGAATTCCAGAAATCTGAAGGTTATTCTGTGAAAAAGCAGGACTGGCATTATCAGAAGTTCTCCCGTCAGTGGTTCCGAATAATCCACTTCTTGTTCCTCCTACGTTAGCAATCGTTCCAGTTGCTAACGTCACCCGTAGCTGATCAGTGCCGAAAAAGCTGCTGTTTAATAGGAGGCGAACTCGGTCTTGAAATGTGATCACTTCAGGTGCAGGTTTCTTGGTAACAACGTTATTACCTGCCAGAACTCCCCCAACCACAGTCTCGAGTTCACTTCTGAGAACAGTTGTGGTAGAGAACTGACTTGCTTGTAATTGCGCAATCCGTTTTTCTACAACATCTATTCTTCCTCGTAATTGGGCAATTTCTGGACTAAATTCTTCCGTGAGGCGGCGTAGAGTCTCTAAATCCTCTTTAGTAACACTATTAGCTGTCTTAGCAGCAATTAGCTTAGTAATTTGGTCTGCACAAGCATTTAAGCCAGCTACAAATTCATAGCGGGAGAGGGCACGGTTACCACGATAGGTTTTGTCTGGATAGCCCTCAATACAGCCATAGCGTTCTACCAGCGATTGCAACGCCTGAAATGCCCAATCGGTGGGTCTTACATCTGATAACTGAGAAACAGAATTGACCTGACTTATGGAGGAGTCACTATCGTCGGGATCACTGTCGTTGATGATGGATTGTGAAACAGGCGATCGCTGACTAGAAGGCGCGACGATTTCTGTCACGGGGGTTATTTGTGTCGTCTCTGAATTGTTAGTTGTAGATGTCTCAGCAGAGGGTGTGAGAGGCGACGATACTCTGCTTTCATCTGTATTCGCCAAACTCTTTGTGGAAGTAACCGTCATGAGTACAAGCACTCCCATGCTGGAAAAAATGAGCTTCATCCAGCTTAATTCCAACCAAAATTTCGACATATGACTCTTCACCCTCACACAATAATTTTCTTCTCACAAAAAAAGCAACTTCGCAGTGGCAATCAACTTCATGCCTATGACAAAGTGACCACTTGAGTCACTTAGAAGAGGTTCTTCCAGTCTCACAAGTGGCAGTTAAATTCATGACCAATGAGCGAATCAAGACTTGCGATCGCCAGCTATAAAAAACTCAATGTCTCTTCAGAACAACAAGTTGAGCGAAGCCTCACGAGAATTCGTGGTTCGCAATTATCAGGAAAATGCCGAAAACCCCTGAGAAGTAGGACGCGTAACTCAGTAAAAGTATAATAAATTACATCACACACATCTCTTCGAGCAAGTCAGAAGGGGTTGTCATGCAATTAGCGTCAACAACAAATCATCGACTTGAAGGTTATCTAGGGTTCAGAATCTACTAAAACTTCGTAGATTTTCAGGGAATTTCATTGAAATTATCATTTCACAAAGTTGTGAAAAAAGCAAGACTCTTGCAAAAGTCAGGGTCAGCCAGTGGTGATCACATGGACAAAAGCTCGAATTTTACCCAATTAAAATGAGTCAGAATACATTCTGACTCCTAACTCTTGAGATCTTTGCACTGATAGACGATACGATTTGTCTTTTGGATGATAGACAAGACGCAACGGTTAGTTATAATTAACTGATAAAAGCTCTCAGAACGAGAGTGAGCAAAATATAAGGAGAGACATGAAAGGTCTTATCGTTAGTAGCTTATCCATATTATTGATCTCTGCTGCCACTGCACCTGCGGTTCGCGCCGATAAAGCAGTGTTGAACCCCACTATTACAAATAGCACAGGATCTAATATTCCTCAAATTACACCTTTTAACCTCGTAAACCTTGCTTATCAAGGTTACTTCAAAGATCAAGGTATTCCCAGTTACAATGGCTTAAACAGGGCTTACACCGACCAAAAAGTTAGTGCGATCGATCTTGTTAGGAGTGGAGTTAGGGCAAAAAGATTACCGGAGGAAACTCTATCTAACCAGGATTACATCAGAGGAGTTGCAGAACAACTAAATGTAACATTTAAGACTAACCGCTTCTAAATGTCTATAGCAGTCCTAAATGATTTGTGTTAAGACGAACAAACACCTCCACTTCTTTAAGGGCGGGGAGACCCCGCCCCTACGCACGGACATTGCCCAATGCCCACTCCTAGCTCTCGTAGACTTGAGGCTCTACTAAATTCTCTATTCCCTGAATGACTTTGGCAGATTCAATTTTATCACCAGCTTTGAGTTGATCCAAAACTTTTTTACCCTCAGTCACATAGCCAAAAACGGCATAGCGACCATCTAACAAGTTGCGTCCTGCGGGAGTAAGTTCTGCTTCAAACAAAAAGAAGAAAATTTGCGAAGAACCGCCATTCACGTCACTTTCAGGACGTGCCATTGCTAAAGCACCAAAGGCAGAGAAAGGCAGAACTGGCATATCAGTGTAACGACCAGCATCTTCTAATGTGATGCCGTAGGTAGGTTCCTTGTCTCCTTCAACCAAAACTTCTAAGGGAATTGCACGATATTTACCTGTTTTTGGATCAATGAAACCCACTTCCTTGCCTGGTGGATCTCCAATTTGTAAGACGTAGGATTCTTCGGAACGGGTGAATTCTAAGCCGTTATAAAAACCCCGTTGCACCAAATCCACAAAGTTCCCAGAAGTCACAGGGGCGCTGTAGCCGTCCACAACAATAGTGATTGGACCTTTGTTGGTTTTTATTTCTACAGTGGCACGACCTTTAAGTTGAGCCAAATTGCTGTATTCTGCTGGTACTTTAAAGGGAAATCCCTTGATCATTAATGCCTCTAATTCTCCTACAAGATTCAGCACATTGGCTCGTTGTTGCCGAATTTGTTCTTTATCTTTAGCTTCAGCCACTTCTTGCATGGCAGTGATGTCAGATTTCAACTCAGTAATTAAAGCTTGAGCTTGGGGTTGACGTTCTGCCGGGATGCTTGCTAAAAGTTTAGAGGGGTTATCAAGAATCCGTAGTGCCTTGCTGAGGTCACTAGAAATAGCACCCCAACGTCGATTTGCTCGCAGTTGCGTAGAGATATCTTCTAGACTAGCTTGTAGTTGCCGCACCTGTTTATTATCTATCGGGAGTGCGTTCCGTAATAGCGCATTGCCGTCAGTAATGGCATTTCCAGCTGGTAGCGCGGCGCTACTAGAGGGAGTCCACCCAGCTGTACTTATTCCTAAAAATAGTATTACCAGCAGCAGAGAAATGAGGCTGTTCTTCAGCCAGGATTTGAATAAATTGATCATGGGATGGATCAAATGCAGTATCAAATTTTTGACTAGGCGTAACCCATTAATTATCTTCCCATAGTAAAGGAAGCACTTTTGTCCTTAATTTTTATCAGTTCCAGCGCTAATCGGGTCTAAACAATCCAAACAAAGGACTAAGAAGCAATCCAAAAAAAAATCCGCCAATATGTGCCCAGTAAGCAACTCCACCGGTCTGCATAGTCATGTTGGCAGCTGCCTGCAGGCTGGAAACACCAGATACCACATTTTGGACAATGAACAGTCCGATCAATATAAATGCAGGCACTCTGATTGTCGTGATGAAGAAACCTAAGAAGATGAGTGATACAACTCTGACTTGGGGAAAGCGAAGAATATACGCAGCTAAAACTCCGGCGATCGCACCACTTGCCCCCAAAGAGGGAACATCAGAGGTCATACTAACAAACCATTGGCACAAGGCTGCAAAGACACCGCAACTTAGATAAAAAATCAGATATTTCAGATGACCTAAACGTTCTTCAATATTATTGCCAAAAATCCATAAAAATACCATATTAGAGATCAGATGCCACCAACCACCATGTAAAAATTGTGACGTAACCAATGTTTCCCACTCTGGCACTGGCTGATAAACTGGCACGCCAGCGAAGCTTGCGGTTAACTCTCGTGGTATGACTGCATACAAATGCAAAAACTGCTCTAACTGTCTGTTGGGTAGAGTCAGTTCATGAAGAAAAACTAAAACGTTCATGCCGATCAACCCATAGGTAATATATGGGGTTATTCGCGTCGGATTTTCATCGTAGAGAGGAAACACAGGTGTTTTTTTTAATGATTTATTAACTGCAATATATCCTAATTTGTTAGTGGTTAGTTGTTGATTGTTAGTTGTTACTCGCTAACCACTAACCACTACCAACTAACAACACTACTTCTACAGAGATTCTTCCTTAGATGTATCGTTAAACAACCCTAATAGCGGACCAAGAATTGCCCCAAAAAGAAAACCACCTGAGTGTGCCCAATAAGCAATACCGCCATTTTCCATACCGATACTTGTGCGTGTTTCCAAACTAGCAAATCCGTAGAAGGCTTGCTCAATAAACCAAAACCCGAGAAAATAGAATGCTGGAACGCGGAAGGTGGGAAAGAAAAAACCCAAGGGAACAATGCCGAAAACTTCCACTTGAGGAAAGCGGAGAATGTATGCCCCTAAAACACCCGCGATCGCACCACTTGCACCCAAGGAAGGAATTGCAGAGTTCTGTGAAAAGTACCACTGAGTCAAAGATGCCAAAACGCCGCAACTCAGATAGAAAAACAAATATTTGAGATGTCCCAACTTTTCTTCAACGTTGTTACCAAAAATCCATAGAAACAACATATTCCCACCTAGATGTAACAAACCACCATGCAGGAACTGAGAAGTAATCAATGTTACCCATTCTGGCACAAACTGATGTATCGGAATACCTGCAAAGCTAGCAGTGAGTTCTCTTGGTACTACAGATGCAAGATGTAAAAATCGCTCTAATTGTCGTGGGGGTAGACTGGCTTCATAAAGAAAAGCTAAGACATTGACCGCAATCAGCCCATAAGTGACATAAGGCGTGATGGTTGTAGGATTATCGTCTCTAAGTGGAACCACAGGTTTTTTTCCTCCTATTTGAGAAACCAGCCTCACAATACCGGATTTTTCGATGAATTTAGGAGCATCATTTCAATAATTTTTCATCGCCCTTTGCATATCCCGCTGGTCTTGGCGTCGTTTTAGGTCTTCTCGCTTATCATAAAGCTTTTTACCTTTACCAAGCGCTATACTCACCTTTACCCAGCCACGTTTGAGATACATCTTCAAAGGCACCAAAGTCAAACCTTGCTGTTCCACCTTGCCAACTAGCTTGCGAATTTCCTGCTGATGCAACAGCAGTTTACGTGTCCGGCGCGGTTCATGGTTAAAATACTGTCCACTTGAGGTATAAGGCGATATATGCACGTTGATCAGCCATGCTTCACCGTCGCGAATCAAAGCATACCCATCTTGGAGATTGGCTTTCCCCGCCCGGATCGACTTGACCTCGGTTCCTGTTAACTGAATTCCAGCCTCATAGGTTTCAAGAATCTCATACAAATAACGGGCTTGACGATTGTCGCTAATAACTTTGTAACCTTCGTTCTTGTCGCTCATGAATAATTATTGGGCATTGGGCATTGGGCGTAGGGGCCGCCCTTACAGGAATGGTGGTGTTTCTTCCATCAAGTATACCAAGTTTCGGCAGGAGGACGGGAGTGTAAACCCCGCATGGTAAGTAAGGAACAAATTTCCCCCCACACTCCCCACACCCCCCACACCCCCCACACTCATCTTATGGATCTTGGGCTTGAGGTAGAGGTGTGTAATAGCTTGCGATCAAGGCAACCATGAGCCACCACACTGTATTAACCGCAGGACGGAACCAGACTGTGTCAAAAAAGTTATCACCAAGCATACCTACTACACTGGCGATCGCCGCAATTAACCAAAATGCCTCCGTACTCCTTGATTGCCGCAACCGTCGCAATTGTAATAAAGCCGTATTAAATATTACAATCAACAGCCAGAGAAAACAGGCTAAACCAATCAACCCAGTTTCGACAGCGACCTCAAGAAAAATTGAATAGGCACTCAAAGCAGTATATTGTGGGAGGACTTGGTAATAAGGGTAGATTTGATTAAAAGCGTTGTGACCAGGACCAATACCCAGAAGTGGGTAATCACCAATCATCTTGAAGACACCAGCCCAAACATTCCGGCGAAAATTATTACTGCTATCATTACGGTCAGCAAAAATACTGAAAATTCGTTCACGGAATGGTTCGGAAATTACCATAGTTAGTAGTAAAAATCCAGTCAACCCTCCCAAGAAAATCCACAGAAACCACTTGCGCCAAAAAAGAGGCATTTGCTCATTCCACCAATAATACAGCAATCCCAGCAAAGTCAAAATTGCAACGACTAAACCAATCCAGCCACCACGACTAAAAGTCAGAATTAAGCAAGAGCCATTAACGATCAATATCGTAACTGCCAAGGCTTTCTTGAGCCGACTTTGCCAAACAAAAATGGCGACTATGCTTAAAACGACTGCTGGCAAGAGATACCCAGCCAGTAAGTTGGGATTATTCAAATAACTGTAGACCCTTGTCGTCTTAGAAAGAGAAGATTCTGCATCAACCCAAGTTGCTAGCGGTGGAGCGCCAAAAAACCATTGCCGCACCCCATTTACACTAACAATGAGGGAGATATGCAAGTAAAGGATGATAAGCCAAGATCGGAGACGGGGGGATCTCATGACTCTGGCACAAAGGGGAAAGAGTAGCAAAGAGAGCGTCAACGTTACCAGGTCACTAAACGCCGCCTTTTTTACAGGTGATAAAGCTGTGGCTACTACGGCAACTGCCCAGTAAAGTAATAACAGCAGATGAATAGGCGTAACAGTAGGGGCATTTACTGGTGATGCTTCATCTGATAAAGTTAATAGCAACCAAAATCCTACACAAGCAGCCAGTAATAACCCTACTAGAGTAGGATTATTTGGCACAAAAGGTGCAAGAGCATACACCAGACTGAGTAAAGCCGCAGCTATTGTATCTCCCCACTGCATTAAAAGACTGGTTTGTCGCCAAGAGTGCAGTAAGCCTACCAGGGAACGGTGTAGGTAGCTAGTGCCAAGATATTCTTTGAGCGGTAAATCAGATAAGGTAAATCGTTGCCAGACTAAATTCATCATGTGCTGAGGACAATGAGCAACAGAGTACAGAACTTGGACTCAATAATAATAAAGTAATCATAAACTCTCAAGGATGCTGTAAAATGTGGGTTTGGCATACTGAAACAAAGTCTCTACGATGTGTATTGCCATTGTTAACCATTGAGGTTGTGCAAATTGATGGTCAGTTAAAGGTAATCGCACGTGGCGCTGTCAAGGAGTTGAGAAATGATTCAAGCGATCCAAAAAATCTGGGAGAACTTTTGGTGTGTCTAGACAGGTGGCTTGAAGAGAGTACTCTTACCGCTTCAGGTATTATCGGCTCCGAATGCCGATCCCTTCTAGAAGAAAAACTGGATTGGGTAACGGACTCATCTCTAATTTCGGAACAGATTCGAGGAGAATCTCTTGTTTTCGTTATGCAAGCAGGAAATACCGAGGAATTCATTGCCCTTGAAGAAGGCAGGAGACAGGAGGAAAACTGCCCTCTGCCTCCTGCCTTCATAAATCATTTCCTGATTAACGAACAGATAGTTGAAGAGGTTCATCAAGTGGTGACCCACGGATTGGAAATTCGACAAAGGTTGGATATTGACCATTTGGTAGTATCAGTACGCTTCCCTGTATCTGTTAATGCTGACCTGCTCTCTTCCTGGCTCGATTCTGTCAAAACTCTGTTCCCTCAGGGATTTTTAATGAACAGTCACAACTGGAATCTCGTAAGCTGTACACCGGAACGCTTTATTTCTATTGCTGACTCAAAACTTCAAGTTCAAATTCTGGCTGGAACCTTCAAAAAGGACACGGATTTCGACAAAAGTAGTGTAATGGAAGAGCATCAGACTGCCCGAAATACTCTCCGCTCCATTCTAGAAGACTTAGTGGGAGAACTTGAACTGACAGTAGACCGTAACTTGGTTGCATTTGACGAAATCAGACACTACCATTCAGTATTTGAAAAGCCTCACCTGAGCGATACCTCTATGCTCTCAACTCTGGCACATCTTACACCTAGTCCGGCTACAGGAACACAGGACAGCCACACGCAGTTTACTATTCAACAATTAGAAGGTCGGACTCGCGGTTACTACGGCGGTTGCTTTTTTCTGCGAACTCCTGGTTCTCTTGAAAGCCTAGTGTCTATCCGTTCTATTTTTCATCTTGAAAATAGCGAAGTTGGCGAGATGATAGTGGGAGCAGGGTTAACGAAGGGATCAACTTTGAGTAGTGAATCAGTGGAACTCATATTAAAGGCTACCAGTTGCGCCAAATTACTTGGTGTAAATACTATCTCAGCAAAGGGCATCTATTTAACGAAATAGATAATTGCATTTAGCGCTAAAATGAGCAAATTTGGAAAGTATCCTAGGTGACCTATAGGACAACCTTACCTTCGTAAAATCCGTTGCTTTATTGCTAAAAAAAAAGGTACAATTTAACAAAAATACACGTAGGTGCTTCACACATCCCTGACGACTTCCGGTGTCCTCATCTGCAATGGCAAACTAACCACATAACGGTATCCTGATTCTGCTGAACCTTGGATTGTAATTTGTCCCCCATGCAATTCTGCCAGTTGACAACTCAACAACAAGCCTAAGCTTTCGCGAGTAAGATGACTGTGGGGCTTAGCGGAATCTATCCTGGAACCAACGGCAATGACACCTGATTTAGAAACCTTAGAGTCTTTCGAGTTGTCCTCATCTAGTGGTAATTTACCTGCATGTTCTTGGTTATCCAGATGAGAATTGTAGGGGGAGTTATCACTTGCAAGATCAAGCTGTGGCACTGTATTGTGTCGAAAATAAGGATCAATCTCAGTTATCCCGTCTCCTAACCACGGATGCGATACCCAAACAGTCATGTTGAGGGTATCATCTTTGTAGGAGATATGAATGCGAACAACACTACCTGTGGCAGAAAGTTGAATCACACTAAAAACTAGGTGATACAGCATTTGCCTTACCTTTTCTTTATCTAAAGTCCAAATGCGACTCCGTCCTGGTTCTATAGAAAGGCGAATATCTTGCTCCCTACGGTTAGCTGCTTCTTCTAGGGTATTTATAGCTTGTTGACACAGCATTTCAATGTCTATAGGAGCTGAGTTTAAAGTAGTTGTGTTTTGATCTAAAACCCCAAGTTCAGCAATTTCGTTTACCAAAGAAAGCAAGTACCGACCACTATGTTGGATAATCTCCAAATATTCTCTCTGCTTAATCGTCAAAGGACCATAAATTTCACGTCCTAAAACACCAGCCATACCTAATACAGATGTTAAGGGCGTACGCAATTCTTGAGTTAACTGCTCTAAAAGTTCTAGTTTCACCTGGTTAGTAGGTACTGAGTCTTTTTTTGAACTAGATGTATACGGGTTAGATCGGTTGCTTCCAGAGTTAGATCCTGTGGGGGCTTCCACTGGTCTGAACTCCTTCCCAACTGGAAAGGGAGAACCGATTCTGATTTCACTGGTACTAGCGTTTTGGTGTGACCAGCCAGAAGCATTGGTGTCTGATATTATTTGTATAAGTCGGTTGCGTTCAAATTCACTCATGCTCCAACGAGCTATTATTTGTAAAAACTCAATGTCTCGAGGCTTAAAGTTGCGTGGTACAAGATCCATCACAGCCAATGCACCTAAACAATGCCCTGAAGAATCAATGAGTGGTACTCCTAAGTAAGCGCGAATCCCATAATCCTGCACCAATTTACTACCAGAAACCTCAGTGTTACTTTGGTCATGTGTATCGTTAATAACGACAGAATGGGCATTTTCTACTACTTGAGTACAAAAAGATTCTTGACGTAACAGCTGACGGCTTTGGGCCAATTGATTCATGAGTCCTAGTCTAGATAAACCCACCGCTGACTTAAACCAGTGACGTTCCTGATCCACAAATCCCAAAATGGAAATTGCTGCCTCCAAAAAGTGGGCAGCCGTTTGAGTCGCTTCTTCAAAGACCGGAATCGTTTCTGCTTGACGCAAACCCAGTTCAGATAATGCGTTTAGGCGTTGTTGTTCTCTCATTTCAGGAGTTGCCCAACCATCCTTTAATGCAAACAATTTATTTTCAGGCTCAATCATTGCCACAGCTACCTTAATAATTGCCGATAGTGTAATTTATATAACCGCTGTCTGTGGGTTATTTCCTATTCTTAAGCATTCCCCAATTTCAGACCAAATAAACAAGTTTGGAAGAAAAATTTTACCTTTGACCTCAGCAGGTTTCGGTAGGTTAGGCTTCAGGAGTTAGGAGTTAGGAGTTAGAAGTCTCGAATCTGGAGTAAAAATGGCTTTCTGTCTAGCTTTTAGACAAAAGTATTGTACTTCACTTACTTGCCATCTGTTGTAAATGTTAGTTTTGTTATTGTTCTGGGTAGTATAACGCTAAGGATAGAGTCGCTTCTCTAAAGTCAAAATTAAAAAGTCACAAAAAATAATTAATTATTTTGAAGTGAAGAGGATAAATTTAGAGTTGAGTTTGAATCGTCAGAAATCTGAGTGAATTCCCCGAAAGCTTTGACGGCTGGCTATAGCGCCACATATGTTTGATTTTTTTGTGGAAATTTGATGTTTTTTTAAGTTTGAGCTACCTAACTAAAATTATTAATTACTAATAAGTTACCTTGGCGAGATTCATCACAACTATGTAAATTTTTGTAAAATGACATAGAAGGCTTGTAGTTGCAATGTGTTCGCATTCGCGCAGTGGCGACCATCGGAGAAGGGTATCCTCACAAGGTTAGCGCAACTACGAACTTACAAATTAATGATGATTTACTGACCGAAGAAAGGCAGAAGGGAAGACATTTAAGGGTATGCCCGATGCCACAAGGGTTTGAAGCCCCTAAATTCATTTATGAAAAGCAAAAAAAAGATGTATTTCGCTCTGGCGTAGCGCAAGAAATACGGCGTCCTTTTTAAATCCCCTAAAATTTATTTATGGGGATACATAGCTGCCCTCTGCCTTCTTAAGCTGACCTACTTATCAATTTAATCGATATTAGCAATTCTAAATTATTGATGAGCTTACACAAACCCTGTTTCTTAAAGAAATAGGGTTTCCGGTACATTGAATTTTCACGAACAAAATAGGACTATTGTATTTTGTGAAATAGATGCAGATAAAGCTAAAGTCCATCAGAACAGGGTTTTGATTGTGAAGCCCCACCCTGCGCCACTTAATTTTTTCACGTTATTATTGAGGATTTATATATCTTTTAATCAGGGTAAATGCCGAGAAAAAATTCATCGAATCTTTACAATAATTATGGGGAAAAACTTTAGTTATTAGTCAAGAATAGATTAGGTTTTTCTAGAAAGTATTTTGAGATTTAATTTTCGGGGTAGCCCTATAGATGAATAACACGAATATCAGGATTCCTTTAGTAGACCTTCACTTACAGCACCAACCAATTCAAAGTCAACTACAACTCGCAATTCAAGCTGTTTTGGAAAAGGGAGATTTTGTTTTAGGGCAAGCACTGAAAGATTTTGAGGCAGCATTTGCTGCAGCGTCTGGTACAGAATATGGTGTTGGTGTTGCCTCAGGAACAGATGCGATCGCTCTTGGCTTACAAGCATGTGATATTGGTATGGGCGATGAGGTGATATTGCCAGCAAATACTTTTGTCGCAACGCTAATTGGGGTGCTACGTGCAGGGGCAAAACCGATTCTGGTCGATTGTGATGAACAAACAGCTTTAATTGATTTAGAGGCAGCTGCACGGGCAGTTACGCCGAGAACTAAAGCAATTATTCCTGTGCATCTTTACGGTCAGATGGTATCACCAAAGAAGCTATTTGACTTTGCTGACACATACAAAATACTTGTATTTGAAGATGCAGCACAAGCACACTTAGCACAAAGGGACGGATACCGGGCTGGCTCAGTAGGAATAGCAGCAGCCTTTAGTTTCTATCCTAGCAAAAATTTGGGGGCGTTTGGCGACGGTGGGATGGTAGTAACACGAGATCCAGATGTAGCAGAAAAACTGATACGCTTAAGGAATTATGGTGCATCCCAAAAATATGTTCATATTGAAGTTGGCACGAATAGCCGCTTAGACACATTACAAGCAGCCGTGTTGCACTCCAAACTACCGTACCTACCTGAATGGAATCGCAAGCGTCTGAATACTGCCCAGCAGTACGATACAGAACTAGCACCGCTAGCATCAGGTGGGATTATTCCTATACAAAACCACAGCGGCGAAGGACATGTGTATCATCTTTACGTCATTAGAATCGATGAAACGAGCCCCATAGAACGCCAGCAACTCCAGGAAAAACTCGCAACAATGGGAATTCAAACTGGTATTCACTACCCAATTCCCTGTCATCTCCAGCCAGCATTTATCAACTTAGGTTATGAAGCAGGGGACTTTCCTCATGCAGAAAAGCTGGGACAGCAAATACTATCGTTACCCATGTATCCTGGTTTAACCAGCAGCCATGTCAAGGAAGTTGTAGCGGCGATCGCATTACACCTGAGTACAGAACAACAAAAGTCGTTGTGTTTTTAATGGGCAGGGGAGCAGGGGGGCAAGGGAATTATTCAATGCCCAGTCCCCACTCCCCAGTCCCCAGTCCCCAGTCCCCAGTCCCTACTAAAAAAAATTATGTTAATCCAGCGTCAGCTTAAAAATACAAAAGCTCCACAATTATTAGGCATAGCCATTTTAGGCATTTTAGTGCTGCTCTATACTCCGGTATTGCTGTACTGGTGGGATGGTTGGATTAACAAAACTATTAGCACAGAACATGAATATTTCAGCCACGGTGTTATTGGTCTACCGTTTGCCGCTTATCTAGGCTGGAACAACCGGAAAAAGTGGCGACGACTACCCAATGCTAACCACCCATTAGGTGTAGTCTTACTGATAGCGGGTAGTATTTTTTATCTCAGTGGTGTCACTGAATGGGTTAACCTTTCCTTACCTGCGATCTTGACAGGATTGTGCTTGTGGTTCAAGGGAATTCCAGGCTTCAAATTGCAAAGCTTCCCACTGCTGTTAGTATTTTTGGCAACTCCAACAGCAATACCTTACCTCATCACTCCCTATACTTTTCCCCTCCAAAGCTTCATTGCTGGTACTGTCGCCTTTATACTAAGTCAGTTTGGCATGAAAGTCATTGTTCAAGGAACCGATCTATACGTGGGGGGACGGATCGTAGAAGTTGCTCCCTACTGTGCAGGGTTGAAAACCATGTTTACGACTCTCTACGTCGGCTTAATGCTGCTTTATTGGACAGATGCTTTATCTTCGCGCCGTAAAACTATTTGGTTTTTATCTATTGCAGTCGTAATTAGCATTAGCTCTAATATCATTCGTAACACTCTACTTACCTTTTTTCATGGTACAGGTAACGAGGGAGCTTTCCATTGGCTACATGAAAGTTGGGGTGGTGACATCTACTCTGCTATGACGCTGCTTTTATTAGTACCTGTTCTAAATTGGATTGAACACTATTTTTCAGAAGCTCCTAGTGAAAATAACCGCGATCGCGAAAATTAAGCTGTTTAAACTGCCACAGATGTTCGTATATTCACTTAGTACCCAATTTTAACAAGGAAAGGCGTTGATCATACGGCACTCATAATGGGAATTATCAAGGTATAATTTTACCTAAGTATTGATGACTATACCAATGATTTCCTTTTCTAAGTTTCTCAAGGAACGTCAGTTTTCCCAAATTGTGGTGCTTTTATTGCTACTATTACTCTTGGCGATCGGAGCCCTTCCTGGATACCTAACAGGTCACTGGGAATGGCAAGACCCACCAAGTGTCATCAACCTTAATCATTTGAAACAGATCCGTTCCTACGGGTTGAACCTTCCTAGTTGGCAAACTATTGAACAACGGGAAGAATTGATTGGTGGACATAAATGGTCATACCAGGTCATCCAGAAAACAGGAGCCAAAACCCAGGCTATCCTGCTTTTGCTGCCACAAAATGGTCCTAAAGACCAACCCCAAGTGGAATGGACAGAAATTAAAAGTTGGGGTCAGTGGAATGTTGCTCAAAATCGCTTGGCTGAATTTACTGTCAAACAGCCACAAACATCAAAATCAAATGCTGAAGCTCAGGTAAAAGCTGAGTTTTTTCGTGCCTCCACGAAACAGCAAACCTTTGCGGTGTTGCAATGGTATGCTTGGTTGAATAGCGGCAATCCATCCCCTTTTCCTTGGTTCTTAGCGGATCAATTGGCACAGTGGCATCGTAATCGTGCTGCTTGGGTTGCTGTTAGCATTCTTATGCCGATGGAGTCTTTTGGGCAGGTAGAGACAGCTTGGGATGAAGTTCAGTCTCTTGGTCAAACAGTGCAAACCGTATTGATGACAAATTACTTTTCAAAGGGAACGGGGAATTAGGAGTTAGGAGTTAGGAGTTAGGAAGTGGGGAGTTTTGTTTTTTTGATTTTTGACGAACCGCAGGGTGGGGTCTCCAGGCCCTTGCAGGAATGGTAGTGTTTCTTTAGGTGGTTTCTTTTCCTGTTCCCTTGTCCCTGACATGTAAGTTTAATGGGGAAAGTATATTTTGTATTTTTCCAGAGGGCGCTCCAAATTATTAGTTCAGCGTCACTGCATCAATGTTCATACCTTCCAGTGTCATATGCGTGCATTCAGCACTTTGTGTGTTGTCAGTCTTCAAATCGGCGTTTTCGTAGCAACAGCTATCCAACCTGTTGTTGCTCAGTCTTTACCATTTAAAGGACAAATACCAAAGCAATCCCCATTGTCGCCGCCTGTTCCTTCAGGACAATCACCCATCAAACTTCCTGCACCTCCCCCTGGTACGGAAGTTGACAAGAGTGGTTCTGAAGGATCTCAACTGAGTCGCTACATTTTGGGTCCAGGAGATGGAATTGGCGTTATGGTTCAGCACCCTCCAGGTCGCTACATTTTAGGTCCAGGAGATGGAATTAGCGTTGTGGTTCAGCGCTTTCCAGATTTAAGCTTTCAAACTCAAATTAATCCAGAAGGTAATATTACTGTCCCATTACTGGGAACTGTGTCACTGAAAGGGTTAAGTTTGCAACAAGCGCAAGAAAAAATCCGCTCCGGCTTAAATCGCTATGTAGTTGATCCAATTATGGCTTTGTCGCTGGTAGTACAGCGTCCAGAATTGAATTTTCAAGCCCAAATTAACCCTGAAGGTAACATTTTGGTGCCGCAAGTGGGAGCAGTGTCTGTACAAGGCTTGACTTTGGAAGAAGCACAAGAAAAAATTCGCTCGTCTCTTAGTCGCATTTTGGTTGCCCAAGATGTTGTAGCAGTTTCACTAGTAGGACAGAGAGCAGTTCAAATCACCATTAGCGGAGAAGTATCTCGACCAGGAATTTATCCTGTCCTCTCGTTGAATCCCCGGATCAATGATGTTCTGGTCTCGGCTGGCGGTTCCACCAACATGGCAGATCTACGGCAGGTAGAGGTGCGTCGGAAGTTAATTGATGGTTCTGTAGTTTCACAAAAGATTGACTTATATACCCCGCTACAACATGGCGGTGTCATCCCTAGTTTACGCTTGCAAGATGGCGATGCGTTAATTGTGCCGCGTCGTGAAATCGCCACAGATGATAATTATGACCGCAAATTGGTAGCTCGCTCAACCTTAGCTGTACCGCAAATTAGAGTTAGAATTATAAACTATGCCTCTGGAGGGATTGTCGTAGTTCCACTGCCCAATGGTAGTAATTTCATAGATGCTTTAACAGGGGTCAGTCTTGACACTACCAACCTCAGCAAAATAGCCCTCATTCGCTTTGATCCGGAACGAGGTAAAGCGGTAACCGAGAAAATTAACGGGAAAAAGGCTTTGGAAGGGGATGTATCTCAAAACGTACCACTTCAAGACAATGATGTTATTGTTATTGGTCGGAACTTAATTGGTAAAATTACCAATGCTATTAGTCTGATTACCGCACCTTTCTATAATGTTGAAAGTTTCATCCGATTCTTTAACATCTTTAACGGTGGCAACACCAACGGGTTCTAACGTTGTTAGTGGTTAGTGATTAATTTTGAATTTTGAATTTACAATTTTGAATTGGAGCGAAGCGAGTGACCCCACCAATTGTTAAACGCTATCTAATTGCTTTCGAGAAGTACAAGTGGATTGGTTTAACCAGTTTCGCTTTCGTTGTAGCGGGTTCAACGGTGGTGGCGCTACAACCAGAACCATCCCCTAACTATGTAGCCAGTGCTGCACTTGCCTACACTCATCCCCCTGTTTCTTTTTCTACAACTGGGAGTCAAATTCAGCTGGAAGGACAGGACTTGACTGAAGACGTTTTGCTATCTTACCAAATCATTGAACCGGTGGCAGCAAAAGTCAATGTCCCACCAAAAAATCTTGCTAGCAATATTGTACTGACAATGCCTGATAAACCTAAGGCAGGAGGAGACGCTAAGACTGGAGGGAGTTCAGTACCCTTACTTATTGAACTGAAATATAAAGATACCGATCGCAAGCGAGCGCAAGAAACATTGTTAGCATTAATGCAAGCAATGGTCAAGGTAAGTGGTGATATTAACACTCGCCGATTAAAAGCAATTATTCAAAAAATTAACGAACGCTTACCAGAAGCCCAAAGGGAACTGCAAGCAGCGGAGCAGAGACTAGAAAAGTACGATCGCATACAGCGACCAGCAATACTGGCAGCAGAAAATGGTAGTCTGCTGAGCGCAGTGACTAGTAACCAACTTCAGCAGCGGCAAATTCAACTAACCCTATCGGGAACAGATGCCCAAATTCGCAGTTTACAAGAGAAGCTGGGGTTAGATGTCAACCAAGCTTACGTTTCTTCTGCATTGAGCGCTGATCCGATCATTGCTAATTTGCGAACACAAATTTATCAGACAGAATCCCAAATGGAGGTGCTCAAGAAAGACCTACGTCCTGACCATCCCACGATGATTCAATTGCGGCGTCAGAAAGAAGCTTATGAGCAATTACTGCGACAACGTGGAGGTGAAGTGATAGGAGGTGAAGGTGGAACAGCTCCTCTTGCTGGTACTGCAACAGCGATCCGCTCCCGCAGCAACTTAGATCCAGCACGTCAGCAACTGGCAAACCAGATGGTGGCTTTGCAAACCCAGCAACAAACTTTAAACAAACAACTTGCTGACTTGCAGAAACAAGAGGCGAAATTACGACAGGAATATTCCCAGATACCGAATAAGCAACTTGAGCGATCGCGCCTAGAACAGCAAGTTTTACTCAAGAAAACTCTCTATGACCAAATTCAGGTGAAGCTGACTGATTCAAAAGCCGCAGAAGCAGAAACTGTTAGTAGCCTGAGTATCGCTAGACCACCAGTCATTCTACCTAACCTTAAAGGAGCGAAGAGCGTACCTGTTACATTGGGTATAGGTAGTTTACTCGGATTATTGGTTGGTGCTGGGGTGATATTTTTATTGGGTTCACTTGAGGGAACCTTCAAAACTAAGGAGGATATACGCGAAAGCTTGAAGCAACGGGAAGTTGCTCTGCTAGGAGAAATACCTTTGATGCTCATTGAGAATCTGGATAGACAAGAGATTCCAGTAACACTTTCTCTTGATTCTCCCTATTTAGAGTTTTATGAAAAGTTCCGCAGTAATTTACGCCGTGTTGGTGGCAGAGACTTGAAAGTAGTTTTGATTACCAGTACTGATAGCTCTGAGGGTAAGACAGTGAGTGCTTATAATTTAGGTATAGCTTCTGCTCGTGCTGGAAAACGAACTCTGATTATCGAAACAGATTTGCACTCTCCCTCTCATTCTCCATCTGTGAAAGTAACTCCTGATGACGAGGCTACGATTGAACCTTTGCGCTATTACGGCGATTTGAGTGAATGTATCCACTTAGTTCCTGACGTAGAAAATTTATACATTATTCCTAGCCCTGGCCCTGTGCGTCAATCGGCTGCTGTGTTGGAATCTAGCGAAGTACGACGGCTGCTCGAAGATGTCCGCGAGCGTTATGATTTAGTCATTGTAGACACCAGCCCTTTAGGATTATCTAATGATCCTTTGTTAATCCAACCCTACAGTGATGGCATGGTGTTGGTGACACGACCAAACTACACACAAGAAAACATGCTAGGTGAAGCCCTTGATCAATTGGTTGAATCTGAACTAGGGCTGTTGGGAGTTTTGATCAATGGTGCTGATATCACTGTTTCTCTGCCTCGGGCAGTTATACAAACACCAGTCTACCCACCTCAGGAAGAACTATCGGCTGGAGCTAGGATCACAAATACAAGGGAGTGATAGCAAAGTATGCTCGTCTGTTGGTCGAGTGGAATCATAATTGGACTGCCAAACCTCAACAACTCTCTTTATTCACCTGGTTGAAAATCTGACTAACCGTTAATGGTAATTCTGGAAAGGTGGGGGAAACAAGGCGATCGCTACCACGGAACTGTCGCATTTCATATTCCCCATCCATTAAGGTGCAAATGGTGAAGGTTGGCTGCTTGGGTGAGCCAATGTAGCGCCGACCACCAATACCTAGATAGTCGGCAATCCAATATTCCTGAATGCCAAATGCTTCATAATCTGCCAATTTGACGAGGTAATCATCGCGCCAATTGGGCAATCCATCACATTTACCTTCAGCATAGCTGCCTCCTGCCTTCTGCCTTGCCCGGAGGGCTGTAAATCAGACAAATCCTTTTCAGCAGTCTTAGCAATCCTCAAACAATAGCCTTCACTCATCTCCACGCTTCGCACTGATTGCATCTAACGTAGTAAAACTGTCATTAGTCATATAGCAATCCCAACACCTACATTCTGCTAGCGTAGCGTCATGCGATCCACTTGTAATAGGAATCACAATGTCAAAACCCAGCGATCAGCCGCTTAGTGTCTATGCATACCGATAGTTGTATTTGATTGTGTTAGCTTAACTGCTGAGATTAACAAAGATGACTCGACTTGAATAATTGCGTTGCTATACCCTAACGTAGGTAGACAATACTGTGCCGCAGGAATGCACATGGATTGGATTAGCTTACTAAAAGCTCAACAAGCTGACTTTCTTCAACGAGTGAAAAAACAAAAGACAAGTGATTTATGTTTACTGGAAAGCCAAGTTAAAGGCTTTCACAGTGAAATTATGGCATTTTGGGGCGAAAAACTAGCAAAAATGCTGGAAGTTGCACACCAACAAGCAGAAATTATCGCCAAAAATCCGCCACCTATACCACCTGAATATCCTGATCCTTCGGAACAGGCGATACCCTTTACCCTATACTTTCAACAACAGGCAGAAGAATATCTTTTGCGAGAGCAATTTGTCGAGTCCGTCATGAGTGAACGCTTCGGCAAACAGGTCAAAAAAGCGTCACAAGACACCATGGAAAACATGACCCTAGACGATGAGGGTAACTTACGCGGTGAAAGCAAATTTTCATACTTACTCACAAATAAACCCAAGCTCAGTATTCAAGTTTACGCTGCTGATGGAGAAAGTTTTAACGGGATCAAGAAGGACAAAATTAGGTGGTCAGTGACTCAAGATGATTTAGACAATCATCAAGTATTAATTTTTCTGTGTTTGTTGTATCCATTTAATGGTATAAGAGGGTACGAAAAACAAGTAGTCATCGCAGGCTTTTTACCAACAAACCAAATTGAACTGAGTGAGCAAAAAATATACATCACTCCGAGTCACTTATTGTATGCAGGAGGATTAAGTTGGTATTTAGAATTACTCATTGCTAAAAAAGTGACGCGGTCAGTATTTGAGCAGATTGTCATGGCAGAGGTCACTAAAACTCTCCCGCCAGACCATCCACTCAAAAGTATAGTAGGAGACTGGGAATGCTGGCAGACCCTGAAAGGTCACACGAGAGGAATTAACTGCCTTGCTTTCAGTCCAGGAGTTAAGAATGGCACAACCTCCCCTCTGGTAGCTAGCGGTAGTCGTGGTGAGACAAAGCTGTGGGATTTGACCAAGGGTGAGTTGATGGGTACGCTGTCAGAGTCTCCTTGGTCTTTATCTGGGCTTGTAGATGAAGTGACTTCCCTTGCTTTGAGTCCAGATGGGCAGACTCTGGTCACCGGAGGTGCAGACTCCACGATAAAAATGTGGCACGTAGGCGCACTAGACTTAATAGATATTTTACACAAGCATAATGGAATCGTGCGGTGTGTCGTCTTCACCCCAGATGGGCGAATGTTAATTACTGGCGGAGATGATAGAAAAATTATGTTTTGGGATCTGATGCAGCGTCAAGTCGTGCTCACCCTATCCTTAGATGATACTGTCGCTCATGCCTTGGCTGTGAGTCAAAATGGACAAACTTTGGTCACAGGCAGTTACCGTAAAATCAAAGTCTGGCGCATCCCTAAGCTGGAAGAGTTAACAACCTCTTCCCCACCAGAGTTGCTGCACTCCAATACTAGTCATTCTCACATTGTTCGTTCCTTAGCTATCAGTGCTGATGGGAAAATTCTCGTCAGTGGTAGTCGGGATAAAACGATTAAAACTTGGCATTTAGAGACTGGAGAATTGCTGCATACCCTCAAAGGACATAGGGATGGAGTCCATGCGATCGCCCTGAGTCCCGATGGGCAGATAATCGCCAGTGGTAGTGTAGATAAAACAATTAAGCTGTGGCATCTAGACACAGGCGAACTTCTAGGCACGTTCATCGGTCATGCCAATACAGTAACGGCATTAGCTTTTACGACTTCCGGAGAGATTTTGGTGAGTGGGAGTTTGGATAGAACGATTAAAATTTGGCAACGAAGTTAGTTGTTAGTTGTTAGTTGTTTTTTCTCCTGACTCCTGACTCCTGACTCCTGACTCCTGACTCCTGACTCCTGACTCCTGTTAAAAAACTTTTCTACACAGCGAACAAAGATTTCTACACCCATTGTCAATGCTGTTTCATCAAAATCAAATCGGGGATGATGGTGGGGATAGGCTAAATCCAAAGCTGGGTTAGCAGAACCAAGGAAGAAATAGCAACCAGGAACCTCTTGCAGGAAAAACGACATATCCTCACCGCCCATAGTTTGACATTCTGGCACAATACCTATAGGCGTTTCTATCACGTCTTGGGTGACTGATTGCACAAGTTCTGCTATTCCAGCATCATTGATAACTGGTGGATAAAGACTCCAGTATTCAAGGTCATATTTAGCACCATGACTCTGACAAATTCCCGCAATTATCTGCTCGATTCGCTCTTTGAAAAAGCCTTCTAGCGTAGGATTAAAATACCGTACAGTGCCACCCATTGTAGCTGTATCAGCAATCACATTCTTTGCTGTTCCGGCATGAAGTTCGCCCACCGTTACCACTGCTGAATCAATGGGATTGACATTACGAGCAACAATTGTTTGTAAGGCATTCACGATTTGGGCAGCAACGACAACCGAATCAATTGTTTGATGGGGCATCGCACCATGTCCACCTTTGCCGAAAATTGTACAGGAAAATAACTCCACAGCTGCCATTAATGCGCCAGCGCGGACACCCACGGTTCCCAACGGAAGATTATTCCACAGGTGTAACCCGATGATTGCATCAACATCAGGGTTTGTCAGTACCCCGGCTTCGATCATCGGCTTAGCACCTCCTGGCCCTTCTTCTGCTGGTTGGAAGATAATTTTGACAGTGCCTAAGAAACTATCTCGATTTTGGTAGAGATAGTAAGCCGTACCTAGGGCGATCGCTGTATGACCATCATGTCCACAAGCGTGCATTACTCCATCATGCTGGGAACGATATGGCACATCGTTAAGTTCTTGAACAGGCAAAGCATCCATATCTGCCCGAATTGCTAGCACCTGAGATTTTGGATTTTGAATAATTTGAGATGCTTCGGGTTGACGATTGCCCCTAATAATAGCGACAATGCCAGTTTCGGCAATACCAGTTTGATGCTCAATTCCCCATTCTAGCAGTTTCTGTGAAATAAACTCAGACGTCAGTTTTTCTTTGAAGCCCAGTTCTGGTTTTTGGTGCAATTGCCGCCGCCACTCCACAAGTTGAGGTTGTAACGAGTGGATGGCGCGTTGGATGCTAGATGTTAGGTTGGGAGATGTAGAAACCATTGTTCAAATTTTACTAGAATATTTTGATTTTTACACCTTTACTAAAGGCAGCAATCGCTCTAAATCTAAATCGGAAGCGATTTTGGCAAGTTTGTCCAAATCTGCTGGATTTTCGAGATGAGGCAAACAGCCCAAAATTGGGGTGTTAGTGAGTGATTGAATTAAATCAACTGGTGTCCAGTCAGCAATTTGGGCAACTGTTCGTGGTTGAACGCAGTTAAGAATAATTCCTATCAGTTGCACTCGCGATAGTCTAGCTAAGGCAACATGGGCAACTGCTTGAGAGATCGCGCCCAATTTAACTGGCACTACCAATACTGTAGGTAAGTGCCACGATCCTGCTAAATCCGCGACCGTCAGTTCATGAGTTATGGGTGAACCCATTCCTCCCAAAGCTTCTACTAACAAAAAATCACGGCGACTGCTTAAAGCTTTAAAAGCTTTCCAAATGATAGCTAAATCTACTGTCCGATTTTCCTGTGCTGCTGCTATGGGAGGGGCTAATGGTGCTTGAAAGTATAAAGGTGTGATTTCGTCCAGAGACTGATCTAACTTAAACAGCTTTTGATACCACTCGCGATCGCCTACCCCCGATTGGATCGGTTTCATAATTCCTAAGCTGCGGTCAGAGCAATATTTTTGCCAGTAGGCTGCTAATGCTGTGGTTAAAACAGTTTTACCAGCCTCTGTATCAGTTCCAGTAATCAGTAGTGTTTTCGATCCTGTCATTTGTTAGTGCTGATTTGTGTATTTTTGATGCCTGGCTTATGCCTTTTTTTGCTACTATGCAGGTTATTTTGTTCAGGTCTGGGGGTCAGTATGGGCGGCTTTTCTATGGGTGGTAGTGTCGTTGACGGCTCTATAGGTGGTAGTGTAGTACCCGGTGTTTCTGTAGGCGATAGCGTAGGTGAGGTAACTGTAGGTGAAGGGGTGGGTGTCGGCTTGACTTGGTTTTCTAATTTCAGGTTAAGGTTGTAGTTGCTTTCGGGTACTCCTGGAACGGGATTGACCTGGATAATGTAAACACCAGTTAATGGTAATTTTCCCTGGTAGAATGTCACTTGTTTGGCAGTATTTTCAATTGGTTTGCGATTAGAACCTAAGACAGTGAGTGAAACGCCGTTTTCTTGGGCGAATAAGGCAGTTAACTGCTGTCCTTGTTGCCCATGTAAGAAGTACCGATGTATTTGATTTGCTTTGATAGTACCTTCAATGTTAGTTGTATTCGATGAGCCAAAATTTAGGGTTTTTGTAAATACGAAAGGTCGATTGTTTGTGGGTGTGGGTGTGGGTGTGGGTATGGGTATGGATATGGATGTAGGTTTCGGTGTAGCACTACCAGAAATGACAGGTGAAGGGAAAGCTTGTGGTTTTAATGTTATTTGTCGTTCTTGTGACTGATGGCGCATGGAACTTACCAATGCCCATGAACCTAATCCTGCTAGGATCACTACAGCACTCCCAATTGCCCCAAGTGCTAACGGGTTGTCTAAGAGTGAGTTCGTGGCGGGTGCTTGAATCCTGGGATTTGATCTGTTGGGTGAAGCGGGTTGCACGGGATCGGGACGGCGACCAACGGGGACTGTGTGGACGCTGGAGACATTAGATGTTAGAATAGTCGATTGTTCCAACGACTGTAGCGCCTGTGCTAAATCTTTAGCAGTTTGATAGCGATCGCTTGGTCTGTAACTCAACATGCGGTTTAAAATCTGGGCAAATTGCGGATCGAGTGTCACCCAGCGTTGCCAATCCCAAGTCAATTGGTTTTGATCAAATAGCGCAGACGGTTCTTTGCCAGTCAGCAAAACGACAGCAGTCGCTGCTAGTGAATACAGGTCACTACTAGGATAAACGTGACCTGTTTGCATTTGCTCGCTTGGGGAGTAGCCAAGTTTTCCGACATAAGTTGTTGGTGCTGTCGTATCAGACGATCGCAATCGAGTCGCCAGTTCTTTTACCACTCCAAAGTCAATTAAGACTGGCAGGCGATCGCTGTCTCGCAGAATAATATTTTCTGGGGAGATATCCCTGTGAATCATACCCCGACCATGAATATAATCCAACACTGGCAGTAATGAATTCATTAAATGAAACACTTCTTCTTCAGTGAATGTACTGACAGTCGCTTTGCGTTCATTTAGCAAAGCACGGTAGGTTTTACCTGCGATGTATTCCTGAACTAAAAACAAGCGCTGGTCTTGTTCAAATCTTTCCCGGAATTGGGGAACCTGGGGGTGCTGTATCAGATACAATGTTTCTGCTTCTCGCTGGAAAAGCTCTTGCGCCTTCTCCAAAGCGTAAGTCCCTGTGACAGCAGGAATCAATTCTTTAATTGCACAAAGTTCGTCAAAGCGTCTGGAGTCTTCTGCCAGATAGGTTCTCCCAAATCCCCCCTGACCCAGAGTTTGAATTATCCGGTAACGGTTTTGCACTCTTGTGCCAGATGTAATTGGTGGTTGCATCGTTAGTTGATTTTCGTGTAATGGCAACAGAGGAGGAATTCACCAAATTTTACCCCCTCTTCAGTACTTAGATATAACGCATTCCCCAAGACTACAATTCAGGGGCTTGCTACAGCCTGATCCAGTAGCAAAGAGGCTTCTTAAAAATACGTGCGATCGCGAGGTTAAAGTTAACCACAAATGCTATGATAAGGGCTTTCCCAATGAAAAAATCTCTAGATTCTACCGTTGACAGTTAACTGTCAACTACCATAGCTTGCATAAATAACACTTAACACACAAAGTGAAGACCAAGACCTCTCAATTTTGGGTAAAGATAAAAAAATCCGTATGACAAGTAAGGTGAAAAGTTTTTATACTTAAGGGAGTACCAAAGTTCGAGATGAGTTAAGCTTCAAATGCTTAGCTCGTAGTTATAAATCAGTTGCATACAGGGAAAAGCACTACCGAACAAGTATATGGGAGAGAGTTTGGCAACTTTAAACTCAACCAAAAATATCAGAACTATGGGTTTAGTTGATGTCAGTGACGCTTTTAAGGGTTTGTTTACCAGGACGGCAGGAAAATTAGCTAATTGTAGTTTGATGGAGAAATGTTTAAAGTTTTTGTAAAAGCTTCAACAAAACTCATAGATAATTTTTCAGCCTATTTTCAGTTAAATATGCAAAATATTGGATGATAGTATTGCCATGAATGCACATCGAGGATCTGCTGTGCTTAGTTCTGCAACTTTGAAAGTGCAGCCATCTGCAAGTGGACCAACTGATAATAATCGCCTGCGGCTATTATCTGGCTCTGCCAATGTACCATTATCTCAAGAAGTCGCTCGTTACCTGGGCATGGATCTAGGTCCAATGATCCGCAAACGATTTGCGGACGGAGAACTATACATTCAGATCCAGGAATCGATTCGAGGCTGCGATGTTTATTTAATCCAGCCCTGTTGTAATCCTGTAAACGACCATTTAATGGAATTGCTGATTATGATCGATGCCTGTCGTCGCGCCTCAGCGCGGCAGGTAACAGCAGTCATTCCCTATTATGGCTATGCCCGCGCTGATCGCAAAACAGCAGGACGAGAGTCAATAACTGCCAAGTTGGTTGCTAACCTGATCACTGAAGCAGGTGCTGACCGCGTTCTGGCTATGGATTTACACTCAGCTCAAATTCAGGCCTATTTCGATATCCCCCTCGATCATGTTTACGGTTCACCAGTTCTGCTAGATTATCTGGCAAGTAAACAACTATCTGACCTTGTAGTTGTTTCTCCCGATGTCGGTGGTGTAGCACGGGCTAGGGCATTTGCGAAAAAGCTGGATGATGCCCCATTGGCAATTATTGATAAACGTCGTCAAGCTCACAATGTTGCCGAAGTCTTGAATGTGATCGGCGATGTTAAGGGCAAAACAGCAGTGTTAGTCGATGACATGATCGATACTGCCGGAACCATTTTAGCAGGAGCAAAGTTACTGCGAGAGGAAGGCGCACATCAGGTATATGCCTGTGCAACTCATGCAGTGTTCTCTCCACCTGCGATCGAGCGGTTGTCAAGTGGTGTGTTTGAGGAAGTGATTGTCACAAACACCATCCCAATTCAAGAAACAGATTTCTTTCCACAACTCGTGGTGCTTTCGGTAGCTAATCTGCTTGGGGAAACCATTTGGCGAATTCACGAAGATAGTTCAGTCAGTAGTATGTTCCGTTAACAATTGCACCAGGAGTCAGGAGTCAGGAGTCAGGAGTCAGGAGTCAGGAGTCAGGAGTCAGGAGTCAGGAGTCAGGAGTCAGGAGTCAGGAGTCAGGAGTCAGGAGTCAGGAGTCAGGAGTCAGGAGTAAAAAGGCTTTGTTTCTAACTTTTAGGCAAAAGCATTGTACTCCGCTTACGTGCAATCTGTTGTAAGGTATGAGGATGAAGGCTGAAAAATTGTAGCCTTTATCCTTTTTTGTTGGCTACCAACATTTCTAGTTCTGAAACAACTCGCTCTAATTCTTCAATTAAAGGTGTCGTTCCTGTCTGATTAAAGGCAATTGCGATCGCTCGATAATACCAAAGAATATCTTCCTTTCTCCGGTCTCCAAAGCGCTCCCAAACTGACTCGCCCACAATACGATAATCTTTAACAATTGACCGGGTATTATAGAGCTTATCAGATGCTGAAACGAGTAGTACTGATGGGGAAGCAGTGGGAATGTGATTAATGTATGCTTCTTTACGTTGTCGCCAAGGCGGTTTGGGTGTGGTGTCAGAATCAGTACAACCATCCACAATTGCTGTAACATTATCTCCAAAGCGGCGGCGAATTTCTTCCCGTGTAGCAGCGCCGCCCTGATCTTCGATCGCATCGTGCAATAGTGCTGCTATAGCTTCATCTTCATTCGCCCCGTATTCTAAGGCAATACTGGCAACGCCTAATAAATGAGAAATATATGGAACGCCTGAACCTTTACGCACTTGGTTGGCGTGGAGTTGTGTCGCGTAGGTCAGGGCTTGTGTAAAGCGTTCTGAAAGCATTTGTTGATACTTGGGCTGAAAGATTAGCTGATGATATGAATTTTAACGAACCACAGAGGCACTGAGGATGCAGAGAGGGAAGAACGGTAAAATTCAACTCTGTGTCAAGGATTTGGGTGAAGTTTAGGACCAGCCCTTTCAAGGTGACTAAAATTTTTGTCCAAGAATTTTTCGACTCTCTGTGTTCTCTGCGCCTCTGTGGTTCAATAAATTACTTTTTAGCCGCAGAGGCACAGAGAGAAAAGTAGAGGTTTAACCGTTCAACAACTTCTCCAGCAGCAATGTTTTACCCATCTTCTGCGAAGTGCAGATCGCGTCCGTTGCTGATCCTAGTTGCTTAACGACTTCTGCCATTAATTCAGGCAATGTACACTGTCGCGCTTCTGCCAAAAGTTTGGCATCTTCAAGAGTTTGTTTGTCGAGTTCAATTTCAATTTTTTTCATGCTGCCTTGCTGTTAGGAGTTAGGAGTGGCGTTTCTTTCATTCATCGGAGGTAGTACGCCGCTACTCTCCTTTGGATCTACCCTTCAGGAACGACTTTGACGAAGGCGTCTTGGCAGTTCGTTCCAAAAATGCCCCGGAATCGTTACAATAAGGATAGTATTGTTAAGGCTTATTTACAGAATTAACCTATTGTCCCAAATTCTGTTAAATCCGTTCACTACTGGACATAAATTCAGAAAAATCCCCTCTATACTTAGTCGTACGCTCTTATGACGCTTCCTATCCGTAACGTCGCTATTATTGCCCACGTTGACCACGGCAAAACAACCCTCGTTGATGCGCTTCTCAAACAATCTGGTATTTTCCGCGAAGGGGAAGACGTTCCGGATTGTGTCATGGACTCCAATGCCCTTGAACGGGAACGAGGCATTACCATTCTCTCTAAAAATACAGCAGTTCACTACAGAGAAACGCTGATCAATATTGTTGATACTCCTGGACACGCTGACTTTGGGGGCGAAGTTGAACGGGTACTCGGCATGGTAGATGGATGTATCCTGATCGTTGATGCTAACGAAGGACCCATGCCCCAGACCCGCTTCGTGCTGAAAAAAGCCTTGGAAAAAGGACTGCGCCCCATTGTTGTTGTTAACAAAATTGACCGTCCCTCCGCAAATGCCTACGGTGCAATTGATAAAGTCTTGGATCTGTTCTTGGAACTAGGGGCAGATGAAGCTCAGTGTGATTTCCCCTATCTGTTTGCATCTGGTCTTTCAGGCTACGCCAAAAAGGACTTAGACGATGAACCTAAGGATATGCAACCGCTGTTTGAAGCAATTTTACGCCATGTCCCACCACCAATAGGTGATTCCAACAAGTCTTTACAACTGCAAGTCACAACCTTAGATTATTCAGAATATCTAGGACGAATTGTGATTGGTAAAATTCACAATGGTACTATCCGCATGGGACAACCAGCGGCATTGGTGAAAGATACGGGGGACATTGTCAAAGGCAAAATCACCAAATTGATGGGCTTTGAAGGGCTAAGGCGGATTGACATGCCAGAAGCCTCTGCTGGCAATATCGTTGCTGTGGCAGGGTTTGCCGATGCTAATATTGGGGAAACAATTACCTGTCCCAACGAACCGCAGGCATTGCCACTTATTAAAGTGGATGAACCAACCTTGCAGATGACCTTCGCGGTCAATGATTCGCCTTTTGCAGGTCAAGAAGGAAAGTTGGTGACATCGCGGCAAGTGCGCGATCGCCTGATACGAGAATTAGAAACCAACGTTGCTTTGCGGGTTGAAGAAACTGACTCACCAGAGAAATTCTTGGTTTCCGGTCGTGGTGAACTACACTTGGGGATCTTAATCGAAACCATGCGCCGTGAAGGCTACGAGTTTCAAGTGTCCCAGCCACAGGTGATTTACCGAGAAGTCAGTGGGCAGCCCTGTGAACCATATGAGTGCTTAGTACTGGACGTTCCTGAAGATGGTGTTGGTAGCACTATTGAACGACTGGGACAACGCAAAGGCGAAATGCAAGATATGCAAGTTGGTGGTAATGGACGTACCCAACTAGAGTTTGTCATTCCAGCCCGTGGATTGATCGGTTTCCGGGGTGAATTTATGCGGATGACACGGGGCGACGGGATCATGAATCACAGTTTCTTGGACTACCGTCCCCTGAGTGGCGATATTGAAGCCCGTAACAAAGGTGTTTTAATCTCCTTTGAAGAGGGCGTTTCTACCTTCTATGCAATGAAAAACGCAGAAGATAGAGGTCTGTTCTTTATTACTCCAGGCACCAAGGTTTACAGAGGCATGATTGTCGGAGAACACAATCGTCCCCAAGACCTAGAATTGAATGTCTGTAAGACTAAGCAACTGACTAACCACCGCGCATCCGGCGGTGAGGAACTGGTGCAGTTGCAAGCGCCTGTAGATATGAGCCTGGAACGCGCTTTGGAGTACATTGGCCCAGATGAAATGGTGGAAGTCACTCCTCAGTCAATTCGTCTCCGCAAGGTGTCGAAGAAGTTGGTGAAACGTTAGTTCTTTCTGTACCGACGCCTTGAACCAAAGTCCTGGCTAAGAGTTCAAGTCTGTTAAAACGAACTTGAATTAAGTCCGTTGAAACAGACTTGAGCTAACTTCAGCTATTAGACTAGTAGTCCATGTCATTAATTTTGATGGGTAGTGCGAGCCGGAAAGCTCGCTTTGTGAGCGAGACGCTCACACTACGAACCCGTCAAAATTAATGACACAGAACACTAGGAATTTATATCATATCCCACTAATCACTTGCGATTAAGAATTAAGCGCGTCCGGTGCGTCTCCCCATAGGAGTGCGTTATTCTGGTCGTAACTGTTTAGGCGAACCTGATATTATTTCTGGGCTAGTCTATGGTATAACCCAATGCTCTTGGGGGGCTTTCGGGGCGAGGAGGTTTGGTGATAGATTTTAGTAAATTACTCACTGAAAAAACTGACACGATAGTAGAGCGCTGGGTTCAGGCTGTGAGCATTGATCGCCAGATCGAGAGTACCGATCATCTCCCCCGTACATCTGTACAGGATCACATTCCCCAAGTTCTGACAGCGATGGCAACTGTGCTTTCTCAATCTCAGGACAATAATATCGAGTTGCTAGTCAGGGCGAGTTTGGAGCATGGTATTCTCCGAGCTGAGCAAGGGTTCGATCCATCTGAAATTGCACGAGAGTACCGTTTGCTGCGTCAAGAAATCTTTTCGACTCTAGCTGCTGACCTCCAATCAGCAGGAGGGACAGAAGTTCTGCGAGCCGTATTTGTGATTAATTCCGTCGTAGATGAAGCCATTGCCCAATGCTTTAGAAGCTACGTGGATGAGCGCTTGCGCGAACTCCAGCAGTTGCAAACCCAGATGACGCTGACCAATCAGGAACTAACTCGCTTAGTCAGAGCCAATCAAGACAACCTCTCTCAACTAGCTCATGAACTCAAAACTCCCCTGAACTCTATTATTGGCTACTCAGAGTTATTCTTGCGATCTTCACGACAGCAAGAAACGGAGATCAGAGACTCTTCTCCCAAGATAGAACATATTCAGCGCGTGCTACGCAATGGTAGACAGTTGCTCCGCCTAGTCAACGATACCCTAGAACTCTCACGATCTGAGGTGGGAAAGATGCAACTGCATCTCGTACTAATAGATGTGCGCGTCGTGATTAATACCGCTGTGGAAGTCCTGGAACCTTTAGCTGCGGCGAAAAAGTTACGGGTGGTCATTGAGTGCGATCGCGCCCCCACCCAAGTGCTAACAGACCCCTTGCGGTTACAACAAATTGTCATGAATCTGTTAAGCAATGCGATTCGCTACACAGAATCGGGAACCGTTCAATTAATGTGTGAGTCGATATCATATGACCAATGGTTGATAGCGATCTCTGATACAGGAGTGGGGATTCCACCAGAAGATCATCCGCGTGTTTTTGAACCCTTCTATAAAGTGAACACGACAAGCCTTCACTCACCTGAGAGTACCGGACTAGGATTGGCAATTGTCTCGCAGTTAGTAAAACTACTGCAAGGCAAAATTGATCTGGTTTCCCAGGTGGGGATTGGTTCGACTTTCACTGTCATCTTGCCAATGTTCGTCAAAACTTCTGATTGATAGCGCTGTTTATAGCAATCCACGATGTCCTGTGAAAACCACCTTACCATCTAAATTTGGACTGTCTTCAATTAACTGGATCAATTCATCAATTGTATCTTCACCATATTCTACTCGAAACCGTCGTAAATCATTCTCTTCAATTAAGGGTAATAGTTCTAAATTACGATAAGCTTCTTGAAACGACTTGAGTAGATCTTCAGTCATAAAAAAATTAACTTGTACTACAGTTAATTATCGCCTATTCTCCTACAACTGGAAATGCAAACTGATAGTTTTTAGTCTCACCTTAATCCTCGTGTCTTGGTAGATTAAATGTATTTTTTTTTACAAATAAGGTATTTACGTGCCGCGTTCCCGTAGGGTAAATATACCCTACTCCCTGCTCCCTGCTCCCCCCGCCCTGCTCCCTATTCCCTGCTCCCTGCTCCCTGCTCCCTGCTCCCTCTTGTTTCCAGAAAGGGGGAGATCAACCCAGTGATAGTACTCTGAGGCTGAGGTACAATGCTAAGAAATATTTAAATTATGAGCATTTGAGTTTATGATCTCACCGGAAGTTAACACAATATCCACTGATAAAAGTCTAGAGGCAATGCGGCATTTTTCAGAACAATACGCCAAGCGCACTGGAACGTTCTTTTGTTCTGAACCTTCTGTAACGGCAGTTGTGATTGAAGGACTTGCTAAGCATAAAGATGATCTGGGTGCTCCTTTGTGTCCCTGTCGCCATTATGAAGACAAACAAGCAGAGGTAAATGCTGCTTTTTGGAACTGTCCCTGTGTCCCAATGCGAGAGCGCAATGAATGCCACTGTATGCTGTTCCTCACTCCAGACAATGAGTTTGCAGGTGACAAGCAGGAAATATCCTTAGAAACCATCAAACAAGTACGAGACGGTATGGGATGATCGAAAGCGTGCCTCAAGAGTTTTGGCAAGGTGTAGAGCAGTTCAATGCTGGGGAGTTCTATACCTGCCATGATACCTTAGAGGCTCTGTGGATCGAAGCAGCAGAGCCAGAAAAAACTTTTTATCAAGGCATTTTGCAAATTGCTGTAGCGCTTTATCATTTGGGTAACCGCAACTGGCGTGGTGCAGTCATTTTGCTGGGAGAGGGAAGCTACCGTCTGCGCCGTTACCCATCGGTTTACAGTGGCATTGTTGTAGACGAATTGTTAGATCAGAGTGCGGCATTGTTGAGTATCCTACAACAAACCGAGCCAGAATTGTTAGTCACTCTTGATCAGGATCAAGCATTGCTTTTACCCAGAATTGCGCGGATAGACTAGTATTTCGGCTGGTAGCGAAACCTTAAAGGCAAGGAAAGCGTCTATAATTCTAAGTCAACAGATACACTCAAAGAATTCAGAGTGTGCATTTTATCTTTTACCTAAGCCAGAAAAGACTTGAGATAATTAAGGATACAAGTCGAAAATATAGCTAAATTTCTTATGATACCCAGCTATCAATTCCCGAAATTTCAAACTCATCGCGTTCATCGCGTTGCTTTAGCTTTGATGCTACCAGCTGCACTGGTGGGGGCGATCGCCTTGCCCATGAAGATGGAAACTGCTACTGCACAACCCTCTGGGCAAAATCGCGCTTTGACGATCCGCTCAGACCATGAAGAATATGACTCCAAAAACCAAGTAGCAACAGCTCGGGGCAATGTACAAATGTCCTATCCAGCCCGTGGGATTCAAGCAACAGCTGCCCAAGCTCAATACTTCAGCAAGGAACGTCTGATTATTCTCAGCGGTAACGTCTACATTTTGCAAAATGGGGGCAATAGTATCCGAGGTGAGAAGGTTACCTATCTGATTGACGAAGGGCGATTCATTGCTCAACCTCAAGCCAACCAACAGGTAGAATCCACATATATTGTGAATGATACCAACCCTGACGACCAAGCTACTGCGCCCGCTCCAACAACACCCGCATTGAAGCGCCGATCTCCTCGTTAAAATTACCCCACAAGCGGCGCACCACCCCTTATAAATGGAAGAAACACATCTCCATTCCTAACTCCTAACTCCTAACTCCTAACTCCTAACTCTCGTTCTAGCCCCCACTCCCCATCACGAGGTCTGTTGTGAAAATTGTCTTAGAGAACATTCACAAATCCTACGGGAAGCGACTTATTGTCAATCGTGTTAACATTTCTGTTGCTCAAGGTGAAATAGTCGGGTTACTAGGTCCAAATGGAGCTGGTAAAACAACAACTTTTTACATTGCGACAGGTTTAGAGAAACCAGATCGGGGAACGGTCTGGTTAAATAACGAGGATATCACTGCATTACCAATACATAAAAGGGCACACTTAGGTATTGGTTATTTAGCGCAGGAAGCGAGTATTTTTCGCCAACTGAGTGTGAGAGAAAATATCTTAGTGGTGTTAGAACAGACTAAAGTACCACGTTGGCAATGGTCACGTCGAGTAAAGACTTTATTGGAGGAGTTTCGGTTGGAAAAACTAGCAAACAGTAAAGGAAATCAACTGTCTGGTGGTGAACGACGCCGGACAGAATTAGCAAGAGCCTTAGCATCTGGAAGAGAAGGACCAAAATTTTTATTTCTGGATGAGCCATTTGCTGGAGTTGATCCAATAGCCATCTCAGAAATTCAGCAGATTGTGGCGAGACTGCGCGATCGCGACATAGGTATCCTAATCACGGATCACACCGTCCGGGAAACCCTTGCGATCACAGATCGCGGATACATCATGCGCGAGGGACAAATCCTTGCTGCCGGTACGTCCAAAGAACTTTACAATAATCCCTTAGTGCGGCAATACTACTTGGGTGATAATTTCCAGATTTAGATATTTGTCTAATCTGCAAGGCATTTCTTGCTACAGTGCCAATGCTCCATGCCCCATGTTCCAGGCTCCATGACTAAAATATATAAGTCTTTCAACATTCTCCATTCTCTGATCCCTTCAATCATGGATCGGTATCTGATGAGCGAATTGCTACCACCGTTTTTATTTGGTGTTGGGGCTTTCTCTTCACTTGGCATAACAATTGACGTTATGTTTGAACTCATACGGAAAATTGTGGAACGTGGGCTACCCATAAGCATTGCCGTAAATGTTTTTTTATTAAAGCTGCCATATGTTATCGTTTACGCTTTCCCCTTATCCACGCTGCTAGCTACGTTGATGACCTACAGTCGTCTTTCGAGCGAGAGCGAACTGATTGCTCTACGTGCCTGTGGGGTAAGTGTCTATCGCATGGTTCTAACTGCTGTGATCTTGAGTTTTGTGGTCACAGGAATGACATTTGTATTTAATGAGCAGATTGTCCCAGCAGCAAATTACCAAGCGACTATGACCTTAGAGCAAGCCTTAAAGTCAGACAAGCCAACTATTGCTCAGCAAGATAACTTCCTCTATCCTGAAAAGCGGGAAGTCAAACAACCAGATGGTACTACGCAAAAGATCCTGAGTCGCTTGTATTACTCCGATCAATTTGATGGTAAGCAGTTCAATGGTCTAACGATTATAGATCGTTCCACACAAGGTGTGAATCAAATTGTCGTAGCACAAGCAGGTAAATGGAATCCATCACAAAATATCTGGGATATTTACAACGGCACAAGCTACATAGTAGCGCCTGATCGGTCTTATCGCAACATTTTGCTGTTTAAACATCAAACCCTGAAATTACCTCGCACAGCGTTTGATCTGGCAGAAAAAACTCGAGACTACGGTGAGATGAATATTGCCCAAGCTTTAGAACAACTGCAAGTTGTGCGTCTCAGCGGTGATGAGCAAAAAATTCGTAAACTCGAAGTTAGGATTCAGCAAAAAGTTGCCCTACCGTTTGTATGTGTTGTTTTTGGCTTAGTTGGTGCAGCTATGGGAACCATCCCACAGCGTACAGGGCGAGCCACAAGTTTTGGTATCAGTATTATAATTATTTTCACTTACTATTTATTTTACTTTATTAGTGGTGCAATGGCAGAAGCTGGTATCTTTGCTCCCTTCATCGGGGCTTGGTTGCCCGACTTTTTGTTTTTAGGCATCGGGATGTTGTTATTGAGGCGAGTAGCACAAAGATGAAGAGGGAGCAGGGAGCAGGGAGCAGGGAGCAGGGAGCAGGGAGCAGGGAGCAGGGAGCAGGGAGCAGGGAGCAGGGAGCAGGGAGCAGGGAGCAGGGGAGCAGGGAGCAGTGGAGCAGGGAGCAGGGAGCAGGGAGCAGGGAGCAGGGAGCAGGGAGCCGTGGAGGAAAAATTGTGCTTATGGCTAATGACTAATAAGTATTAAGCGGCTAACATGGAGTCTAAACTCTATGTTAGCTGCGCTAAAGGTTTGCGCTTAAGTATTAATACTTTCAAATAAATTCAAATATTGTCACCTATGTCACGCCGTTATTATCCCCCCGCCTCCTTACGCTTTCTCAAAGCTAGATTATGGAATTTAGCACGACCTAGTTTTTGGGTAACAGCAATTTTTCTATCTCTAATAGGGTTGTTAATTAAAGAATACTGGACAAACCCAGATTTTTTCACTCAACAGCGAAAACCACAAGTTGCTTCACACCAGTCGGCTGATCCCTCACTCTCAGAAGAAGACAAAGCCATTGCAGCAGACATAGATAGCTTACCAGTTCTATACAATGATGTTGAGCACACAGCAAGCACTTCCCAAGAAAAAACTCAACTGACCAACAGCAAAAACTTATCAAACGATTTAGGTCAGGTTGGGACAAGTCACGCTCAATCTAATCCTAGCGGGGATACTGTTAATTCCTCGTCCGCCCCAAAGATAGAAAATCCTTTTCTGGCACAAGCAGAAAATTTATTGAAAGGAAATGTCTATTCCTCAACTGCATCACCTATCCAGCCTGGAGTAGTCCCAACTGCATCATCTACCCAGCCTGGGGTCGTTCCAACTTCCCTTGGTTTGGGTGTGGGATCACCAAATCAAAGCAACTATAGTCAAAGTGCTTCCCCAGTCAGCCCTTCACAAACAACAATAAATAATCCATCGACAACCCAGAATCTGCCGAGCTTTAATAGCAACACAACTTCAATTGGATCAAATTCCTACGTTGGGCAATCACTACCTACTAATAACTCACCCAGCCAAATTACACCAGCAATGACTGGAGTAAGTAGAGATACCCTGACTCCCAATACTGTAACGGGCTATACTCAGCCTCAACCAACAACCCAGCTGCAGAATCCCTATTCAAGCCTCAATCCCTATTCAGATCTCCAATCACATTACCAAGGTTCTAACCGATTTTCAAATAGGTATAATAATTTAAGTAGTGGTCAAGCATTCCCTAGCACAGTACCATCAAACTCTGTGGTCTCACCCGCTACCTATGCTGCACCTACTTACACGACACCCTACTATCCCCAGACTCAGAGTTCAGGAGTTGTTACTCCTTCTTATCCAGCAGTAACTAATAATTATGGTTATTCTGGCTCGCAGCAGCCCGCTCAAATCCCATAGTACAATCTGTCATATCCTGGCATGACTCTTGTAAATTTTTTTGAAAAAATCGAGTGATTTTCTGTTATATTATTTATTGATATAAAGTATTTGCGTGCTAGTTGCTGTGTCAATCAGGGCTATTTTCTTCTACAATGTTTGGCGACAAGCGAATCCTAAAGTCTACACAACCCACAAGCCGTGCGTCATAAATTCCTAGTCTAATAGCTTCCTCCTCTCTCCCTTTAACTACGTTAAGGATTGGTCGGAGGACGCAACAAAATAACCGCGCTTAAGAAGAAGGGGAATCCCACGAAAGAAGGTTGAAACGAACTTAAACGAGCGTCCGTTTCAATTGACTTGAGATCTTAACCACGAATGCGCCTTCAATGCGTCTGGTTGGAATGAAATAGCCCTGCTATGTCTATTTAATCACAAGGATGCCAGCTTAATTGGTGTCCTGCCAGGTGACGTTCTACCAAAAAAACTAATGACTGCTGAACTAGAGCAAAACAAGGCAGAAATTCAAGCAGCTACTGAGAAATTGGCAGAGATTTTCAACCCCAGCGTTCCAGAGATCAATTCCATTTTCTTGGCTTTGACAAACCATCTGAGCATTCATCCTTTTATTTTCGGTGCTACATTTGCTTTTGCGTCGCAAATAAAAAATGCTGCCCCTTTCGTGTTTAGAGGTGAAAATGGATTAGAACACAAGGACATTGCCGGTAGGTTTGACTACACAAAAGCTCTTTGGTACGAAGTTCCTGTAAATATTGGAGAACCTCTTTGGAGTGTTCCCTATTTCGATTTTGGTGGAGCTAGTGAGGACATTCTCTTGACAACCTATTCAATTCCACTCTTTAGTCAGCAAGACTCCAGCTTGATCGGTGTCTTAACCAGTAGCTATCTGTTAGCCAAAATAGAAATGCCCTTTTCTGTCCCTGAACTAACTTCCGTCTTTAGTTTGGTAGCATTAAATGCTTAACTTTTAAGAAACAAGAGGGAGCAGGGAGCAGGGAGCAGGGGAGCAGGGAGCAGGGAGCAGGGAGCAGGGAGCAGGGAGCAGGGGAGCAGGGGGGAGGGGGAGTTTCTGACCTTCATAACGGGTGGTGCGCCGCCTGTGGGGCGCTTTCAAGAAACATGGACAATGGTTAATTGAGCAGCATCAATGAGCGGACTCGAAACACTAACTACCACAGAGTTATCAGACTGGGTGCAACAAGCCAAAGCCCAGGCAGATCAAGGACGAGTCGCTGACCGCATCCCACTACTAGCTGCAGCTGATCGAGAGTGGTTTGCAGTTCACATCGGCTGCAAATCTTTGCAAGGTATCAGCCTTGGCGATACAGCTTGTGTTTTTCCTCTCATGAGTACGATTAAGCCGTTTTCGCTACTCTATCTTCTAGAATATCTGGGAGCAAAGACCGTTTTTCAGCGGGTTGGGATGGAACCATCAGATGCAAGCTTCAATTCCTTAGAGCAATTGATTGCTGATGATGGACGACCCCGCAATCCAATGATTAATAGTGGAGCTATTACCCTTGCTGAGATGTTGCCAGGACGAAACGCTAGCGATCGCACTCAGCAACTGTGTCAATGGCTGAACCAAACAGCGGGTTGCAAGCTCCTATTAGATCAGGATATGCTGGCTTCTGTCCGCTCAGCTACTTCTCCAGCTAATCGAGCGATCGCTCAGCATCTTGTTACAGCTGGGTATTTAAAGAATCCAGAAATAGCTCTTGACACTTACGAACAAATCTGCTGTCTGTCTGGGCGAGTCGAAGACTTAGCTCTTTTGGGACAACTCCTAGCTTATGAAAGTGGGTTGCTATTACCACAGCACCGTTGTAGTGTCAATGCTTTAATGCTAACGTGTGGACTGTACGAGGCCTCCCCCCATTTTACCCTCCGGATTGGTCTGCCAATGAAATCAGGCATTAGTGGCGCACTCCTAGCAGTAGTACCAGGTCAGGGAGCGATCGCCTGCTACAGTCCGGCCTTAGACAGTGTCGGCAATCCTGTAGCAGCACTTGTCTTTGTTGAAACTTTATCCCAATGGTTACAGTTAAGTATATTTGGGGATCGCAACTGTTAACTATCTCCACACTTTCCACGCTTACGTAACCGGGAAGTTGTAACATTAATCTAATATCTACATTAAAATTAAAACTAAGTAAATTGTTAAAGCTATCCTTTTCGATGAGAGGGGACACTGGAACACAATCAGGAGGAAAGCCCAGTGGCTAAAGATCAGTCAAAACATCGCTCAAAACAGCACGTCTCCAGCACAGGGTCAAAAGTTGAAAACTCCTTTGAAATACAACTGGAAGAATTGCTAAAGCAGAAAAAATATCGTCAGGCATTGGAAGAAATCAAAAAAGTTCAGCGATTGCAACCTGATATTACATTGACTCCCAAAGAATCAGAGATTTGGTTGCTGCGGGGTCAGCAAGAATTCCAAAAGCAAGATTTTAAACAGGCAGAAAAATCATTTAGGCGTGCTACAGAATTGGGTCTAACTGGAGAGGCTTATTACTGGCAAGCTAGGTGTTTGCTGGAGTTGAAACAATTGGATGCAGCGCTTGATTTGATCAGTCATGCCTTTGTTGCCGACACCCTGACCAAAGACTACAACATCTGTTATCTCAAACTCCTATTACTTAAAGGAGATACTGCCACAGTTGAGCAGTTAATCAACCAACAACCCAAACGATTTAGCGCCGCCCAACTCCACTGGGTGCAGGGAGCTCTTTCCCTCAACAAAGGACAATCGGCAACAGCTTTGACATCTTTTCAGAAAATTAAGCATCCGATCACGCCAGGAGATTTGCCGATCGCTTGGATGGTTTATACCCAGCAGACGAATAATAATTGGGATGCAGCCGCTCATCTTTTAGAGTTGAACTTATCCGGAAGTTATGGCAGACCAAAGTACTTAGAACACCCAATTTTAAAGCGATTAGCAACCTCTCAGCAGGCACAGACACAACTTCTACCGCTGGTTCTTGAACATCTTCAATCAGCAGATAAGGTTGCCCAAGAGGCGATGATGGTGATGCAAGTCCTACACCTGATCGACGAAGAGAATTACCATGATGCCGCACATGCGCTATTGAAAATTGAGCGGCGATCCCCTAGTTTCAAAGAACTACAAACTCTTCGTCCATCGCTATTAACCCTAGCAGGTCAACAGGCACTCACCCAAGGAGAAATAGAATGCGTGGAATTATTCTGGCAGCCATTGTTGACAGAACAACCCTTTAACCCGCAAATAGCAGTCAATCTGTTACAAGTATTTGCAATTAACGATTCTTGGCAAGAACGTCAACGCCTGTTAACTCGTTTGTTAAAGTGGTTGGAGGAGGAAGGTAAACAAAATCCCCAAGAATGGCCAACAGATCGATTGAAGCCAACTCTAGCTGTACTCCATTGCCAGATGGCAGATACTTACATGACACTGAATCGCGATCGCGCCGCTATAGGATCAGTGCAACAGGCAGAACGCATCTGTCCAACATCTCCAGATGTCATTGGGCGTAAGGGACTCATTGCTGCATCAGAAGAAAACTATCAAGAAGCAATAGCACTACTCACCCAGGCAATAGAAGGTGGGTGTCGATATGAAGAAGTTTACAGTATTTTGCTGGATTGTTGGGATGAACTCGAGGACAAACAAGCACGTCATGAAGCACGTCGCCGCTTTGGCAAGTACTTTGACGACTTCAGTGTTGACACGGAGATCCAGGTGTTGCCTTGGGTGGAAGCTCTATCTACACAAAGTTATCCCTTCTTTAGCCGTCTGGTACAAGGTAAAAATCAACAAGATTCGGCCCTACTTGCCTGTCGCATGTTTGTCAAAGCAGTACAAAGTCCTCCCAACTCCGGCGGTCGAGTGTCCTTAAACCAGGAAACCGCAGCCCAAGAATGGGAGACTCTGCTGCAAAAATTACCTCGAAATGAGCAAATTCCTGTATTACAGGCGATCGCTCTTTCTATCCACCTATTCGCCAAACGCGAAAAAGGCATCGCAGCCTTAACAAATAAGTATATCCAAAAGCTGTTCCAGCTATCAGCAGAACATCCAGAAGCCAGAGTTGCTCATCTTGTTGTTTTAGCCGTAAAAGAAAATAGTCCTCAAAAACTAGTTGTTCCTTTGCGGGCTTACCTCGATACCATGCCCCAACCTGGAAATACTCTAGCAAACATTCAGTTTCAAGTGCGCCGTTTTGGAAGCATTGCAACTCTTGTACCTTCCCTTGATGAAGCACTGCGTCTAGAACCCCAAAACCCCCTACTTCTATTAGCTAGAGCCACTACCTATCATGTCGATCACCCAAACTACGAACAGTTGAAGCAACAGGGATTTGAATTAGCCCGTCGCCTTCAAGATGCCAAAGCATTACAAGCCTTTCGAGAAGAACAGGCATTTATCTCTGCTCAAGAAACTCAGAGCATGATGCCAGATCCAGAGGATCTTGATAATTTAAATCTATCAGATATTGATGACTTCCTCGAAGGGATGATCCGGAAATTACTTGGCAGCAAAATTCCCAAAGCTGAATTTGAGCGAATGCTTCCAGAACTAAAACAAATGATGTTGAGCAGTATGCCCAACTTCTTAGAAGAAGATGATGATGATGAAGATGATGATGATGATGATGAAGATGATGATGATGAGCTAGACATAGATTCTATATTTGGAAACTTATTCCCAACTTCGAGGAAACAAAAGGGCAGAAAAAAAGGGTTTCAATAATAATGGAAAAACTTCTGATTCCTCCCTACTCCCTCTTCCTGCTCCCTGCTCCCTGCTCCCTGCTCCCTACTCCCTACTCCCTGCTCCCTGCTCCCTCTTCCTGCTCCCTGCTCCCTACTCCCTACTCCCTGCTCCCTGCTCCCTGCTCCCTGCTCCCTGCTCCCTCTTCCTACTCCCTGCTCCCTGCTCCCTGCTCCCTGCTCCCTCTTCCTACTCCCTGCTCCCTCTGATTTAATGATTTATGAGTTCCAACTATGAACGCTTAGGAATTTCTCCAGGAGCTACTCCTACTGAGATCAAAGCAGCATATCATGCCAAATTACGTGAATTTCCTGCCCATAACTATCCAGAGGAGTTTAAGGCAATTCGTGCAGCTTACGAGGCACTTCGCAAAGGAGAAACAACTCAACATGAGGATTTCTTGAAACTTCGTCCCTTGGAAGTAGAGCTTGACCCAGAGGTGTTGAAACGCGTTCGAGAAAAAGCGATTTCGCAACTAGAAGTTAGTCTTAATGATTTAATTCGTGAAACATTTTAATTGTTGACGGTTAACCGTCAACTGTTAACCCCCAACCGTCAACAACTAACAAATGACAAATGACAAATGACAAAGAAGCTTTATTTGGCAAATTTTTAGACTATTTACAATCAGAACAAACACCACCTGAGTATTTGGGTGAACCACCTGAAATTACTAATTCCTATGACCCCTATCAAATGGTGGCAGAATGGATCGCCTTGCGTCACGAAGTTAAGCAACAGAGCAAATTATTGCGTTCTGCTCAAGATGCTCTTCAACAAGCATTGGAAGTAACTCGCAAAGAGGAAGAACAACTGCAAATACGTCTGGAAGACAGCCAAAAACGTGCCTTGGGCCAATTTGAACAACAGCAGGAGAAACTACTACGAGATTTGCTCCTGATCCAGGATGATTTAGATCGCGCTTTTGCTTACTGGCAAGAGGAACTAGAAGCATTATCTACCACCCCTACCTTAACATCGCCGGAACAAAAAAGCTTTTGGGCAAAGCTAAGACAGTGGTTTACTCCTAAAGATGCTCATTCGCCAGCACCTGAAACATCCTCAGTGTCAGCATCTTTAAGTGAAATTTTAATGAGCAATCAACAGGGAGTGGAGTTAATCAGGCGATCGCTTTTAGATATACTGCGACAACGGCGTGTTGTTCCTATGGAAGCTCAAGGACAACCTTTTAACCCCCAGACAATGTATGCTGTAGGACGCCAGGAAAGTGCAGATGCAACTGAGAATACTGTACTTCAAGAAGTAGTACGGGGCTATTGGTGGGGCGATCGCGTACTTAGAGAAGCACAGGTGATTGTAGTAAGCAGGGAGCAGGGAGCTCTTAAGAGGGAGCAGGGAGCAGGGAGCTCTTAAGAGGGAGCAGGGGAGAATAACTAACAACTAACAAACAACAACTAACAAACAACAACTAACAATTAAACAACTTTGAATTATGAGAGCAGTTGGTATTGACTTAGGGACAACTAATTCTGAAGTAGCGATAGTCGAAAATGGACAGGTACGGGTGTTGCCTGGAGAAGATGGGGACCTGATTTTACCTTCTTGTGTTGGGTTTAGCGATACGGGTAAACTTTTGGTGGGGCGAGATGCACTCCGTCAGTATGCTGCTGCGCCTGAGCGTACTGTGAAGTCAATTAAGCGGTGGATGGGGACTGACCACAAGACGACTTTAGGTGTTGGGGGAGCTTCTTCGGAGGAGACTCGCGAATATTTGCCCCATGAAATTTCTGCCATTATTCTCCGCGCTCTCAAACAACGGGCTGAGAATGCTTTGGGAGAATCGGTGACCCAAGCAGTGATTACTGTGCCAGCATACTTTACGGATGCTCAACGGCAGGGGACTAAAACTGCTGGAGAGATAGCTGGTTTCGAGGTGCTGCAAATTATCAATGAACCAACAGCGGCAGCGTTAGCTTATGACTTGCGTTCAGAAGAGACAGAACGGGTTTTGGTTTATGATTTGGGCGGTGGAACTTTTGATGTTTCGGTAGTAGAAATTACAGGTGATGTCACGGAAGTTCTAGCTAGTCATGGTAACAACCGCTTGGGTGGAGATGATTTCGACAGGCTTTTACAACTCCATCTGGCCAGTATATTCCGAAAAGAACACGGTGTGGATGCGCCAGATGATGCAGTAACTCAGGCGCGTCTACTTCGAGCAGCGGAGCAGTTAAAAATTGAGATGAGTTCCCACGGCTTTGCGACGGTACGGGAAGCTTTTTTAAGTAGCAAGGGTAAGACTCCACTACACTTAGAGGCAGAAGTAGCACGTACCGATTTTGAGGTGCTGATCCGCCCACTCTTAGAAGAAACCCTAGAGGCAATTGACCGAGCACTGGCAGATGCTAACCTCAAAGCAGAAAAGATTGACCGCGTGATCCTGGTCGGTGGTTCAACACGCATTCCTCTGGTGCAACAAATGATACAGCAGCATCTAGGACAAACTCCTACTGATGGGATTCAACCTGACCTTTGTGTAGCTTTGGGAGCAGCTTTGCAAGCTGGGGTATTGGTTGGTGAATCAGTGGATGCCATTCTCGTGGATGTGATTCCCCATTCTCTGGGCATTGCTGCTGCTGTGAATACGCCAAGGGGAATTATGCCGGGTTACTTTAGTGTCATTATTCCCCGCAATAGCGTTGTTCCTGTTTCTCGCTCTGAGGTTTATTCTACTCTATTGGATAATCAAGAAGCGGTGGAAATCGAAGTTTTTCAGGGAGAAAATGCGATCGCTGAAGAAAATGTTCCTTTGGGTTCCTTTAAAGTTGAAAACTTACCACCCAAACCAGCAGGAGGCATTCAAGTTGAGGTTCACTTTGACTTTGACCTCAATGGCATTCTCACCGTCACCACTACCGAAAAAGGCAAAGGGCAACAAGGAACGCTAGTCGTAAATAGTGTGGGTATGCAGCGACTTTCTAGCCATGAGTTGAAGCAAGCAAAAGAAGAATTAGACGCATTATTTGAGAGTGATGAAACAATTGAAATCTCCCCAGAGGTTACAATTGATCCAGTAAAAGTCAACCCAGAACTGACAGCACTTTTAGAACGTGCTCGACGAGTCCTCTCATCTCTAGATGAAGAGCAAAGTGAGGAATTACAAGAGTTGTTAGACCAAATTGAAGATGCCATAGCTGAAGAAAGTGCAGAAATACCCCAGTTGCAAGAAGAATTGTCAGATTTTCTTTACTACGTCACTAACAATGAGGATGAGTAAGGAAAGATGAAATGTCCTGTCTGTGGAGCAGTTTATCGTCCCGCAACGGCAAATGGTCACTCCCTAAATTGCAGGCGCTGCAAAGCAGACTTGTCTGACTTGATACGTATCCATGACCAAGCCATCTGGTATCACAGACAAGCGCTGCTTTTATTGCAACAAGGGTGTTATTCCGAGGCTAAGGCAAACAACGATCAAGCCCTAGCTTTGTATGCTAGTCATGCAGACTTCCACGCCTTAGCTGGTAAATTATTGGCCTTGGAAGGAAACTTTCAAGATGCGATCGCTTGTTGGCAACGAACACTCAAGTTTGACCCACAAAATGCGATCGCTCATGCTTGTCTGCAAATCTTGACTTTCACGGTTGACTGTTGACTGTTAACCGTCAACAGTCAACAGCCTTCAAGATGAAAAGTGGCAAGAGTCGCTGTATATGGAATACCCAAGAGGTTCTGTGCAAGTTCAAGATATTGGTGAACAAAAACTTTTACAAATATTACAGCGATTTTGTCCTCCGGAAATTATTGGGGATGATGCTGCTGTGCTTTCTACTGAACCGGATCAATCTTTAGTCGTGACGACAGATGTATTAGTTGATGGGGTACACTTCAGTGAAATCACCACTTCTCCACAAGATGTTGGTTGGCGTGCTGCGGCTGCAAATTTATCGGACTTAGCAGCAATGGGGGCTTTTCCGTTGGGAATTACTGTCGGATTAGCACTTCCGGGAAATGTCGCTGTCAGTTGGGTTGAGGAATTATACCAGGGGATGACAGAATGTTTACAACAATATAAAACCCCGATTGTGGGCGGGGATGTTGTGCGATCGCCCATCATCACTCTAGCAATCACAGCCTTCGGTCAAGTTCAGCCCAATTATACTATCCGCCGCAACACAGCCAAGGTCGGAGACGCAATTGTCGTTACTGGTGTTCATGGAGCTTCAGCCGGTGGCTTAGAATTACTCCTACATCCAGAATTAGGAAAAAACCTGAGTGAGAGCGATCGCATAGCCCTCATAAAAGCACACCAACGCCCCCAACCCCGACTTGATGTTCTACCCCTTCTCCAGAATATTTTATCTCCCCACCCCCCTGCCGGAATGGACAGCAGTGACGGTTTAGCAGATGCTGTGGTGCAAATTTGTCGTGCCAGCGGGGTTGGGTCTGTCCTAGAAAGTACTCAAATTTCTTTGCCTACCGCTTTTAAGCACTGCCTGACAAAAGAACAAGCACTGAAATATGCTCTATACGGAGGCGAAGACTTTGAATTAGTACTGTGCTTACCCAAAGAACCAGCACATGTGCTAGTACAACAGCTTGGCAAGGGCGCGGCTATTGTGGGAACGATTATTGAAGGGTCAACAGTCGTATTACGTAATCAACATGAAAAAAACCCCGACCAAGTTTTGACACTCAGCCAGGGGTTTCAACATTTTAAGAGTTAGGAGTTAGGAGTTAGGAGCTAGGAGTTAGAAAATATTTATTCCTCACTCCTCACTCTCAAATTAAACCCATTTTTCAGCAACGAGTTCTGCCAAATCGAGAACTCGCTGGCTATAGCCCCACTCGTTGTCATACCAAGCCATGACTTTTACCATGTCGTTGCCCATAACCAATGTCAAATTAGCATCAACAATAGAAGAGGCGTCAGTACCTTGATAATCGGATGAGACAAGCTGTAGTTCACTGTATTCCAAGATACCTTTCAGTGGACCTTCAGCCGCTTCTTTAAAGACTTGGTTAACTTCTTCAGTGATGGTAGGCTTTTCAACCTGTACCACGAAATCAACCATCGAAACGTTTGGGGTAGGTACTCGCAGTGCTACGCCATTCAGCTTACCTTTGAGGGCTGGTAGTACCAACGCTACTGCTTTGGCCGCACCAGTGGATGTAGGCACGATGTTTATTGCCGCAGCACGTGCCCGTCGCAAATCCCGGTGAGAAGCGTCTAGCAAACGCTGGTCCCCGGTGTAGCTGTGGGTGGTGGTCATCGTGCCTTTGATAATATTAAACTTCTCGTGCAACACCTTGGCAATGGGAGCCAAGCAGTTGGTAGTACAGCTAGCGTTGCTAATGATGTTGTGCTTAATATGGTCGTAGTCGTGGTGATTCACGCCAACCACAAAAGTTCCATCTTCATTTTTTCCAGGGGCGGTAATCAGAACCTTTTTAGCACCAGCATTAATGTGCCTCATTGCCCCATCTCTAGCAGTAAAAACCCCAGTAGCTTCAATAATCAGGTCTATTTCCCACTCTCTCCAGGGCAAGTTATCTGGGTTGCGATCAGATACACACTTAATTGTCTTACCATTTACGGTAATTGAATTATCATCGGCACTAATGTCAACATCCTTTAGCTTCCCTAGTGTCGAGTCATACTTTAGCAGGTGAGCGTTGGTTCTAGGGTCTGATGTGTCATTGACAGCTACAAGATCAATTTTGCTATCGTGTCTACCCAGCCAGCAGCGTGCAAAGTTACGCCCGATGCGCCCGAAACCGTTGATTGCAACTCTAATCACAGCGTCTTGCCCTCTATATAATTATGCCTAAACAAATGCTATGGATGACCCAGATCATATCGCAAAGGGGGAGTATTTATGACTATAAAGTGCTAAATCCTTAAAAAAATGTATAGAACACTCGTGGGGGAGTCAGGAGTCAGGAGTCAGGAGTCAGGAGTCAGGAGTCAGGAGTCAGGAGTCAGAAAATGCCCAATCCCCAATCCCCAATCCCCAATCCCCAATCCCCAATCCCCAATCCCCACTCCTAACTCCCATACAGGTTATGCTTGGCAATATAATTTCTGACTGACTCTGGAACTAGGTAGCGAATTGATTGACCATCGCGGCACCGATCGCGAATCAAACTTGACGAAACTCCTACTAAAGGTATAGTTAATAATTGCCAGTGTATGTGTATTGACCGCTTTGTCAGTTCCTGCTCCACTTGGTTGCAGATTGACTGACTTTCAGCTATGGTCTCACCACGAATGAGTCGAGGTGCAATCAACCAGTGACATAATTGTGCTAATTCATCTACACGATGCCAACGGGGTAAGGTTTGGAAAGTATCTAAACCAACAATCCAGTACCAGTGTGTATTTGGGTAAAAAGTAGACAAGTCAATCAGGGTGTTAATAGCATAAGAAGTTCCGTGGCGATAGATCTCAACCAGTGAGACCGTGAACGCTGGCTGATCTGCGATCGCTTTTTGCACCATTTCTAAGCGATGTTGAAATAAAGCCGCCTGTTTATGAGGAGGATTGAGTGATGGTACCCAAATTACGTGTTCTATGGGTACTTGATGCAAAGCTGTTTCGGCTACGATTAGGTGTCCCCAATGAACTGGATCAAAAGTGCCACCAAAAATTGCTAATTGCTGCATCCACTTACGTCTCGTGCTTTATTTAATTTCAGAGCCGTTAAATCACCAACTTAGTATTGTACCAAATTCCAACAACTAAACTGAAAATATGTGTTTGCAAACAAAGCCATTTATTTCCAGATTCTCTGGGAATTTTCAGAAGATACATAATATCTGTGCGAGCAGAGAAAAAATTGCCTACCAGAGTAAAACAGTTCTGAATAAGCTAAATAAGCGCAAAAAATTAACGTAACATCTAGTATGAAAAGTATAGACAGGTAGTATTGTTAAAAATCAAATTCCTGTTATGATACGCGTGTTATTTGCGATTATCATGTGGTGTGGTGTTAGAGGAGTAATAAATGAACATTTCTGTGGACTTTAGTGGTAGACCATTTCATTTCATTGGTATTGGTGGCATGGGAATGTCCCCCTTAGCATATGTGCTGGCAAAACTGAACTTGCCAGTTTCAGGTTCGGATATTCGTCTCAATCATATCACCAGCCGACTGGAATCTATTGGAGTTCATGTTTTTAGTAGACAAGAAGCAAATAATTTCCAATTCTTTTGCTCCGGTACTAAGGTAGACGAAGTATTATTAAATACTCAAGCAGAATTACCACATGCTATCAAGGTACAACTGCCTCAAGTCATTTGTTCAACAGCAATTAACACAAACAATTTAGAATACAAAGCAGCACTAGAATTAGGTTGCCCAATTTTTCACCGTTCTGATCTACTAGCAGCCTTAATTGCTAATCACCATAGTATTGCAGTAGCAGGAACCCATGGCAAAACGACAACCAGTAGCATGATTGGCTATATGCTACTTCAAGCTGATTATGACCCAACAATTTTGGTGGGTGGTGAAGTTAATGCTTGGGAAGGAACTGCCCGATTTGGGAAAAGTTCATATTTGGTTGCAGAAGCAGATGAATCAGATGGTTCGTTAGTGAAACATGCTCCTGAAATAGGTATTATTACCAATATAGAACTGGATCATCCCGATCACTACGACACATTAGAGCAAGTCGTTGATATCTTTCGGAAATTTGCTGAAGGTTGTAAAACCTTAATCGGTAGCATTGACTGTGCTACATTACGCGAACACTTAAAACCAGAAATAAGTTACAGCCTGTATTCTACCACTGAAGCTGACTACACCGTTACTGATATACGCTATCACGCTGATGGCACTACGGCTCTTATTTGGGAAAGAGGCAAAGCCTTAGGAGAGTTGAACTTGCGCTTACTCGGCAGACATAATCTCAGCAATGCCTTAGCGGCAGTGGCTGTCGGTCGGTTACTGGGCTTAGAATTTGGGACAATTGCTAAGGGTATTGCCACTTTTGAAGGTGCAAGACGCCGCTTTGAACTCCGAGGTGAAGTTGATGGCATTACTTTCATTGATGACTATGCCCATCACCCCAGCGAGATTCGTGCTACTCTCGCTGCTGCACGTCTTCAAGCAAGACCAGGGCAAAGAGTTGTTGCGATCTTCCAACCCCATCGCTACAGTCGTACACTGACCTTTTTAGCAGAATTTTCCCAGTCCTTTAGCTATGCCGATTTGGTGGTTCTGACAGACATTTACAGTGCAGGGGAACCAAATTTAGGATTGGTCAGTGGCGAACAACTAGCAAGTGAAGTTGCCAAGCAGCATCCCCAAGTCGTTTATCAATCTACTTTAGCCTCTGTGGGCGAGTTGCTGCAAAAAACACTACGTCCTGGAGATTTGGCGCTGTTTCTCGGGGCTGGAAACTTGAATCAGATCATTCCAGAAGTGATCGCCACACTTCGCCAGCCTGCTAAAGCCACATCTTGAGGAAAAGAGCAGGATAGTTTTGATTACATAAGTAGTGTCTGTCTAGCAACAGTTTCACTAATTCCAGTTATTACCGTATTTATACGGCGTATAAACGTCAAAATTCAACTAATTCTAGCAAATATGACAATCTCCCAGGCATCGGCAAATGTCTGCACATTTTCAGAATTGAATACCAACAAACAAAAAACATCAGTATCTGAGGAAGATAAGGAAATTTGTTTACCTGGTACTGATTATGTGATTAAGTCCCAGGTTTCTCTGGCAGCGTATACTTCCTACAGGGTTGGCGGTCCAGCACAATTTTGTGTTGTTCCCCGAGAGATAGAGGCTTTGCAAGCAAGTGTTAAGTATGCTAAAACACATGGGTTACCAGTGACAGTTATGGGAGCAGGCTCCAACTTACTGGTAAGCGATAGTGGTCTATCAGGCTTAGTCATCGTGACTCGCCACCTTCGCCATAGCCAGTTTGACTCCCAAACAGGTCTGTTAACTGTAGCAGCAGGAGAACCAATTCCTGGTCTGGCATGGGACATAGCAGAACGTGGATGGCAAGGATTCGAGTGGGCTGTTGGTATCCCCGGAACGGTCGGGGGTGCTGTGGTGATGAATGCAGGCGCACATAATAGCTGTATGGCAGATTTTTTGGTGAGTGTCCAAGTACTTTCGTCCGATGGAACTCTTGAGACTCTCAACCGCGAACAGTTGGGTTACAGCTACCGCACTTCAAGATTGCAAGGAAGCGATCGCATAGTCACTCAAGCCACTCTTCAACTCCAACCAGGGGCTGATCCTGCACAAGTCATTGCAACGACAAAGGAGCATAAACAGCATCGCTTGAGTACCCAACCTTATCACTTGCCTAGTTGTGGTAGTGTTTTCCGTAACCCCAAACCTTACGCTGCTGGCTGGCTCATTGAACAAACAGGACTAAAAGGCTACCAAATTGGTAAAGCGCAAGTAGCACAGCGCCATGCTAATTTTATCGTCAACAGTGGTGGAGCTAGTGCTTGTGATATTTTCAATCTCATCCGTCACATCCAAGAACAAGTACAAGACCGCTGGTCAATTTGGTTAGAACCAGAAGTCAAAATGATTGGAGAGTTTCAACCAGTTTCCTGAAAGTTGTTAACAGTTAACAGTTAACAGTTAACTGTTAACAATGTATTTTAATAAACCTTGACAAGCATCAGTAAGTAAATCTATCACCTGATTAAATCCCTCTGTGCCACCATAGTAAGGATCTGGCACTTCTTTAAGGGTGTAAAGGGAGCAAAAGTCACACATTAAGCGGACTTTTTGGTGATATTTCCCAGTAGGATCAAGCGAGAGGATATCCTGATAATTTTCTCGATCCATTGCTAAAATCAAATCAAAGTTCTCAAAGTCAGACTTTTGAAACTGGCGGGCTTGACCATTTAGCTTAATTTGCAGCTTCTCAGCTGCTGCAGCACTCATGCGTCTATCCGGAGGGCTCCCAATGTGATAACTAGAAGTACCCGCAGAGTCACAAATAATACGTTCCCTGCAACCAGCCTTTTCAATGAGATCATTCATAATGTTCTCTGCCGTAGGTGAGCGGCAGATATTGCCCAGACAGACGAACAGCAACTTTTGAGGCATAAATATTTTCAGTTAGTGGTTAGTCGTTAGTTGCTAGTTGCTAGTTGTTAGTTGTTAGTTGTGCTATTAACGACTAACCACTAACGACTAACGACTAACATTAACGAATGACTAAAAACCAGGAAGCTCTAGTCCACTGGTTAAATCTTCCATCCGTTCCCGCATTGTGGTCGTGGACTTGTTATAGGCGTCTTTCATTGCCACTGTTACGAGATCAGAAACTACGTCTGCTCCTTCTTTAAGAGCATCTGGGGAAATTTCTACTCGCTTAGGTTCTTGGTTACCGCTGACAATCACCTTGACTAGACCACCGCCAGACTCTCCGAGAATCTCCATTTGCTCCAATTCTTCTTGGAGTCGCTTTGCGCCTTCTTGAACTTGCTGCGCTTTTTTAAAGGCTTCAGCCAGTTCTTTCATTTTTCCCAAGCCAAAGCCAAATCCTTGTCCTTTTTCTGCCATATTGATTGCCCGCGTGTGCTTTGAATAACAAATTAAATTCAATTATAGATGCGGTTGTTGAGATCTCCCCATATTTAAAAAGCAGTTCCAATTAAACAAGTTTCACCGCCAAGCTAAGAGATCCCTCTTTCAACTGCCCTTAAGTGGTGTAGGGTGGGCAGTGGTTATATATTTTGCTACATCGAAGTTTTGGTAGGCACTGCCCACCCTACCTGTCGTTCAAAAATCAAGTACGAGTCCCATATAGCAAAAAATATTAAAAATAAATCTACACGATGCTAGAAGCTGACTGACGCTACATCTCTATACTTAGAAGAAAAGAGCAACAGAAATGACGCTTCCGTCGGAAGTAGCAGCTATCTTTAGATAACAGATACATTGTTGTTTGTCAAATAAAAATTAAAAGTTGCATAATAGCATATGTTGTATTTAACTTCAAAAAATGCTATTAATTTGAATAAGCTTGCTAAGCTACTCCATACTCAACTTGCATGTTGACTGTCAATAAACCTAATGAGTCATTATTCAACAGGTGTGTATTCTGACTTACCATGTAACCATAGATCCGGTATTTGATAAATTTTATATATCAATTTATATATCAAAGCAAAACGCTTTTGCCGTAAGTTACAGCAATTAATGCTAGGTTAAATTGTGTAAACAAATCCTATAAATTTAAGATTTACTTAACAAACCAACCATCGGGGAGTTATCATCTGGTAATTCTGTCATAGTATGAAACATAAGAGCACTATATCCAAACTGTGTTCTCCGACCGTGTTCATGGAAGCAAATTTCTTAGTAACACATGCTAGGGGTGTACTATCTATGCCCTTGACGATCCTTGTAGTGGATGATGACCTAGGCACTCGTTTGTCTATTAGCGATTATCTTGAGCTATCCGGTTACTCAGTGCTCACGGCTGATAATGGTCAGGAAGCTTTAGCAATAGTGGAGGAGTATCACCCTGATTTGATGGTCACCGATATTATCATGCCACAGATGAACGGCTATCAACTGGTACGTCGATTGCGTCAACATCCCGAGTTCCGTTTATTACCTGTCATTTTGTTAACTGCACGAACAAAGACTCAGGAAAGAATTCTAGGTTATCAATCAGGGTGTGATTTATACTTGCCCAAGCCTTTTGAACTGGAAGAGTTAGCAGCAGCAATTCAGAATCTCTTAGAGAGATCGCAATTCATTCAATCTGGATCCCGTTTTTCTCAACAAGAGAACACGGGAACTTCCGCTTCGATCACAAAAGCGATGGAAACCCATAACTCTCGGTTCCATCAGATTCAGAAATCCCACTTCCTCTTAGAACTTACTCCCAGAGAACAAGAAGTCCTAGAACTTTTGACTCATGGTCTATCTAATGCCGAAATGGGTCATCAGTTACACCTCAGTCCTCGGACAGTGGAAAAGTATGTTAGCAGTTTACTCAGAAAAACTGATACTAGTAACCGGGCAGAATTGGTGCGCTTTGCAATTAAGCATGGTTTAGTTGAGTAGCTGGTTGGAATGAGTGATTGCGCTGATTACAAAAAACCAATAATATCGTGGTATAACTTTAGTTATACCAATCCATGAAAACAGCGATTTCGATTCCTGACCCTCTCTTTGAGGCTGCTGAACAATTTGCAAAACGGATGGGATTGTCTCGAAGCCAGCTTTACGCTGTAGCACTCCAAGAATATTTGCAAACTCATAAACGTGACCAAATCACTCAGCAGTTAGATTCTGTGTACGCCGATGAAGACAGCAGTCTCGATCCGTTCTTTGTACAATTACAAGCTCATACCTTGTCAGAGGAAACTTGGTGATGCAGCGAGGTGAAATCTGGTGGGCAGACCTGCCAACACCTGTTGCTTCTGAGCCAGGATATCGTAGACCCGTTCTTATCATTCAGTCCAATCAATTTAATCTTAGTCGAATTAACACTGTCATTGCTGCTGTACTGACGACTAATCTGCGGTTGGCTGATGCTCCAGGCAATATTTTGGTAACAACAGATGAAACTGGTTTACCTCAAGATTCTGTTGTAAATGTTTCCCAAGTTATTACTGTAGACAAATCATTTTTAACGGAACTAGTTAGTCAAGTAAGTGCTCGCGTAATGTTGCTTGTTGATGAAGGTCTTCGGTTAGTTCTAGCACTATAGATATAGATCTTGAGTTGTGCCCGCAAGACTCAGACTTCTCCAAATCTGCGTCCATCTGCGGTTCAAAATCTAAAAAAAAAGCTCCTGCTTTTACACAGAAGCCCCTTTTCAACTATAAGTCATCGAAAAAACCTTGCAACTTAGTCAAGTTCCTTCATAAACATAACTGGCTCAGTTTCGCGATTAATACCCTTCTCAAAACCACCAGCAGCTGCACGGGCGCGACCGGCGTGCCACAGGTGACCAATGAGGAAGAAGAAACCTAACACGAAGTGAGAAGTTGCCAACCACGCACGAGGAGATACGTAGTTAAAGGAATTGATCTCAGTAGCCACACCACCCACGGAGTTCAGGGAACCGAGAGGAGCATGAGTCATGTATTCAGCAGCACGACGAGCTTGCCAAGGCTGAATATCGTTCTTGATTTTATCCAAGTCAAGACCGTTAGGACCACGTAGAGGCTCCAACCAAGGACCACGGAAATCCCAGAAGCGCATGGTTTCTCCACCAAAGATGATTTCACCAGTGGGAGAGCGCATTAAGTATTTACCCAGACCAGTAGGTCCTTGAGCAGAACCAACGTTTGCACCCAAGCGTTGGTCACGGATCAAGAAAGTAAGAGCTTGAGCTTGAGATGCTTCAGGCCCAGTAGGACCAAAGAATTCGCTGGGGTAAGCGGTGTTGTTGAACCACACAAAGATGGAGGCAACGAATGCCATCAGGGATACAGCGCCTATACTGTAGGAAAGGTAAGCTTCACCAGACCAGATTAAAGCGCGACGTGCCCAACCAAAAGGCTTTGTGAGGATGTGGAAAATACCGCCACTAATGCAGATCAAGGCAATCCAAATATGACCACCGACGATATCCTCTAGGTTATCGACGCTGACGATCCAACCTTCACCACCGAAGGGAGCCTTCAGCAAGTAGCCAAAAATGATCGCTGGGTTCAGTGTCGGGTTAGTAATGACACGAACATCACCACCGCCTGGAGCCCAAGTATCGTACAGACCACCGAAGAACATTGCCTTCAGCACCAACAGTAGGGCACCGCATCCCAAAATGATCAGGTGGAACCCAATGATGGTAGTCATTTTGTTCTTGTCTTTCCAGTCATAACCAAAGAAGCCAGAGTACTCTTCTAAGGTTTCTGGTCCACGGACGGCATGGTAAATACCGCCGAAACCCAGCACAGCTGAGGAAATTAAGTGAAGTACACCAACAACAAAGTAGGGGAAGGTGTCAACAACTTCACCACCAATACCAACACCCCATCCCTGTGCAGCAAGGTGAGGTAGCAGGATCAGACCCTGCTCGTACATGGGCTTTTCAGGAACGAAGTGAGCGACTTCAAATAACGTCATCGCTCCAGCCCAGAAGACAATCAAGCCAGCATGGGCAACGTGAGCACCCAGCAGTTTACCGGAAAGGTTGATGAGACGAGCGTTACCAGACCACCAAGCGAACCCGGTAGTCTCTTGGTCACGACCGCCTAAAGCTATGGATCTATTAGAGAGCGTTACCACGTGGTAGTACCTCTTCAGGGAATATAAAGTTTTCGTGAGGCTGATCTTGAGGAGCCATCCAAGCGCGGATACCCTCGTTGAGCAAAATGTTCTTGGTATAGAAAGTTTCAAATTCTGGGTCTTCTGCCGCCCGCAGTTCTTGCGACACGAAGTCG
>CAIVAU010000247.1 GCA_903903925.1 uncultured cyanobacterium
CAGCACCATGGCTTTCAACCTCAACGGTTTCAACTTCAACCAGTCAATTATTGACTCTCAGGGTCGTGTGATTGGTACTTGGGCAGACATCCTCAACCGCGCTAACCTGGGTATGGAAGTAATGCACGAGCGCAACGCTCATAACTTCCCCTTAGACTTGGCTGCTGTTGAAGCTCCTGCAATCAACGGTTAATTATTCAGCTAAACGGGACGCGAGCGATCGCGCCCCTAGTCAAAATCAACGGCGCTCTCCTTAAAGGGGGGCGCTTTTGGTTGTGGGTTTCAAAGAATGTGGGGTATAAAGCACGTCCAGAGCCAATATTAAACAGTTTTCATGTGACAGAAAAATATTTCGACCTGTTTTTCCCTGGGACAGCAGCTAATGATCAAGATAACATGGAAAAAACAGATCACCCTCTAGGTTCTTGGTATGACGACTATTACGCTGCAATTGTCACCTGAATTAGAGCAGAAACTAAGGGAAAGTATCGCACGTCAAGATGCCCAAAGCATTCGACAGCTATTAGCTGATGCGTTTGCACCAACAGTAGAAGCATTGCTGGAACAAAAACCTTCTGGTTTTACGGATCAGGAATGGGAGGATGAAGATGAGTTAGAAGCAAGTATAGATGGCTTATTAGATGAGTTTGCACTGTATATTGGGTCGATATCAACACTTTCAGACTATGCAGTTAGTCGTGAAGGCATTTACGAGGATCATCTGTGATAATGTAACTGGGTGAGTAGTACCAAGACATAAGGTGAATGGAATGCTGCTAGGTGGACGTTACCAAATTATCACTCAGCTGGGACGAGGAGGGTTTGGCACGACTTCTGTAGCGATTGACACGCAACGTCCAAGAAATCCCAAGTGTGTTGTGAAGCAGTTTAAACCACAGGCTACTGATCCCCACACCTTACAGGTAGCAAAACGGTTGTTCGACCAAGAAGCAGAGATGCTGGAAACTTTAGGAAAGCATGATCAAATTCCGCAACTGTTGGCTTACTTTGAGGAAAATCAAGAGTTTTATTTAGTTCAGGAATTGATTGAAGGTCATGACTTAACCCAAGAACTGCCTCCTGGCAATCAGCTGAGTGAGGCTTTTGTGATTAAACTGTTAAAAGACATTTTGGAAGTTTTAGCATTTGTCCATCAGCACAACACTATCCATCGGGATATCAAACCTTCTAATATCCGGCGACGACAAAAAGATGGAAAAATTGTGCTAATTGACTTTGGGGCGGTCAAACAAGTTAAAGGGTTACAAGTTAATTCTCAGGGACAGACAGTTTTAACCGTTCCGATTGGGACTCATGGTTATATGCCAAGTGAACAAGCCAAGGGTGATCCAAGATTAAGCAGTGACATCTATGCAGTGGGAATTATTTGTATCCAAGCTTTGACAGGGATAAATCCCATTCCTCGATCCGGTGGGGGACTCCCGACACACCCCGAAACAGGAGAAATTGTTTGGCGCGATCGCGTCAGTGTCAGTCCAAAGCTAGCAAATATCTTAGACAAGATGGTGCGCTATGACTTCCGTCAGCGCTATCACACAGCCGATGAGGCGTTGCAAGCTGTCAAAGGACTAGCGCCAAAATCACCACCTTGGAAAACTTTGATTGGAATCGGAATAGCAGCAGTTGTCATTGTTATTTTAGGTTTGTCACTTTTGAGAGTACCACCAAAAAATAAAAACTATGACAATCCTAGTTATGGAATTAAAATAAAATATCCTGAAACTTGGTCTGTACAAAACCTAGAAAACCCTGTTACTGGTGAAGTTGTTACATTCTTGTCACCTAAAGAAAGTCAGGCAAATAAACTTCAAGAAAAATTGACTATCAAGGTTTTAGAAAACTTTTCAGGCACATTAGACCAATCTACCGATTTATTCAAAACCGAAATCAAGAATCGTTTGTTAAGCGCTAAGATTATCGATCAAGCTTCAACGATTCTGGCGAATAAAGCGGCAAATCAATTAGTTTATACTGGGAAAAATGAGGGCAACAGTTTAAAAAATCTACAGGTTTGGACTTTAAAAAGCGATAGAGTATACATAATTACCTATACGGCAGCAATAGATGATTATGATAAGTTTATGCAAACAGCACAGGAAATGATTAAATCATTTGAAATTTCTGCTCCTTAGTGCCTGCTAGGAACAGCAGGGTCTGGTTGTAATCTGCGATCGCCTGTTTGCAGCAGATAAGAATGTGACCGATGGTACAAGGAGAATGTTCTGAAAGCAGATCATCGACGCTAATACACCTGTGCTGCAAAAATTTGTTGTGCAGTTAAATTTAATTCAGGAAATGTAGCAGATTCTATACGGTCATTTCCTTTGAAATGTTTATCCTGATATTCACCTTCATCATTGAAAGAATAAATAGTAATGATTGGTTCCTTAGGATTACCTATCAGTAATTTGCTACCAAAAGGGCGGTAATCTACAATCCAGTATTCACGTATTCCCATTTCTTCATAGTCAGCAAGTTTTCTATAGTAATCATCACGCCAGTTAGTGCTGACTACTTCAACTACTAAGGCAATTGATTCAGGTTTAGTGATGATAGATTCTTTTTTCCAGCATGGTTCATTTACTAAATTGGAACGATTTAATAAAAGAAGATCTGGAAAATATCCGGATTGTTTATTTTCTGGTTTTACTAAAGTTTTGCTTGGTATACCGTAATTAAGTTTTAGCCGAATGCATTCACCCATTAGAATCATTACTAAAAAAGTAATAATTTCCTCATGTTCTCCTGTTGGTAAAGGCATTTGTACAATTTCCCCATCATATAATTCATAGCGAATATTTTCAGGTTGAGTTTGTAGAAAGTATACAAACTCATCAAATGTGGTTAGATTTTCTATCGGTTGTCTCATGAGTTTATTCGGCAATGGTGGTAATAATATCTATAATTTCGTTTTTTGCCAGTGTCCCTGTTACTTCTAATTCTACCCGCTCAATCAATTGTTTAGCCTGCTGGGCGATCGCCAAAGGTCACGCATAATCCTATTTTGAGCTTTGGCGTCCTCACAGTAGCCCGAAGGGCTTTCCTCCAGGTATGGTAGGTTTATTGACGCCGCACTTTACTAGGCTGATGTCTTAGATATGCGTTCTAGCACGTCGATTTTATTTTCCCAAGCAGTAGTCCCAAAATTAAGGCATCCTCTGAAGCTTGTTGATCCGGTCTATCACTTTTTGGTACGACTCTGTGTTTTCTTGTTGCTGAAAGAGGTCAGCTGCTTTCTGTAAGTCCTCTATACCCCCCTTTTGATCTCCCAAATCATTGCGGACAAGACCCCGACCAACGTAGGCAATAGCATAGTTGGGATTAATCCGCAGGGCTTGGTTGAAATCCTCTATCGCCCCCTTCTTATCTCCCGAAACAAGGTGGACAAGACCCCGGTCATTGTAGGCAGGAGTATAGTTGGGGTTGAGGCGAATTGCTTCGTTGTAAGCTACGATCGCACCTCGATAATCTTTTTTCTCAGACTTATTCACACCCTGGATATAGAAGTCGTCAGCTTTTGGTGCTGTCGCTACAGGAGTGTTAGGAGGACGCACTCCCACATCTACCCCAACTTTTGCTGACAATCTCAAGAAGGTATTGATGGGAATGCCCAAACTCAAGCCCGTTTTGAATTTATTCGGATCTTTGTCTGTTCTTCCGTGAACTCCTACTAGTTCACCTTTTTCATTCATCACTGGACCACCGCTCATCCCCTCTTGGGTATTATTATCATAGATCAAGGCATAGCCATCACCCTGTGAGCCATTAGCAGTTATCTCCCCTGGAGTAAAATTTAACAC
>CAIVAU010000248.1 GCA_903903925.1 uncultured cyanobacterium
ACGTAATATTTTATTGCGTGCTTTGCAGGCAACTGCCTTCACCGTGACGCTTGATTCTATCAGGCTATCAGATTCGTCTGATTTTGACGGGAAGCTATAGTTAATCACGTTTAGGCGTTTTGATTAGCTTAAAAGTTGCACATCTGCCTGTACGATGTAGTTAACTACCATTACGAACAGAGAGATTGCTCTAGAATCATTTCATCTACGGCTTTACGATACTGCTCATCTGAGTAGTATCGCAAAGCATTATCAATTACATTGTCATAAGTCTGTTGACCAACAGGGTTCAGGTTAGATACAACCAGAAGCCTTACCAAGTTTTCAGCTTTGATGTCACGTAGCAGTTGACCAATAGCAAAGTTAAAAAACACTGATAATAATCTTCTCACGCCAGTAAAGTCTAGTTCTACCGACTCTCCTGCAACAAGTTTGGGATGAATCAAATTATAGATTTGCTGCCCAGCCTGTTGACTCATGCAGTTTTCGCCAATCAGCTCGTAAACCTTGTATTTCATGTTGGTTGATTTGGATTATGAGGGCTGTTTGACATAGAATCATCCTAAGTAACCTTAGGCGTAAACTGAAAAAGCGAATTGTATTAGGACTTACGCATCAACAAAAATATTACTGTATAAAACCAGAAAATACAAAAAAGTTTAGATGAAATTTTAACTTAATAGGATGTCACCAGCCTACACTGCGCCTATACCCACGTTCGTGTATGTAGTTCGTGTCTTCTTTGAGTCATACAAGCATGAGAATTGCGGCATCACTTCTCAGTGTGTTTCCTAAAGTGCCAATATGGAAAGAGAATACTTAACTCGAATTTTGTCAGTTGCTCACGGAGTTCATGGTGATGAGTACTTTAATTCTTTTTGCATTGATCTTGGGTTATGGTGGGGGCGTTTGGAAGTTTTGGAATGGATTCTCCCAGACTAGCTACCAGCGCACTCTGCCCCAACGTCTCAGTTTAGCCTTGTTGTGGCCAGCTTTGTTTGCGACCAATAAATCCTATCGTCAAAACTTTAGAAAGGCACTGAAGGGAAAGTAAAGTCTTGTAGGTTCGCCAAATGTATCATTTTACAAAACTTTACTTAGTTGGTATTACGCCACCTACGTAGTGAGATTAAAAAGCCTGAATCCACTCTTTGACAGAGTATTCAGTCCAGATACCGTTTTGCCAGTAGGGATCGGCTTCAACCAACTGGCGCACGGTAGTTTCGTCTTGGGCTTCGTAAATGGCAAAAACTTTAGTCACATCTTTGGTGGGACCAATAGTAATCAGCACACCGGATTCTTTCTGTTTGGCAAGTCCGTCTAAATGAGCTTGGCGGTAAGGGGCGCGTTTTTCTAACACGTCCTCGCAGTATGTTCCCCACATTATGTATTTAGGCATGGCTACTGAAGAAAAGTTAGGAGTTAGGAGTTAGGAGTTAGGGGGAGTGGGAGGTAAGGAAGAAGAAGGTAAGAACTTCGAGATTACACCCCCCACACCCCCCACACTCCCCATCTTCTCAACTCCTAAGGGTGACGCCGAATTTTTCGACGAGAGATTCGCGGACTTTATTGTGTACTGGTTCAACTTCAGCATCAGTGAGGGTGCGATCGCTTGCCCGATAAGTCAAGCGGAAAGCCAGACTGCGCTGTCCTTTTGGCACCTTCTCACCCTGATATTCATCAAACAATTCTACTGACTCCAGCAAATCTTTACCCGTTTTGGTAATGACTTTTTGAATCTCGGCAACTGTGACCTTAGCAGGTGAGAAAAAGGCAATGTCGCGATCAGTATCCGGATAGTTAGAGTAGGGTTTGAATTTCGGTATGAGAATTTCATCTTGATCCAGATAATCTAACAATACATCTAGATCCATCTGGAACACGTAAACTGAATCTGGTAAGCTTCTTTCTCGGCGCAGTTGGGGATGCAGTTGTCCAAAGATTCCTAGTCTATTCCCCTGAAGCCACAAAGAGGCGGTGCGTTCTGGGTGCAAGCGCCAATCACGGCAATCGGGTTGATATTCTACCTGCAAGCCCAGTTGCTGAAATATACTTTCTAAAATCCCCTTGGCTTCAAACCAAGTCATGGGTTGCTCTCGACCGCTTGTGATCCACTTGCTAGAGGTGCGATCGCCTCCCATGATGCCGGCGATCGCTTCTGTTTCTTGCAAACCCTCTTCTTCTTGCCAGAAAATCCGCCCAATTTCAAAGCCGTTCAGCGCACCATTTCCCTGTTCTAAGTTGTATTGAAAGGCATCTATTAAGCCTTGGATTAAATCGGTTCGCAGTGCTGAATATTCTACAAGCAGAGGATTTGTGATTACAGCTTGTCTACTCTCCCCTGATTTTACCAAAGAGTAGTGCATTAATTCCGTCAATCCCTCTGCCCTAAAGTAAGCTCGTAACTTGCGGCAAAGCTCATATTCTAAAGGTAGATACCCTGGTTCTGCCTTATCTGGCAGAGTATCGCAAAAATTGTCGTAGCCGTAGAGACGGGCAATTTCTTCAATCAAATCAATTTCCCGTTCCAAGTCGCGGTAACGATATGGTGGTACAGAAACAATCCAAGTATCCTTTCCTGAAGCACGAATTTGACATCCCAATGCAGTGAGAATGCGCTCAACATCTGCATCTTGCAATTCTCCTGTTTCTTCTCTCAAATCAATTGGCCCAAGCACCTGATTCACTCGGTCTAAACGCAGTTCTATTGAACGCGTCCAAGTGGAGGGATCAGGGCCTGTGTCAGCAATTTCCTGTTGGACTATTTTTCCAAAAGCTAGGGAGCAAATCAGCGATAAAGCGCGGCGACAAGCGACTTCCAACTCAGCACGGTTCACTCCGCGTTCGTATCTGCTAGATGCCTCACTTCTTAAGCCAACGCTACGGGAAGAACGACGAATAGCAACTGAATCAAACAGTGCGGCTTCTAAAACCAGGTTTTGTGTCCCGTCGTGTACTTCGGTTTCTTCCCCACCCATCACCCCAGCCAGGGCAACAGGTGTATCGTTGGCAGTGATTAACAAATTTTGGGTTGACAGGGTGCGAGTTTGTCCATCTAGAGTTTTGAGAGATTCTCCAGCATTGGCAAAACGGACACCGATTTGTCTTGACTTGTCATGCTTAGTATCTATACTGCCAACTGATTGTAAGCGATCGCTGTCAAAGGCGTGCAGAGGCTGTCCCCACTCCAACAGAACATAGTTGGTAATATCCACGACATTATTTATCGGTCGTACCCCAGCAGAACGCAAGCGCTCTTGCAGCCAATCAGGAGACGGCGCAATTTTTACTTGTGAAATCACCGTGCCAATGTAGACAGGACAAGCTTGTGTATCAGCGATTTTTAAAGTTAAACTATGATCTTCCTTAGTAACTAAGACTTCATCAGGTTTGGGAATTGACAGCTTTCCACCTGTTAGGGCTGCAACTTCCCGCGCTATGCCTACCATACTTAAAGCATCAGCCCGGTTAGCTGTCGCAGTCACGTCTAAAATCACATCATCTAAACCCAACAACGGGCGTACGTCGTTCCCCAGTTGAAGATCTTCTTGAGTAAAAATATGAATTCCATCTACATCGCTGGGTAAACCGAGTTCCTTCAAAGAACAGATCATCCCATTCGATGGGACACCTCGGAGTTTCGCACTCTTGATTTTTAAATCGATGTTGGGTAAGTAAGTACCTACAGTTGCTATGGGCACATAGATATCTGCCCGGACGTTAGCAGCGCCACAGACAATATTTAAAGTCTCGCTTTTACCAATATCGACCTGGCAAACACTGAGTTTGTCAGCATTGGGATGGGGTTGGCGATCAAGCACTTTCCCCACAACAACGCCAGATGCCCAAGTGCGGCGGTCTTCGATCTCTTCCACCTCAAACCCAGCCATTGTTAGGGTTTCTGCTAATTCTTCTGGGCTAAGTTTTAACTCGACTAGTTCCTGTAGCCATTTAAGAGAAATACGCATGGAATGTGTTTGCTTTTTCCTTTAGTTTATTAATCGAATTCGGTTTTTGCTACCAAGCGATAGCGAAGCCGTGCAAGGCATACCCTCCAACTTGAACAATTTTACTACTTGAGCGAAAAGTGTGGGGGGTGTGGGGAGAATATGGATAGCCCAGCTTCATCATTTGAAGATCAGAGAAATCGCCACTTAGGGAATACCCTAAGTAGCACCAACACCACTTCAAGTAGACACCTCTGGTTGATGCCGATTCGACCAGCCCATCGCGGGTTATGTTTTAGTAAAAAGATGTGCGATAAGGCTACCTGATTTTTATTGGCTTTTATCGCTAAATCAAGGACTTGAGTTTTATTCTTAGTAAGAAAAATAGGTCAAATTTTCTTGATACAAGATGTGAGTTTGGGTGCGTCTCCTGTTCTTACAACAACTTTATACTTTGCAGGTAGATAATAACTCTTGCGAGCGGTAGTGAAGACGAGACCATCAAAATTTGGCAAGTGTCTTTAAAAGCTGCTATTGCCTCGTTGACTTCTGAACGGATCAAGTGACATGCATAAACACTATTTTAAGTAAATCTGTGCGTGTGAAAGGCTTAGTTAAATACCCAGAAGCTCCCACCAATCTAGCTCTTACTTTGTCTATAATTCCTTTGCTTCCGGTTACCATAATAATGGGTGTCATTTTAAACATTGAATTATTTCTAATAATTCGACATAACTCATAACCGTCAATTCCTTCCATATTCAGATCCAGCAAAATTAATTCTGGTCTATGCCGAATAATCGACATAACTGCTTTGAGTGGATCGCTGATTGTAACTACAGAAAAGTTTTCATCTTCTAAGAATCGGCTAATTTCTTTGAGAACTGTAGGACTGTCATCTACAGAAACGATTTTATAGACTTTTTCAGGTTCTGGGTTGGTATTTCTTGACGGTATTAATTCTTGAAGATTTTCTCGAGGAGCAGCAGAAATTTGTGGGAGCCGCTCTTTAGTCAATATATTTTCAGTTTTACTTGGTGCTAATGCCGTGTCAACTAATTGTGTTTTCTGACTAGGGTTTGGGGAGAATTCTTCAAAGGTCTTTGGTAGCTTATCAAATGGTGGATCTGGTTCGTGTAATAAGACGGTTCCATTGAGGATGTAAGGATAGAGATTTCGAGTTAATTGTATTTCATCTTGATTCATTATTACTGCCAAATGACGCAGGCTAAAGCCCTTCATCCAGTAAGTTAAATTTTGCTGTATGCTTGGTAATTTTTTGGGACTGGTTCCATTTTGAATCCATAGGTACGGACGTTGGTAGGGAGAAGTAATTTGTGGAGAAAAAGACTGCCAAGCATGCAATCGCTCTTGACATTTTTCTGTGATTTTTTCTACATCAAGCCTACCAATCTTTGGCATTTTCTGTGGAGGATCTCTAAATTCATAAATTCCTTGTTTAATTAACAAAAATGATTCTATAACTTCTTTTACTAATTCCTGGAGAAGTATGGCAGCTTGTGTAGATTGAAGATATCTTTGACTAATTAGCCAGCAAATAGCTTGGTAATCTGGTGCTAAAATACTATGATTATGATATTCGATGGACTGAGTTTGTGAGTCAAGTTCAAACATCAAACGCAATTGGACACGAACTTCACTGGTTAAGGTAGGAACTTGATGGCTGACGCGACGCAAATGACGTTCCAGTCGATCAAAGGGTTCGACTGAATGGGTAGCATAGGCTATTTTGCCTTGTTCTAGGTATATCAACCAGGAAACAGAGTTGCTAGATACTAGTAAACAAGTACTGTCACCACATCTAGATAGGTGTCTTAACAGACTTGGGGGACGCAGTTTTGTGAATGTGCCAAAATTATTCATTTGTTGACAAATTTAACATGTCGGTAAATGAGGTATGTTATTAATCCTAATATTTATCTAAAAAGAAATTTTTTAGTTTATATACGGTAAAATGCCCAAGTATAACAATTATAGCTTTTAGGCGAGAACTCTTAACCGAAAGTTAGTCAGGAGTCAGGAGTCAGGAGTCAGGAGTCAGGAGTCAGGAGTCAGGAGTCAGGAGTCAGGAGAGGAGTTTCATTCCTTGGGGGTGGTATGCTACCAGAATTGGTTGTAGGGTGACGCTCGCGGACTCGCGCTTCGCTTCTTTTTTTATTCCCTGCTCCCCTGCTCCCTGCTCCCCTGCTCCCTGCTCCCTGCTCCCCTGCTCCCTGCTCCCCTGCTCCCCTGCTCCCCTGCTCCCTGCTCCCTGCTCCCTGCTCCCTGCTCCCCTGCTCCCTGCTCCCTGCTCCCTCTTGTTTCTTAAAAGTTAAGCATTTAATGCTACCAAACTAAAGACGGAAGTTAGTTCA
>CAIVAU010000249.1 GCA_903903925.1 uncultured cyanobacterium
ATCGTACACACGTTTCCATTAGTTCAACTTCCGAAGAAGTTTAAAGTTTTACAAACGAAAACAAGTATCCAGCTGGAACTTTAGGAGTCGTTTCCATTAGTTCAACTTCCGAAGAAGTTTAAAGATTACAGCCGAAAACGGTCTAACGATCGATAAGGTTGCAGTTTCCATTAGTTCAACTTCCGAAGAAGTTTAAAGTCTAGCTCTCCCCACCCAGGACGACTCATTTTATAATCAGTTTCCATTAGTTCAACTTCCGAAGAAGTTTAAAGCAGGTTATCTTTGCACCCCAGTCTCAAGCTGTTTTACAACAGGTTTCCATTAGTTCAACTTCCGAAGAAGTTTAAAGGCTAGACTTTTGAAAGCCTTACCCTGAGGGCATTCTACACCCTATAATCTGAGGGGGTCAAGTTTTTGCCCAAATTATTGCTAAAACTTCTCAATAATCACGTAATCAACCACCCTCAACTCCTTATCCAGTGAGTTATCTGAGGGGGTCAACGAAAGAATAAGGCTTTCAGCCATTGTCTGACCCCCTCAGATGCTTATCGATAGTGGGTAAACCTATAAGCTTAAATAATGAATTAAAATGATCCTATGCAAAAGTGCGCTATTGAGATGATTTTTCTCTTTAGGTATTTTTAAAAGTAGGATGCTCCCTATTGCCTGTCATACAGATGGCAGTATATTGTTGATGAAACAGTAGATTTTAGGTAATGCAATTGTAACGTAGAATGACTAGATTTCTATACGATCAGTTTGCCAAGGACTATCTCCAAGAGTTATTATCACCATTAGGCTCAGTAGAAACAAGTAAGGATGTCGCCTCGGAAGTCAGAGAAATCGATGTTTACTTTGCGCCATCGTCCCAACCACAGATTGATAAGCTTTCGTTGGGTTTATTAGGAAGATTTACTGATACAGTAGCACTGATTGAGCCTTTCCGCAACGCAGTCACAAAGTCACAAGTTCGTAGTTGTATGGGTAAATTATTTGACATTTGTGCCCGCATGGAACGGGAAGCAAAACGTAATGAAACAAGATTAGATGAAGATTCTTTACCAAAGTTATGGATTCTCTCGCCAACGGCTAGTGAAGAATTTTTAGCAGGATTTAACGCAAAACCTGATCTAGAGAACTGGTTGCCTGGGATATATTTTCTCGGAGATTATTTAAGAACAGCAGTGGTAGTCATTCACCAATTACCAGTAACTCCAGAAACACTTTGGTTGAGATTATTGGGTAAAGGAAGAGTCCAACAACAGGCAATTGAGGAAGTCAAGGCATTGGACGTTAACAATCCTTTACGTAGTAAAGCCATAGATTTATTGGCTAACTTGAAAACTACTTTAGAATTAAATCAGAGTTTAGACACTGAAGATAGGGACTTAGTTATGCAGTTATCACCGATTTATAAACAACGTTTGGCAGAAGCTACAGAGCAAGGTAGACAAGAGGGTAAACAAGAGGGTAGACAAGAAGGTAGACAAGAAGGTAGACAAGAAGGTAGAGAAGAAGGTAGGCAGGAAGGTAGGCAGGAAGGTAGGCAGGAAGGAGTTCAAAATGAACGTCGCACAACTATAGAAAATTTACTTCAAGTTCGGTTTGGTACTTTAGATGAACAACTATCAGCAATTGTTGAACCTTTATTAGCATTATCACCGGAAGAATTTACTCCTTTATTGCTACAATTATCTCGCGAAGATTTATTGACCAGGCTTACTCAACAGTAGCCGTCAAACAGTTTTAAAGATGCCACTCTTCTGTCTCTGGAAGCATCCCGGAGAGGATCTGAAAATCACTCTTTACTATTTACTTCGAGTTCGGTTTGGTACTTTAGATAACGAACTACAAGCAACTGTTGAACCTTTATTGGCATTACCACCAAAAGAATTCAGGGGGAGTGGGGAGTGGGGAGTGGGGAGTGGGGAATAAATTTTTCTATGCGCGATGCCCAATGCCCAATGCCAGTCATCTACGATAGGACTCCGCTATTGAGATGATTTTTCTATTTGGGCATTTTAAAAAGTGGGATGCTCCCAATCATAGCTCATAAGCGCGGACATAAGAGAAATTACGATTTTAGATATCGAGATGACTTAATTTTTCCGTAATTTTCCGGAATCAGTTCTTTTGATACAGAAGTACTTTTATAGTTAGTGCATCAAAAATCAAGCTCACAACTATAATGAACTTCTATCAACGTAAGTTATATGCATTACTACAAGCACCGGAATTACAGGAATGGGGACAACACCTAGTCTCTCAACTAGAATGTCTAAAAAATGACTTACCCAAGCTTCAGACATGGTGGGGGGAAAGTGACAATATAGGTAGACAAGCACAAGATATTGGTTCCTCCTCTGATCGCGTTAATCTATTTCATCTAGAACGGATAAAAAACACAGAACAAGTTACCGTCTCTCACCCAATAAGTGGTCAAAAACAACAGGTTGCGGCGTTAAAGCTTCAGGAAAGACCGGATATTAGCCGGATAAAAGACGAACCAAATGCTAAAAAAGTTTTCTGGTGGTTTTGGCGATTTTACCCAGAACTGTTAGCCGCCACGCAACCCGATGCACTACTATTCCCTGCACATACAGTCATACCCGACTGTCCGCTACACAGTCACCAAAGTACAGTTTCGGCTTTAACGGGTGCGATGTTTCCTAAAACTTGGGAGGTTGTAAAGCAACACAAAACTCCTTACTTGTTGATCTTTTCCTTCTCACCTGTACAGGAGTTTATCAAGTCCTCGCGTAAATTCCTTGATTTTTGGGCGGGTTCATATCTACTGCACTATCTCAGTGCCCAATTATGTTGGCAGATCGCCCAGCAGCTTGGGCCTGATGCTGTGATTGTACCATCCCTGTGGAGTCAGGAAATTATCGATGCGTTGATTGTTAAAAAGTATGGTGATTTTGCGCCTGACTTTACCTGTCTACAAAATGGGAGAGAACCGGTGAATCGCTTTACAGATAAAACATCCACCAGTTTAAGTACAGCGGGTTTCCCCAATATGATGACGATTGTGGTTCCAGGGAAAGAAGCAGCACAGAAATGGGGGCGGTATCTGGCGAAAAAACTTACCAAAGAATGGAGAAAAATTGGGATAAATGTCAGAAATGACATTAGACAAAAAGTGATAGCGTTTTTAGATCATCAAACCAAAGAAGAATTAAAACAAATACTCAACGATGTCTTCCCTGAATTAAACAATACACCCGCCGCCCTCGACCCTTACCTCAGAGAACTGCAACTTCTAAAGCAACAATGCTGTTGGGAATGGAACAACCTTTGGGAAGCCCAACTGAATTACACCTGGGAACCATACTGGACGGCGATACCTCTGGGAAACCCGGAAAAATCATTAACTATTGATAAGGGAACTGATGGGTCCTTCGATCAAACCTGGGTGAAAGAACAAACCGAAATTGCCCAACCGGTTGTCGATTTACCAAACCAATTAGAAAAACAATTTTATACAAATTTAAATGTTGGAACATGGTGGGGTAGCATCCAGCAACGGTTACGCCATTGCTTGAATGAAGTAAAATATACCCGTAACTGGCAAATTGCTACTGCTCCTGGTGAACGTTCTACAATATCAGGTCAATTGAGCGCTGTCCACCCTCGACTGAATTATCAAGTTAGAAAATCTCCTCAAGGAGAAATACGAGACTTGCGCGAGGGTGGCGGTGTAGCAGCGGTTTCACTGCGCTTATTTTGGTTTGTCATGTCCCTGACCTACCCTGGTTTATTTAATGGTTCCGAGAAACTCAATGCACTAGAACTCACCAAGCGGATGGCTTGGGTCTATGGGGGTGTAGCAAAATCTTTGGGAATTCCCATCGAACTCACCGAAGATCTATTACCTGATTACGAACAATACATTAGGTTTCCTAACCTCAGTTCCATCGCCGCAGCGTCTTTTGCACGGGAACATCCTAATTTAGTCAAAGCTTATAGGAAAAATTTATATCAACTTTTCCAACAACATAAGAATAAGTTTTCGTCGGATAAAAAGGACGCCTTTTATGCCAAAACCACCCGTCCATTTCAAATCTTGAATACCGATCAAGCACTCAAAGGTGGTTACAATGGGGTGATGTTTTCTAGTAAATGGCTCATTGATGACATGGGCTTGCAAGAACAGGAACGCGCCGCCGCCAACACTAACGCAGATTCATCTTACAACCAAAATAATCGCAAACAAGTTGACATTTTACGAGAAATTGTCCAACAAGCCCATCAACAAACGGGTTTTGGTGATAGCAGTCCCGCCGACTGGTGGGTGATTATCCTCGCTGATGGTGATGGTATGGGTAATTATGTTTCTGGGAAGGAACTCAAAAAATACGGGTCTTATATTGAAGTCGATGCTGTTAATAAAAGCATCCCAGCTTTTGACGAAAAACTATTCAATCAATTCCTAAAAGAAACTAAACGCATGGGCCCTGCTACCCATGTCGGCTTAAACCGTGCGCTCCTAGACTTTTCTAACCGCTTAGTTCCCTACATAACCGAAAAGCGTTTCTGTGGTCGCGTCATTTACAGTGGTGGCGATGATGTCATGGTAGTGCTTCCTCTTGAAGATTTACCAGAGTATCTATTATCATTACGTGCTGCTTGGAGTGGTGGAAAAGACCCCAAGCAAGAGTTTGAAAACGAACGTAATGGTGTCGCTTGTGAGTCAAACAACCAAACACAAGAAGCTCAAACAACAGGCTACTGGTATCCCAACCAACAATTAGAAGGACTTCCTCAACGTCCTCACTTCACTATGGGAAGAGAAGCGACGATGAGTGCTGGTGTGGTCATTGCCCATAAAAGCGTTCCTCTCCCCACTGTACTAGAAAGTCTTTGGACAGCAGAAGCAGACAGGGCAAAAAAAATGACTGGCAAAGATGGTATCTGCTTCCGAGTTATTTACGGTAGTGGAAATCAGTTAGAAGCACTCATGAAAGGCAAATTATTAGAGACATGGTGGGACTGGGTAAAAGAATATGAATCATACAAAGAAAACCTCAGCCCACTACTCTATCGGTTAGCCGAAGAACTCCCCCGTCGCGCTTTCATCACGGAAAATCACCAACTGTTCTCCAAAGCAGCCAAAGTCATCATGGACAGCCGCGATCCCAGTAAACAACTTGATCAGGTCTTTGAAAAAATCGAGACATGGTTAGACAAGTGGGAAGACTGGGCTAAAAAAGCGCTAGAAAAAAAACCTGAAGCAATAGGTACTGACCCTGAAGATTTAGCCAATCTTTTAAGATTTACCGCTTTTTGGGTCGATAAGCGCGTCGAACGCCAACAATGGGGGGAATAGTCATTTTAATAAATACAAGAATTTGCCCCAGTTCTCTTTCTTTTGCCTTTTAACTTTTAACTTCTCATGCACTGGTATACAATCACTCCGTTAGATATACTGCTTTTTCGAGACTGCAAACCTTTTAGTCCTGGTGAGGGTTCCTGGGCAAAGGGACTATTCCCGCCAATGCCAATTACAGTCTTTCAGGCGTTGCGATCGCTTCTCCCAAAAAGCAGCAATCAAGACGACCGCATCAAGCGAGATTTGACTTTCCTCGGTCCCTTTTTGTTAGATAGCAACCATACCCTGTGGTTACCCACACCCAAAGATTTACTCTGTTTGTATCCCCCAGGTGAAAACTGCAAAACCGCTGCTGATAACTGGATTGAAATTCAACGGCTGCAACCCCTTGATCGCGAACATGAGATGTGGAAGCACTTGGTATTTGACGAGGGGCAAATCGACCCACTAGTTCTAAGTGAAAAATGGAACGGGAGTATCAGCCCACCTAAACCTTGGATCAAAGCCGAAGCACTATTTGATTACCTCGAAGGTAAAAAACATTGGCATAAAGAAGACTTTGACAACAATCCTTGGAAGACGCAAATCTTACCCCACATCCACATGCAAGCCGACAAACGACAAGTTAAAGATGCTGATGGCTACTTTACCGAAGTCGCAGTCCGACTCAAAGATGGATGGTGCTTTGTGGCGGCGTTTAGTGAGGAAATTTCAGCAAGCGTTGTGCGCTTAGGAGGAGAGGGACATAGAGCTTTAGTATCGCCCGTACACAAAAACACTAGATTGCAAGAACAACTTCATTCAATCATAAGCGATCGCTTTTCAAAAGTATCAAACTTTGCTTACCTACTCACCCCCGGATTAGCGCTATTTGCACAAACAAGATACAGCGCTTATCCCCAAGCTTGGAAATCACAGCTAAAAGGTTGTGCTACCGATAAAGCCTTACTCTGGGGTGGTGTCTCGACATTGCGTAAGGATAACAAACCAAAGGAAGAATCTGCACTGTTACCGCAACGGGCTTTTGTCCCACCAGGAACAGTGTACATCTTTAATCAGAGACTACCAGAAAATCAGCGGATATTACCTGATCAGGGTGGACGATGGTTGGAGACTTTTAAACAGCTTAATTATGGAAAATTATTATGGGGACAAGGAATTTAATCAATGAGTGATTTTCGTACTGGATATCTTTATACACTTGCACCAATTCATTGTGGTGGCGAAGGCGATTTAGGAAATATTTTAGATATTGTCCGCGAAGTCCACACGGATTTTCCTTACATTCCGGGTTCTTCTTTGCGAGGTAGCTTACGCTGGGATGTAAATTCTCTTGACCCCACCGCCGCAAATAAATTATTTGGTAAGGAATTAAGTGCAGATGGACAAATGGGTGTTCATCAGGTCTGGTTTGGTGATGCACGCTTACTATGGGTTCCGATGCGCACAATGGCGATGAAGGGTAATCGGAATGTGTTTGCTTGGGTCAGCTGTCATTCACTAATCCGCGACCATGCTCTACTATCTAACCTCCCAATCACCGATTTTCCAAATCATCCAGTAGGAACTCAAGCAGGTAGCTATTATGTCGCAGACGCTCTATTACAGGTTTCACCACTGACAGATCAACAAAAACAAGCGATCGCACTAGCAGGAGATTGGCCGCGATCGCTTGCTGATGCTGTAAAATCAACCTGGAATCATAACCGCGTCGTCCTTGGTGATAGCGATTTTCAAACCTTAATGGAGCATTCACTGTGGACGCAGATTCGGAACAAAATTAACAAAGCTGATGAAAATGATGATGATGATTCTGAAGGTGGTGCAGAAATATTCTGGACAGACGTTTGTATTCCTAGAGATACCATTCTCTACTATCCTTGGGGTTACAAATTAAACAAAAATAATCCTGTCACCACACAGGAATATAATCTGTTGATGAATGTTTTATCTGGGTTATTTCAAATTGGTGGACAAGCCAATGTTGGGCGAGGTTGGGTACAAGGCTGGATGACAAATAATACTTTACCCATAGTAGAGACAAATCAACCTATACAAGTAGAGGTGAGTCATGGTTAAACCAGAACAGATGAGCCTGAGTGCTCATCAACATATTCAAAAATATCTTAAAACCAGCCTGAACACTACAATTAGTAAAGAAGAGTTAAACGCAATTTTAAGGCTCTCTCAGCACTTACGGGTTTTTGGATTACTATCAGCCGCAGCCTATGTCAACCAAACAAACGCTCAAGAAGGAATAGTGCGATCGCGTATTCTTCCCGTCTGGAAATCCCTACTTGGTCAACTGATCAATCCAGAAGCACCACCTTCTGAAGAAGAATTACGCGAGATGGTTGTCAAAATGGCAAATGATGAACCGGAAAAATATATGGCGACTTGGCGCAAAGCAATGATTCTATCCAATCATTGGAATTTTTGGGCTAGAGCCTATTCGGGATAAATACTCTAATCTTTAACTTAAATTATGTATACTGGTTATCATCTCGCTAATTTACTAGAAAAGCAACATCAACAGCGAGGAACGTTAAATTTATTCAAGAAAGGTACTTTTACCCTGCAATGGAGAAGTAAAGTTGGTTCATATCCTCATCCCGATGTAGAGACAATGGTTTCCGCAGGAGAACCTTGTGGTGCTTGGTACGTTACTCATGGGCGACCAGAAGATAAACGTCAGTTAGACGAAAACTTGGATAAAATGCCAGAACTTCCTCTAAATGGCTATATTCCAGGTTCTTCAATTCGCGGAATTGTACGTGCATGGGCGATGGAACGTCCTAGCATTCGTCAGCAAATGTTGGATTTACTGGGGTATCAAAAAGGAAATCTTATACAAGAAGGCAAAATCGAATTTTTAGATGCATGGCCCGAAACACCAAGCAAACTTGTTTTAGATATAGTTAACCCACAGCAAGATTTTCAGATTTATCATGACAAGCAAGGTAAGCCAATTTCAATTTATACTTTGGGGGATGGTGAAGATACTATTCCGGTGACAGTAGCAATTCGCGGGATTCCTGGTAAAGCAAGCCCCGAAGATGTACAAACAGTTTGGGAATGGGTGCAACAAGCACTTAGTATTCACGGAGTTGGGAGTCGTACCTCTGCGGGATATGGTCAAATTAAAGCACCTAGCGGTTTTAAAGTCCCGCCACAATTGCGTCAAGTTGAAAAGGACTCCAGTAGTAAAACCTTTGATTTTATACTTTACAGCCAAGGTTGTGCTGGTGCTGATCAAGGCAAACAAGATTTTCGCCCTTCTCATTGGCGCGGTTGGTTGCGTTCTTGGGTATTGCGATTTCTTCTGGGTGTCATGTCTAAAGAGAACGCACACAAAACCTTATGGGAACTCATGGGAACTATAGAACCCCATACCCACAAAGGTTGTATAAAAATCCGCATGATCCCTAAGTTAGATAATTGGGGCGATCGCTCAATGAACGAACCTTACTTTTATGTTTGGGAAGGTAAATTACAAGTTACAGCACCAAAGGAGATTCTTGACAAAATTATTCTCCCAATTATCCAATTTGCAGTCAGTACAGGTGGTGTTGGTAGAGGTTGGCGACGACCATTACATATCTTCCATTATCGTAATAATAACAGAGCTGCAACGAGAGGAAGTCATTTAATTATGAAGCTTCCGTATCGCAACAGCGAAGGAACTTTACAGACAAAACCCTTCAGTTTGCGTCCAAATCCAGAAACTTGGAATACTACCTATGAGAAGTGGTTGGCATCTGTGCAAGCGTGCTGGGGTGATAGAATCAACATGAATGCAAATCAAGGATTAAAAGCTGAGGTATTTTCACCCCGTACTTGTGCTGTTTATGCTGTTCCTGGTCCTGAAGCTAACCCAATTGATGAGAATGATTTTGAGTGGCTGGAAACTAATGCACGAGAAACTCGTGGAGAAGGGATGCACCTGATTTACGAACAAACTCCCCCCCGCAATTATAAACTTAATCCAGAGATAGGAGGGAGTGCAGCCAATGCAGAAAATTCTCATTGTTCTTGGGCAAGTATTAAGCGAATTAATATCCGTAGTCAAGAAATAGAAGTCGATTGTCAAGAGATTGTTTGCTTATTTATGGGAGGAAAATCACCTCAAGAAAATCATATACGCAGCCATTTTCTTAAAGATTTGAACACAATAGAAGGAAAAGTACATTTATTCGGAGTTTCTCCTTAAAATTTATAAATTTATAAATCAATGCCCAAAAAGTTAAAAAAACGGATTTTAGTAGTCGCAGCTAATCCCAGAAACACTACCCATTTGCGGCTAGCAGAAGAAGTCAAAGAAATCGAGCACGCCATACAACAAGCACAAAAACGTAGCGAATTTGATCTGCTGAAACCATGCTTGGCTACAACATACCGAGATTTATCTCTAGCGATCGCAAACAATAATCCCCAAATAGTTCATTTTTGTGGACACGGAGATGCAGATAACGGGCTGGTATTAGAAGATGCAATAGGTCAGGCTACTCTTGTGGATAATCAGACCTTAGCTGGGCTATTCAAATTATTTGCAGACAAGGTTGAATGCGTTCTACTTAATGCTTGCTATTCTCAAGTGCAAGCGGAAGTTATTAAGGAACACATTAATTATGTAATTGGGATGAATCAGCCTATCGGCGATCGCGCTGCAATTGAATTTACTATTGGCTTTTATGATGCGCTGGGAGCGGGTAGAGACTATGAGTTTGCTTACTATTTTGGTTGCAATCGGATTTCATTACCACATATTCAGCAAGCAAATATTCCTGTCTTAAAAAAGAAGCCTTTTGATTTGAATCCTAGTCTTTGGATCCATGCTTGGAAAAAACCCAAACAAAGCTATGGAGATTCCCCAACAGTTGAACTTGACTGGACGGAGCATTTTGACATTGACTCTCAGCCTCGCCGTATTGCTGACCAAGCAACTTGGGATAATATTTTAAGACCTAATTTGATCAAGGCACAAGAACAACTACCAGAAAGAGTCGTCATAGATGTGCGAGGATTGTTGCCTTTATCAGCAGCAGTGGCGATCGGTACTATATTTCCTGATACTAGAGGATATACTCTACGAGTAGAACAATCAACCGCATTATGGCGATCAGACGCACAGCAATCAGACGCAAAGTTCCGGGTAGTACAAGAAAATGGTGAACCTGGAGAACATCTCCTGATCGCATTAGGTATCACTGGTGATCCATCATTAGATGTAGCACAACTTAGACAAGATTCCCCGGTTTCATTCAGTGCTGTAGTTTATGCTGAACCAGAATCAGGTACTGGATCTCAAATTATTACCTCAGACTCTGATGCGGTAGCATTGGCGTTAGATGCCAAAGATTTAATCCGTCGTTATCGTCATAAATATCATGCTCATTGCATCCACTTAATTCTATTTGCTCCTGTTGGTTTTTGCTTATTTCTAGGTCAGCGATTACGAGTCGTTGGCGATGTTGTTTGTTATGAACTTGTGGCTTCCAGAAACTATCAACCTTCGGTTAAATTATTGACGGGTTAAAACTTGATGCACAACTACTGACTTAAGTGAAAAGGAGCAAAGCTACCAATGACAAATTCGCCTCCAATCTTACGGTATTTTGATGATGCAAAGGGCAGAGCTGAACTTCCACGGCTCATCTTCATTTATGGTAATGTTCTGTTTGAAGATAGAACAATATCATTTCAGGAATATGAGCAAGCAAGGGATAGTGGAAAACTCCCCTTCGAGCAGTTACCTACTCTTGAAGTTGGTAATACCATCATAGGACAATCGAGTGCGATCGCTCGATATGCGGCAAAAGAAGCAGGATTGTACCCATTAGACAGTGTGCAGGCAGCCATATCAGACATGGTGGTCGATGCATGGAGAGATCTGCTAGACCTTTTTTACGGATGCTATGTTGACCGGATTGTGGAGAATAATCGATTAATCATGAAAATGAGGGATGTATCAGTGAGAGTGGAGCGTCTACGTGAGTACTTCACCGTAACTGTGCCAATGCACTTGAAAAGGTTTGATCTCCTCATTGAAGACAATCAAGGTTCTCCATTTCTTGTTGGTCCATCACTAACATGGGCTGATCTAGCAGTGTTCGATCTTCTATGTACATTCGATGAAACTGCAAAACTTTGGACAACTCCATCTACAGTCTTGTACATCCCACAGCCTGATGGACCCTTTCAACCCCCAAAGGAACTGCTTAAGCCATATCCAAAGCTTAATGCACTACATTTGATCATCAGTAAAACACCTTTGATAGCAGCTTGGCTTCAAACTCATCCATATTAAGGTAACAGAACGTTCTTCCGACCATACCGTTATAGATACCATCGTCGGTATATACGCTCGTACGGTTATAGATACACGGTGGGTATGTACATCCTTATGGTTATCGCTACTATCGCCGGTAGGTGAGGAAAGAAATAGCAAAAGCCCTGCGGTGGCAAACCGAGGGCTTTTACTGTATCCTCTCTGTAGACAAATAGTGCTTGCGTCTTTAAGACCCAGTTCTCATAACGATTGCTGTTGTTGCTCGTCAATTAATTCTTCTATCGTCTTGTGACGTTTTCCTGTACTCAAACCAACGGCTATGATATGTGCGAGTTCTGCCGCTGTTTGATATGCTAGTTTAATCTTTGCTTTTTCTTGCTTGTTCATAGCCTTGTGTGGGAGTATTTGTTGTGATTAGCTAATGACTAATTGCTCATTGCTTGTTGTCTTCCAGAATACTATAGAAACCGATCAGTAGAATTCATCCAGTTGGGTCACCTGATCGGGTGATAAGCTGATGCGCCGCTAGATTGTATAAGACGAAAACGTAAAATTATTGTAGTGTGGGCATCTTGCCCACGTCCCATATACAAATTAAGTGCGCAACAGCTTATTAGGTGATTGCTAGTGTTATAAAACACTATTGTACCTTACGAGTTGGCAAGAAATTCTTCTAATAATGGTATATTGACCCAATTAGATGTATTATTTGATTCTTGTGAGAGATCCATCAACAACTGGGAATAAACCCCTTCTCGCAGGGATGGAACTATCGTTATACCCTGCTCAATTCCTTGCACCCATTGGTCTATGACGCGAATAAATGCAGAGATGCGACCATCAGCATGATTTTTGGGAAATAGTAACCTATCTGGAATTTCGATCTCAGTCAAAGGTTTACCTGGTTGAGAATACCAAACACGGAATCCGTGTATGTAATCTTTTTGATTTTCGCTTCCCAAAACTAAAGTACCGCGATCGCCATAAACCTCTAACCAGTGAGTCCGTGATGCATGAACCACCGCACTGATGGAAACCTGACAGGGTGTACCATCTGCTAACTCTAGCATCAACAGACAGGTGTCATCACTATCCACTGGCTGTGATTCCCCAGTCACGGGGTCTAGTCGCGCTTGAATCGTGGTACTAAAATGAGCACTTAATCTCCGTACAGGACCAAATAGCCAGTGAACATAATCAAAGGTGTGGGAACCTAAAGACCCTAATGCACCGCCTCCTTGGTCTTGACGTGAATACCAATTCCACGGACGTTTAGCATCAGCACGGGAAGAACCTAACCAATCAATTCTAATCAGTCGCTTAGAACCCACATAGCCTTGTGATAACAGTTCATCAACAAGCTGCCATCCTGGGACAAAGCGAAATTCAAAGTCTACAGCCGCAACAACGCCTTTTGAGAGTGCTAGTTGATAAAGTTCTTTTGCTTGGGCTACATTTAAAGTTATAGGTTTTTCTAGTAATAAATGTTTCCCAGCTTCCAGAACCATTTTTGCCATTTCATAATGCAAAAATGGTGGTGTAGAAATGCTGACAGCTTGCACTTCTGGTAATTCCACGATATCTGCGATTGTTTCACAGGCTTGAGGAATATTGTGGGATTGTGCGATCGCCTTGGCTTGATCTAAGTCTCGGTGATATACAGCAACGACATTTGTACGCGGATGAGCTTGAAATCCTGGAATATGAACTTTTTGACCAAATCCTGTACCTACCACAGCGACTCCAATAGGTAGCTGAGCAGATGGTTTGTTTGCAGAGGATGTGGGCATAATCTTAGAGTTAGGAGTTAGGAGTGGGGAGTGGGGAGTGGGCATCATTAGATTTCTCGAATCCAGAGTGCTAATCCACCCTCTCGACCGCGAGCTGCAATGAAGTTTTCTGTCACCAAAAAAAATCCGAAAAAGGGTAGTTTTGTGATAGACTGGTTGTAAAAGTCAACAGTTTTAATTTTACCACCTCGAATCTGACCATTGTAAATAATCTGACTAAACAGACTAATTTGCATTTGGGTAAAATCAAACGCCAATAAATTCTTTTTACCTAAATATTGCGCTGGACCCGTGAGTTTCAACAATAAGGAACCTAGTTGAACCGAATTGCCGATTTCGCTAGCTTGTGACGTAGTACTAAAAGAAATCTTGATTAGGGCTAACTTAGGAACATAAATACCTTTGCCTAACACAATTCCCCCTCGTTTTTTGGCTTTACGAGTTCCAGTTGTAAAGCAAAGTTGCCATTGACCAAGTAAGGATTCAAAGGGATATGTTAACCGTTGCTGCTTCGTAGTTTTTTCGGCTTGTAACAACGCATTGACTACGACACTTGCAGAAGGACGTTCAACCTTCTTTCCTCGATACACAGCCGTAGCCTGGAAGAGTACAGCCATAAAATCAGGTGAAGCTTTTGATGTTAAATCAGTCATGAAAAGGTTGTAGGGGTTAGGGTGTAGGGTGTAGGGTATAAATATGGGGATGCCTTCCCTCTAACAGGGTGCAGTTGTTTTAGGGAGCATCCCAATGAGGGTAAATTCGTAGTGCGAGCATCTTGCTCGCTTGTACTACACGTGAGCAAGATGCTCACACTACTGATCGTCTTTGATCTTCCCCCACACCCCATTCTAGATATGACCAAGCACTTTTTTTTGAAACCAGCGTTTGATGATTGGTTGTATTTTTAGTTCTAAAAGGTAAGCAGTCATGATCGTTAGTCCCGCCCAAATCAAGGCGCGAATTGTAAAAGTGATTGGTGAGCCGCTAAATATTGACAATCTGTGCATGAAATTTAGAATTGGCATATGAAAAACATAGATGCCGTAGGAAATGCTGCCAAAAAATGCAAGATGCTTGAGTATGTTAGGGCTGACTTGCCAGCGCCAGAGAGCTAATCCTAGAACTAAATGGGCAACTGCAATCAACCAAGTTTCGTTGCCAATGAGTCTGCCAGATGCAAGTAGATAAACACTATGGGCAAGGGGTAACGTGATTGCTATTGTCGCATACCAACGTGCATGAGGCAACTTTCTTTGGGTGAGGGATGCAAATAGGAGAGCGCAAAGTGGGAAGTAGACAAAATCGCTAATGCTAATTTCTGCCAGCCTGCTTGTAGCTAGACCAAAATCGTTGAGTAAAACCTTACCAATATCTAATTTGTCCGTGGCTATGTAAAGTAGGAGATAACTTAATAGGGGAATTTTTGTGAAAGCTTGCGATCGCGGTTTTTTCCAAGCTAGCCAAAGTCCAAATAGCCAAAACAGCCAACCTGCGGCATAGCCGGAAACAATTGTCGGGAAAATAGGAATAAAAATAGATAAACAGGCAACTGCGAATGAACCGATAATCAATGACAGAACTTTGGGACGGAAATACCAAACTCCCAGAAAAATGATGTAGTAAACCACTTCATAATGCAGTGTCCATAACACCCCATTGCCTGGAAGCAACGCCGATACTCCCGCTTGCAAAAAGAATAAATTGCCAAGAACCGTTTTCCAAGTGGCTGTGGGGACGGCAAGTACACCCAAGGCGATCGCAACTAAATAGATGGGATAAAGTCTAATAAACCGTCTTAATAAATAACGGATGGCATTGGATCGGGAAAAAGGCAATTGGTTAGTTATGCCAATTACATAGCCAGAGAGGGTAAAGAAGATGAGAATCCCGCCATGAGCTGCATTAAAAAAGAAACCCAAGGGAAAAGTTGGGTGATAAGCTGGATCAAGCATTTTTTCATAAAAAAAGATGTGGGAATAGGCAACCCAAAGTGCCGCCAGTCCCCGTAGTCCCTCTAGGGCATAGTCATAAACCTTTCTGCCATCAGCCTTGTGATCAAAAAGGGGAGCAAAGCGATCGCGTAAATCCGTATCATCTAAAGTTTGGTTTCGCATTTGGGCTAAATCTTGAGTCATTGTTGACAGTTAACTGTCAACTGTCAACTGTCAACTTCTTACAGAATCCCCTTCCCCTTTAGAGATGGGGGAGTATTAATTTACATGATAGAAGGACTTGCGGAAATGATGGGAGTATCTTTGGCTGCTGTTGAAAGCACCAGGCTTAAATAGATCGGAGAGATCGTTGGTTCCTGGAGTGTTCGCATCACCCAAGAATCCGCCTCCTGGTGCGTACACACCAAAGAGTTCCTGCCAACTCTTCAAGTCAGACGAGTGGGTGTAATTCAGGGTGCTTTGGTATGCGTTACCCTTAGCCAATGGCGAGATCACGATCTCGGTCAGGGTGTGGCTAAAGTCGTTTGCGTTCGTCCCTTCGGTTTCGTCGAACCAAATAATGATCGCGCCATTATTCTTGTAAGCTTTGGAAGCCATGATCTCCGGAATGATCTTGGAAAGGAAATTGTCTCCCTGGGCAATTGCCGCCAGATCCCCAGTGTAATTCACTCCATTGTAGGTAAAGCCATTAGTCAACGCCGTGTGCATGTCGTTGTACTGGTCAGGGGTGATGAGGGTGTACCGGGCAACAGTGTTGTTCTTGAGGTCAGTTTGCAACTGTTGTAGCGGTGCATAGTGGGAAACCTGAGGATTTGAGGGGGTTGGGTCATTGCCACCGTTCGTCTCGGTGAAAAATAACTGACCGTCGTGTTTGGCTGCGAAGTTATACTGGTGGCTACCGTTGTAGGGGTTAGTGTAGGTATCTAAGGTGCCACTGAAACTGCTTAAAGGAACAGTCCACTGATCCTTTGGCAGAACCGCGCTCAGGTCGCTGGTGAGGTCGATATCCTCTTGGTAAGACTTCCAGGATATGCCAGCTTCCTGAAGCAGCCCGCTGAGGCTTGGGGCATCTTGGTTAGTGCCGCCGGGATTCACAAAGGGATCATTGTCGTTCAACACGCCAAAGTTGTCGCCGGCTTCCTGCCAAATGTAGTTGGGTTCAGATGGATGGATGCTTGGGTTATCGCCCGAAGGTGTAGCTAGAACGTTATGGTAGGCGCTGGCGTAAGAAACGTGAGCCGCGTTGGGATTTCCGGGGGTAATGAGGCTGTTGATATAAGGGGCAGCAGGATTGTTAAAGATTTGTCCAGGCGCACTCGTGTCGTCGCTTGGTTGCACGAAGTTGTGGTTCTCCATGTCTATGACAAAGACGTGGTTGATGCTTTCAGCTACCGCTGCTTTTGCAGTCAAAAAGCTTCCAACTGCATAGGCGGCAGGAAGAAGCATCAGCAGGCTTGCTATGGTCAGCATGGGCCGACGTGTGGGTCGTGTCGTGGAAGATTTATCTTGGTTCATTGGAGAAAGCTGACTGAGATTGTGAACTCTTACTAGTGGTCTGTCAAATTCATTTTGATGGGTTGGTAGTGTGAGCGTCTCGCTCGCACTACCCATCAACTTAATCTTGAGAGACTACTAGGCACAATTTACAGGTATTAGGTTAAGCAGAAGCTATGAACGTATGATCAGCATGTAAAGGTTGTCTGACAAAAACAGGACTTAACCTGGAAGCGGAATGTAGGTCATAAGCTGAAGAACCCTAATTCTTATACTAAGGTTAACCTTAGCATCTTAAGATACTGGCGGTTGCCTCTGATGGGCGACTGCCACATCCTTAGGAGTAGACAAGATGAAATTCGCTCGTCTAGTGTTGTTAGTAACTTTAGGCTTGAGCTTAGTTTTTTTAGCCGTGCCTTTATGGGCGCAGGAGACAGGTAATGTCCCTGCCACTAGTCAGAACCAGACTACGCCGGGAGCAGGCAATGCTGATGCCATTAATATTGCTCAAAATTCCCCCCTGGTACAGTCAGCCCAAGAGTTCCTGGTGCATCAAACTAAGCAAATTAAAACTGCCAGTCTCAGAAGCGTTACACTTGATGCGATTAATAACCGCAAAACCTGTATTACCCATAGAGCTGGGGTGACTGATAGCCAGAAGCAGGTCATCTTGCAGCAGTTGATACAGGCTGGCTTGGTAGATACCACTGTTAATAGTACCTTTCCCGGTGGGCTGATAGCTGGGGTTTTCCCCCCAGTTCTGGAGGATGGCAGTGCCTGTCCCCAACTTCCCCAACCATTTTTCGCTGCCCCCGGAAGCGGTAATAACAGTCACCACGCCTACCCAGGTGGGCTTCCATTGCATGAATCATTTAATAACCTCAGCAGCTTGGGCTTTGCCACTAACTATCGACTCATCTACGGTCAAAGTCGCAGTGATGGGCTACCAATCATCAACCCGTCTAATAACAATCGGAATTCAGACATTTACATCAGTGATGACTTGCTTTCTGCTGCTCCGATTTGGCATGATTGGGCTAAGCCTATCGTCTTTCAGTGGAATGCTGACGGCAGTGAGTTTCAGGAATTGAGCTTCGGTGGCAACGGTCAAACTGACAACTATGGCGCATCGGGCGATTCTAGGACTGGTGGTCATCACATCATCGGTTTGGCAGAGTCAATGAAGCGCGGTTTACCTCCTGAATTGGTGATCACTCAGGCTTCTGCCCACTCTGCGCCTACTCTGGGCAATGAGTACAAGGTGGTTAACTGGTTACGTGCTGCCGCAATCCTGGCTCAAATTGACCCTGTTGCGAAAGGGTACTTGTTCATAGATCATCAAAACCATCTGCGTCTACCTCCGGTGCGCAAGCTTAGCAGTTTCGATCTCTTGGCGGCTGATCCATCGCAAACTAACTTACTGGCTGAGTATGCCTTGCATAATCTTTCGGATGCCGATTTTGTTCTGACAATTCCGGCTATCACGATCGATCAGCAACTGCTGAGTGCGATCGCTCCTCAGTTTGGCTACGATCCTCAAGATACAACAACCTACATCAGTCGATTTCGTAACCCTGTCCTCAGTTACCTATCTGCCGAACGGTTGCTCATTATCTATGGCAACAGTGGACTTGATGGCGTGATTGCTGAAGTCAGTAAACTCAGTCAGAAGAAAATTATCTAAGCTGAATTGAGTTCAGGAGTCAGGAGTCAGGAGTCAGGAGTCAGGAGTCAGGAGTCAGGAGTCAGGAGTCAGGAGTCAGGAGTCAGGAGTCAGGAGTCAGAATTTGGTATCGGCATCTGTCTTCATCTGCTCGGATTCCTCCTGTTCTAATCCTGATTCAAAAACTATTCTGGCTCCTGTATTCTGGCTCCTGTATTCTTACGATAGAGTTTTAATGCTTGATTAAAATCAAATTTATTAATTTTATACTTAATAATATTCAGTTTTAAGATAGAGTTAAAGGCTTTTCACTATTTTCTCTGTAATTTGCTAGCAATAATTAAAGAAAAGTATAAAGGAACTAATATGATTTTTGTCTCGTTGTGCTTAGCAAGTGCATTAGGCTGGTTTGTCAGCTCCGTAGCAGGTGGTGGCAGTTCTTTGATTTTAATCCCCATCGTAGGTTTGATGCTAGGGGCAGCAGCTATCCCCCCAGTCGTTACCATTGGATGCATGTTTGGCAATATTGAGCGCACTTTTGCCTATAGACAGAGGATTAATTGGCAGATTATTCGGTGGGAATTACCTGGTGCCCTGGTCGGTTCAATTTTGGGTGCTTTCACTTTGACTAAACTCAATTTAGAGTGGTTGAGCATCATAGTCGCATTATTTCTGATAGTTTTCGGGATCAACTCCATGATCAAAAAGGAGACCAAGTCTTTCCCTGTCGCCGCCTGGTATTTTCTCCCTGGTGGTTTTATTTATGCCTTTCTTTCTGGAATTATGGGTGGTGCCGGACCATTGCTTGCGCCACTTTACCTCAATTACGGTCTGGAAAAAGAAGAGTTACTGGCTACACAAGCAATGACTCGGGGGACAATTCATATCGTCAAAATAATTGCGTATGCCGTCTTTGGCGTTTTGACCCTGCCCTATCTTGGGTACGGCGTAATCATTGGTATTGCTGCTATCCCTGGTAATTGGTTGGGTCAGCTGGTTCTGGAACAAATGAGCGAGCGACGCTTCCGACAAATTATGATTTTCTTTATCATTATTAGCGGTTTTTTGATCCTTTGGCAACAACAGTCCGCATTAATACACTCAACATCTGGTTTCTAAGGGCTAAATTTAAATTCCCATTCCAGGCGCTTACCCTGCGGACGAACATGCATTCAAGTCGCGTAATTTTCGACTTTTCTTTAGCGGACAAAGGGCTTGTTGAGTGCGGTAACTTCGGTTGGTTCAATCTTTGCCCGCGCTTTTGGGTCAAAACCAGATAATGGACAAAAATGAAGGGTAAAGTTAGAAGTTGGTAGGCACAATAAAACATAAATATGTTAGCTTTTGTTAATAGGCTTGAAGAAAATCAATAACTAATAGCTAACAAGTTTTAGTGACTTCAAGCCTGCCATACTGTTGTTTATCAGTGTGGGTTTATACTCAATTATTCCTGCATGATCTGGAATTTTATATTGAGAAAAACCATTTTTGGAGCAACATAAACTATGTACAAATTTCTTTCATCTATTGCTTTGTTCACTCTTTTTGTCATAAGTCTAAACGCTTGTTCAGCGGCACCAGTGGCGGAGCAACAACAAACAACTCAGGTAGAACAGCACAGCAGCGACAATGGTAGTCAACAGCAACAGTGCGATCGCTCTGTTGTGATCCAGAACAACGGTAAGACTGAGGTTCACCATTCATCAAAGTGCTGAAATCACTTTTGACATAGCTTTCAGGGTTGCGGTAAGGTATCATTTAAGCCAGCACCCAACAGATACCGCACACCAACACTAAATTCATGTCAAATCATCTTACACCCCCAACAACAAAGCCACACATTCCACATTTTTCTTCTGGGCCTTGCGCGAAGCGTCCCGGCTGGAGTGTGGCAAATCTGAAAAATGCTTGTGTTGGTCGTTCTCATCGCGCTAGCGCTGGCAAAGCTAAGTTAACAGAAGTTATTGAACGCTCTAAGAAAATTCTCGGTGTTCCTTCTGACTATCGCTTGGGTATCGTTCCTGCTTCCGATACAGGTGCAGTTGAAATGGCGTTATGGTCGCTCCTGGGACAACGTCCCCTTGATATCTTGGCATGGGAAAGCTTTGGTCAGGAATGGGTTAAAGATGTTGTTGATGAATTAAAGTTGCCTGATGTACGTCTAGTGAAGGCACCCTATGGCAGTTTACCCAACCTAGATGAAGTTGACTTTAGTCGAGACGTCGTGTTTTTGTGGAATGGTACAACCTCCGGTGTCAGGGTATCTGATGGCGACTGGATCAGGGCAGACCGTACTGGACTTACTATCTGTGATGCTACATCTGCTGTGTTCGCTATGGATATACCTTGGGATAAGTTGGATGTAGTGACCTATTCCTGGCAAAAGGTATTGGGTGGAGAAGCACAACATGGTGTGATTGTACTTTCGCCCCGTGCAGTGGAACGCCTCGAAAGCTATCAACCTGCTTGGCCTCTGCCAAAACTTTTCCGCCTAACACAAAAAGGCAAACTCATTGAAGGTATTTTTAAGGGCGAGACGATCAACACACCGTCGATGCTGTGTGTAGAAGATGCGATCGACGGGTTAATATGGGCAGAAAGTATCGGCGGACTTCCAGAGTTGATTCGCCGCAGTGAAGCAAACCTTGCAACAATTGTCAACTGGGTTGAGCAAAGTAGTTGGGTAGGTTTTTTAGCCGAGAAACCAGAACTTCGCTCTTGTACATCCATCTGTCTAAAGATTGTCGATGCTTCGTTTACTACCTTAAGTTCACAACAGCAAGCAGAATACGTGCAAAAACTAGCAAAGCTTCTAGAGAAGCAGGACGTAGCTTTTGACATTGCATCTTACCGTGCTGCACCTCCAGGACTGAGGATTTGGGGCGGGGCTACGGTAGAAACCACAGACATTGAAGCGTTACTCCCGTGGTTAGATTGGGGATACGCCACTCTCAAAGCTGAGCTTGATCTGGTTTCACCATAGATTAATGTTGTCACTCGCTTCTCGAAAGTAATAGTTAGTTATGCTACTCAGACTACTGAGGGTACTAAGGCCCGATATAGCCGCTACCCCCCTGAACGGTTACATCAACTTTAAGGTTGTCTGGTAGAATATTCATTGCTTCATAGATAATGCCATACTCATCGACAAGGCATTAATCCTCTTGCCCTTCAATCAGGAGCGAACGTAGAGGCGGTTGAGGGTCAATTTTTTCTAAAAAAAATGCCCGTAAATAGCTCTCACTGTCGATAACGGTCCGCTCGATTTGGGCAATTTGACTGGAAAAGTTCTTTTTACAGCTTCTGGAGCTACTGAGACTGTTTTTTCTACCTCTAGCAATCGCACTTACTCCATCTTTGTTAAAGGCCCCCCTCAGTAATTGTTAAGGACTTTGCATGACCGTTTTTGAATTGGAGCGAAGCGACTTGACCGTGGGATGGATTGAGGGAAGCGGGATGAAAATTTTATCCAGTTGTTAATTCCTCGATTCAGCAACCCTAGTGTTAAGTATAAAGAGTAGCCTTCTATCGCATCTGTAATCGCAGTTACTCAGTTGGTGTGAAGTGAAACAATTTCTCATCTAGTAAATTTTAACTAAGAAGGGGATTGAACCCCTTCTTATAATCATCTTGGCGACTGCGATAGAAACAGCTACAGCGTTATGGAAAGCTTTGCAGGAAGGATTTATTTTGCCCCTAAGTGAAATCTACAAGTTTTATATTGGACTAGAAACGCAATTTGATATTAACGACTGAGTTGGTGATGTTTGTAGGGACTACCTATTTTTTGGCTGCCTGGGAAATCACGTCGGCGGCTTTTTCGCCGATCATGTAGACCGAGGAGACGATGAAAAAGCCGGGGATCTTCGGGAAGACCGAGGCATCGACGATGCGCAGACTTTTGGTGCCGTGTACCTCGAAATCGCCATTGACCACCCCGCCCTTGGAGCGATCTCCGATCGGACAGGAACAGGAGGCATGGTGACCCCAGGCGTTGTTTTTGACGAATTCGGCTAGCTGTTCGTCGGTTTGTACGTGCTTGCCCGGCAACTCCTCTTCGGCGATCGTCCCATTCTCGATCAGCGGCGCGGTCATTTGGCGGATAAATTTAATGCCTTCCACCACCGACTTGAGATCTTCTCCCTTGGGGTCGTTGCCTTCCTCAAAATAATGGAAATCGATCTGCGGCACGTCGAGTGGATCAGGCGAACGCAATGTCACCGTGCCCGCCGAGTTGTTGGTGTGGGCCTTAAGAACCGCCCACGTCAGGTAATTGAGGTTCTCAGGAAACAGCTGCGAGTAGTTCGGGAAATAGCCCTTGAAAAGGCCGAGCAAGGCGAAAATGAACAGATCCGGCAGCGGTCTCTCCTTGACCGAACGCTTGATCACGGCCAATATGGCACCGTTGCTGGTGTAGACCCCGTCGCGGTACTTTTCCCACATCTGGTATTGCGGATCGCCAGTCGAGAATGTCGCGCCTTTGAGCACTTCCCAGTTGCAAAAGTTCATCCGGTTCACCACACCGATCTCGTAGCGATCCTGCATATTGGTGCCGACGCCGGGAAGATCGACCCGCACCGGGATGCCGAAACGTTCAAGTTCCTCGCGGGGACCGACGCCTGAGAGCTTGAGCAACTGCGGCGTGTTGTAGACACCACCAGCGAGGATCACCTCGCGTGAAACGCGAACCTCGCGTTTTTCGCCGGAATCCTGGCTCGGGTTCTTGTGCGCTCTGTAGAGCTTTGCCCCCTTCAGGTACTCTACACCGATAGCCCGATTCTGATCGTCGAAGATCACCCGCGTGGCCAGGGCATCGAGTTCCACCTTCAGCCGGTCGGGATATCTCTCGGCCACCTCCATCACCCTTTCCCGAGATCCGTGGCGGGCATGGTTTCGGGTAGCGAGTGGTGGATAGCGAACGCCGATAGCATTTTCCTTCACCAGCCGCCAGTCGTTGGGATCGCCCTTACCCTCGACGCCCCACTTGAGACGCTCTAAGACCTGATCGTTGTGCTCGAAGGCCTCTTCCAGCGACTTGGCGATGGTCTCGAGCAGCTTCTTGTCTTTGGCGAGCACTTTAGTGGGGAAAGCCACCTCGGTTTGGAACCAGCCGTTAAAGCCGTGACGGCTGGGATTGCAGCCAAACTTCGAGAAAAAGCGCCAAATTGGCCGATAGTCACAACGCTCCATGCGCTCAAAATACTTGCGCATGTTGTCTGCGGACCACGAGCTGTCGCCAGTGAGCAGAGCCACAAAATCCCAGTCTTCATTGTGGGGGTAGACGGTGATCTGGGCGTTGTGGGAAGTGCAGCCGCCTAGGGTGCCCGCCCGTGGGTAAAGGACGCCGTTGACCTTCTGACCGTCCCATTCCTCAGTAAATTTCGGATCCTTCTTTTGCAGCTCGTCGTTAGTGTAGTGGCGCACGAAGAAATCCCACTTCATCGCCTCGTTTTCCGACGCGAATGGGTGGAAAACCGGCACATGGTAATCTGCCGGCAAGCGATTTTCTTTAGGATTCAGCGGGTCGGCCCCTTGCAGCTTGAGAGGATCACCACCTGCCTCGAGCAGTAACACCTTGTGGCCGAGCTCGGCGAGGCGGGCAGCCACCGTGCCGCCGCCTGCGCCTGAACCTACCACCACGTATTCGTATTCGGGGTCTGTCATCATGTATACCCTACTTAGGTTAGAAGGTAAACGCTCAATAATTCGGGGTAAATCCCTCAGCGACAGGTTTCAAATGGCGTAAAATCATTTCCAATATGGTAATCTGCCCCGATTTATTGAGCGGATACGCTAGAAGTATTTCAGGAATTCGATGAGCGCTTTCTTGTCGCTGTCCGAAAGCGCGGTCTCACCTTCCGCTGCGGGAAGGTAATCGGTGCCGAAATAGTGGCCACGGTTGATCACGAAGTCCGGGCTCTTACTGACCTCGAGCAGAGGCTCAACCAGATTGCTGAAAACCTTCTTGGCATCTTCGTCAGTCGGGTTGTTGGGCAGTTTGGTGAAGTCGTGGATGATCTGCGGCACGAGCTTGATCAGCTTGTCCTGCTTCTGGAGGTCGATATTCGACAGCAAGTTGATCGGCGTACCCTTAGGAATTGGCCCGACGCTGATGCCGTCCTCACTGAAGACGTTAGGCCACCAGGTGCTGAAGAAGCCCATCAGCGGTCGCAGGAAATCCGGCAGGAAGCCGACGGAAATTTTGAGGCGGCTAGTGGCGGTGGTGCGGTCGATCCAGCCTGGAGCCATCTTGCCTGAGGCGGTGAGGAATTCGCTGTTGCCCTTACGCTTCTCTGGCCACAGCAGCTCGGTAATGCTGCTGTCGAAGGACTTCATGCGGCCCTCGACCGTACCCGCCTCGTCGAACTCGCCGAGGGAGTTATTGAGCAGGAATGGTGCCGTTGCCCAGGCGCTGACCAACGAGGCGGGCCGGGTATAACCGCGACCGCCACCTGGCATGACGTATTGGCGAGGCTCCAAAGTATAAGGATGGTGGACAGTGATCGTACCCACCGAAGGCAATTCCTTGTAGGAACTCGAGGAGAAGTCGTTCCAAATGTCGCCGGCGATCGCGTTGGTGGCTAGGGGGCTGCTGGCGTTGGTTTCCAGCAGAGTGACCGGTATCCGCAAATCGTTCGACAGGTAGTTGTTGTCGAGGAAGTCCGGCGCCAGGACGATCTTCTTCATTTCTTCCTTGAATTCGTCGGTTTTGGTCCAGTTCCAGTAGCTGTTCCAGCAAGTAAGATAATTCGAGTTGACACAGCCTTTGTCAGGGAAGAAGTTCGTGAAGGCCTTCTCGGGAAGCTTGCTAGAATGGCAGCGGGCGCAGGTCTGGGCGAAAACCTCTTTGCCCCGCGTGAGCACCTTTTCGTCCTTGCTCAGGTAATTCTCACTACCAGGAGCGTCCTTCAGGTGGTCGGGTGGTGTTGCTGCCAGGAAGAAGAGGGCGAGATCGGGTGTCTGCAGGGTATTGGCATTCCAGTAGACAGAATTCTTGGCAGCGGTGGCTATCGGGAATGGTGTAATGTTAGCACCGCCGAGCAACGGAATAAAGTGCAACAGCCACTCTTGGCTGAAAAGACCGATATTCACGTAGACGCGATTGAGCGCTGCTAGGCTACCAGTGGAATCAGAGCCATCCTTGAGCACCCGTGGGGTCAAGACGTGGGGCTTGTCGTAGAATCCATTGAGCGGACTGTCCGCCGGCAGAGGCCCGGCTGGGGACACGAAGTCGTTGAATTGCTTGTTGTTCAGCTCGCCGCCCTTGAGCTCTTCCTTACCCCATTTTTGGGCCATCGCCAGGCGTGCGCCGAGCTCATAGACCGCGTTCATGGTGCGCGGATTGTTGATCTGATCGGAAGAGACTAAGGAGGTGTCGAGCCCACCCGGTCGAGACGTATGGAAGAGCTGGTAGATGAAATCCCTATCGTCTTTGTTGAACTTGAAGATGCGGTCAACCCAGAAATATTGCGCCCCCGCATTCGAGTTCAGGTTCTCCCACTTGGGCTCCTCGAAATTCTCCGGCGGCTTGGTGGGATTGGGACCGACGTGGCAGAAGCCGCAGGTCATACCGACCCGATAGGGTTTTACTAAGTTCTTGTCGTTGTAGTACTTCTCGTCGTTGTAAAAACGCACAGGATCCCATTTCTTCTGGGCTGCGGAGTCAAATTTCGGATTTGGGAAAAGGCGCAGGCCAACCACGCCTGAGGCGTAGCCATAATAGGAGCCAACCGGCAGGCCATCCTTGCCGCGGGCACCTATCTCGATACCGGGATATTTGGTTTCGTCTTCAAAAGGGTCGGGTGGGCATTCTGGACTGTTGATGCGCTCGTCGAGCCAGAGTCCATAGCGATCTGACCTAGGGCCGGTCGCCTCCTTGAAGCAGGGTTCGTTGACTAGGCCCAGGTATGACCAGCGGTTCGACCTCTTGTTGGGGAGCGCCTCGTGGCTCGACACGGTCTTCAGAAAATCGAGGTTGCCAAAGCTCGCTCGCGAAAGCTCATCCCAAAGGGCGTCGTTACCAGCGGTCCAGATGACCCAGTTATTGCGTCCGCGCACAGCCGCCTTGACAGCAGCTTCCGCCGTGATGCCCGGCACGTAAGGCTCAAGGGCGGCTCGTACCTTTTCCGGATCTTTAGTGATACCGTAGTCCATGTCGCGCAGGTAGTCGTTCTCCGAACTCGGCAGACTCGCCGCAGTACGGCCCACCTGCATAGCTTCATCGATTACGGTGCCTGGCTTAGGGATTCCCTTATTATGGAAGTCCGCGAGAAGCACTACAGTGCTCCCTAGGACAGCAAACAGAACAACAAACAGGATCAGTAGCTTTTTCATTTGGAGCATTCCCTCTATTAAGAGAGTATTTCAAAATTGGAAAGAAATCCCACACACTCGTTATGGATTGCAGGGATCTATTTGAGAGGGAGCGTAATATATTTGTCACTTTTCAGATCATTGCCAATAAGGTCTAAATTGAAACAACCTGATTCAGACGTTGACTCCAGGAAAACCTGTTTCCTCATTCAAACAGTTATCCGGCATTTCTGCAAGAGCTATGAGGCGGCGGTCCGGGGAATCCTACACAATTCTTAAAAGATACGCCATAGATCTACGCAAAGGATTAATTCCTCTTACCCTTCAATGGAGGAGCAAACGTACAGTCCTGACTTCTATTTGATAATTTTTTCAGTTCTTTCCGAAATCACTGCAACTCCCAGTGTATCTACATACAGATTAGATTTCACGGAACACATTACTTGAACTGATCTGTATTTTTATTTACATAACCACTGACAACTATGAATAACTCTTTGCCAACTCAACCTAAATTCAACACCCCTGGCTTTCTCAAGTTAACCTTAACAACGCTCTTCCTCTCGCTCTTGCTTGGAGGTTATACTCGGGCAAATGCTGGAGAAGCTCAACAAGTTGAAGTTATGTCAGTTCCACCACAAGAGGCATTTTTTATCAAAGAAAAGACGCAAACAACGTTACCACCTGCGTCCAACAGCCAGCAAAATGGGCATAGCCTCTCTCCTACAAGAAATTATGTACCTCCTACTCTTAACGCCCCAAGTGCAACCCTTGTAAGACCTAACACAAGGTCTTGACACTCCCCTGTAAGACAGCCACAGACGTTAAGCCAGAGTCCCCAATCGCACTAAAAAAAAAGACATCCATCTGCATATAAGTTTCTCAGATGAATGTACTAGTGTTTTATATATGGAGCTTATGGGAGTTGAACCCATGTCCGCAATGGGTATTGACCCCCCACTCATTCACAGGTTTAGCCCTTCTGACCCTCAAGGCGGGGAACGTTCTTTATCCCGAACGGTAGGATGCTCTGATTGAATCTTAGCTAGCAAGCCAACCAGAGAACTCTTGCTAGAGCGTCCGTTGGGGTTGGTCTATAGTCCTTAACGGAGTCAAACTATAGACAAGCGGACCTGATTAGAGGTTATTAGGCAGCTACTGCCACGCGCTTGAATGATACGATGTTGTTCGCATTTACAATTGTTTGAGTCTTTGATTTACGAGAGACGACTCGCTCTCGACCTGAATCACAGAGCAGCTTTCGCCACCACGTCGAAACCGTTAAAGCCCCATGAGATACACCCTCCGATTATAGTACGCTATTTTAGAAAATGCAACTAGTAGGAGGCAGCTTGAAAAATTTGCTCGACAGTCAAAATCACCTTTAGATGGTGGCATTCCAACAATTACTCCATCGTGCAACTCATAGCGTTTCCCTGTGTTCTGTGGATACCAAGCAATAAATTTATCGAATGTTACTAGTTTATGTATAGTTTGGGTCATAAATGACAAAAAAAGGGAGCAGGGAGCAAGGAGCAGGGAGCAGGGAATAAAGAATCAGAAAATGCGTTGTAAGGGCGCAATGCCTTGCGCCCCTACGGATGTGGTCAATGTGGTCTAATTACCTGAAAATTGCTGTAATTTAGTTGGCAAATTCGTTTCTACAACTCTTAACTTAACGCCTCAGCACCACCAACAACCTCTAAGATTTCTTGGGTAATAGCAGCTTGTCGGGCTTTGTTGTAAGAAAGTGTCAGACTGCTAATGAGTTCAGCAGCGTTTTCACTGGCATTACTCATGGCTGTCATCCTGGCGGCTAGTTCACTAGCAGCAGATTCTTGCAGCGCCCTCAAAAGCTGGTTACTTAAGTACAGAGGTAGTAGAGAATCTAGAATTTGCACTGGGTCTTGTTCAAAAATCATGTCGCGGGGTAAAGCGCGGACTTCTGTAGTCACTTTCTCTCGTGTGACTTCAAACTGACCGCCACGAGTTGTCAAACGGAAAATTTCGTCATCTTGTGCTTCTAGACCTTGGGTATCAAGAGGTAGCAAGGTTTGCACTACGGGGCGAGAACTGACCAAGGAGACAAATTTGGTGTAGATGAGCTCAATTCGGTCTACCCCTTCCGACAGGAACAAAGAAAGTAGTTGGTCAGCAATGTCAGAGGCTTCTGCTGCTGTGGGAATTTGCTCTAAGCCAGTGTAAGTACCATCGATCGGCTGGTTGCGGCGTTGGAAGTACTGGATAGCTTTGCGTCCCACCAGCACAAATTTATAGTTGACACCTTCAGCCTGAAGTTCCTTAGCGCGGTTTTCAGCACGCTTGATCACGTTATTGTTGTAGCCGCCACACAAACCCCGATCGCCTGAAATGACCAGTAACCCCACTGACTTGATTTCCCGTTTTTTCAGTAAAGGTAGGTTTGCGTCTTCAAATTGCAGACGACTTTGCAAACCGTATAGCACTTGTGCTAAGCGGTCAGCAAAGGGACGGGTGGACAGCACCTGTTCTTGGGCCCGACGTACTCTAGCAGCCGCCACCAGCCGCATAGCCTGTGTGATTTTTTTCGTATTTTTGACCGACTGAATGCGATCGCGGATGAATTTGAGATTAGCCATATTGTGTCACTCTTATTTTAGAATTCAGAATTCAGAAGTCAGAAGTCAGTACGTAAAAAACTTCTGACTCCTGAACGGCAGTCGCTCATGGGGGACTCGGGGCCCCCTCTGGGGATAGGGGGAGAACCCCCAAGACCGCGCTGCCTCCTCCTGACTCCTGACTCCTGACTCCTGACTCCTGTTTTACACTGTTGCCTTAAATGTTTTCTTGTATTCGTTAATTGCTTCTTTCAAAGCAGTTTCTTCTTCGTCACCCAGTACTTTTTTCGATTGTACCGATTCAGTATACTGAGGTTTGCTGGTTTTCAAGTAATCCCTCAGTCCAACGGCAAACGTAGTGACTTTATCTGCTGGAACGTCATCTAAGTAGCCATTAAGACCAGCATAAAGAATAGCGACCTGCTCATACACTGAGAGTGGTGAGTTTTGAGGTTGCTTCAGCAGTTCCCGCAAGCGCTGACCCCGTGCCAATTGGTCTTGAGTTGCTTTATCCAAGTCAGAGGCAAATTGTGCGAAGGCTTGTAAGTCGTCAAATTGTGCTAGTTCCAGCTTTAACTTACCAGCGACTTTTTTCATCGCCTTGGTTTGAGCAGCAGAACCTACCCGTGATACGGAAATACCAGGGTTCACAGCCGGACGGATACCGGAGTTGAACAGGTCGGAAGACAAGAATATCTGACCGTCAGTGATCGAAATCACATTAGTGGGGATGTAAGCAGATACGTCACCTGCTTGGGTTTCGATAATTGGTAGGGCGGTCATACTACCTTTGCCTAGTTCATCACTTAGCTTAGCTGCCCGTTCCAACAAGCGAGAGTGGATATAAAACACGTCTCCGGGATAAGCTTCCCGTCCTGGTGGACGACGTAGTAGCAAAGACATTTGCCGATAAGCCTGAGCCTGCTTGGAGAGGTCATCATAGATTACCAAAGTAGCTTTGCCTTTGTACATAAAGTACTCAGCAATTGTTGCCCCAGCGTAAGGAGCCAAGAATTGTAGGGTAGCAGGTTCACTGGCGCTAGCAGCAACGACAACTGTGTAGTCCATCGCGCCTTTATCCTGCAATGTTTGCACGACGCTTGCGACTGTAGAAGATTTTTGTCCAATCGCGACGTAGACGCAGACGACATCTTCTGATTTTTGGTTGATGATCGTGTCGATCGCGATCGCTGTTTTCCCAGTTTGGCGATCGCCAATAATCAACTCCCGCTGACCACGACCAATAGGGATCATCGCGTCAATAGCTGTGATGCCCGTTTGCATTGGTTCGTGTACAGATCGTCGCGCCACAATACCTGGTGCTGGAGATTCAAGCAACCGGGTTTCTGTAGACTTGATTTCTCCTTTACCATCAATTGGACGACCTAGCGCATCCACAACTCGTCCAATCATGGCTTCGCCTACTGGAATCTGAGCGATTCTGCCAGTGCCAGTCACTGTACTACCTTCTTGAATCGTAAGACCTTCACCCATGAGCACCGCACCCACATTGTCTTCTTCCAAGTTCTGGGCGATGCCAACTGTGCCGTCTTCAAACTCTAATAGCTCACTTGCCATGACCTTGTCTAGACCATAGATCCGGGCAATACCGTCACCCACTTGCAAGACAGTACCAACGTTGTTCACCTTAACTTGGTCGTCGTACTGCTCAATTTGTTGCTGAATAATGTTGCTGATTTCGTCTGGTCTAATGCTAATTGCCATGTGACTTACTCTTAAAACTCAAAAATTTACTAAAGAATGCGGTAGGGAGCAGGGAGCAGGGAGCAGGGGGAATTATCACAATGCCCATTGCCCATTGCCCATTGCCCAGTTATTTAAGAACTGGTTAAGCGCAAAGATAGGCGGCGTAGCTGACCCCGTAAACTGGCGTCAATTACCTGAGAGCCAACTTTAATGATCACGCCACCAATTATGTCGCGGTCAATCTTGACGTCTAGTTCTACAGATCGAGCATTGGTCATTGCTATGACCTTTTCTGTGACTGCTTGCTGTTGCGCTTCTGAGAGGGGAACGGCAGAAATGACCTCTGCTAATACCGCTTGATTCAGTTTCCGCAAAAGCGCCAGATACTGGTGGCAAATGGATTCCAGCAAGTAAATACGTCGTCTATCTACCAGCAGCAGCAAAAAGTTACGGAAGTAGCTGTTAGCACCTTCACCTAGTATTTGGTTGATGACTGCCTTTTTGGTCTCAGCCTGAATAAAGGGGTTGCCAAGAAAGGTTCGCAACTGTTCGCTTCCAGAGAGCAGGGTGAGCAAGGAACGTGAGTCTTCGCCAAACAGTTGTGTCAGGTTTTTTGATTCTGCTACCGACATCAATGCCTTTGCGTATGGCTGGGCTATTTCGGCTATTGCTAGATCACTTTTCATTCACTTGCTCCTCCCAGTAGCGCTATGCTGCGGTCAACTAATCTATGCTGAGCATCGTCGGCAATTCCAGTCCGCAGTTCCGACTCAACTTTTTGCAATGCCAGCGCGACTACCTGTTGCCGCACCTGAGCGATCGCTCGCTCTCGTTGTGTATTTAAATCCTGGGCGGCTGTTTCTTTCAATCGTTTCACATCCTCCGCTGCCCGCGCCAAAATTGCTTCTTGAGCCACATGGGCGTTTTCTTCAGCAGCTTTGCGGATGCGTTGTGCCTCTGCTTGTGCTTGGGTCAACTTCTGCTGAACTTCAGAAAGGGCGCTCGCCGCCTCCCTTGTTCGTTGTTCTGCTTCCTGAATCTCTGTTTCAATCTTTGAGCGTCGGTCATTAAGGATATTAATTAAAACTTTACGCCCAAAGTAGACTAGTACGCCGACCAGAATCGCTAGGTTAATCAGATTCGTTTGGAAAATGTCTAGGTTTAGACCGAAACCACCTTCCGATTCTGCTTCTGCCACTGCTGCAGTGGCTTGTAATAAAATAGTCCCCATTATGCCCATCTATAATCGCACTGCTCCCTTGCCTATAAGTTGAATTTCCCCAAGGGAAATAAAGTGCCGCTTTGGACACTCAATTAAGCGCCTGCCACGCCTATGCTTTTGCAACTGGTTTTCTATCTAAACTAAAGTTGGTTGCAATAGTTTTTCTAGAATCTGCCGACTGAGGGCATCTACCTGTTGCTCTAAAGAACGTAAAGCTTCCTGCTTTTGTTGTTCTATTTCTTGCGCTACTTGTTCACGTTGAGCCTGAGCTTCTTGTTGAGCCTGAGCGATTTTCTCGGCAGTAATTTTCTGAGCTTCAGCTTGGGCTTGCGCTACTATCGCTTGGGATTGTCTGCGAGCTTCTGCTAGCTGTTGCTCATATTCATGAGTCAAGCGCTCAGCTTTAGCTAAGCGTTCCCGAGCATCAAGATGATTCGTACGGATATAATTATCCCGGTCGTCCAATGCCTTGGTTAGTGGCTTATAGAAAATTAAATTTAACACACTTGCCAAAAGCAAGAACTGCAATGCCATCAAGGGCAAGGTAGCATCGAAATCAAACATTTCTCTCCTTTTTGGCTACAACATTTAAGAATACATCCGTCAGGAGTCAGGAGTCAGAATGGAAAATCAAGGCTAGTTATAGCAGCTTGATTTTCTTCAAATTATGAAGTTGGGATATCCAATTTCAGTCACCTGTAGAGACGTGAATCATCACGTCTCCAGACTCACGAAAAGTTTACGGTTTTATGAAGCAAAGGGGTTAGCAAACAATAGTACCAGGGCAATTACCAGACCATAGATGGTTAGGGATTCCATGAAAGCCAAGGTCAACAATAGAGTACCGCGAATTTTTCCTTCTGCTTCTGGCTGACGGGCGATTCCTTCTACTGCTTGACCCGCAGCATTTCCTTGTCCAATACCAGGCCCAATTGCAGCTAAACCAATTGCCAAAGCGGCAGCGAGAACTGAAGCAGCAGAAACTAATGGATCCATCTTGATTTTCCTTACTTTTTAGTACAAAACGAACGATTTTGGATTTTAGATTTTGAACCGAATCTAAAATTACATCAACTGAGGGCTTTAAGAAGGTTAATGCCCATCATGCTCTTCTTCACCATGCCCCTCAAGTGCCTCGTGAATGTATGCTGCTGCTAAGGTGGCAAAAACCAGGGCTTGAATGGCACTAGTAAACAAACCCAAAGCCATCACTGGCAGAGGCACGAACAGAGGAACCAGCAGAACCAGTACTGCTACAACTAATTCATCCGCCAAAATGTTGCCAAATAGACGGAAGCTTAGGGAGAGAGGCTTGGTGAAATCTTCTAGAATCGCGATCGGTAATAGAATCGGTGTCGGCTCTATATACTTTTTAAAGTACCCCAAACCGCGCTTGCTAAAACCCGCGTAAAAGTAAGCTAAAGAAGTCAGCAACGCCAGTGCTACTGTCGTATTGATGTCATTAGTCGGAGCAGCCAACTCACCTGATGGTAGTTTAAACAGCTTCCAGGGAACTAGAGCACCCGACCAATTTGATACGAAGATAAACAAAAACAATGTACCGATAAACGGTACCCAAGGACGGTACTCTTTCTCGCCAATCTGGCTTCTCGTCAGATCGCGAATAAATTCCAGGGCATACTCCATCAGGTTTTGTATACCACTGGGGACTTTTTGGATGTTTCTAGTAGCAGCTAACGAAGCCACTACTAGAATGGCAATCACAATCCAAGAGGTGAGAAAGACCTGACCATGCAATTTTAGATTGCCCAATTGCCAGTAGAAATGATGACCTACTTCCAATTCGGCAAGGAAAACAGAATTGAACCCGTTCAGAAAACTCGGCATTTTCTTGACCTATCGACCATTTCTCCAATATTAACTGGAGAACAAGAGCGAGGAAAGCGGTATGGATTTTTGGGAGAGATCCCATTATGAATTTTATTTCAAGAAAGAAAACTCCTTTCCTCCCGCAAAACTCGTGTTGAGCCTTTTAAAGTTGTCAGATCTTTAGCTATTCAAAAGATCTAAATGCCTCCCTGACTACATAGATGATGAGCGTTGCCTTATATGTGAGAAATCCCAAAAATATGGGCAATATTTGCAGTTGATTCCACCGAGATGCCAGTAAAATTAACACTACTAATAAAGCGAACCGAGTTTTACTCAGTCGTTGGTTTTCTCTGCTCAAACGCTCAACATCTTTTGCCAACATCCTCAAGTAAATCACACTCGTACATGCTCCAAGTAGATAATTTAGAGCAATGTTCAGGGAATACGAAATCCACACAGAGACAAATATAATCCCTGTCAGGACAAGAGTGATTAGCAGAAACTCCTTAGAGAGTTGATAAAACTCCTGCATAGAGTTTTCTGGTTTTGTATCCCCAAAACCAGATTGAGCATCATGTTGTGTTGTCGGCTTAGGATCGATTGATTCGTCTGACAAACTCACAGGACTCGAAACCAGTACAGCTAATTGTGTTGACTGCTCATTCAGCCAGCTGAATCATATCATGAGCGGGTAACATTACTTTAGGAAAAAACAATTAACTTATGAGTAGGAAGAGGGAGCAGGGAGCAGAGGATAGGAAGAGGGAGCAGGAAGAGGGAGCAGGGAGCAGGGAGCAGAGGGAAATAAGATGAAGATAGAGTAATTAATTTTTCCTCCCCTGCTCCCCTTTACCCTGGTGTTAACATCACGAGTTGTTGCTTCTGGAGAGATCGGACTTCCTCTAACCCCATCTCTATACCAACCAAGATGTTTGCTACCGTTGACGAACCATCACATTTTTGCAAAAACTGCAACTCGACTTCTTTTAACTTGACAATTTGGTAATCGTAGTTAAATATACAAAGACTGGGAAATCCATCCATGCAAGGATTTCGCTGTGGTATTGCGGCTAATAGTGTGTCATCTGCTGACCAGTCGGCTTTGGGTAGAGGTGGGCGACTTAGGAAAAACTCGTAGTGAGAAACTTCTGGGTCTAACAATTCTATGAGGTGGTAAATTTGGCGATCGCTCAACCCACGGGCACGTTCCACCAATTCCGGTGCTTTGCCCAAAAGTCTGTCCAATTGCCAGAAACTAGGATTGGAAAAACCTACAAAGTCTAATCCTGAAGCGTCAATCAGTTCAAACAGCGTTTCACTGTTGTAATCAATTTCTTGGGGATGAACGTACATATCAGCGAAACATTCATCTCGCTGATTTTCTAAAGACCAGCGTTCTTTTTCTCGCCTGAGAATACGGTTATTTTCTGGTAGAGAACTAAATATTTGCCGCCCTACTTTTACACCATCAGGGTAATCGCCCCTGTTGTCGCCTTGAAGGAGTGCGATCGCCTTTTGCATCAGTTGAATTTCCCAGCGACCCAACTCGCCATAGACGAAGATGTGCATCAAGCCGCCTGATGCTAACTTCTTCGCTAAAGCTTGGATACCACGAATTGGATCGCTTAAGTGATGTAGTACCCCCACACAGTTAATCAAATCAAACTCACCAGGCACCTGTTCTACGTCGTACAAGCTAAGATTGTGAAACTCTACACGCTTTGCACCAGAACGTTGACAGCGCTCTTTAGCAATTTGCAACGCGCCCGCACTAATGTCAATTCCCACAACATCAGCCGTAGGATTCAGGTGGACTAGGTACTCTGTCCCCACACCAGTACCGCAGCCAGCATCTAAAATGCGGATATTTTGCTTTTGAGGTATTTGGAGTGTACAAAAGTTATAAGCGCAAGTCCAATTCCACCGCCAGTTATAACCAGGAGGTGGCTCATCCAGCAGAGGGTCTGGGGGAAACGGGTAGGTATCGTAAAGTTTAGCAACAGCAGTGCTAACGTTTTGAAAATTGGGCATGGTTAGGACGATTGCACTATTATTTACTGAGTTTAGCTCTTAAGAGGGAGCAGGGAGCAGGGAAGAGGGAGCAGGGAGCAGGGAGCAGGGAGCAGGGAGCAGGGAAGAGGGAAGAGGGAAGAGGGAAGAGGGAAGAGGGAAGAGGGAAGAGGGACGAATTAATTTTCTCCTCTGCTCCCCTGTCCCCCTGTCCCCCTGTCCCCCTGCTCCCTGTCCCCCTGCTCCCTGCTCCCTGCTCCCTGCTCCCTCTTCCCCGTAAATTTTAGATACAAAACTTAGATTTTTTCTCAGTTAAGCTGACTACTGTGCTTCAAGATTTTGACAGATCCAGTCCCTATTTTCTACATACTTCTTAATAAAGCCCCAGTGAAAACGCAAAACGTTCTAATCTAAAAGCTGACTGGGTTATTTTTTTTGGCAGTCTTGAAGGCGGCACTCTCAAGGCATGACTATAGAGATATGTCAAGCCGGAAAGCGACCCAGACTTAACACACGAAATAATAAGATGGGAGTTTTACAAATCAGATGAGTGTTAAGGCAAGTGGTGGAAGCTCAGTTGCGCGCCCGCAACTATATCAAACCCTAGCTGGATCAACAATTTCCCAAGCAGAACAGCAAGACCGCTTTTTGGCAGTCGGCGAACTAAATGAACTGGGGAGCTATTTTGCATCTGGTGCAAAGCGTCTAGAAATTGCTCAGACGCTGACAGACAATTCCGAAATTATTGTCTCTCGCGCTGCGAACCGCATTTTTGTTGGTGGTTCGCCAATGTCTTTTTTAGAAAAGCCCAGAGAACCAGAACTGGTAATAGCTGCTCCCCAAAAAGACATCAGAGACCAAATGCAACTGGGAACTGTCACCTATGTAGAATCTCGTGGTGGATTCCTGGAAAATTTGCGATCAATTTTTAATTCTTCGCCTAGTGGTCCAGCGCCAGTAGGCTTTAGACCGATCAACGTTTCCCGTTATGGTCCTAGCAATATGGCTAAGAGCTTGCGGGACTTATCATGGTTCTTGCGCTACGCAACCTACGCGATCGTCGCTGGTGACCCCAGCATTATCGCGGTTAATACCCGTGGTTTGCGAGAAATTATTGAAAATGCTTGCTCTGGTGAAGCAACAATTGTTGCGTTGCAGGAAATAAAAGCAGCGGCGCTTTCTTTTTTCCGTAAGGATGCTGAGTCAACGGAAATTATATCTCAGTACATGGATGTTTTGATTACAGAATTCAAAGCACCTACGCCCTCAAATAAATTACGTCAACGTCCCTCTGGTGACCAACAAGGGTTGGAACTACCCCAGATTTACTTTAACGCGGCAGAACGGCGTCCCAAGTTTGTGATGAAGTCTGGGTTGTCAGCAACCGAGAAAAATGAGGTGATCAAAGCGGCTTATCGGCAAATTTTTGAGCGCGATATCACCCGCGCTTATAGTCAGTCGATATCTTACCTGGAATCCCAGGTAAAGAATGGCGACATCTCCGTCAAAGAGTTTGTTCGCCGCCTTGGCAAATCTCCGCTTTATCAAAAACAGTTTTTTCAACCCTATATCAACAGCCGCGCCTTAGAACTTGCTTTCCGTCACTTTTTGGGACGGGGACCAAGTAGCCGAGAGGAAGTACAAAAGTACTTCTCGATAGTTTCTATCGGCGGTCTTTCTGCCTTAATTGATGCTCTGGTAGATTCTTCAGAATACGCGGACTACTTTGGCGAAGAAACAGTGCCCTATCTCCGGGGTCTGGGGCAAGAGGCACAAGAATGCCGGAATTGGGGACCACAGCAGGATCTGTTCAACTATAGTGCACCTTTCCGCAAAGTTCCACAGTTTATCACGACTTTTGCTGCTTACACCCAACCACTCCCAGACCAACATCCATATGGTGCTGGTAACGACCCACTGGAAATTCAGTTTGGGGCAATTTTCCCGAAAGAAACTCGCAACCCCAACACCCGTCCTGCTTTCTTTGGTAAGGATACCAAGCGCCTATTGATTCATTCTGGACCTGGGATTAATAACCAAAATAGCAATCCCAGTGCGCGAGGTGAATTTCCAGGGACTCTCGGACCAAAAGTGTTCCGGCTGGATCAACTTCCGGGTACAAGAGGGAAAAAGTCTCCAACAGGAACAAGCATTAAATTCTCCGAAAGCTCTACCCAAGCAGTGATTCGAGGAGCTTACTTGCAAGTTTTTGGTCGGGATTTATACGAGGGGCAGCGGCAGAAGGTTGCGGAAATTAAACTGGAAAACGGGGAAATTTCCATCCGGGAGTTTATCCGTACTTTAGCTAAGTCGGATGTGTTCCGTAATCTGTACTGGACTCCTCTATACGTAATGAAGGCGATCGAGTATATCCACCGTCGCTTGTTGGGTCGTCCTACCTATGGGCGTCAGGAAACTAACAGGTACTTTGATATCGCTGCCAAGAAGGGCTTCTATGCCGTTGTTGACGCCATCATTGATAGCCTAGAGTATAGTGAGGCGTTTGGGGAAGATACAGTTCCCTATGAGCGGTATCTGACTTCAGCAGGTGTGGCTGGTCGTAACCTGCGAGTTGGTAGTATTCGTGATGATGTTGGTACTAAAGTCGCAAGAGTTGAAACGCCTAGCTTTGTGTCTAAGGGTGCAGTCACAGAACAGCGAAATGAACCGGATATTCAGTTCCGTATCAACCAAGGCGTTTCCAAGCAACGTGAGCAAACCAAAATATTCAAGCTGGTTGCTGGTCTTAACGATAAAGTAGCGCTGAAAACTATTACCCGCGCCGCTTATCGTCAGATTTTTGAGCGGGATATTGAACCTTACATCATCGAAAACGAGTTTACTGCGTTAGAAAGTAAGTTGGGGAATGGTGAAATCACGCTGAAGGAATTTATTGAAGGTTTGGGTAACTCTAAGCTTTACCGCAAAGAGTTCTATACACCCTACCCCAATACCAAAGTGATTGAATTGGGAACCAAACACTTCCTAGGACGCGCACCTGTTGACCAAGCAGAAATTCGCAAGTACAACCAAATTCTTGCTACTCAAGGTTTACGTACCTTTATCAGCGAGTTGACCGGCTGTAGGGAGTATCTCCAAGTATTTGGTGAAGACGTGGTTCCTTACCGTCGCTTCCCGACTTTACCAGCGGCGAACTTCCCGAATACTGAGAGGCTGTACAATCAGCTGACTAAGCAAAATAAGGACGTAGTTGTCCCCAGTTTTGAGCCAGTAGCAACCCGTGTGGAAGTTGGTCAAGTACCTGTTTTGGCAGGGGCGGCAGATACAGAGAAATATAATGGGTGGGGTCGTTCCATCAACGGTAGTAACCAACAATCTAGCGAGGTGAGTGTGGGTACAACCCATAGCAAACCTTCACGGATCTATCGCATGAGTGAGAATGCCAACCCAGTAGAAATGCAGTTGGTGATCAACGCTATTTACTTTCAGGTGATGGATGTATTTAGCGGTCAAGTTCCCGAAAATTTCCGTCGTGCTGATCTAGAAAGCAAACTGCGGAATCGGGAAATCTCTGTACGCGAGTTTGTTCGTGAACTTGTCGGTTCAGAAATTTATCGCCAGCGTTTCTCTACATCTTATCCCAGCACTAAGGTGGTTGAGTTCCTCTTCCGTCACCTGTTGGGACGTCCACCAGAAACTCAGGCGGAAATTCGCTCTTTAACCAAGATGCTAACTGATGGTGGTTTAACAGTTGCTGTTGAGTCGCTGTTAAATAGCCCAGAGTACGCCCAATACTTTGGTGAGGACGTCGTACCTTACCAGCGCGTGCCATCCCTACCAGCAGGTAATTACCTCGGTAGTGTGAAAGCACAAGCTGATTTGGTGAAACAGCCCTAGAAGAGGGAGCAGGGAGCAGGGAGCAGGGAGCAGGGGAGCAGGGGAGCAGGGGGGAAATTAATTCTTCCCATACTCCCCATTCTTCCCATACTCCCCACACTCCCCGAACCGGTGCGACGGCAAATCTGAAAAGCAATATTACAAAGTGTTAAGAGCATTCATATGTGCTCAACATAATGCCCGAAAATAAATCGGAAAGGTGTCTGAGTTTTAAGGCTTGTGTAGTCGTATTTACCCAAGCAAATCCGTTTAAGCATTGGGTTATAGCAGTTATTGAGCTGTTGTGCCCAAAAAACGAGAAAATAAGCTCAGTTGACCAATGTCGCACCAGTTAAGTCGAATTTCTGGTTTCATTTGTATTGGAGGAATCCATTAATGAGTATCGTCGTTAAGTCGATCGTGAATGCTGATGCAGAAGCCCGCTATCTTAGCCCAGGCGAACTGGATCGGATCAAGAGCTTTGTTACAAGTGGTGAGCGTCGCCTTCGTGTCGCTCAAGTTTTGACAGACAACCGGGAACGGCTTGTGAAGCAAGCTGGTGACCAACTGTTCCAAAAGCGCCCTGATGTTGTTTCTCCTGGTGGCAATGCCTACGGTCAAGAAATGACTGCTACTTGCTTGCGCGATCTAGATTACTATCTGCGCTTGATCACCTACGGTATTGTGGCTGGAGATACTGCTCCCATCGAAGAAATCGGTGTTGTGGGCGTTCGTGAAATGTACAGATCTCTCGGCACTCCTATCGAAGCTGTTGGGGAAGGTGTGCGTACTCTCAAGATTGCTGCGATCGCACTCCTGTCTGGTGAAGACGCTGCCGAAGCTACCGGTTACTTCGACTACGTGGTTGGTGCTTTGCAGTAGGGTGAAGTGTTTTACCTACTGATCACTGAAGTATTGCAATACGGTTGAAAATAAGGAAATAACAACATGGCTCAAGATGCGATTACTGCTGTCATTAACTCTGCAGACGTTCAAGGTAAGTACCTAGATAGCGCTGCTCTCTCAAAGCTAAAAGCTTACTTCTCAAGTGGTGAATTACGGGTGCGTGCTTCTGGCACTATCAGTGCTAACTCATCCGCAATCATCAAGGAAGCAGTGGCTAAGTCCTTGCTTTATTCTGACATCACCCGTCCAGGCGGCAACATGTACACCACCCGCCGCTACGCTGCTTGTATTCGCGATTTGGACTACTATCTCCGCTATGCTACCTATGCTATGTTAGCTGGCGATGCTTCTATCCTAGATGAGCGCGTACTCAATGGCCTGAAAGAAACCTACAATTCCTTGGGTGTACCTATCGGTGCTACTGTGCAAGCTATCCAAGCAATCAAGGAAGTCGCTGCTAGCTTGGTAGGTCCTGAAGCTGGTAAGGAATTAGGCGTTTACTTAGACTATATTTCCTCTGGCTTAAGCTAAGATCTGTTTTGCACTTAAGACTTTAGGTGCGATTTGATGAAGGTCTGGAAATCAAGCGTGAGTGCTAGAACGTTTTGTCGCTTAGAGTTATGAGTGCTAGCTGTCTAGTATTGATGTTTGATTTCCAGGCTTGGAGTGATTAAATAAAGATTTGCACTCAGAATTTTGGCATAAATTAAAGCTTCCATAATCAAGAGAGGAGATTTAAGACCATGGCGCGATATTTTAAAGTTACTGCTGTTGTTCCTAGTCAAACCCGGATTCGCACCCAACGCGAACTTCAAAATACCTATTTTACTAAACTAGTTCCCTATGATAACTGGTTCCGCGAACAACAACGTATTATGAAGCAGGGAGGCAAAATCCTCAAAGTGGAATTGGCAACTGGTAAGCCAGGAACTAATACTGGGTTGCGGTAGAAAGGAGTTAGGAGTCGGGAGTCAGGAGTTAGGAGTTAGGAGTTAGAATACCCTATCCCTGAAGTTGTGGGTTTCAAGCCAGGAAGATTTTTCGTTATGCTTCACGATGAAAAAGGTTCTGCTTTAAACCACGATTTATTTGCGAGTCTAAAAAATACCCAAGCTGTATTCTGTCTCCTGACGGATGTATTTTTCTTCGGTAATTTCTATGGAAACATTATACGTAGGGAGTTGCAAAGGGGTTTAATACACCTCTTTTTTATTGATTACTCCCTTCTCGCTAGAAGATTACCTATCTAAATTAACCGCAGAGGCGCAGAGGACACGGAGATATGAGTTAGAGAGATTTGGGTAATTTTTGACCGGGAAGGGAGTAACATTTTTGAATGTCACAGAAAATTTAATTTATACATATCATATTCGGATGAACACTTACACTACGTTTGTAGTTGCTCTTTAGGCTAAAGAGATATTTATCTAGATTTACACTATTATGTTTCTAGAGCCGGAAACTAAAAACTGAAAATGACAGAATATGCCCTAAATTTACCTGACCAGTTGAAATATGAAATTGAGCAATTAGCTCAGAGTCAGGGTATTTCGCTTGAGCAATTTATTCTGTGGGCTGTAACAGAAAAAGTAAGTACTATCAAAGCATCTTTTCCACAAATTGCTTATCGTCAAGGGGCAAATGGACAACTTGTGCCAATCATCAAAGGAACGGGAATTCGAGTGCAGACTGTGGCGATCGCTTCTCAGAATTGGGGTATGAATCTAAGTCAGATAAAAAATGAGTATGATCTGACTGAAGTACAGATAAAAGAAGCTCTAAGTTTTTATGCATTAAATAAGGGGCAGATTGACGCGGAGATCGCTTCTGAGCAATCCTTAGAAATTGCCAATGGTTAAACTTAAGCTTCATCTGGATGCAGATACTTCCAGTAAATCGCTGCATTCAGCATTGGTGTCTAAAGGTCATGATGTCACTCGTACACCAAATGACTGGAAACAGTTAAAGAAGCAATTCTCAAAGAGAGGGTAAAGACAAGAGAGCAGCATGACGAACGCACAACCAGAAGATGTAACCGCACGCCTAGATAATATTGATGAGCAATTAGAGCAACTAGGCGATGAAATTGACCTGATTCGCACAATTCAAAACGCTAATAGACGAGAAATCCGCGCCACAAGTCAAACAGCAGCCTGATTAGAGCGCACTGTTACCCAGTTGGCTGATATTGTACGTAGAAGCGAACTACAAGCCGAACGAGATCGCGCTTCAGTAGCACAAGACCGTCAACAAGCAGCGATAGATCGCCAGGAATTCCGAAATGAAATTCAGCAGATTTGGGAATATTTGCGGGAGTAGCTAAAAAAACAATCCTGAAACTTGGCTGGGCTATGTAAAAAAAGTGAATTATGATTAGGTATTATTATTTTGATTTACACCTGTGACCTTCGTATCACTTTTTGAATAGCAATGCAACAAACTAAGTTTATCGGTTTTGTTTTTATCAGTTCTGTGTTAATGTGTGGCTTTGCTACGGAAAGTGGCAAAGTTGTCCAAGCACAGCGTCCTATACGTCCTACCCCCCTGTTGAGAGCTAAATGTGTTGACAGTGGGGCTGGTAGTGTCCGTGAGCAAGACCTTGATGTTTCGATAGGCAAAGCCGTTTATTCAACTCAGTTTTATCTAGGGCCTGGTTACCGCTCTGCTTCTATAACTTGTAATATTAAGCCAAGTGATAGTCCCCTACCTATCTTTCAAACCCTAAATCTGGGTTTTGGAATGCGTGACAACGATATCAAAAGTCCAGGTGTAGCGGTAAGGGTTTACTTAGATGGCAAGCCGTCTGAAACTCGCACTGTTGCTCCTACACAGCAAACTTCCTTATCAGTTGATGTTAGAAATGTCAACAATGTTGCCATAGAAGCAGTTTGCTCTAGCCAAACCCAATATTGCGATCGCGTCTACTTTTTCACGGCGGCTTTACAGCGATAAAATGCTTTGCCACAAACGAAAAAATGACCGAATAAGGCAAGATTCAGAGGGAGCAGGGTGCTCCTTTTGAATTTTTTACTTTTTAAGAATTTTTGCTTGAGGATGGTTTTGAGGAAGCTGCTGTTTAGCTAAATTGTCGGTGGCTTGCTGAAATAATGGTTCTAATTTATCTCGCCAGTATTGAATATTGGGTAATTTTTCTTGATGGTCTTTATAAGCTAAAACTTTATCCCATTTGCCTTGGGCAAGTGCTGTATTAACGTCGTTAAATAGGGTTTCTGCTTTAGCCCAATCTTGTTGCCAATGGGTACTCATTTCGGCTGTATCTTTGATAGCAGCAGAATTTGAAGTCATGGATTTTAGTAGTGCGATCGCCCCTTCTAAATCTCCTGATTCATACTTTTTTCTTGCTTGTTCTACAGTCTTGGCATCATTTGATTGTGGTTTCTCTGTTGGTGTTGATGATGGTTCTGATTTCTCTGCCAATTGAGTTGATTCGTTGACAGCGGGTTTTGATTTCGATTTGGGAGTGGGGCGATCGGCAATCAAGTCATTATCATCGACTGTAATAGTCGCGATCCCTTTGTCTCGCAGGCAAGAAACCCATTGTTCATTATTTTTGATCACATAAGAATGCGCCCATGCTGTATGTTTAGGGTCAAGTTTCACCTGTACCCAACCGTGTTTTGTCCGTTTGCCTGTGACTTCAAACTTGGTGTCATTTGTCAGAGTTTTTACGATAGTGTTAGAACTGATGGAACTAGGCTCAGAACGCATATTAGAATTACCGGTGACCACGGCTAAGCAGTTTTGTGCTAGTGTCGGGTCATTGCCAGCAACATTGTTAGTAAAATTTTGCACATTCTTCACTACGATAGGGGCAAGGGCAGCAGCACCAGCTGCTAAACCTGCCAAAATTAATACCTGTAATAAATCAGGACCGCTAGAATTTTTATTGACAGGCTGGACAATTGCTGCTACAGAGGTGGCAGGATATACAGGCGCAACTGCAATGGTTTTCTGACGAGATTGTGGATATTGGAATTGAGTTGGTTGGTAGCCAGGATTTTCAGAGTATTCCTCAGATAGAGAAATTGGCGGAATTGACTCTAAGGCTTGCAGTACTTCCGATGCACTTTGGTAACGGTCTTTGAAGTGATAATATACCATCTTGGTCAACACTGCTGCCAAATCGGCTCTTACTGGTACTAAATGTTGCCAGAGGGTTTCACCAGTGTGGGGGTCTTCTTGCAAGTCCATGGGTGATACTCCCGTCAGCGCTTGAATGGCAATGATGCCCAAGGCATAGATATCACTGTTAGGGCGTGGTTTACCTTGTCCTTGTTCCGTAGGCATATAGCCAGGAGTGCCAATTGCTACGGTTGCAGAGGGGTATCCTGCAGCTGTGAACATAAGTGTTCGCCCAGCGTATACAGTAGACGCCCGCAATTGTTTAACAGCCCCAAAGTCTACTAAAACTAACTTATTGTCAGAAGCACGACGTATAATATTATCTGGTTTGATATCGCGGTGAATCACGCCTTGGCGATGCACAAATATTAAGATACTTAAAACTTCCTGCAAGAGTTGAATAACGCGACTTTCACTCCAGGGTTGAGCAAGAAGTAATTCCTGACTCAAGGTATGCCCTTCAATAAATTCTTGTACTAAGTAAAATTCTTGGTTGTCGTCAAAATAAGCCAGAAGCCGGGGTATTTGGTCGTGGTTACCCAGTTGTTCTAGGGTTTCAGCTTCGCCGAGAAACAGGCGCTTGGCAGTGTCAAACACTTTGGGATCAGAGTTTGCGGGTTTAAGGTGCTTGACAACACAGATAGGGTTGCCCGGTCGCTTGGTATCTTGGGCAATATAAGTTTGACCAAATCCTCCTTTGGCGAGGACTCTGATGACTTGGTAACGATGGTCTAGCAGCTTGCCGATCATAATTCACTCCCCAGGTATAGCACCCATTTTTGAGGGTGGGTAATAAATATCTCCAAAACTTCTTGGATGAAATCCGCTATCTTGAGAAAAGATTTGGATGTAGAACTCCATATTTTAATAAATACACATTGTTCATTTTTCTTTCAATAGCCTCTTTACTAACCATGCCACCTAAAATATCCGACTCAGTTGCATGGCAGCAAGCTGAACTTCTCATGCAACCTATTTTCATCCGTGTTATCGATAATATTCGCAAGCTGCTTGATGTATCTCCTTGGACGGGAACTTACGAAGATGTCATGATTTGGCCTGCTAACACTACTGAAGAAACTAAAGCAATTGTGACACAGCTTTTGCAGGAACTGGACACTACAACACCAGAAAAGGCTGTGGAAATCAGAAAAACCCTTTCCCGTCTACCAGTCCCTCATCCAGGATACCACCTGTGCTTGCAGCGTCAAGAACAAACAGTATACATCGATATGTGGGATCTCTGTTATCAAGTGTGTTTTCTTGACTACATCCTAGGAGATGAGCTAGTTAATATTGATACGAGTTTAATCGATGACACAGGGGATGTGGATTGGCTGCGTTTGGATGCGAAGACAAAGGGGTTAGTTGAACAAGTGTTTACAAAGTTACCCTCGTAGGGGGGAGGGGGGAGTGTGGGGGGTGTGGGGAGTCATTTCGATAAGATTTTCAATACAGCACAATTAAAACGGCGGAAACTTTACAACTATGCCAACATCTGTCATTAACGTTAATGATGTCGCAGCGATTCAAGCAGCACGGGACTCTGTTGCGGTGTACAATCGCTCTCACTGGGGACGGATCAAAGTATCTAATGATGACCGTCTCCGCTTCTTACACAACCAAAGCACTAACGATATTCTCTTACTTCAACCAGGACAAGGCTGTGATACTGTCATGGTGACATCCACTGCCCGCACCATTGATTTGGTAAGTGTATATGTCATGGAAGATGCGGTGCTGCTATTAGTTTCGCCTAACCGTCGTGAGTTTCTCCTCCAATGGCTTGATCGTTACATCTTCTTTGCTGACAAGGTGCAATTAGAAGATGTGACAGATATTACATGCACACTTAGCCTGATTGGACCGGAAAGTGATGCCATTATCCAAAAACTTGGTGCAGGAGGGATGATCGGTCAACCATATGGCAATCATCAACTTATCTCCTTCCCAAGCCTAAGTGAGGGGGATACTGGGGGAGTTCGCGTTGCTGTCGGTAGCAGTTTAGCTTCCCCTGGATACACTATTATTTTTTCGGCATCTCAGCAGGAAAAAGTTTGGGGCAAAATTGTCGAAGCCGGGGCAATACCAATGAGCGATCGCGCTTGGGATGTGTTAAGAATTTTACAAGGTCGTCCATCCCCAGACCATGAACTAACTGATGATTACAATCCCTTAGAAGCTGGTTTGTGGCAGACAATCTCTTTCAACAAAGGTTGCTATATTGGACAAGAAACCATCGCCCGGTTAAATACTTACAAAGGTATAAAACAATACTTATGGGGAATCCGTCTTAATGGTCCTGCTGTACCAGGAACAATCATCACGGTTGGTGATGAAAAAGTTGGTAAACTCACTAGTTACACTGAAACCACTGATGGTCATTTTGGATTAGGTTACATCCGTACCAAGGCTGGTGGTACTGACTTGAAAGTGTCTGTTGGGGAAGTTGAGGGTGAAATAGTAGAAGTTCCCTTTATCTCTCATCACCCCACACCCCACACCCCGTTCTCAGTCAAAATGGGATAAAAATAGCTTCCTCTCGATCCCATCCAGTACCTTGACAAAAGTCATCTATCCAATTAGCCAGCTTACAAGTTTTATTGGTAGGTGATAGATTAACTGGATGATTTGGAATATCTTTTTGCTCCATACCCACAAGTTTATCTTGGCTTTCAATCTCCCCAGCATCGGCAATTGGGATCACAGCATCGCTTTGTGTCTTAAAAATGGGGTGGGGTGACCCAGTCCCAAGGAGGGGGTAATGGTAAACTTGGGCAGAAAGATTTTCTTCTCTGGTTGTCGCCAGACATCGCCTATGGGGGTCTATCTTGGTAGCAGCGGTAATCGGGATCACAGAATGGGTTTGATGTTCTATCCTGGTAGCCACTGCAACTGATCCCAAGGGTTTGCTTGTGACTTCATTCCTCGTAGCAAAGTTAATCGGGATCACAGAATGGGTTTTCACCTTGGTATGTGGAATTGGTGTACTTGGTTCGCTTTTGTCTTGCACTTCGGTAGGAATGGCGATCGCAATCACAGGTTTATCAGGTTTATGTGAAACCGATGTTACAGGAGAGTCCCTAGGATCTTTTACAGCAGGTGTCACTGATGACATATGCTTGTCTTTTAGTTGAATTTTGGTGGGAGATGTACTGGACGCTAAAGGTTTGCGATCGCCTGCATGAGGTTGGCTGCAAGGCAAAGTGTCTTGCAACTGCGGTTCTGGTGTTCCGCGATCGCTTATATGCTTGGAAGGGGACTTATCGGTGACAAATTTATCCACGGAAAACTCGCTAGGATCTTGGTTTTCAGCTACAAAATTATCTTCTACCAAATGTAACTGCTCTTCAGGATTAAAGTTGAGACCCAAAGCAGCAACTATTTTATCAGGATTTTTATTCAAATCCAGGATAAAAGGAAAAATCTGCTCCAACTGTGGCTCCAAAGCACACAAAGTTGCCAAAATAAAACTAGAGGAAGGACGACGCTGACCATCATAAGTTCCCCAAATTCGCATTTTGACAAGCCAAGAACGGTTTTTATAGTAGTAGTTGACCCACTTAATTTTCAAAGATTGACGTAGCTGCTGAATATCCATTCTTATGTCTCACTTCAGTCAATAAGAGTCCAGTCCTCTACAAGTTATTTGTAAACCTTATACCTGAGGATGAAACCGATAATAGAGCATCTGTGTCACTCTTTGACCACACCTTACAATGGTACTAACTACTCAAAAGCCCTTTTGATTGTAGCCATTCAGAGTTGAATATGCGGGACTGGTAACGGGAACCGCTATCACACAAAATAGTAACGATAGAGTATCCTGGCCCCATTTGTTTTGCCAAAGCAACGGCGGCTGCAACGTTAATGCCTGTGGAACCACCCATGAATAAGCCATCTTTTCTGAGTAACTGGTAGACGACTCCTATAGCTTCCTGGTCGTTAATCCGAATAGCGTCATCGGCTGGTGCGCCTTCCATATTTGCTGTGATCCGACTATTGCCGATGCCTTCAGTGATCGAATCACCTTCTATGTTAATTTTGCCAGTTTTGATATAGCTATAAAGTCCGCTTCCCATTGGATCTGCGACAACGCACTTGATGTGAGGATTTTTTTCTTTCAGGTACATTGCCACTCCTGCAAAGGTTCCACCAGTACCAGTAGATGTTACCCAAGCATCCACCTTACCATCTGTTTGCGTCCAAATTTCCGGTCCGGTAGTTTCGTAGTGAGCGCGGCGATTTGCTAAATTATCAAACTGATTTGCCCAAATAGCATTTTCCATTTCCGCTGCTATTCTACCAGATAGTCTAACGTAGTTGTTAGGGTCTTTGTAGGGTAAGGCAGGAACAGGGCGAACTTCTGCGCCTAATGCCCTCAGGGCATCCATCTTTTCTTGTGACTGGGTGTTGGGAATGATAATTAGACATTTATAGCCTTTAGCGTTACAAATATGTGCCAGCCCAATGCCTGTATTGCCTGCGGTTCCTTCTACTACTGTACCACCGGGTCTAAGAATGCCTTTTTCTTCCGCGTCTTTGATCATATAAAGTGCAGCACGGTCTTTGACGGAACCGCCTGGGTTAAGAAATTCTGCTTTGCCAAGGATTTCGCAGCCAGTCTCTTCGCTAAAGCTGTTTAAGCGAATCAGTGGTGTATTGCCTACGGTGGCGACAAATCCATTTTTGATATCCATGATAAAGTTACCTGATTGACTACATATGCACTATCGCCGTCAAAAGACAGTCTCTGTTAGTATCCCAAAAGATACCTTAGATTTTCTATTAAAGTTTAAATGTTTTGCTCGAATTCGTTATTTGATTGAATTGGGTCAGAAATTAGAAGGCATCTTAAAAGTAAAGTAATATCGAATTGCGGTAAAATTTTACTTGCAGTTATTTCTTCGTATCCATAGGTTTGAACAAAAATACTTGCTTGTTCGTTTTCGGAACTATCTCGTAGAGAATACAGCTTAAGTTGGTCGCGTTGCCAAAACCAAACCTCTGGAACTCCTAAACGTCGGTAGGTTTCCAACTTGCTTACGCTTCCGCTGGTGATAACAACTTCTATGACTAAATCGGGAATATCCTTTTCTTCTCCTATGCAGTAACACTCATCTGGTTCTGCCCCTGCTTTTTTGGCTTCATTTTTAAAGGTCGCGCTTCCCAAAGGAAAATGTTTAATTTGCTTCTTCCATAAATAAAGCGATACAAGGAAAGAAATCCTTGTTTTCACTGACTCATGTCTTTTTGATGGCGACACAATTTCTAATACCCCATCTAAATAGGTAAGACGATAATGGCAATTATCCTCTAGTTTTGCTAATAGTGCTTCATAATTATCCCAACTTATATCACTGCTGATAAACCTTGCTTCTGAGTTTAAAGAAGCAAGGTTTAATTCAGGCTCATCAATGAGTTCTTTAAAACTGCTGACCACGATTTAACCTCTTTAATGAGAGTCTACTTTTTAATATAGCTATTTACCAGATGAGACGGAAAACAGATAAAGAGGTAATGCATCTAACGCTATATTCTGAACACTGGAGATTCAGGATGTGCTGGATTCGGGATTAAACGCTGATTTTTACAATCTACATGTAAATCTAACGTTTCCAATACAGTCTGACCAATCAGCACCTCGTCACCTGCAACTAATGCTGCTTCTGTGGTTTCGCGTCCCTCTACTTCAATAATCACAGGTTCAGTCAACCCGACTGATTCCCGTCTACCGTCAGCGTACTGGGCTAATTGCTGACCCCGAATTCTTAAACCAAGCTGCTGCACTATATCCATCGGCAGGACAGTGCGTACCGCACCAGTATCTACAAGTGCTTGTGTCTCATAAACACCTAATTGATTTGGGTTAAGCAGTCCTCGATTGACCAAAACTTCATCCACAGCATTCGTTAGCTTTACCTGTACTCGAACTTCTCCCATACTCTCATTGACGACACGATGAAAACGATTAAAATCTACCATTAGTTGTACCTTTCTCTAAAGTGGTTGATGCAAAGTTTTCCTTGATGGCGATCGCGCATCCTTTATATCATGTTCGGTTCATCATTTATAAAATAATTCGTTCGTAGTTAGCGCTACAAACGTAATTTAAGTGTCTATCCGAACATGATATAATAAATTAAGAGAATTGGATGTTTTGGTTTTAAGCTAACAAGCAAATAAAATTACAATGTCATACAGCGATTTTAAAACTCTTGATAAAGCAATTAATGACTTGAACCTTAATCTTGAAGAAAGTCATAATTTATTTGCTCAAGTTGCACCAGTCCAACCATCTCAACGACTGAAAGAAGCTCTGGAAGAAACCCTAGAGCTAGCCACTAATATCAGTACCAAAAAGGCAAGATCTGAACTCATTATCACTCCAATTCTTCTAGAAGTTAGAAGAATGTTTCAAGGCAAAATTGGTTATTTCTCAGGAACTGCATTTAACGTAGACGAAAGTAAAGGACTCAATGGTATCTGTGATTTTATTCTTAGCGCTTCAGAAAACCAGTTATTAATGACTGCCCCAGTCATAACATTAGTTGAAGCCAAGGACAATGACATCAAGCTAGGTTTAGGACAATGTGTAGCAGAAATGGTAGCGGCTCAAATATTTAACGAGCGCAAAGGACAATCACAAACAATATATGGGGTAGTATCAACTGGCACCCTGTGGAAGTTCTTAACACTAGAAGCACAAACCTTAAGAATTGACAGGAGTGAATACTTCATTGCACAACTCGAAAAAATTCTTGGAATTCTCGCTAAACCATTCATGATTTCCGTAAAAATTCATAATTCATAATTGATAATTCATTATGCCGTATAGTGCCTTTAGTTTCAACAAAGTCAAAAAAGACTTTAACTTAACAGTTGTTGAAAATCAAGACTTGTTCTCAGATGTGCAGGGAGTCGCTGCTACAGACTACCTCACCATGACTCTCTTAGAACATTTACCCTTAGTAACGGCAATTAATACAGAAAAGGCACGCTCAGAACTCGTGATCATGCCAGTTATGATCGAAGTCAGACGGCATTTTAAATACCAGATTAGCGTTTTTTCTGGTTCAGAGTTTAATGTAGATGCAGAAAAGGGTTTAGAGGGACGTTGCGATTTTATTCTGAGTTATTCGCCTGAACAATATGAGATCACTAGTCCTGTTATGACTATCGTGGAAGCTAAGAATGAAAGTATTAAATCTGGCTTGGGTCAGTGCATTGCAACAATGATTGCTGCTCAGTTGTTTAACCAACGACAGGGAATAGTTCTAGACTATATTTACGGTGCTGTGACCACTGGAACTGACTGGAAATTCTTAAAGCTTTGTGAGCGCACTATCTTTATTGATAAAAACGATTATTTTATTAAGGAAATAGAGAAAATTTTAGGAATCCTGACGATGACTCTAACACCAACATCTGAGAGTTAATGTTCAGCATTTTTTTATAACGATGAAGTTTCGCGACTTTACTTGCGTCGCTTTACAGTGGGAAGGGAGTAGCCAATCGCCTAATGTCAATAATCTTCTATAAATAAGAGAGCTACCAAATCTTACTCATATTCAAAATAAACCCTGGCAACACCGGACTACCGCTGACGGTAGTGGGATTTTCTAGACATTCTTCTGCCATCCCAGGACGATAGATATAGACTTTCCTATTCTTGCAGTCAATCAACCAGCCTAGTTGTACTCCTGGCTCTGCCATGTATTCTACCATTTTTTCTTTTAAGGGTTTAAGGTTATCACTAGGCGACCTTAATTCAATCACAAAATCTGGAAAAATGGGCACAAATTTCTCTTGCTGTTCTTCTGATAAACTATTCCATCTTTCCAGTTTTATCCATGAAGCATCAGGTGATCTCTCTGCACCTGTTGATAGTCTAAATCCAGTGCTGGAATCAAAACAAATACCAGTTCCATTTTGGAGTGTCCAAATATACAACTCACCAAATAGACTGCCACTACGATAGCCTGTTTTTCCACCAGTGGGAGACATAATTGATATATTTCCAAATTGATTCCGCTCAATACGTAAATCACGGTTAATTTGACAGAACTCAAAAAACTGCTCGTCTGTCATTTGTAATTCTGGTGGCATCTGCAACACTATCGGAGATGAAAGCATATTGAAACTCCATAAAAGGCGAGTAGGGTGTAGGGCATCCCAATATTCCCTACTTCACCCTACACCCCATACCCTGTGTTCCGTCAACTTTGCCAGATTTACTTGTTAGGTTGAGGAGTCAACCGCAGATAAGGTTTGACTTCCTGATACCCTTTAGGGAATTTTGCCTTGAGTACTTCTGGATCTTTCAGCGATGGGACAATCACGCAATCTTCTCCGTCTTTCCAGTCGGCTGGTGTCGCTACGCTGTAATTATCAGTTAATTGCAGCGAATCAATCACCCGCAGAATTTCGTCAAAGTTACGTCCGGTGCTGGGAGGGTAGGTTAAGGTTAGACGCAGTTTCTTGCTGGGGTCAATGACAAAGACCGTACGCACTGTTACTGCTGCGTTGGCATTGGGGTGGATCATGTCGTAAAGGTCAGAAACTTTACGATCTGAGTCTGCCAAAATTGGGTAGTTGAGGGTCGTGTTCTGGGTTTCTTCGATGTCTCCTACCCATCCTTTGTGGGAGTCAACGTCATCAACGCTGAGGGCGATCACTTTAACATTACGCTTGTCAAATTCTGGTTTCAGCTTGGCAACTCGCCCTAGTTCTGTTGTGCAAACAGGTGTAAAGTCTGCCGGATGGGAGAACAGCACTACCCAGCTGTCATTTGCCCATTCGTAAAAATTGATGTCGCCATGTGAGGAGGCTTGAGTAAAGTCGGGTACTGTATCACCTAGATGGAGAGTCATTTGCGATTCCCTGTGGTCAAAATATCTTATGTATTCTATCTTGCCATGATCACTAAACTCCGGTTTCTCGATTGGACTGAGATTGTTTAATACAAAATTTTAAGTTTTGTAAGGTTTTGTAAAAGTACGTAAGTCCTAAGCAAGTATTTTCCCTGTATAACAGATATGTGCCTGTTAGCCCATTCTGGAAATATTCTGTCTTGACCCGATAAATGAAGGTTCTTATCCGTCCAGAGCCTGCATAACAATATAGGGAGCTTTCTCAATAACACGGAGATACGACCGAGTTGCCGTATCGGGATATTTAGCCCCTTGCTTCTACTGAATACATTGAAAATATGCATTGTATGCAATCGCCTCAATATTTGGGAATTGCTGATTCAACACTTCGACGCACGTTTACAAGAATCAGCCTGAGTTTAAGTGGAAAATCCTTCAGGTTTTTGACAGTAGATTTTTAGCCATCAACCTTGAGAATGTATCAAATTATATATATAATCCATCACGTTAGATGAGTGCCTTCTACCTCCAGCATGGCTGTCTTGCAGAAATATGCGGTCAATTGCAGGATTTTTGTTACTTAGATGTTTGTAACATTCGTATAGGATTTTGCGTTTTTTACTTAGGAAGGCTTAAATGCTCAAAGAATTATTCTCATTTAATGGTCGCTACAAAATCTTACACCTGACTTGGTTTGCCTTCTTTCTGACGTTTGTCTGTTGGTTTAACTTTGCTCCGTTTGCCACAACGATAGGTAAGGAGTTAGGTCTGTCTGAGCCGCAAATCAAAACATTAGGCATCTGTAACGTGGCTCTTACAATTCCAGCGCGGATTATCATTGGGATGCTTCTGGATCGCTTTGGGCCTAGAATTACATACTCAGCTTTGCTGATGTTTGCTGTCTTACCTTGTTTAATGACGGCAACAGCTCACGACTTCAATCAATTGGTTTGGAGTCGTCTGTTGATGGGAATCGTTGGATCTGGCTTTGTGGTGGGAATTCGGATGGTGTCTGAGTGGTTCCCACCGAAGGAAATTGGCAGTGCCCAAGGAATTTATGGTGGTTGGGGTAATTTTGGAGCTGCAGCAGCTGAGTTTGGATTGCCTAGTCTAGCTGTAGGCACTGCGTTTTTAAATGGAAATACGACAAACTGGCGTTTAGCGATCGCCTTAATTGGTTTAGCGACTGCTCTCTATGGCGTGTTTTATTCCCGCAACGTCCAAGATACACCCACGGGCAAAGTCTACAAGAAACCGAAGAAAAACGGTGCAATGGAAGTCACCAGTGTTAGGAGTTTTTTGGCGCTGTGTGCCTCGAATCTGGGATTAATTTTGGCTTTGGCATTGTTAACGTGGCGTTTGGCTGAACCGAAAATTCACTTCCTCAAAGAGTTCCAAATGTATGTTGTGTGGCTGTTGTTAGCAGGACTGTATACTTTGCAAACCTACAAAGCGTGGCAAGTAAACTGGGAGATGCTGATTGGGAAAAAGATGTATTCTCCATCAGAACGCTATCAATTTCGCCAAGTTGCGCTGTTAAGTTTTGCCTATGTCGTTAGCTTTGGCTCAGAATTGGCTGTTGTTTCCATGCTACCGACTTTCTTTGAGAAGACTTTTACTCTCAATCATGTAACAGCGGCGATGGTTGCTTCTAGCTATCCCCTATTAAACTTTATCTCTCGTCCTAGTGGTGGCTATATTTCTGACCGTTTCGGTAGTCGCAAATGGACTTTGACGGTCTTGATTGCAATTATCGGCTGCGGTTACTTGATGATGAGTGAGATTCGGAGTACCTGGGCTATTCCTGTGGCGATCGCCACTTGTATGTTCTGTGCCTACTTTGTCCAAGCTGGATGCGGAGCTACATTTGGCATGGTTCCTTTAATTAAGAAAGAAATTACTGGTCAAATTGCTGGCAATGTCGGCGCTTATGGCAACTTCGGTAGCGTGGTTTTTCTGACAGTTTTCAGCTTAACGAATCCAGTGATGTTGTTTGAAACTATGGGAATTGCAGCTCTTATCTGCTCTAGTTTATGTGCTTTCTTTCTTAAAGAACCAAAAGACTCTTTTTCTGATGATTCTGAAGAAGAGTTTTCGGAACAGGTAACCTAAAACCCTTTGTCCTTACTGTGGTGTTGGCTGTGGGTTGGAAGTTTCGCCCCCAGCGCAACATGGCAAACCAACGAATCGAGATAGTCAAGGAAATCCGGTTTGGCGAGTTCGAGGCGATAAAGCGCACCCATCTAATCAAGGGGGAATTTTACAACCGGTAATGGGTATTGTTCATCAGCATAAAGACGCGCCATGCGCTACAGAACCTCATGCATCACTTCGTCATTTTCTCGAATATCTGTCTCAATTTCTTCTGGAAAGGCTTCGGCATATACCCAAGCATTTGCAATATCAGTAGCAGAAAGCGATGGATAGCTTGTAAGTAAGTCAACTTCGCTGTTTTTGCAGAGGACTTAAAAAAGACTTGGAGTATAAAGACCCCAAGTCTGAAATTTTACTTTAATCGGTAGTCTAGGACTACAGCGTCAAAGATTGAGGATTTGTTTCAATCAACTTCGCCAAATCTTGTAAAAATGCCGCAGCATGAGCACCGTAAATAATGCGGTGATCGCAGGTAATATTAACCTGCATTTGTTGCTGGACACCAAACATGGCGTTGGCTGCTGCTACAAGTTGCGGACGAGATGCGCCGATCGCAATAATTGAACCTTGTCCAGGTGGTAGAATCGCATCAAATCTGTCTACGCCAAACATTCCCAAGTTTGATACTGTGAAAGTGCCAGTGTTGTATTCTTCTGGTTGCAGTTTTTTGGCTCTAGCACGCTCTACCAAAGACTTCCAATTACGTGATAGAGAGTAAATATCCACCATGTCTGCGTTCTGTAACACTGGTGTAATTAAGCCACCATCATCCATCGCTACTGCTACGGCAACATTGATACTGGAATGATACACAATCCCCTGCTCTGAGTAGCTAGCATTTAGCAGTGGATGTTTTTGCAATGTCACTGCGACGGCTTTCGCTAGGAGTGCTGTCATCGTTACGCCTTTAGACTTGATCTGCTTATAAAGCTGATCTAGACCATCGGTAGTAATTGTGTAACCCACATGGATGACAGGCACGGATAAACTAGCAACCATATTCCGTGCTACGGCATTTTGCAGGGTAGTAAGCGGCACAGTTTGCCCAGGAACAGTTGCTAAGACTGGCGTCGGTGCGGGTGTAGGAGATACTTTGGCAGGTGTGGGGACAACTGGAGTCGTGACTGGTGTGACGGCGGTGGTGGGTTGCTTGCCAACTTTAGCTGCTTCTACATCCTCAGCAACGATGCGACCGTAGGGACCACTACCAGGGATGGTACTCAAATCTACTTTCAGTTCCTTCGCCAACTTGCGAGCGCGGGGAGAAGCAACGGTACGCCCATCTCGGTGGATGGAGCCGTTTTGAGACTCGGGCTTAGGGGTGACGACCGTAGCTGTATCTGCTATTTGTCCGGGAGAGGTGGTAGCGGTAGCTTTAGGTTGTGTCTTCTGTTCGCTCTCGTCTTTGACCTGAGCAAGCGCAGTTTCGATCTCAGCTTCGGTTTCTGCTAGCAAGGCGATCGCCGACCCAACGGCAGCAGTTTCGCCGGCTGGCACTATGATGTGGGCTAGGTATCCTTCATAGAAGGATTCCACATCCATATCTGCCTTATCTGACTCAACAACCACCACTGTTTCGCCTTTTTCCACTTTGTCACCAGGAGATTTTCCCCAGGAAACGATTTTACCCTCTGTCATGGTGGAACTCAGCGCCGGCATAAATACTTCGTGAATGCTCATAGGGAGGCTAGGCGAATCAATAATTTATAAAATTTTACAGCTTGGGAGTGGGGAATGGGAGTAAAGAGAGTGTGGGGGGAGTAAAGAGAGGGGGGAGAGTGTGGGGAGTAATATTTTTCTTACATCCCACACTCCCCACACTCTCTTTTCAGTGAGGAACTATCTTATGCTGACTATGTCTATTAAGTTTGTATTTCTCATTACGACTCTCCAAGATTAGAAGATTTTTGCAAAAGCAAGGTAAGTAGGAGTGACACCTGAAACTAAAAGTTCAAAATTGATGACATTAACTCTTTGGAATCACTGTTAAATTTTATGTCGGCAAAGTTGAAGTTTTTTTTAATTGTCATTTTTAGTATCTTTGCCACCGCTGCCACTGGAGTTTACTTTTCCCAGCGTCAGCTATCTACAGCCACTTCTAACATAATTACTGGACAACCAGAGCAATTGGCTACGGTGACCCAAGTAAAGGAGACTGTAGAAAATCCAGAGCGAGTCAATTATCGGTCTATACCTTTAGAAAGTATAAACTCTGGTCTCCAAGGCAGCGATCCTGCTGACCTTGCCCTCAATGCTTTTAACAACACAGAATCAAAAGGAGTATACCGAAAGGTAGAGGTAGCTTATCCTGAACCAAATCAGGCGATGGTGACGATTACTCAAACAAAGCGGGTGAATGATTCTGTCAATGCAATTAAATATCGTGTTGAGTTAACAACCTTTGGGCGATCGCTTCTAGTAAGTTCACCCCGCGTGTGGCAAATTGTTTGGGCTGGTTCCCAGGTACAACACTTAGGAGTGAGGAGTGAGGAGTTAGGAGTGAGGAGTAGAGCAAAAGTTAAGAGTTCAAAGTAAGGACTAACATAATTCCTAACTTCTAACTCTTAACTCCTCACTCCTAAAGTTTAAATGTCTCCGCGAATTTCTTCGACAATGCCATCGCGGAGGACAATTTCGACCTGCATTTTGCTGATTAAGTTATCGCCCGGTTCTGTCCGGAAAAAGCTTTCCATCTGGAATTGGTTGACTTCTTGATCCAACTCTAGAAATTGAACTTGTTGGAGATTTTGTAGACTTTGATTTTTCTGTTCTAGGAGTTCGCTTTTCTTTTGATTGACTTGAACTTGGATATTCTCAATTTGTTGCAGGGTCTGGGGACCAGGAGGTTGTAGACTTTGCTTTTGAATTTCTGTAATCGCCCGCTGTCCTTGAACGTCTAGCTGTTGCAACTGCTGGTCAAGTTGGTTGATTTGAGCTTGTAGTTGCTGCTGCACTTCCTCTTTCCAGAGGGAAGTGACGATCGCTTTAACGTTAACAACGCGTTTCAAAAGTAGTTGAGGCTTGGAGAGATCCATATAAGGTTTCACGTTCACTCTGTTGTTTGTAGTTGAGATGTTCAGGAAAACATGCCGTCAATGATATCGTGATAGCGTTCCATCACGACGTGTCGCCTAATTTTCAGCGTTTGTGTCATCATGGCATTTTCGATAGAAAACTGCTCCAGAATGAGTTTAAATGGACCAATGCGGTCATCAGAACGATAGCCTGGACGATTTTGCACTTCCCGAGTCAATTCTTGCCGAAATAAATCCTGAATCATTTTACTTTCTAGATCCACTGTAGAGACGTGATTCATCGCCTCTTGACTGGTTGCACCATCTGGTAAACTTAGGGGCAGATTCTGAGTTTTAACCCATTGTTGCAGGGCTTCCAAATTAGGAACTATCAAAGCACCTAAACTGCGCTGATCTTGCCCAACGAGCATAATCTGGTCAATGTAGGGCGATCGCAAACACGCATCTTCAATTGGCTGTGGTTCGATATTCTCTCCATTGGTTAATACTATTGTATCCTTTGCTCGTCCGGTCAATATCAAGTCATTTTGTGGAGTCACCCAACCCAAGTCCCCGCTGTTAAACCAACCTTCGGTGTCAATTGCTGTCGCTGTCGCTTCGGGGTTCTGGTAATAGCCTTGCATAATTTGTGGACCCCGCAACAAAACTAAACCTCGTTCTCCTGGTGAAAGGGTTGTACGAGTTTCCGGGTCTACTATTTTAGTTTCTGTCATTGGGATGGGTTGCCCAGCAGAACCACGCAAATTTCGCCAAGGACGACGTGCATGGGTGATCGGGGAGGTTTCCGTCAAGCCATAGCCTTGTAAAATCTCTACACTAATAATCTCAAAAAAGTCATCTATATGCTTGGGAAGTGCACCACCGCCGCTAATCACTTGCTTAATTCTCCCCCCTGTTGCTTCCCTGACTTGGCGATAAACCAGCCTTTCTCCTAAAGCATGGAGGAGGAACAAAGCAGATACTTGTATACTAGCTGCTAATTGATCGCCCGTTGAGGGATGAAGATTGGCTAAACTCAATCCCTGGACAATTCGCCTTGCTTTAATGTATTTCTCACTCACACTAAGTAAGTAGTTAATCAGATGTTGCTTGCGACGTGGTTGTTCACGGAACTGCTTTTGCACCCCTTCATAAATTGATTCCCACAAGCGTGGTACACCTACCATGTAATGAGGTTTAAATTCCTTCAAATCCCGTTTTACAGAGCGTAAATTAGTGTAGATTTGGGTACAACCTTGAGAAAGTAAGAAGTACTCACAACTGCGTTCGTAGGCATGCCAGCTAGGAAGAATACTTAGAGCAATGTCTCCTACTTGCGGTTGCACTACTGTCCCGATAGTAGTCACCTGATGCATCAAGTTGCCATGAGAAAGCATTGCGCCCTTCGGTTTTCCCGTAGTCCCGGAAGTATACATTAGTGTTGCTAGTGTATCACGGTTTTGGGAAATTGACTGTAAAGTGTGGTTTGACCCTATTTCCATTAACTGGGGCAAGTTCACTATCTTTAGGGTTTCATCTGCCTGCGGTACTTCTTCTGAAAGCAAGATGATCAGTTGAATGGGTAGATCTTTAATGCCCTCTTGCAATTTTTTCAGTGTCTTGATATTTTCCACTACTAATGCTGTGCTGCCACTGTTTGCTAAGATAAACAGCAACTCTTCCCGTTCCGCTTGGGAACTACGCACTGCATCAACTGCCCCAGCAGTCATTATGCCTTGATCTGCTAAGAGCCATCGGGGGGAGTTGTCGGAAATGAGGGAGAGGCGATCGCCTGCTTTCACTCCCAACGCTTGCAAACCAGCAGCAAATTGCTGAATTTGCTGTGCTAGCTGGGTATAAGTAAGAACGACTTCTGGTTTAGCGTGGGGGTCGCGCAGAGCTATAGTATCACCAAATTGCTTTGCTACCAAAGGCCAAATTTCGGAGAGCGACTCTACATTTGAGTAATCTGCCAAATACTTCAATTTTTGGCGCTCTTCGAGAGAGAGGTTAGAGAGTAAAGCTGTTTCGACCGAAGTTTTCGACATAACACATAGCCTCAAGAGTCAATGAATTGTTTCTGTGCATATTCCGCTATATAGCTAAAATAGCTGAGATCAAATGACACAATTTATTCTGTCTATAGCAATCTCTTTATTGTAATGTCGAGAGTTTCAGGCATGTATTTACAAAAATTTATGATATGCTTAAGTTATATAAATTCAAAGCAACGCAAAATTTTGCTTTGAATTTGTTTGTATGTATTGTGCTTACAAAGCACAACAGAAAGCACCTATTTTTCAAAGGAAGTGATTATCTGTGAATTTGGTGACCGCGCTATTCATAACACTCATCAACATTGTTGCCTGCCTTGCGTTCCCCAGGCTTCTATCTATCATTCTTGCTCCTAAAACCAAACAGAAAAAACCACGGCAGACAAGCTCAACGCTACAAAAAGCCCGATCAAAAATTATCAGTTTCCCATATTGTACGTCTTACACATTAACAGGAGGCCCATTCTGTAAATTTAGTCCTAATTTCTGTGGGAGGTGTTCTCCGAATTGACCTTTCCTTTAAGGGAAAGGTAAAAGGGGAAAGGGGGAATAACAGTCCTTTAACCCTTTTCCTCAACTCAGATTCCGATAGCGCAGCGTTATTTAACAAACTTCAAACTAGACTATACCCAATACAGAGTTAGACCCATCAGGAATTGATCAACAGCATCAGTATATTTATGGGATTTCCCGTGACTCATAGCTACCTTGTTCTGGCGGATACGTTGAGGTGGTGGTGAGATACATATGCCGATGGTTTGCGGTTGAGTGTGCCTGTGAGAACTCTTCATCCAGCACCTAACAATAAATCTTTTGGTGTAGATAAAGGTATTAATTATTACTACTTTACGAAGCTATTGCTGAGTTGAATAGAATTGCTATCAAAGCTGAAATGATTGTCCTGTAGCGCTTACAGGCTATGAAAGCCCCAGATAACAGCTACCGTAACTTTACTCCTCTTTAGCAAGTCTTTATGGATGTTCTGGTAGTTATACAGCTGCATTATTTTTTACTCAAGAATTAAAACTAAGGCATAGTTTTAATTCTTTTATGTTTAGAAATGTTTATAAAATTAGCCAATTTAGTGATCATAGTAGTTGGTCTATGTTCGTTTTCACTACCCAAAGTGCTGGCAAAGAGTATGGAAATTATGACTTGCAGCAACTACTGGGTAAATTCGGACAATGGGACACAGGAATGTCTAGATAAGAGATTGCATGTAGTCGCACAGCATGTATTTAAACAGAATACAAGGGAGGTAGAAGGGCAGAATGGGAATCAGGCTTACGTAGGCGATCATCGGGATACGCACGAAATAGGTTCAGTTGGAAGAGAAAGGGGCATTGTACGAGTTTCTAGCAAGGGTACGCAGAGAAGTAAAAATGGTACAAGTAGTGGAAGTAAAAGTAGTGGAAGTAGAGGAAATAGTGATACTGTAAGCAGGGGCAGTAGTGTAGTAACCGTTCACGGAGAGTAAAAAACCGCTAATCTCCACTCTTGCCAATTAAGATTGCAATTGCCCTCACTAACTCCTCTGGTTCGACGGGTTTGGATAGATGCATTTGAAACCCTGATTTGATGGCTTGTTGCTGGTTAAATTCTCCTGCATAGGCAGTTAGGGCGATCGCCCGAATCTTTTTCCCCTCACCTGTCTGCAATGCTTTTATCTGGCGCATCAACATATAGCCATCCATGAATGGCATTCCAATGTCACTGAGTACAACATCTGGCTCTGACTCTGCCAATACTTGCAGTGCATCCATTGCTGATTCCACAGCAGTCACACTTGCACCGAACTGCTCTAGTACAAATGTGTAGAAGTCACGGGTATCTGCATCATCGTCTACAACTAAGATTTGGATATTTGTCAGGATTGAAGTCGTAAAAAAAGCATCCAAGGCAGCAGTATTTATGTCTTGTTCTGTGGTTAACTCCCGCTTGATCAACGGTAGCCTGACCGTGAAAGTAGCGCCATGACCTTCCCCTGAACTGTCTGCCCAAATTGTACCACCATGTAGTTCTACGAGATGACGGACAATTGCTAAACCTAGCCCTAAGCCACCAAACTGTCTGGTTGTCGTGCCATCAGCTTGGCGAAAATATTCAAACACATGGGGGAGAAAGTCTGGGCTGATCCCTTTGCCTGTGTCACTGATGGTAATTTGAGCTTGAGCGTTAATGCATTCCAGTTGAATATTGACTTGTCCTGCTTCAGGAGTGAATTTGACGGCATTCGATAAGAGATTCCAGACCACTTGTTGTAACCGACCGGAATCACCCAAAACTTTCCCAACAGAAGGATTCAGCATAGTCTGGATTTGAAGGGCTTTAACCTCTGCGGCTAAACGCACTGTCTCTATTGCTGCTTCGATCACGGTTACTAGGTTGACAGGAGCCATATTCAGGTTAAGCTTGCCTTGTAAGATGCGAGAGACATCCAGCAAGTCTTCAATGAGTTGAACTTGTAATTTAGCATTACGCTCAATTGTTGCTAGGGCTTTCTTCAGTGCTGTGGGTTCAAACTTTCGGGTCTGTAAAAGTCTCGCCCAACCGAGAATGGGATTGAGCGGGGAGCGCAACTCATGGGACAACACTGCCAGAAACTCATCCTTAATGCGGTTGGCTTTTTCAGCTTCGGCTCTGGCCGCTTGCTCAAGTTGCAGGAGGCGATCGCGTTCAGCTTCTGCTGCTTTACGGTCGGTCATGTCGATGACTGAGCCAATGTAACCTTTGAACTGACTATCTCCCTCAAACCTGGGACTAGCGGCGTCAATTGCCCAACGATACTCGCCGTCATGACGCTGTAAGCGGTATTCTAGACGAAATGGTTCACAGTGTTCATGAGCTGCCAGGAAGGATTTCTTGACGTACTCGTACTCTTCCGGATGCACGGCATCCAACCACCCAAATCCTAGACCTGTGTCTTCTCTCTTACCAGTAAAATGATACCAGCTTTGGCTGATGTAGGTGCAGTAGCCCATAGGATCTGTGACCCAAATCATCACGGGGGCGTTGTCAGCCATGTTGCGGAACCGCTCCTCACTCTCGCGCAGTGCTTCCTCGGCTCCCTTGCGAGCAGTGATATCTCGAAAGTACACTGCAATACCTGTAACGGAGGGATAGGCATGGACTTCTAGCCAAGTTTTGAATGGCGGGTAATATTCCTCAAACTCTACTGTCATCTGTTCAGCGAGCGATCGCCGCAACTCCTGTTCAAACTTACCGCCCATTAGCGCTGGAAAGACCTCCCATACCTGTCTACCGAGCAGCGCTTCCCGTGACTGCTGCAAAAATTTTGCGGCTTCTCGATTGACGTAGGTATAGCGCCACTGACAATCAAAGGCGATAAAGGCATCGGTGATACTCTCTAGAATACTGGTGATTTCCCCGCGAGCTACCTCAGCCTCACTCCGTGCTGCTTCACTGATGGCTCGTAATTCCTGCTCCTGCTTGGTTGCCTCTTGACGCAATCGAGACATCTTTAGGGTTGCCTCCACTCGTGCCAGCAATTCTCGGGCAGAGAAGGGTTTGATCAGGTAATCATCGGCTCCTGCTTCTAAGCCTTCCACCCGTGCCTCTTCTCCCGCCCGTGCTGACAGCAGGATAATTGGCACTTCTCTGGTCTGTGGATCAGATCGTAGTTGCTGCAGCAGTCCAAAACCATCTAGTCCTGGCATCATGACATCCGTCAGCACCAAGTCTGGGACACGCTGACGAGCACAAGCAAAAGCCGCTAAACCGTCCGGCACTGCCTCCACTTCGTACTGATAGCTTAATAGCCGCTTGATATAATCGCGCATGTCAGCATTGTCATCAGCCAGGAGAATGTGAGCTATCGGTGCTGCGGCGGAATGCAGATCTAGAAAATATTTGTCAACAATCTCCTCTCCCCTGCTCCCCTGCCCCCCTGCCTCCTCTGGTAGCCACCGCAGGGCTTCTTCCAGATAAGAGGTTGTATTTAATGCAGTTGAAGCTAAGGTTCGAGTGGCACTGATGCGGTCTGGAGGCAAGTGAGCAAATCCTGTAGGAATTGAGACGGTAAAGCAACTGCCTTCTCCCAAAACACTAGTCACTTTGACTGTTCCGCCATGCATTTGCACCAATTCCTGCACCAGCGATAATCCAATTCCCGAACCTTCAAAGGTGCGTCCTTGGGCTCCTTTGACACGATGGAATCGTTCAAACAGGTGGGGAATTTCATCTGCTGGGATACCGATCCCGGTGTCTCGTACTCTTAACTGAACATGGTCGTTTGATGCGTGCAAGCTCACTTCAATTTCTCCTACTAAAGTGAACTTGAATGCATTAGAGAGCAGGTTAAGGACAATTTTTTCCCACATTTCCCGATCCACATAGACTGGGGCTAGTAGGGGAGGACAATTGACGGATAAATGCATTTGTGCCCGTTCGATCGCTGAACGAAATACACTTGCTAGTTCTGTGGTGAAGGTGGCCAGATCTGTTGGTTCATATGAGGCTTGAACCCGTCCGGCTTCAATGCGCGAGAAGTCTAGTAGAGTGTTGACCAGTTTCAACAGGCGGAGTCCGTTGCGTTGCACCATTTCTAACTGCTCTCGCTCTTTGACTGGAAGCAGGGTGCTACAATTGGTCAGGGTTTCTTCCAATGGACCCAACATTAAGGTCAGTGGAGTCCGAAACTCGTGGCTGACATTGCTGAAGAAGACTGTTTTAGCCCGATCCAGTTCTGCCAAATCTTCGGCACGTTTGCGCTCTTCCTCGTAGGCTTGGGCGCTGGCGATGCTGGCGGCGATTTGAGCCGAAATCAGATCGATGAATCTTCTATAGTTATGATCGTAGAGCCTGAATGGGTTTAAACCAACAACTAATATGCCTGCTTTTCCTGTCTTTCCGGATGGTGCGATCGGCACGATTACTGCTTGGTGTGGCTGTTGCGTCCAAGCACCCGTCGGCAGGTTGCCAAAGGACGATCCTAAATCAGAAACGAGTTGTGCTTTATGGGTTTTGAGTACCTCCCCAAAGGGCCAAACTGCATGGGAATCGAGAGCGACTGTTTCTGGAACTGCTATGTGGTTCCGCCCGATCCCGCAGGTTCCAGCTAAAAAAATGCCCTGCTTGACTGGATCGACCAGATAAATCATCGCGAAGGGTAGGTCGTAAGGGTTCGTTAATAGACAACTCGCACTCAGTGTACAGGCTTCGTCAAATGTCCGTGCATCTACTGTCCGCGCTGCTAGTTCCCGCAACAGTGTTAACTGTCGCTCGCCGATGATCCGCTCCGTGTCGTCTGTATTCGCGCAGATGATGCCACCTGTGCCACCCTGGTCATTGGGGACTGGGCTATAGGAGAAGGTATAATAGGTTTCCTCTGGGTAGCCGTTGCGCTCCATAATCAGCAGCAGTGCTTCGTCGTAAGTCCCCTCATTCGTCCGGATCGCTGATTCTGCCCTCGGCCCAACTTGATCCCAGATCTCGTGCCACACATCGGATGCTGGTTGCCCGAGTACTTCCGGATGCTTACCGCCAACTATCGCTTTATAGGCGTCATTGTAAAGGTTAATCAGATCTTCGCCCCACCAGACAAACATGGCTTGACGAGATGTCAGCATAATGCGGACGGCTGTCTTCAAGCTCTGCGGCCACTGTTCAGTCGGGCCAAGCGACGTTTTCGACCAGTCCTTTTCTCGCATCCTACCACCCATTTCGCCCCCTCCAAGAAGGAAGCTAATGTCGGTGTTGCTTGCTGACATTGACTCATTGCTCATTTGGCTTGCGCTTAGTGCTATTATAAACCAAACTTAATCAAATACTATTATACTAAATTTTTTGCTGCGGAGTATTCTTGTGTTCTCAAGACTGAGAGCAGAAGAACATTTCCACAATCAATCGTAGCGTATCTGGGAACACTAAATCCGGAAGTCTCGAAGAAGAAGCGGTATGGTTAGTACTCAAGTTAGCATGAGGGGATATGACATAGGAGAAGAACTCTATAACGGTCTTAGAACCATAGTTTACCGTGCTTCTCGAAAGATTGACCAAAAACCTGTGGTGATTAAACTGCTGAAAAATTCTTATCCTAGATCCAGTGATCTGGTGCAGTTTCGCAATCAGTATACCATTGCTAAAAGTCTCAACTCTCCATTAATCATTCAAGCCTATAGTCTTGAACCCTACGAGAATGGTTATGCACTGGTAATGGAAGACTTTGGGGGAATTTCTCTCAGCCAGTGGAGGGAGAGATTCGGGAGTATTCCAAGCCTAATTGAGTTTTTACAAGTCGCGATCGCCCTGTGCAATATCCTAGATATTCTCATTCGTCACCGCATTATTCACAAAGACATTAAGCCTGCCAATATTCTCATTCATCCAGAAACAAAACAAGTTAAGTTAATTGATTTTAGTATTGCTTCGCTGCTACCGAGAGAAACCCAAATGTTAACGAGTCCTAATGTGTTGGAAGGGACACTGGGCTATCTGTCTCCTGAACAAACTGGACGGATGAATCGCGGGATTGACTACCGCACTGATTTTTACTCTCTAGGAGTCACTTTTTATGAGTTGCTGACGGGACAATTGCCTTTCCTATCGAAGGATGCTATGGAATTGGTGCATTGTCATATTGCAAAACTTCCAGACAAATTCAAAATTCAAAATTCAAAGTTCAAAGATGAACAACCCATTCCACAGGTATTGGGTGATATTGTGATGAAATTGATGGTGAAGAATGCTGAAGACCGTTATCAGAGTGCATTGGGGCTGAAGTATGATTTAGAAACTTGTTTAGCTCAATTCCAGGAAAGCGGTAGAATTGAGAGTTTCCAAATTGGGCGTAGGGATGTGTGCGATCGCTTCTTGATTCCCGAAAAACTTTATGGTAGAGAACAGGAGGTTCAAAGACTGCTAGCAGCATATGACCGGGTGACCAATAATCAGACGGAACTTATGTTAGTCACAGGTTTTTCCGGCGTCGGTAAAACAGCAATTGTGAACGAAGTCCATAAACCGATTGTCCGTCAGCGCGGCTTTTTTATCAAAGGTAAGTTTGACCAATTTAACCGCAATATTCCCTTATCTGCTTTTGTCCAAGCTTTTAGGGACTTGATCAAGCAATTGCTCTGTGAAAGTGATACCCAATTAGCAGTTTGGAAAACCAAGATTTTAACAGCGCTCTCGGACAATGGGCAAGTCATGATTGAGGTGATTCCAGAACTAGAGCAAATTATCGGTTCACAACCCCCATTAACAGAACTTTCTGTTACGGCGATGCAAAATCGCTTTTATTTATTATTTCAAAATTTCATTCAAGTATTCAGCACAAAAGACCATCCGTTGGTGATTTTTCTCGATGATTTGCAATGGGCAGATTTGGCATCCCTCAAGTTGATGCAGTTGCTGATGAGTGAGTCAGAGGTTAGACATTTATTATTGATTGGAACCTACCGCGACTCGGAAGTTTCGGCTGCTCATCCTTTGACGTTGATATTAGAGGAGATTGGCAAAGCTCATGCCATCATTAATAGGATTACATTAGCCCCTCTGAGTCAAGCCAGTTTAAATCAACTGGTTGCAGATACCCTCAGTTGTTCACCACTAGCCGCGCAACCACTGACACAACTAGTGGACCAAAAGACAAAGGGCAATCCATTTTTCAGCAGGCAATTTCTCAAAGGGCTGTATGAGGATGGACTGATTCAATTTGACGCAGATGTGGGAAATTGGCAGTGTGATATTGCCAAGGTGAAGGCATTAGCCTTGACGGATGATGTGGTTGAATTTATGGCTATTCAGTTGCAGAAGTTACCGAATTGCACGCAGAATGTGTTGAAACTTGCTGCTTGTATTGGCAACCAATTTGATTTGACTATCCTAGCGATTATCTCAGAACAGTCGAAAACTGAAACAGCAGCAGCATTGTGGCAGGCATTGTTAGAGGGCTTCATTCTGCCGCAGAGTGAAGTTTACAAGTTTTATCAAGATGGTCATAGTTCACTGTTGACTGTTGACGGTGAACCGTTAACAGTCAACAGTCAGCAGTCAGCAAATTACCGATTTTTGCACGATCGCGTCCAACAAGCCGCTTATTCCCTCATTTTCGAGGAGCAAAAGCAAGCGACTCATCTACACATTGGTACTTTACTATTACGCAACTCAGAAGCTGAGGAAAGGGAAGAGTACATCTTTGAAATTGTCAATCATTTGAATATTGGTAGTTCCTTAATCACTGAACTATCCCAACGAATAGAACTGGCACAGTTAAACCTCATGGCGGGATGCAAGGCAAAAGCTGCTACTGCCTATGCTGCGGCGATCACCTATTTAACAACAGGAATTAGTCTGTTACCTGCTGACGCCTGGAACTGTGACTACAACCTCACCCTGGCATTACATACTGAACGTCTAGAATCCGCCTGTCTTAACACAGACTTTGACCAACTCGAACCGTGGGGCAATGTGGTGTTGCAACATGCTCACTCCCTATTAGATCAGATTAAGGTCTATGAAACCCGTATGATAGCAGCACGGGCACAAGGTCAATTCCGGGTTGTGGTTCATATTGGTTTGCAGGTGTTGCAATTGCTGGGGATTGAATTTCCCGAACAGCCCACTCCGGCAGAGATTGGAGATGCTGCCAAGAAGACAGGACAGCTTTGGTCTGGGCGATCGCCCCTCAATCTGCTCGATTTACCCCGGATGAGCGATCCCCACCAATTGGCAGTCATGCAAATCCTGACCAGGATCGTTTCCTCTGCCTACGTTGCGGCTCCCGCCCTTCTACCATTGCTCACTTTCAAACAGGTAGAATCTTCTATTCTGAGCGGCAATTGTCCCATTTCTGTCATATCCTATGCTGATTATGGATTTATTCTTTGTGGTGTGGTGGGGGATATTGACTCTGGGTATGAATTTGGAAACCTAGCGTTATCCCTGCTGGAAAAGCTTCAAGCCAACTCCCTCAAAAGCAGAGCCTGTTTTGTCGTCTCAACCTTCATTCAGCACTGGAAAGAACCCCTGCGGGATTTACTCCCACGTTTCCGAGAAGGATACCAGCGTGGACTGGAAACTGGAGACTGGGAGAATGTTGCCTTGAATGTGTTTTCATACTGTCAATACGCTTATTTTGTGGGTCGGGAATTAAGTGATCTTGCCAATGAGATGGATACCTATCGCCAAGTGATCAGTCAGGTCAAGCAAACACCCGTCATGAAGCTTCATGGGATTTACCACCAGACAGTCCTTAACTTACTGGGACGTGCCGAAGTTCCTTACCGCTTGAGGGGTAAGGTCTATGACCACCAGGAGGCACTTCCCCACCTGCAAGCTGCCAATGATCAGACAGCCTTGTCCCACGCTTACTTTAACGAAACCGTTCTCTGTTACCTGTTTGGTCAACAGGAGGAAGCGGCTCAAATGTCGGCTTTGGCAGAACAATACAATCATGCTACGATCTCACAATTCAAGATTGCTTTGCACTCCTTCTATGATGCGTTGATCCATTTGGCACTCTACCGGAATGCGTCAACAGAGGAGCAATTTCAGATTCTAGAACGGGTACAAGTCGATTATGAAAAACTGCAACGGTGGGCAAGCTATGGACCTTTTAATCATCAACAGCATCTGGAATTGATTGCCGCCGAAAGGTTTTCTGTGTTGGGCGATCGAACGGAAGCGATTGAGCATTATGATCGGGCGATCGCCCTGGCTAAAGAAAACGAATACCTGAATGAAGAAGCCCTCGCCAACGAACTGGCTGCCAAGTTCTACCTGGATTGGGGTAAAGAGAAGGTGGCTCAAGTGTACATGCAGGAAGCGTTTTACTGCTATGCTCGTTGGGGTGCGAAAGCCAAAACTGATGACTTAGAAAGTCGCTATCCCCAACTCCTTGACCCTATCTTGCAAGCGAAACATAATCGCTTTCAACTGAGTGAAACGTATCAAACTATCCACACCACCAGATTAAGCAGTGGTCGTATTTCCAACTCCCTCGATTTTGCCACCATCCTCAAGGCATCGCTTGCTTTATCCAGTGAAATTCAACTAGAGCAATTACTTTCCACCTTAATGCAAGTGGTGATGGAAAATACTGGAGCAAAAAAGGCTGCTTTGCTGATACTCCAGCACGGTAACTTGACCGTTGAAGCTGTAGCCACTACGGATGAAGGCATCACCTTGGGCTCTATGCCATTGTCAACCGACCAAGATCTTCCTCTCACCCTGGTAAACCATGTCAAACACAGCTTGAAAACCGTCGTGTTGGATGATGCCACAGGGATTGGGGATTGGGAAGAGGTCTCTAGTCATCAGTTGATCTCTGACCCCTATTTGATACAGCAACAACCCAAGAGTGTGTTATGTACGCCGATTTTGCATCAGGGGCAATGCATCGGGTTGCTGTATCTGGAAAATCAGCTAACTGTAGGGGCATTTACTAGCGATCGCATCGAAGTTATTCAACTACTGTGCGCCCAAGCAGCTATTTCTCTGCAAAATGCTATACTCTATCAAACCTTGCAGGATTCAGTTGCTAAAGAGCGAGAGAAGGCGACCCAACTCGCCCAATCTCTAGCAGACCAAGAGCGAAGTAATGCTTTGTTAATTGCGCAGCAGGAAGTGTCTTTTGATGGCATCCTGGTGGTTGATGAAAACCGTAAGGTGGTTACCTACAATCAACGATTTTGTCAAGTCTGGCAAATTCCAGAAGCAGTGATTCAAAGTCGGGATGCAAGACTTCTCATAGGGTTTGTCCTTGACCAACTGCTAGACCCTGAAAAGTTTTTGCACACTGTTGAGTATCTTTATGATCATCCTGAAGAAACGAGCTGCGATGAAATTGACCTCAAGAATGGACGCGTTCTAGATCGGTATTCTACTGCTGTTTTGTCGAATAGTGGTGATTATTACGGTCGGGTTTGGTTTTTTCGAGATATCAGTGATCGTAAACGATCAGAAGAAGCTATACGTCGAAAATCTCAAGAATTGGAGCAGATGCTGCATGAACTCAAACAAGCGCAACTGCAAATGGTGCAAAGCGAGAAAATGGCGACCTTGGGCAACTTGGTTGCGGGTGTAGGACACGAAATTAACAACCCCATTGGATTTCTTCAAGGGAGTATGACTCACATGGATGAGTATATCAAGGACTTACTCGCCCATCTCCACTTGTTTCAACAACTTTATCCTACCCAAGCACCTAAGGTTATCGACCATGCGAACGAGATTGACCTAGAATTTCTCGCAGATGACTTACCAAAGCTGGTCAGTTCCATGGCGGTTGCGATCAAACGGATTACAGAGATCAGTACGAGTCTCCGCACTTTCTCTAGGGCTGATACAGCGGAAAAAGTTGCTTGCGATCTCCATGAAGGGATTGAGAGTACGCTGTTGATTTTAAAGTATCGCCTCAAAGCTAACGAGAACCGTCCAGCAATTCGGGTCATTACAGAATATGGGCAATTACCACCTGTAAAGTGCTTTTTGGGACAGTTAAATCAAGTTTTTATGAACATCCTCGCCAATGCGATAGATGCTTTGGAAGAACACTTAGAGGATCAAGGAAAAATGTTTTCTCCACAGGTTTTAATTCGCACAGAGGTGTTGAGTGATCAACACACAGTCATAATTCGCATCAAAGATAATGGTTCAGGGATGCCAGAGGAGATTAAAGCGCGGATCTTTGATCACCAGTTTACTACCAAGAAGGTTGGTAAAGGAACTGGATTGGGGTTAGCGATCGCTCGTCAAATTGTTGAAGAAACCCACCGTGGGCATTTAAGTTGCAACTCTGTTCTTGGTGAAGGAACAGAATTTGTCATTGAGATACCAGTTTGATTGAAATTTTTGTTTTGGATTATGGGGAGTTGTTAAAGAATTAGCCCCGTCCCTTGCACAAATCCCCTACCCTGCTCCCTGCTCCCTGCTCCCTGCTCCCTGCTCCCTCTTAATGAATGTTCATGCTCAAATCAAGCCACTTCGACTGAGTAATCGGCGCACTGCTAGAAATATAGTCTACGCCGGTTTCTGCTACAGCCCGAATAGTTTCCAAAGATATATTGCCAGAAGCTTCGATTTTTACACGATTATCCTGTTGGCGAATCACATGCACTGCTTCACGCATGAGGTCAAGGGACATATTGTCCAACATAATAATGTCAGCTTTGTGCTGGAGTGCCTCTTGCACTTGGTGTATGGTTTCTGTTTCTACTTCTATTGTTAAGGGATAAGGAATCTGGGAACGGATGCGGGCGATCGCTGCTTCGATTCCTCCAGCCGCAGCAATATGATTATCTTTGATCATCACTGCATCATCTAGCCCCATACGGTGATTGATTGCTCCTCCCACCTGAGTCGCGTACTTTTCCAATATTCTCAGTCCTGGTGTGGTTTTGCGAGTATCCACTAGATGAGTGGGTAAATCTTCTATTTGTTCTACATATTTCCGAGTTAGCGTAGCGATGCCACTCAGCCGCATAACTATATTAAGAGCAACTCGTTCTCCTAGGAGTAGCGCGTCTAGTGAACCATAAATTTCCGCTATGACCTCTTTGGGCTGACACCATGCACCTTCAGGTACTATCGGCACAAAGCTCACTTTTTCATTTAAAAGCTGAAACACCCTTGCTGCTATTGGTAATCCAGCAATGACTCCAGGCGCTTTCGCTACCCACTGGGCTTGTCCTTCTTTGGGATTGGCTAAGAGACTTTGGGTGGTGCGATCGCCCCGACCGATATCCTCCAACAGCCAATTACGTAACATGGGTTCTAACAATAGGTTTGGCGGCAAAACACCAAAATTGCTCACAATTTGATTATTTCCTTTTCGCTCTTGAGAAATTTTATGGAGCAGAACTATTACGCTGTCTGGGTTCTGGCGATCATTGAAAATATTTTCCAAAAAAGTAGAAAAAAAGGTTGACAGAGTGAAGTGGGCTCGCTACTATAAATGAGTGCCCAAAAGCGAGCGACAACAGAGCCGACGCCAGAGGGACGCCGAACCTTGAAAATATTATAGTTTGAAAGCCGTAAGACAATCAATAGCCTGC
>CAIVAU010000250.1 GCA_903903925.1 uncultured cyanobacterium
ACAATATTCCATGATCGCCAATTCCATCACCTCGGAACGAGAGTAATAAACACTACGTCCCGTCCCCGTATCGCTAATTGTAGGTACAACTACCTCTTTCTCCCGCCAATACTGCAATTGTCGGAGGGTACAACCTGTAATTTCAGCCGCTTGTTTGCTCGTAAAAAATGCCTCTTGCATAATTTTGATTTTACACAAGCATTTTATTGAACAAACATGTTATTAATAAACATATTTGTTTATTAACTAATTTATGAACCAAATTACGATTCAGTGCCGCTTAGTTGCCTCGAAGTTATCCCGCCAAGAGCTATGGAAACTGATGGCAGAGAAAAACACGCCGCTAATTAACGAACTACTACAACAAGTCGCTCAACGCCCAGAATTTGAGACTTGGCGACAAAAAGGCACACTTCCCAGCTAGAGGCGGGCTGAAAGGTGTTGACATCAGCTTACGATTTATAACAAAAGCTTTTTAGAAATGGGTGGGTTGAAAGCGAATCCAGTTACGTCCTTGTTAGACTGGTATTGTGACTATAGCAGTTCATCTTTGATATAGAGTATCCAGACTGGCTAGTGGTCGCTAATTTGTTAACAGTGACATTAATCTGTTAACAGTGACAAATAATGGTTCTTGTCCAATTTTGGTGATCAACTCAGAAAAGGGTTTTAAAGCAGAAGGCAGAAGTTTTGGAACCCTTGTACCATAACAATTTCGGGACTTTTCCTTATTTCTTCCCTTCAGCATAGCTGCCTTACCCCAACTCCTAAGATGCACATTTTGTAACCCTTATATAGCAAGGATTTCAGTCACTGAAGAAAAATGTGCATCTTTCATTTTTTACTAGTGATCGCCGCTAGTTGGAGGCTCACATCTTGTACCTGGAAATATAGTTGTATTTTAATCACTCAGTATTAAACTACAACCCTTGATTTAGCGATAAAAACCCAGAGAAATCAGGTAGCCTTATCGCCCATCTTTTTACGTTATCTGGGTTTGTACGGAGAGGTGCAAGATCTGAGCCAAACTAGATCACCAAAAGTTCCCAAGAACCCAAATAATTAGTTAATGTACATTGATGCATGACGTAACACACCACGCTGAAAAGTTTAACGATCTTATTTTGTTAATGGGTAGCAAACACAATTTTACAACATAGTTAATGCGGACATTATTTTGGCAATACGGACATTAATTTGTCAACGCGGACATTAATCTGTCAACGCGGACAAATAATGTGGCAATCGACAATAATGTACAAAAGCCTTAATTAGTCACTACACATGAGATATGGACGTAACTGGATTCGAACCAGTGACCTCTACGATGTCAACGTAGCGCTCTAACCAACTGAGCTATACGTCCTTAATTTATAACTTGCCGATCATAACATAGATTCACTTAAAATGTCAACAAGAGCGCAGAAATTAAGAGTGAATATTCTTGTTGTGGTAAAACTTGAGACAAGCTGACGATACTTGTCACACTTTTTTGGGCTGTAGCTGCTGTAGTTTATTCTTGGCTGATAGCAGTAGCTCTTGAGCCTTCAGATAAGCTGTTGTGCCATTTTGCACTTTTTCTAGTTGATTAATAATACTGCTGAAGCCTTCATCACTATAGGTTGTTGGGTTTTGATAGATGGGTTGATCCCATTGTTCTGAGGTTTTTTACGCAGAATTTTCTCGGTTAAATTTTGTAAAAATGTCATAAGAGGAAAGGAGTCAGAATACGCAAGCTGAATTCTGACGAATGTATTCTTCTTTAATTATTCCCACAGGCAGATGGAACAATACAGATTCTGCGCTTCTTCATATAGGCTATAAATGGCTATCGGGGAATACTGGGTTTTTACTTAAAATACTGATTTTAAGTTACATTAGATCTTGAAGTTATTTACTACTTCCGGTATGTAGCTCTGGGCAGTGAAAACTTCTAAGAACTATTGTTAAAATTGTTAATATCTCTAAGCTGAATAAAAAACAATCTTAGAACCTAGAATGTCAACTGCTTTAATTACTGGTGCCTCTAGTGGCATTGGTAAAGCCTTTGCCGAGAAGCTAGCTGCACACAATACAAATCTTGTTCTTGTCTCTCGTTCAGAAGAAAAACTGAACCAACTAGCCCAAAAACTGCAAGAGCAATACAAAATTCAAGTAGACGTTATAGCTCAAGATTTGACAGAAGCCGATGCCGCACAAGTGGTATATAATTCCACAAAATCTAAAGGATTGACGATAGATTTATTAATTAACAATGCTGGTTTTGGTGACTACGGTGATTTTGCTCAACGGGATGTAGAACGACACGTCAAAATTGTGCAATTGAACGTTCTAGCATTAGTGGATTTAACTCATAAATTTCTACCAGAAATGCGGCAACGTCGTTCTGGAAGTATTATCAACCTATCCTCCCTCACTGCATTTCAACCGATGCCTTACCTTTCTGTTTATGCTGCCAGTAAAGCATTTATTGTCAGTTTTAGTCAAGCACTGTGGGCAGAAAATCGTAACTATGGCGTGCGCATACTCGTTGCTTGCCCAGGCCCAGTTGAAACCAACTTTTTTACAGAAGCCCAGTTCCCACCCGCGCTTGCAGGTAAAACAAATACAACTTTAAAGCAAGTAGTGCAACAATCCCTGCAGGCTTTGGAAAGAGGAGATTCAATGGTTGTCATTGGTGGCATTAGCACTCACTTCGTCAGCAGATTATCTCGGTTCATTCCCCGAAAAACCATGCTCTATTTTTTAGAAAAACAGTTTAAGGCATAGGGAGTGGTGTTACATATACCGTATCAATTGAACTCGGTAACGGTCTTTTTTCGTGACGGCGATTTCTCCAACTTCTAGGCGTCCCTTACTGCGAATGGCAATTAAGTCACCAGATTTTACTTGGGAACTGGCTTGAGTGACTTCCTTCCAGTTAACACGGACATCACCACCATCAATTAAATCCACCATTTTGCTACGGGACATCCCAAAACCAGCCGAGGCGATCGCATCTAACCGCAAGGAAGCTTCTACGGTGGTTAATTCTTTCTTCTTTGGTTCCCGAACTTTCAACTCACTTAAATCAATTCGCTGGGTTTTCACCGGAACTGATCGCACCTGGTTGAGATTGATCTCCAAAAATTCTGTCAATTCTGGCACAACAACGACTTGTGCTCCCCGTTCGCCAAGTACAATCACGTCCCCCGTCTTTTCGCGGACAATCCCAGTTCCCAGCATTGCGCCCAAAAAGTCGCGGTGAGTTGCAGTGTCAAACAGGAAATTGCCAGCAATATCCAAGGCGATCACGGCAACTTGGGATTGATCTAGGGGAATTTCGGAACGGGCGATCGCTATTCTTTGTCGTTCAGCTTGTGGATATCCACCCCACGCCACCAATTGCACTTCTGTTAAACGACTGAAGCTGAGTTGAATTTCTGCCAACTCTGGTGGAGACAGAAAATCCGTCAAAATAACTTCCCACGTTTTGATTGCTTGTTCCGCCTGGTCAATGACACGTGCTACACTATCTCGATTTTCAATCCCTTTTAAAAGTTCTTCCCTTGGCAGCATTGTTAGGAGTTAGGAGTTAGGAGTTAGGAGTTAGGAGTTAGGAGTTAGGAGTTAGGAGTTAGTTGTTTTTTCACTCACAACCAACAACCAACAACTAACAAAGAACTAACGAATAGTTGTGTCAGCATAACCTTGGATGTTCTCTGGGTCAAACTGACGTAAGACGCGGGTTGCTTTAGATGTGAGACTTTCAGAACCCTGAACTACAATCAAGTACTTACCTGCATTCAAGCGGTTGCGGTAGGGTAAAGCATCACCGCTGCCGACAAGGGCACCCACTCCACCACCAACAAACACACTACCCATAGCACCAGCACCAGCCCCCAACAGCCCGCCAATAATGTGATTACCAATTTCACCCGCCCAGGCGAAAGTATCCAAGCCAGTCAAGAGGCTGAAAGTGACACCAGAAAAAAATCCAAATGGTACAAGCCAAGAAGCCATTAACCGGGCTTGCTTCTTAGCTTGCTCGTTAGGATCAATCAAACCGAACTCGTCAGCAGTTTTATAGCCCTTACCCAAGATTGTACCCTTTATACCGTCTTTCTCTAAAGCGACGGAAGCAGCTTCTGCTTGGATACGATCTGGTAATACAGCAACAAGGTAATTCATTAATAAAACAATAGTTATTGAAAAAAGTTTTCTCTTTAAATTATGAATGATGAATCATGATTATGAATTATGAATGATAAATTATGAATTCAATACTGCTCAGCCAAAGCCAAAACCCTTGAAATAGCGTTGTTTAACACCAATAAAAAAGGCTTGACCGAGCAATATTGATGATAAATTCATAATTCATAATTCATAATTCATAATTTTCTAACGTAATGCCCTTGTCGTGACAGCTTGTTGTAACTGAGCCAGATAGGTGTTGTAACTTAAAATAGCAGTGACTCGATTACCTTCAGCTTGGGTAAGGGACGCTTCTTGGGTAATGACATCGGTTTGAGTGCCTACACCAGCTTGGAATCTTAGCCTTGCTAAACGTAGAGCCTCCCTAGCCTCACCTAAAGCAACGGTAGAAGTTTGAACATTCTGCAAGCTAGATTGCAAGTTAAAATAGGCTTGTTCGACTTGAAGGCGAATAGTGTTGCGCTGGGTAGCAAATTGGCTTTCAGCAATCCGAATATTAATTCTCTGCTGATCCGCGCTTGCTTTTGCTGCTCCTCCATCATACAAATTTACGGTTGCTTGGACTCCCAGCGAATAACCATCGCTAAGACCGACATTTTGATTTAAAGGTCCTTTTTGATTAAACGGGTCTTGCAGGTTATAGGAACCAACCAAACTAATTTGCGGACCAAGCTGCGCAAGATCTGCCCGTCGCTGTTGCTCACTGGTGTTGCGTTGCGCTATGTATTGTTGCAGTTCCGGACGGTTCTGAAAAGCTAGCACAATACTGTCTTCCAGCGACAGCTTCCAAAGACCTGCTAATTCTACAGGATCTGCCGCACTGATATCAACTGACTGTGACAAATTCAACACCTGTGCGAAGGTACGACGGGAAATTTGCTGCTGTGCGATCGCCGTAGCCAGCTGTTGTTGACCATTCGCTAAATTCACCTGAGCCTGCAAAACATCGAACCGCGTACCAACTCCAGCTCGTTCCAAAGCTAGTGCATCCCGTAAACTAGCTTGGTAGTTGAGCACAGCAGCTTGGTAAATACGTACGTTTTCATCTGCTGACTGCAGATTGTAGTAGTCAGTGGTAACAGTCAGGCGGATTTGCTCAGAGATCCGCTCAACATCTAATTCATAATAGCGTAACTGTTCCTCAGACGCTCCGATATTAGCCCGCCGTAGTCCAGAGGTATAGAGTGAATAGTTGACTTGTGCACCACCAGTGAAGCTTGAAATAGCTGGAGAAGTAATCAGACGTCCGTTGGCATCAGTCGTCAGCTGATCACTCCGACTACGTGCAACCGAGGCATTCAGACTAGCAGAGGGAAGCAAAGCAGCTTGAGCCTGTCTGACGGAGTATTTGGTTCGTTCTAAAGTCAGCAACGCCACCTGTAGATCCTGACTGTTACGGCGTGCAAGTTCCAAAGCTTGTGCCAAAGTAATCGGCTGAGTTCCCCGAAGCTTCACTTCCTCTGATTTGGTAGGAAACTGTAAGGGATTTGGGTTGGAATTGAGATAATCAGGAACTTGCACGGAGGAACCGGCATTTGTCGGTTTTGTCGTTGGTATTATCGGAGTTGAGTTAGTAGGTGTCGCTGGCGTTGTCGTTGGAACCTTGGGATTTATTGGGGAACTAGGTGTTGGCGTTACTGGAGTAGTAGGATCTAGGTTAGTAGGTGCAGGATTTACTGGTACTCTAGGAGTTGGAGTATTTGCCTGAGCCACCAGATCTCCAGAAGTGATATTTTTTGGTAAGCAAGCTTGGGAAAGGGAAATCTGTTGGAGTCCCCCCGTAAGCGGAGGAACATAGGCAGAGGGTTTTCCGCCATCTTTATTTCCCTGTGAGCAAAACTGCTGAGTCTGTAAAAGCTTTGCTGATCCTGCGCTTATTGCTGCTATCTCTGAGACTGTTGGTAACTGAGTCTGAGGATTTTTCTGATTTGCAGAAAGCTGCTGCACAAAAGAAGGGGACAACGTCAAGTAAGCAGGGGAGGCGGGGGAAGAAGTTACTCCCCCTGCTCCCCCTGCTCCTATTGTAGGTGTCAAGCTGAAAACCACATTTTGAGCCTTTCTACTTATTTGCCGCACTGGTAGACCCGTCTTTCCAGTTACTACTACCCCTATACCGTTACTAATCAAGGACTCCAGATTCTCTGTAGTAGTGCTTGTAGAAGTAAAAGTGGGCAGTTGCGTGTTGATATTGTTGGCAACTACGTTTCCGCCATAGGTAGAAGTTGAGGCGTGAGGATCGGCCAAAAGCCTTACCTCACCCACATTTATAGTTTGAGTCCAACCAGGCTGAGTTGTTAATACTGCTGCTGTCACACCAGGTAAGAAACTATGGAATAATTGCTGTCCTTTCACCGCATCCCCTCACACGAAAATCTAGTGAACGATATCACAAGTATTTTTTACCATCCTTTTTGGGATAGTATTAAATATGAAGCACTAGGCTACACATTACCAGGACGACAGTTGCCTATACACTGAGCCATGATAAATTATAAAAAATTGAAAAAAAAGGCTTAATTTTAGAGAGCCAACGGTAGTTTAGAGGGACAAGGCTAAACAATGCTGCTGTTTTGGCAACAAATTGTAAGAATTTAGCAGTCAGGAGTCAGGAATCAGGAGTCAGGAATCAGGAGTCAGGAGTCAGGAGTCAGGAGTCAGGAGTCAGGAGTCAGGAGTCAGGAGTCAGGAGTCAGGAGTCAGGAGTCAGGAGTCAGGAGTCAGGAGTCAGGAATCAGGAGTCAGGAGTCAGGAGTCAGGAGTCAGGAGTCAGGAGTCAGGAGTCAGAATTTATCA
>CAIVAU010000251.1 GCA_903903925.1 uncultured cyanobacterium
GTGATAGTAGTGTCTCCAAGTACATGCCCATCAATTTGGACAGCTTCTCCAGGAATAGGAGCTGTATTAACGTGTTGCCAATTTATCTTTCTTTTTGTATCTGCCTTCAGGTTCTTGAAAGATCCTGTTATCTCCCGATAGTTTAACAATTCTGACTCCTGTATTCTGACTCCTGTATTCTTACAAATTTTTACCCTTTTCTTAGTTATATGACAATCCTATTGGAGTGTCAAATTTGTCAGCCGTCAAAAATCATATTTCTCGTCATTTGCAAATTAATAGACATTAAAAAACATCCTCGCGCCTTTCTATGGCTCGATTTTAACTGGTTATTGTCAATTTCAAATGTCAGCTAATCCTAACCTAAAACTAAGGCTTTGAGATAATTAATGTATCCAAAAATACCAATTCAACCCAGGGAAAAATAACGCTATTTTGTATTTATAAAACTGAGTCTTCCGAAGAGAAGCTTCTCAGTGAGTAACTTTTCCTTACACCCACCCCCTTTATTGATGATTCTAACTTTTTTTTCTTCGATGACAAGAATGCTTTTTGCTATGTAAAGCGATGACCCAAGGGGTCTTGCCCCCTCAGGCTCACTTCCTGAATTAGTTGTTCCAGTTGCTCATACTTTAAACCGACCAATCGCTGCCTTTTTTGTCGGTTGTTTTTAATGTAACTTAATACATTATTGGATATAGAAATCTTATTTGAATTTTCACAATTCAACTCTTCAGCAATCGGGTTGATCGGATTCCACGAATCATTGAGGAGTGTTTTTTAAGAAAGAGTTAGGAGTGGAGAGGAGTTTGGTGACGCGTCGCCCGTGGGGCGCTTTTAAAGAACAAAGGGAGTATCATTGTTAAATTTGGATAGGCCTTTTGTCCCAACCAGTTCTTGCAACACAACCGATCCGTACACTTGACAAAATTGAGTTACAATTTTGCTTTGATTATCAATCATTAAGCTTTACAGAGGTTAAATTGACAAGGGTGCATCCCATTTTTGAAAATTCGTAGTGCGAGCATCTTGCTCGCTTATAGTACACGTGAGCTTTCCGGCTCTACTCATCGTCTTTCTGCAAAACTGGGATGCTCCCAATTGACAATACCAGCTAACAAATCTTTGCTACACAATCACCAGAGGTAAAAGTATGTCAGTTCAATTATCTACAATCAACCAGCCTCAACGCCAGTACGCCCAACCTGGAGGTGTTCGCGTCTCGCTCGGTAGTCCAATCCGCCTGATTGCTGGGATTATTCTGGCAGTGATTTGGGCTGGGTTGACGATAAGTTTCTTCGGTTTTCCAGGTACAGCGAATGCTATAGGTCTGGTTGTCCTTTCCATCGGCATCGTCTTTATCAGCATTTTGGTGCGTGGCATCCGTGTTGCTGCACAGTGGGAGCGCGGCGTGGTATTACGGCTGGGGCGCTTAGCTGGCTTGCGTGGACCTGGCGTCTTCTATATCATCCCTGGATTAGAGAGCGTTTTGTTTATTGATAAACGCCTACAGACGCTAGATATCCCGAATCAGCGAGCTATTACAAAAGATAATGTGCCCGTGCAGATTGATGGTGCACTCTTTTTCCTGGTACGTGACCCTAGTCGGGCGATCGTAGAGGTGCAAGACTATCGCTTCGCCACCTCACAGTATGCACAGGCGGCATTGCGGGATGTTGTAGGTGGGCTATCGCTGGATGAACTGCTAGCAGAACGTGAGCAGATTCAGGAATCGATCCGCAACATTTTAGAGCAGCGAACCCAATCACTAGGTATTCATGTTGACTCAATACGTTTGTTGGATGTGGATGTGCCTGAAGACCTGAAGCGGATGATGAGTCGTCAGGCTAGTGCCGAACGCGAGAAGCGTGCCACCATCACGAAAGCCGAAGGCGATAAACTGGCAGCTCTCAACCTTGCGGATGCTGCTGCAACTATGCTTCAGAGTCCTGGTGCGATGCAACTGCGTACCCTCCAGACGATTGACGGACTAGGTACAAGCCCATCGAATACTGTCATTATGCTCCCAGTCGAGTTGAGTGAACTCCTCAAGGCTATCAATAGTAAGTATGATCCCTCCACCCCAAATCGCATTGGCACGTGATCCCTCGCCTGACGATGCCTGCGACTTGATTTTTGAACGACACGTAGACACGTAGGGTGGGCAGTGCCTACCAAAACTTGGATGTAGTCAGCAAAATACATAACCGCTGCCCACCCTACACCACTGCTATATTTTTCATAAATCATTTAGGATTGCTATAGAGTGATAATAGTGGTGATGCTACCAAAAACGGCAATGAGATGAATGACCCATATAATGTTGCAAAACAAGGGGGTAAGCACTCTGGATTCTATAACGAATACTCAAAAAAGCCAGACTCTCAAATTCAAAAAGGTATTGAATCTATAAACAAGCAAATTTCTGAGCATCAAGATAAAATTAGAAATCCTGAAAAATATATATCTAAGTTTGATACTCTTGATCCTAGACAGCAAAAAGCTCTTCCCGATAAATGGCAAGGGGATATAAATCGGCAGATCGAGCAAAAGACTATACTAGAAGGGATACTTACGGAAAGAGGATTATGAACACAGAATCTGTTAACTTTATCACAGATCATGTACTTCTTCTCCAAGAAAAGTACAATGAATCCCTAGCAAAAATTAACGAAGCTGATATAAAAGGCGAGGATTCTTCTTTTTATAAAGGACAAAACTTTGCCTATTATGATGCTCTTGAGCTGATAAAGTCTCAGATAGAAGCATTTGGTTATAACTCGAAGGAAGTCCCTGTGGCTGTACCTGAATTTGGCAAACCAGCAACCTTAGATGGGATTACCGATGTCAATTTGAGTGCGATCGCCTGATCTTGTAGAGTGAAGTTCCACAAGGATAATTTCCGGTAAAAGCCTACACTTCCCTTCGAGTAAGTGTAGGAGTATCACAAATAAATCTCCCTGCCTAACGACTGGGGAGTCGTCAACTGTTACTATAAACCACACTTGGCTAAGGTCCCATCAAAGCTGTACTTAAAGTTATAACCCCGCTCAAAGGTAGGCAAATGACCTTTATCAGGGTTGCCATAATCCGGTTCGTAACCCGGCTTAAATTTTTCTCGGTGACCATCATAACTATACTGAATGAGCCACTCTCCTCCAGGGCGCTGCCACTGCATTTGGTTATAGGCTTGGTGATAATTGCTTCCACTTTGCTTTAATATCTGACGTTGGACGGTAAAACCCAGATTCCCATGACTGGCTTTAGACCAGAGTTGATCTACTATCTTGATATCTTGGCAAGGAGGATTGGCTGCCTCTTGGGGATCAACATTACCTGTCCGTTCGGAGTTAGACCCAAAAGCTTTGAGAAGATCCTCTGTGGTATCAAAGTCTGCCTGTTTCCAGTTGTGTTCTTCCAAGTCATGAGAGAGCGCAGTATAATCTACTCCCCTAGTAGAAATCAAGTCAGTGCTGGAGGTGTTTGATTGTGCTAAGTTAGCTCCAGACTTCTGACTAGAATTGCTCAATGCCGATTTTGAGTTACCCAATTGACTCAGGTTGATCCCAGAGTTATGGCTAAACCACCACAATCCACCACTAATCATCCCCATTGTAATTAGAAGGGCTAGGACAAGAACAGGAGTTTCGTTTTTTTCAGCCATTAGCAGAAACTGATGGATATTGCATGAGAAATATTGCGTGATTCTAACTCTAGATCAAGGGATTACTAGAAATCACTGAACCTTGCCCCTAGTATTGTGCCAAAAATTGCTGAACTAGCCAACAGAGATTTCCCTGAATTTAATGCCTTAAATCCTCAGAATAGCAAATATTGATCGATGAGAAAAATTAACCAAATCAAAATTCGGGAAACCCTCAGTTCCAGCTACTGGTATGTACCAACACTCATGACTGGAATAGCGATCGCCCTAGCCTTTGCTACGCTCACCCTTGATAGGGCTGGCAAATATGAATCAATTGAGAAGTTGGGAAGGGGCTGGGTCTACACTGGCGGAGCAGAAGGTGCCTTGACTCTGCTTTCAACTATCGCCAACTCAATGATTACCGTTGCTGTGACTGCCTTTTCCATCACGCTTGTCGCTCTCTCCCTTGCTTCCCAACAGTTCGGTCCGCGAGTACTGCGTAATTTTATGCAGGACAAAAGCTATCAGTTTGTCTTAGGCACATTCACTGCTACGTTCATCTACTGTCTGCTTGTGCTGAGGACTGTTGATAGCGATCAACAAAAGCTGTTTGTGCCACATATATCACTTACAGTTGCTCTCTTGTTGACCCTCGCTAGCATCGGGATGCTGATCTATTTTATCCACCACGCAGTCACCTCAATTCATGCCTGGCATATCATCAGGAAGATTAGCAGTGAACTGAACACGAGCATTGATTACCTATTTTCCGAGAGACTTGGAGATGGGATGTCAAAGTACAAGCAGCAACCTAGTGAGGAAATTCCATCGCGGTTCAGCCACGAAGCCAGTACAATCTCAGCCGCTTACAGTGGTTATATTCAAGCGATCGATTACAAACGATTGATGAAAATTGCCAAGTCAAAAAATCTCCTCATGCGTTTAAAAAAGCGCCCAGGTAAGTTTGTTGTCCAAGGAACTGAACTGATGATGGTTTGGCCAGGTGAACTTGTGAATCAAAAGCTGATCAAGCAGATCAACAACACCTTTATTTTAGGCGGAGAACGCACTCCCAGCCAAGATGTAGAGTTCTCCATCAGGCAATTAGTCGAGATCGCCATTCGTGCTATCTCCCCTGCTGTCAACGATCCGTTTACCGCACTCCGTTGCATTGACCAGCTGTGTGTAGCGCTGTGTCGTCTAGCGGAGAAGGATTTCCCATCGCCTTACCGCTACGATGAAGACAAGAATCTCCGCCTAATTACTAATCCGGTAACCTTTGCGGGACTCATCGATGATGCCTTCCATCAGATTCGACAGTACGGGCGACAAGACGTAGCAATAACCATCCACTTACTGGAGGTGATCGCTATCATCGCGGAACACACACACAATAATTCCGACCGTGCAGCGCTGCTACGTCATGCCAATATGATCCAACGCGGTAGCCAAGAAGGGTTACCAGAGGAGTTGGATCGAAAGGATGTTGACACACGATACCAGAAAGTACAAAAGACATTATCATCTTCAGAATATTTTGATCATGCTGGCTAAGGTGTCGGGTTTGAAAAAATCCTGGTTCTTTTTAGTAGCAATTGGTGGTGTAGCCAAAAATTTGCTGTCCCTAGAAATATTCGTTACACTAGCTCATGAGCTTTTACAAAACTCAACATACATAGGACTAGCCCTTTCAATGTGGCTAAAATTTTTGGACAAAAATTTTTCGACTCTCTGTGTTCTCTGGGCCTCTGTGGTTCAATAAATTACTTTTTAACCGCAGAGGTACAGAGAACACAGAGAGAAAAGTAGAGGTTTGACCACCAGAACTAAGATTTTATGAATCACCTTGAAAGGGCTAGTCCTAATACATTGGTTTTATTGTGCCGATTTATTTATTGACAATGGCAAAGAATAATACGACAGGGATATATCTACTAACCTTGCTGATGATTGCAGGTTTGTTTAGTGTCGCGGGGGCAATTGTTTGGTACGGATTTAGGTCAATACCAAGCATTGCACCTACTGTGACTGCTACGAGTTTTCCAACAGATCACACGTTTAACTTAGCGAAACCCACACTAGCAGTATCTCCAAGTATTCCATCCGCTAATCCTCCCTCACTTGATGAGATACAACTTCGTAGTGAACGTCATGTTGATTACACAAAATTGCGCGAATATTTGCAGCAACAAGACTGGAAAGCCGCTGATCGAGAGACATATCTTCGGATGCTAGATGCAGCAGGACCGAAGGCACAAGCGAATGGTATGACTCCTCAAGATGAAATGGATAATCTCTCTTGTACTGATCTCAGGACAATAGATCAGCTTTGGAGTGCAGCTAGTCATGGTCAACAAGGTTTTACCATTCAAATGAATCTTCTCAGGGCACTAGGTGATTATCATCAGATGTATGACAAAGTGGGATGGCAAAAATTACCACCATCAAATATGTGGCTATTTCAGTGGACTTATAATACACAAACTAAAAGAATGGAATTTGTCAAAGGTAAGGAGCCAAACTACCTAAACCCCCCACCTGGTCATCTTCCAACAGTAGAGATAGGCTATAACTTCGATGTTGCTTTAAGTGGAGCATTAAAAAGGTGTAACTTTTAAGAGAGCAAAAAATTTTTGGTTCTTGTCCCGGATACTGTTAGCAATTCATTTGTGGCTGAAGTAGACTTGGACTCTTAATTGCAAACAGTATCATAAAATGCTCCGTCTATTACTCAAACAATACTGAAACTTTAAATTCTGACCTCATTGTAATAAGTTTAAAAGTAGTTAAATTTTTTCTTGGCAAAAAATACTTTGGATAAATTATAAGTATTTTATGGGTGTTCTACCAATGGTAATCCTTGAGGAAAATTAATGATGAAACACCTACTTCTTGCTGTTTTTCCAGTATTGATAATTACGACTGCAACTAGATATACCTTTGCCGCCGTTCCAACAGAGAACCCTGAAATCAAAGCCTGTCAAAGTATTCCTCCAGCTAGACCAACTGGGGGACTTTCTCGGATCAGAATGGAAGCTCTATTACAGTGTTATAAAGCATTGCAAAAGGAGTTTCCGGCAATTAGCACTTCACGGCATAGGTTGTCAAACCAAACTGAAGCGCAAACACCCAGTACTTCTGGGCATACGTTGTTACCCTAAAGAGGGTAGACATAGCATGGTTGACCAAGACAATTCGCTCATTCAAAATTGAAGATTTTGACCGCAAGCGCATTATGGTCATCACTCATTGAGCGCGAATGGTGATTGTCAAACTGCTCCCGTTTGTGAGAGCAGTTTGGCAAGTCTATGCCCTTATTTTCGCGGTCAATGTCTTCAATGTGTACATTACCCCAAGTAGCTCGCGACTTCATCCTAGAACAGCTAGCACAGAAATGTGGATTAAATGCACATCATGATATTTCTGTCAATGCGTAAGTTCTGTATATATTCAACCTAAACTTAGAACTTATCTTCTCCGGTATAACTAATGAAACAGAGAGAAAGTATATTTAGATAACTAGAAATATTTCCCAAATATATATAGGTATATATTGATGATTTTTAAGAATAGAAATACATTAATTATTGTAACCTAAGCACAGAATCTTTTATTGGTGAAGGTGATGACACAACACACGCTTATTTGGGGCTGGTTAAGACTTTTCCTTGGCATGACACAAATTACCTTTTCTACTGCTGCTGTCGTCATACTTCTGACTATTGGATTACGTCCGATAGTCATAATAGTAGTCGCAAGTGGGTTAATCGCAACCATTATTAGCCATCTTATTTATCAAGGTCAATCCGATAAGTAGGTTAGGAAATTATCACGGGTTTTGTAAAAACCATGTTACAAGGATTCTTTCAAATTGCTCTCACCCTACTCATTGTAGTGGTGTTAACTCCTATTGTTGGCAGTTATTTGGCTAACATCTTCTTAAGAAAAAAAACATTTTTAGATCCGGTAATGGCACCCTTAGAACAGGGAATTTATCTGCTATGCGGTGCTGAACCTGAAGAGAATATGACGGGTCGGGAGTATGCCAAAGCAGTGCTCATCAGCAATTCGGTGATGGCAATTTTGGTGTTTTTGTTGCTGATGTTTCAAGCAAGCTTGCCACTGAATCCAACAGGTTTAGCGATGCCAACTTGGGATACAGCTTTGCACACAACGATCTCATTTTTGGTCGCTGCTGACCTCCAACACTACTCTGGTGAGACAACCATGTCCTACTTCAGCCAGATAGGGGCTTTGGGTTTTTTGATGTTTGTTGCTCCCGCTACTGGTGCAGCAGTGGGAATTGCCTTCATTCGCGGTTTAACAGGTAGACCATTAGGAAATTTTTACGTTGATTTAATCCGTTCTATCACGCGGATCTTACTACCGATGTCGATCGCTGTTGGAGTGTTGTTATTAATAGCAGGTGTCCCAGAAACTCTAGCAGGACCTCAGATAGTGCCTACATTAGAGGGGGCTACTCAAGCGATCGCCCGTGGTCCAGTGGCAAATTTTGAGAGTATCAAGATGCTGGGGGATAATGGTGGTGGCTTTTTTGGTGCCAGTTCCGCTCATCCCTATGAAAACCCTAACGGTGGAACTAATTTATTAGAAATCTTATGTCAGCTACTCCTCCCAACCGCTTTCATCTACACCTATGGTGTATTCATTGGTAACATCAAGCAGGCGTGGCTACTATTTTGGATGGTGTTTGCTATCTTTGGAGTCCTGATTGGCATGACTGCTGTCGGTGAGTATCTCGGCAATCCACTGGTCAATTCCATTTTGGGAGGACAAACACCCAATTTAGAAGGTCAAGAAGTCAGACTAGGTTGGGCGCAAACGGCTCTATTTGCTATGACTACCACTGCCACCATGACTGGATCATCAAATGCCGCCTTTGATTCTCTCATGCCGATGAGTGATTTTTGTGCCCTCTTCAACATGTTTCTCCAAGTCATTTGGGGATCAATCGGAACCGGAACGGCTCACTTGTTTGTCTTCGTATTTCTGACGGTGTTTTTAACTGGTTTGATGGTCGGGCGAACACCTGAATTTCTCGGACGCAAGATTAACAAACGGGAAATCACCCTGGTAGGGGCGATCGTACTCATCCACCCCATCTTGATTTTGATTCCCACCTGCATCACCCTAGGCTTTCCCCATACCTTGGCAGGGATCAGTAATCCAGGCTTTCATGGGCTGACGCAGGTAGTTTATGAATATACCTCTGCGGCGGCTGGGAATGGTTCTGATATGGCTGGTTTAGGAAATAGCCAACCCGCACCCACTGCTCTCTGGTATAACTTGACGACTGGTGTTGTTCTGTGGGCAGGAAGGTTTATCCCAATAGTTGCCGTGCTACTTCTCGCTGACAGTTTCTCCCACCAACAAATGACACCTGTAACAGCCTCAACATTGTTAACAGATACGGCTCTGTTTACAGTCATCACAGCCGCAACCATTTTAATTTTGGGGGTACTGACTTTTCTTCCGATTCTGGCTTTAGGTCCTGTTGCTGAAGCTTTTCTAATCGCTCATGGAGTCCAGTCATGAATTCAGAATTTCAGACATCACCTCAACCTCTTCATCCTCATTTCGGTGGGCCCCGCGCTTCGCGCAGACATACACTGAAGGTAAATACGAAAAACCTCTATCAGAGAGCTGTCAAAGAAGCTTTTGTGAAGCTCAGCCCAAAAGTGATGGTCAAAAACCCAGTCATGTTCGTTGTTTGGGTGGGGACAATCATCACTGCGCTGATGACAATTAATCCGAACTTATTCGGTTCAGTCCCAGGTAAAGACCTGCGGTTTTTCAATTTCCTGATTACACTGATTTTGTTCTTCACTGTGGTGTTTGCCAACTTTGCAGAGGCAGTCGCAGAAGGACGCGGTAAGGCACAAGCTGATGCCCTGCGGGCGACTAAGTCTGATACCATTGCCCAGAAACTCTTGCCTAATGGCTCAATCCAACAAGTCAGTTCTACTGCTCTACGCCGAGGCGATCAAGTGAAAGTTATTGCTGGTGACATCATTCCAGGTGACGGGGAAGTGGTTTCCGGTGTTGCCAGTGTTGATGAATCGGCGATTACGGGAGAGTCGGCACCGGTACTGAAGGAGCCAGGATCAGATGTAGCAAGTTCTGTCACGGGTGGCACGCGCATCATCTCAGATGAACTCATTATCCGGGTAACTTCTGATCCAGGTGAGGGGTTTATTGACCGGATGATTGCCTTGGTAGAGGGAGCTGAGCGCACAAAAACACCGAATGAAATTGCCCTGACTGTATTACTAGCAGTATTGACCCTCATATTTCTGTTTGTTGTCGCCACAATCCCAACAATTGCTAACTATATTCACAGTCCCGTCAGCGTCGCTATTTTGATTGCCCTACTGGTGGCGCTGATTCCAACGACAATTGGCGGGTTGCTGAGTGCAATTGGGATTGCGGGGATGGATCGAGTTGCCCAGTTTAACGTGATCGCTACCTCAGGAAGAGCAGTGGAGGCTTGTGGGGATGTCAATACTCTAATTTTGGATAAAACTGGGACGATAACTTTAGGCAACCGCTTAGCAGAAGAATTTATCCCGGTCAATCATCACTCCCTGGAGGAAGTGGCTAGGGTCGCTTTAGCAGCTAGTGTGTTTGATGAGACGCCAGAGGGGAAGTCGATAGTCCGCTTGGCAGAAAAATTAGGTGCGGTGATTGATTTTGACCGGAATCGGGCCGAAGGAATTGAGTTCTCGGCTAAGACCCGTATGAGTGGTACGAACTTACCAGATAGCACTAAGGTGCGCAAGGGGGCAGTAGAGGCGATTAAGGGGTTTGTGGGTTTGCAAAGTAGACAACCAATACCTGACCTCGATCAGTCCTATGAGCAAATTTCCCGACTAGGAGGTACACCCCTTGCCGTTGCCCAGGAACAAGAAATATACGGAGTCATTTATCTTAAAGATATTGTTAAACCCGGTATTCGCGAACGCTTTGACCAACTGCGGCGGATGGGTATCCGCACCATCATGCTCACCGGAGACAACCGGATGACGGCTGCGGTGATTGCTCAAGAAGCTGGGGTGGATGACTTTATTGCTGAAGCGACACCGGAAGACAAAATCAGCGTGATTCAGCAAGAACAGGCACAGGGGAAATTGGTGGCGATGACTGGAGACGGCACTAATGATGCTCCAGCATTAGCCCAGGCGAATGTTGGAGTTGCGATGAATTCTGGTACTCAGGCAGCTAAAGAAGCAGCCAACATGGTGGATTTGGACTCTGATCCCACAAAGCTGATTGATATTGTTGCGATCGGCAAGCAATTGCTGATTACGCGGGGAGCTTTAACTACTTTTTCCATTGCCAATGACATTTCCAAGTACTTCGCTATCATCCCTGCGATGTTTGCATCTGCTGGGATTGGTAGCCTCAACATTATGGGCTTGACAAGTGCTAAATCGGCAGTCTTGTCGGCGCTGATTTACAACGCTTTAATTATTCCTGCTCTTATTCCTCTAGCACTTAAGGGGGTAAGGTTCAGACCACTGTCAGCTAATCAGCTGTTACAACGCAATATTCTGATTTATGGATTGGGAGGTGTGGTGGCACCATTTATTGCGATCAAGTTGATTGATATTGCGATCGCATCTGTAGGATTTTTGTTGTAATTTTTTAACTGGAGATGTTTTATGCAAGAGACTAGCAAAGCAATTCGGATCACTGTTGCGCTTTGGGTGTTAACAGCTTTAATCTATCCTGGGTTCATGCTGTTTGTCGGTCTAGCTTTCCCATACCAAGCTCATGGTAGCTTGCTCAAGAATCCTCAAGGACAAGTGGTAGGTTCGGCTTTGATTGGTCAACCTTTCTCCTCTGATCAGTATTTCTGGGGTCGTCCCACCACCGTGGATTACAGTACAGCCGATCCTAAAAAAGATCCGAATGGTGTCCTCAAAACAGGCATTTCTAATGCTAGCAACTTGGCTCCTAGCAATACTCAAGAGTTGCTCAAAGATGACCGCAAACCAGATGATCCGGATTTACTTAAACGCATTCGAGAAAATATAGGCAATCTGCAAAAAGTAGGGATCAAACCAACATCTGATTTAGTTTACTCCTCTGGCTCTGGTTTAGACCCTCATATCAGCATTGAGGCAGCTTATGCTCAGATAGAACGCGTCGCTAAGGCTCGATCTCTGTTACCTAATGATGTCAAGCGCCTGATTGCTAAAAACACAGATGGTAGATTTTTTAAAATTTTTGGTGAGCCTGGAGTCAATGTTCTCAAGCTGAACCTGGCTTTAGATGGGAAACCCAATAGTTGAAGAAGAATTCAGAATTCAGAACTCAGAATCACCGATCAAGGCAAAAGTAAAAAGTAAAAAGAAAGAGTCATAAAAATAATTTGTCTTATACCTTCACTCACATAGCCGCAATAAAAATTTGTTTGGCAGTTAAATCTAATTCAGGGAAAGCCGGAGAAATAATACGATCGTCTTCTCGGAATGGGGTAATCTGATATTCATCATCAATCAACTGGCAGATAGAAAGTGTTGGTTGTTTAGGGTTACCAGTAAATTTTTTAGCTCCAATTCCAAGGTAATCAACAATCCAGTATTCAGGAATTTTAAGGCTTTCATATTTACCAAATTTCATGTAGTAATCATCATCCCAATTAGTAGAAACGACTTCTACAACTAATGGGATTGAAGCACCGTAAATTACAGTAGATTGTTTCTTCCACAATGGCTCATTCACAAGATTTGTCCGATTGAGTAATAAGACATCGGGTGAATAGGCTGATTCACTTGTGGAAGGTTTTACTAGTGCTGTTTTCGGAATAGAGTAAGGTAAGTTTAATCGAACATATTCAAAGCTGATCTTACCTGCTATAAAGCCCACAACATCTTCATGGTCGCCTATTGGTTGGGGCATTTCAACAATGACTCCATCGTGTAGTTCGTAACATCCAGTTGATCGCCATTCAGTAAATTCTTCAAAGGTTACTAATTTGGTTAGAGCTTGAGTCATGGCTGTATTGTGGTTACACTACATCTTTTGCTGAAACGTCCCCAACTAGCTTTTCTAAACGATTACCAGATGATGTGATCAGAAAGCTATGAGGCTTATTTTCTCTCTATTCTAGCTTCTCTCCAGTAGTCTAGAAACTCAAGCTAGTTCTAATGACTCCAACAACAACACTAGGGTTGCGTTCATCGTGGTTAGGAGCAGTCAACCAAAAGATGCCAGGGGTGATTGTAATGTTATCGTTGAACCGATGTGTGTAAAATGCTTCGACATGAAACCCGACATTGCGATCGCTCCGTTGTCCGAGTGGCAAACCAATGGCTGTTGCCAAGGCTTCATTACTTGTACCAGTCAGCCTAGGTTGCATTCCAAATATCAAGCCACCTAAGTTCCCTTTCTTAACCAAGTCAAAAATAACTAGATTGATCCGATAGTCAAACACATGTGCATCGCCTTGAGTCCCTTTCCCCAAAGCACGGGCGTTGCTATAGCCAGCAGAACTACCCAACTCCAATTTTTGGGTCAATAAATATGAGAATCCAGCAGCATAAGTGTTAGCCACCACTGGTCCGGCTCCAATCACTTTAGCAGCGTTACTACCAGAGGCTGTATCAATACCATTTTGAGGGGAATAGCTGTTGATATAAGACGCACCAAACTTGAATTTACCGAGAGTAATCACTGGTCTGACAGAAGCACCATAGCCGCCTTTGAATATTCCTCTTGCAGAGGGGTCGTTGATCGGTCCTTCACTCCCCAAAGAAAAGTCGAAGTTCAGCCAGGAAGCAGCTTGCCATTGCATACTTACGCCTGACTGCTGATTGACTGGGTAAATCATGGGGTTGATTCCACCAAAGTATGATACTGCACCCGTAGAAGAATCGCTCAAAGAAGAGATGGGAGCTGTCAGCAGTCTGTCATTGGAAAAGGCATCCAGAACAACCAGCAGCTTCTGACCCACAGGAAAGCGGTATGACAATCTATTGAGAAGAAGCTCCCCATTTCCAGATGTGCTAACTGAAAGAAAACGAGTTTCATCTGTTACACCACTCAAGGAACCCTTTGGAAATTTAGTATTTGGGTCAAATCGTCTTATATTTAGACCCTGCATACTGACTACCAACAGATCTTTTCCCGTGAAACTGGTATTGAGTTTGATGGTACCGACATAGGCAAATGTTGTGTTATTTACTCTGTCAGCATTTTTGCCAAAGGCATCTCCCAAATACGTTAAGACTTCACCACTCAGCTTCGTGGTTGTGGAGAATTGCTGTGCCTGTATAGTTGCTGTATGTTCTTCCAGAGCATCTACGCGACCCCTGAGGGCAGAAAGTTCTGCGGCAAATTCTTCTTGCAGCTTTTGCAATTTTGCCAGATCTTCTTTCTTAAAGCTTGACGACTGTGCCGTAATCAGCTCACGCACCCGCTCCAAACATTGATTCAACCCAGCTGCAAATTCGTAGCGATTGATCGCCCGATTGCCCCGATAAGTCCGGTCTGGATAACCTGCAATACAACCATACCGCTCAACTAAGGATTGCAATGTCCTAAACGCCCAATCAGTTGGCTGTACGTCTGTCAGCGCCGAGACTGAGGTAACTTGAGGGATTGATGTGGTATCTTCTGATGACTCAGGAGCAAGGTTATTCTCTAGAATAGGATGGAGTTCAATATTTTGAGCAGGTAGTTCCTCTAGGGCAGAAGTTGGTGAGGCATTTGACTGATTGGGAATGGAAGGGTTTCCCATTGCCCTTTTTTCCAGCAGCCCACAGCAACAAATAGTTAGTATGAGTGCCAGAGTTTTGCAAAAAAGTTTCGCCATCCTTTAATTTATACCAGTATTACAATAAATAGCAAAAATTTACCCAGACATTTAACGCCTGGGCTAACATAGCCAGTTCGCTGATTTTCAGAAACTATCTTTGGGCTTCCAATGCCCACCAAAATCAATCTTCCTGCCTCAATCTCACTTTAACTTACTAAACTTTACAAAAATTCATACATTTTCTCTCTTAAAAAAATCCTAAGTATCGTTAAGATTGCCAGTAGATTGAATAACATAGAGTAAATAAGCGGATGAGGGTATTCCATGGAGCCATTACAAAAGCAGGTCGTGACTTTAAGTGATAAACTGGATGCCCTTTATCACATGATGGAGCAGCTAGATCATAAAGTGGCTCAAGCTTTATCAGATTGTCGCTTAGAGAAAACACGCGAGGCTAGGGATAATTTTCTAGCCGATAGTGATGCTAGGCACTACAAGTTAAAAGGACAGATCAATTTAAATTCAGAGCTTGAACATAAAGATGTGTTAGCGGATGGCATGTATCCAGACATGAACCTTCAAGCGGGAGATAATAATTTAACACCAGAAATTCAAATACAACGACTAACAGCGCAATTAACAGCAGCATATAATCGCATTGCCGCTTTGGAAGAGCAGCTATTGCTGAAGAGAATTCACTAGCACTCGTAAATTTGGTCATCGCCCTCTAAAAGGGCTTCAATTGTTTCCAAAAGATGTTGTTGTTGCCAATCTCGGGTGAGACTAGCAGCAATACAAGCGCCGCCTGCACCCATACCTTCTTTCACAAAACCCTGTTCATAAGCTTGCAGCTGAGGATAACGAGAATTAGCAAAACTCAGCCGAGTAGCTAGTAGGGGTGGAGAAACTCCATCAAAACTGCCATTGCTATTACCAATGAGCTGCGCCAGTTCCACAGTACCACCCGTTGGGTCTTCTGCCACCCAGCGGGTTGTTCCCACAACAACTTCCTCTGGTTGCCAGAATAAACCGTAAGCTTGAGCGATCGCACTCATTAGTGCATAAACTGCCAGCATTTGCGTTCCACCAGCAAGCAAAACGCCACAACGGCGACTTGCGGCGATCGCCATTCCCGCCACCACAACTTGCATCGGATCGCCGATCGCCGCCACCAGTTCAAGAGGATCAACTGCAGGAGTAGGTAAAGAAAATTCCCCCCCCTCTCCCCACACTCCCCACACTCTCTTCTCCAACCCCGCCTGCACCACTCCCCATTTTTGCGTGTGGTTACAAGTTGGATGACTGCTATTGACGAGTCCTAAAGCTGGTATGCCCAAAGCAGTTAAAATTGCTAGGGCAGTCGTAGTTCCTCCTACAACACACTCGCCTAAGATCAGATAGCCCTTTGGGATAAATGTACCTAAACGTTCACCCCAAAGCAGCCCTTGCTTTAGCAAGTGCTGTACCGTTGCCAGATCCATAGCATTACCTTGACTTAAGCATCTAGCTGGATAGCCACCCAGGTCAATTGCCGGCACAGCAGGAGGCTGGGGTAGTCCAGCATTGAACAAATAAATCGGGATCTTTAGTGCCTCAACGACAGCACGAGAAATCAGCACAGGAGACGCCCCAGCTAACAGCGGTGGTAAGGGATATTTAGGCTTTTTTCTCAGACCATAATACAAAAACTCAGCATCAGCACAAGCAGTATATTTCCGATCCTCTGGAGTGCGACCAGCAGCTGAAATACCTGGGATTAAACCAGTGTCAGTAAATCCTAAAACACAGGCAAATATGGATGAAAGACCGCGATATCGAGCGATCCACTCCTCACCCCGTTTAATCTGAGTATAAATGTGAATCATAATTCATAATTCATAATCCATAAGTACTTGTACCCAGTGCGGTGGACGGGGGATGGGGTTGCCTAAGCGATCTAAAAGCAGCCATGCTGCTAGGTGTACTACGAACAGGTAGATAAAGTTGTTGACGATAATCACGCTGAGCGTCACGACTTGAATCCAAAATACGCTGGGAGTTGCCAATATTTGGAACTTGAGAAATATCCACTCTATGACATCTGTAATTTCGTTAATGAGATAAATCCATAGGTCTTCATTCGTCAACACAGATAACAACCATAGGCGAAAAAAGACTCCTAGAGTACCCAGCAGCGTACCCAAGCTAATGGAAACAATCCAGGGGACACGGCGATACCATGTTGCCCCCAAAAGTACGCCCATGAAAGCAAAGGGCATGACAAACAGCAGACTGCGGAATGGTCCCATGAGGACCGAGAGTAGTAGCCCAGAGGTGACCGCTGCCATCCATGCCGCTCTTTGACCCCACCGGAGGTATACTAAGGCGATCGGCACTGGGAAAAATATCCGCAAAACTGGACCTAAAGGAAAGTAGAAATTAATAAACCAAATCAAGCTAGCAGTACTGGCTAAAAATGCAGTCTCAACCATCCTCAGGGGTTTTTCAAGCTTAACTGGGGTCGTTTCGGGCTCTGTTGTTTGTTTAACCATTTATTGAGATGGGGCATTGGGCATTGGGCATTGGGCATTGGGCATTGGGCATTGGGCATTGGGCAGGGGTGAAGAACAGTCAGATGTATAAAAATTGCCAATTTATACTCCCCTACCCCAGCTAAGAGCTCCCTGCTCCCTACCCCATTGCCCCAAGCTAAACTATCGTTCGTTCCAAAGCTAATAAATCGGGGATACAAATAACCTCCTGTTCGCGTTTAATCAACCCTTTTTTTTCTAAGCGTGTCAAGACTCGTGTCACTGTTTCTCGTGCTAGTCCACTTAAACTACTTAATTCCCGATGAGGTAAATTGGGAATTTCAGTTCCTGCCTCTATTTTCTTTCCTTGTCCTTCTGCCAAAAACAATAGCGTGTCTGCTACCCGTGACTGACTATCAGATTCCCGCAATCGCAGTCGCCGATTTACCTGTCGCAAGCGTCGTGCCATCAGTTGTGCCAATCGGACTCCTGCCAGGGGTTCTGTCTGAAGTAACTTAACAAAATCCTGAGATGGTAAGCTACCAATTACTGTGGGAGTCAAAGTAATCACATCAGTGGAACGAGGCACTTCATCAAGCGCTGCCATTTCACCAAACAATTCTCCCTTGCCAAGAATATTTAGTGTTACCTCTTTACCTTCAAGATTGTAAGTACGAATTTTTACCCATCCATCGATAATAAAATATACAGAACCACCCCAGTCATTTTCTAGTAGAATTACTTGATTGGCCGGGTGAGTGCGGGTAACAAGATGGGTCAGGGCTGGTTCCAAAACAACTTCTGGCAACCCGCGAAAAAAGGGATTCGAGAGTATCCAGGGATTGACGGTTGCATGCAGGCTATATCGGTCTTCCATTAGAAGTATTTTTTATTAAAGTTGCAATATATACAACAAACGAAAGCACTACTGTTAGTCTAAGCTATCAAAGCACAGCCCCTTTCAAACACAAAACTAATCTATGTTACACAAAAAAACTATCCAACTAAGAGTTTCTCCGAAACGACTTAGCAGTAGAGTGAGTTTAACAAGATATCGTGTCAGCCTCTGAGATGCGAGAGTGCGCTGCTAACCCCGCTCCTACTACAGGAGCCAGGAGAATCCCTCTCGTAAGGCAATGGGATTTGCATATGAACAACTATACGGAACATTGCTGTGCCGCTACGACTCCTTGTTCTTAACACTTTTGCATCAAAGCAGCGTATAGCCTACCGGAGTCTTTTGTGGAGCTAGCCTCTGTGCAAACATAATTGTTTAATAAAAAAATAAGCTACCGGGAAGGATAATCAATTATATCAATAATACTCAAGGCTATCGATTTTTGCTAATCTAAGATTTTTGGCTGTTTTTACCAAAGTGGTTGAAGCGGCGGCAAGACAGCCCTGTAAGCGGAGTGAAGTCCAAGCAAAGGTAACTCACCTCCACTCAGAGCTTCGGGGAGCGGTAAACCCCAGAGACTGATCTTCTATTAGGCTTTCTTGCAGTGTACAGAGAAAGTTTATAATACCCCTTTTGTGTCTTAAAACTGGAGTGGACAATAAAATCTAATCTTTGAAAACTATGTATTGATTGACAATCATCGCGCTTTCGCCTAAGTATTCGTAACATAACTGCACAAAATGTAAAGCAATTTTAATTCCTCAAAACGTACAATTCTAGATAAGGTAAATCAAAGTGACTTCCCATACAACTGAAATTCAAACGCTAATCACAGATATTGACAGTTTACTCGCCAACAAGGGCAATCGCTTGTCCAAGATTCTCTCTGGTCAAGGGCAAGAGCCAAGACAGGCTTTAGAGCGAATTCGCAACTTCCTTGTTAGGTTGGCAGAAAGTGAGATTCAAGCAGGTAGCGCTGGAAAGCAGCAAGAGCAACAGTCTCAATTATCACCTTTATTAGAAAAATTTGTCGATCAAACTCATCAAACATCTTTACCACAGCAAAACCAACCTAACCAAGAGAAGGATAGTTTTGTTGAGTCACCCCAGGTCAGGAGTGCTTTTTCGGCATTACTCATGCCGTTGCAAGCAGAATTACAAACGCTGTTGCAAGAACGGACAACTCTTGTAGAAGAAATTCGGCAGCTAGAACAAAGGCGACTACAAAATTACTCATTATCACAGCAGTTGGCAAACCAGGAGAAGATGATTTCTGAATTTTTGCAGGTGCTAATGAGTCGCTTGACGTCAAGTTTAACGACTGATGCTTCTGGTTCTATAATTGCAAGTAAAAAGGGTAATACAGAACTATCAATCTCCTCCTCTCAACCTTTACTAGAGTCACCAGAGCAAGTGGAACGGTTAACACGACTTGCTAAAGAGTTGGATCAACAGTTGCTGGGATTAGATGGAACAGTAAATGTTGTCTTTGAAGCACTACAGCGAAACATCCACACCTATCACGACTCATTATCCGAAGCTCTTGCAAGAATGCACAGCAAGGGAGTACAAGGGGAGCAGTTGTTGGCAGGCTGGATCAATAATTTGATGGATCAGTTATCGCAACAAACTGCCTCTGATAAGCCATCTAGTTTGAAGGTAGAAAGTGAAACACTATCGCCAACCGTATTGGCGGTAACAACAGTTGACCTTAATCCATCAGAAGTTAATACTTCTTCAACACTTGCAAGTCACTACCAGGAAACTGGCTTGGAAGCTTTAGAAGATGTTTCCAAGACACCAGAACCAGATCTAGATGCAATGATTTCGCAACTAAATCAAGACACCCAAAGCTCTGCCTCTAAAGTTGCCGAGTTACAGCAAGGTAATTCAGAGTTAAGTGGCGATGAGGTAGATCAACTATACGCTAGCTTGTTTGGTAGTGACAATTTAACTGGCTCCAGTCTTGAGGGCGATACAACGCATCAAGTGACAGATGTTATAAGTGAATCCTTGGTAGATACCACAGCTTCTCCTACAGTAATTTCAGAAGTACCAATTGCAGAAGTCGTCACTCCACCAACAACAGTTGAAGTCACAGACGCCACACATGAACCGCCTGTCGATACCACAGCTTCTCCTACAGTAATTTCAGAAGTACCAATCGTAGAAGTCGTCACTCCACCAGCAACAGTTGAAGTCACAGACGCCACACATGAACCGCCTGTCGATACCACAGCTTCTCCTACAGTAATTTCAGAAGTACCAGTCGCAGAAGTCGTCACTCCACCAGCAACAGTTGAAGTCACAGACGCCACACATGAACCGCCTGTCGATACCACACCATCAGCATCTTTACCTGTGGTCAATCAGGAACAACAAGCCGATGTTGCTGTGATGATGCCAGATCCCTGGTTTGACGAACCAGACGCAGGTCTTTTGGACTTGCACAATGCTAACACAGGAGACGCTCCAATCAAAGCCACGGAGGATGAACTATCAGATTTTCACAACTTATTCATATCCGAGGACGAACCGGAAGAAACCGCTTCTATAAGTGTTGCAACACCCGAAGTTTTTGAAGCAGAAATTACTAACGAACTGCCGTTAGATCAATATATTACTGCTTCGCCGCAGGAAAATTTGCTAGCTCCAGAGGAAATACAGGTAACAACAGTACCTGATATTTCCCTTGAAGAATCCCAGCTACAGCAATTGGAACAGGATTTGGCTGACTTTGATGGAACGCTAAATTTCCAGCCGCCGCCTGTAAGTCACGTAGAAAGTCAACAAACAGCACAAAACAGTCTCACAAGCGATGAAATGCCACAGCAAGGAGATGCTCAGGAATCAAGCACGACAGGTACAGGAGCGTTGTTTGCTGAAGCTGAAAAAAATCAGGAAGCCCCTGAGAGAATTTCACAGGGTAGTGATGACTCACCGCTACTGGGGCTTGTCTCAAACTCCAATCCAATAGATCCGGGTGAATCAGTCACGCCTCTTGATTCGGTGTGGTATTTGGGACTTGATTTAGGTACAACTGGTATTTCTGCTGCACTCTTAAATCGCTCCACAGTAGAAATTTATCCTCTCTACTGGTCAGCAGAAAATCAACCAGAAGCAAATTCCATCAAGCGCTCGTTTCGTCTACCAGCAGAGGTTTATTTGCCTACAGCTTCTGTCACTTATAGTGAGGCAGAAAGCAAAGAAGCTATTGAGCAGACGACACCAGCATCTGTTGCTGAAGAAAAAGTCCCTGACAACCTAGCTACAATTTCTACAGCACCTAGGTCAGATTCAACACAAAATCTCTTTTCAGCACAATTGAAGCCCTACTTACAGGTTACTCTCCCCTATAAGAGCGAACAGCAAAAATGGGAACCAGTATTGCAATTAAATGAATTTTCTACGGTTCCTTTGGTTTGGATTGTGCGATCGCTCTCGAAGTTGCTGTTAACCTTAAAATCAGATTCAAGTAGCACCACTTTAGGTTTAACTGCGGCTGCTGTTGGTCTTAGCCATCAAACTTTCCATAGCATTATCAAACAACTTGCTGGTGTCGTCTGTACTTGCCCATCTAATTGGTCGGAACAATATCGCTTCAATGTGCGAGAAGCTTTACTGATTAGCAAATTAGTACAGCATCCCCAACAAGTATTTTTTGTAGAAGAAGCGATCGCTAGTTTGCTCTCAGAACTCGATGGTGCTAACGGTGAAACAGTAGAATTAAATACTCACCAAGGTTCTCGACTCGCAAAAACCAGCGAGCATCCCCTGGTTGGTAGTACCCTCGTCATTAATATTGGTGCAGCTTTCACAGAAATGGCGCTGGTTGATTTGCCGGAACATCTAGAAGACTTAACCCACAGTGATTTTATGCTCCACGGCTTTGCCTATGCTGGCAAGGGAATAGAGCAAGATATCATCTGTCAACTGCTATTTCCGCCAAAATGGCGACAATCACGTACAATACAAAGCGATAGTAACAGTAGCACCAGCAGTCCTGGCCCTTGGCAACCAGTCACTCCCGGTTTAGATCAGATGCACCTTTCTGATTTGGCGTGGGAAGAATTAAACCTGCCACGACCAGGGGAACCAGATGTCAGCGATCGCATTCGCCTCCAACAACGGCTAGAAGGTTCTCTTTTAGGAAAGGCAATGCTAGATGCAGCGATCGCCCTAAAACTAATTTTGCAGCATCAAGACTCTTTTACACTAGAGTTAGCAGATCAACAGTGGATGTTGCAGCGGCGAGACTTAGAAAGCCAAGTGTTTGTCCCGTTTGTGCGACGCCTAAATCGTGAACTGAATAGACTCTTGGTAGCTAAAGGCATACCAACAGAAGCAATTAACCAAGCTATTTTAACTGGCGGAGTGGCATCAATCAGCGCAGTCAGCCGTTGGTTACGGCAAAAAGTGCCTAACGCCAAGATTATTCAAGATTTGTATCTCGGTGAAAATGGTGCTCCCACTTGTAGTAGAGTGGCATACGGTCTAGCTATGCTCCCACTCCATCCCCAAGTTTTAGAAGTCCCCAGACAACAGTACAGTGACTATTTCCTGTTTACAGAATTGCTCTCTTTGTTGCCAGAACGAGCCTTATCTTTCGACGAAGTGATCCAGTTATTCGAGAATCGTGGCATCAATACCCGCAATTGTCAGCAACGCCTGCTAGCTTTCTTGGAAGGTGAGTTACCTCCAGGGTTAATCGCATCCAGCATAGACTCCCATTGGCTGACTCAAAGTGCAAAAGAAAATTCTGAATATCAGGCAATCACCGCCGCACCACTGTTTGAGAAGCAAGGAAGCCTCACCTATCGTCCCAATATGCAACAACAGCAATCTCTGTGTCGCTATCTTGACGCGATCAAAGCAAGTACACAACAATCATTGGAAGAACCATATACGGTTAATTTTGTTATAGGAATGGTTTATTAGGAGTCAGGAGTCAGGAGTCAGGAGTCAGGAGTCAGGAGTCAGGAGTCAGGAGTCAGGAGTCAGGAGTCAGGAGTCAGGAGTAAGGAGTCAGCAGTCACCAGAAAGCACAAACA
>CAIVAU010000252.1 GCA_903903925.1 uncultured cyanobacterium
CTCCTGACTCCTGACTCCTGACTCCTGACTCCTGACTCCTGACTTCTGACTCCTGACTTCTGACTCCTGACTCCTGACTCCTGACTCCTGACTCCTGACTCCTGACTTCTGACTCCTGACTCCTGACTCCTGACTCCTGACTCCTGACTCCTGACTCCTGACTCCTGACTCCTGCATTGTTAGTCATATTACGTTATAATAAGTTTTCTAAAATATTATAGAAATACGACTTAATTAAGTTATATGAAGCCTAATCTATCTGCAGAAAAGTTGTCTACTCAAACACCTAGTTCGTTATCTGTGCTTACGGTAGCCCCAGAAAAAGTCATCCGTGGCTCCCAAATTTTGACAGAGGCTGCGGTTGCTATTGCCCATTTGGGAAGCCGTCCCTTAATTGTGGGAGGACGCACGCTTGGCGTCACCCAAGCCCACCTGCAACCAATTCTACAACAGCAACGGTTACATTTTGCCCAAGCTTCTTATGCTCCTGATTGTAGTGAAGCAAGCTTAGAAGCTTTAAGGACGATAGCAAAAGAACATAAAGCTGATGTCATTATTGGTGTAGGTGGTGGTAAAGCACTGGATACAGCTAAACTAGTTGCCCAGCAATTGCAGTTACCGGTCGTGACAATTCCGACTTCAGCAGCTACATGTGCTGCGTGGACTGCCCTCTCGAACGTCTATTCTGATGATGGGGCATTTCTTTATGATGTAGCGCTCTCTAGCTGCCCTGATTTACTAATACTTGACTATGACCTGATTCAAACTGCACCGCAACGTATGCTTGTGGCAGGAATTGGAGATGCGATCGCCAAATGGTACGAAGCCTCAGTCAGCAGTGGACACTCAGAACAAACCTTAATTATCTCAGCAGTGCAACAAGCGCGAGTTTTGCGAGATATCCTGTTCCAAAAATCTGTCGCTGCTCTTCAAGAACCTGGTAGTGAGGTTTGGAAGGAAGTTGTAGATGCCACCGTTTTACTTGCCGGTGTGATTGGGGGACTGGGAGGGGCACAGTGTCGTACCGTTGCTGCCCATGCAGTGCATAATGGTTTAACACAAATTTCTGGACATAGCAGCATTCATGGCGAAAAAGTTGCTTATGGAATCTTAGTGCAACTGCGTTTAGAAGAGATGGTCATAGGTAATCAGCTCGCAGCTTCTGCAAGGCAACAGTTATTGAAGTTCTATGCAGAGATTGGATTACCCAAAAATTTAGGCGATCTGGGCTTGGGTAACATCACCCTGAGTGAATTGCAACAGTCTGCTGAAATTGCACTAGCTCCCAATTCTGACATCCACAGGCTACCATTCAAAGTAGCGCTAGAACAGTTAATGGCAGCGATGGTTTCTACCACTGCACCAGTAGAAGGAAATCGTCTAACAATTATGAATGATGAGTTATGAATTATGAATATGATGTCAATTTCTGACTCCTTCCTTCATAACAAAAATTCATCATTCTCCCCATCTCATAATTCTTCATTCATAATTCTTCATAATTCATAATTCATAATTCATTCGATGACTTTAAATTGGATCGCGCCAGCTGAACGCATACAGAAACTGCCACCTTATGTATTTGCCCGTTTGGATGAACTTAAGGCTAAGGCACGAGAGCAAGGGCTGGATTTGATTGATTTAGGTATGGGAAACCCTGATGGTGCGACACCGCAACCAGTGGTAGAAGCGGCGATCAAAGCTTTGCAAAATCCCGCTAATCACGGTTATCCTCCTTTTGAGGGTACAGCAAGTTTTCGCCGTGCTATTACTAACTGGTATCGTCGCCGCTACGAAGTCGATCTAGACCCAGATAGCGAAGCATTGCCCCTACTCGGTTCTAAGGAAGGGTTAACTCATTTAGCTTTAGCCTACATCAATCCTGGCGATTTAGTTTTGGTTCCTTCTCCTGCTTATCCGGCTCATTTTCGAGGTCCGGTCATTGCGGGTGGTAAGGTTCATAGTCTTATTTTGACACCGGAGAATGACTGGTTAATTGATTTGGCGGCAATTCCTGATGCTGTCGCCGAACAAGCGAAGATGCTTTATTTCAATTATCCCAGTAATCCTACTGCTGCCACTGCGCCTCGCGAATTTTTTACCGAAATTGTTGCCTTTGCTCGCAAATACGAAATTCTGCTCGTTCATGACCTATGCTACGCTGAGTTAGCTTTTGATGGCTATCAACCAACGAGTTTGTTAGAAATCAAGGGTGCGAAAGATATTGGTGTCGAGTTTCACACTATGTCAAAAACCTACAATATGGCAGGTTGGCGAGTCGGTTTTGTTGTGGGAAATCGCCATGTCATTCAAGGTTTACGAACACTAAAAACTAATTTGGATTATGGTATTTTTGCGGCTTTGCAAACAGCAGCGGAAACTGCTTTGCAACTGCCAGATGTTTACTTAAAAGAAGTGCAAGAACGCTACCGTAATCGCCGCGATTTTCTCATTCAGGGTCTCGGAAAATTGGGTTGGAATGTGGACAAAACGAAGGCAACAATGTATCTTTGGGTTAAGTGTCCTGTTGGCAGGGGTTCCACAGATTTTGCCCTTGATGTATTGCAGAAAACTGGGGTCGTGGTCACTCCAGGGAATGCCTTTGGGGTTGCAGGTGAGGGCTATGTACGGATTAGTTTGATTGCGGAGTGCGATCGCTTGGGTGAAGCTTTGCACAGATTTGAACAAGCTGGTATCCATTACTGTTAAACTTCTCAGAAACATGGCGCATTGGGCATTGGGAGTGCTTTTCAGCAAGACTCACTGCCCATTGAAGATCTACCAAAACGGTAGCCTCTGCCATACACAGTGTGAATCAATGGTATTTCATGAGTAAGCTCTATTTTACGACGCAGCAGACGGACTAATGCTGCAATCACATTGCTACTAGGTTGTTCACCGTCTTGCCACAGATGTTGCAGAATCTGGGCGTGAGTTAGGAGCTGTTCTGAGTGTTCCATAAAGTATTGTAGCAGCTGGCTTTCTTTTTCCGATAGCTCTATGATCCGTCCTTGGCGATAGGCTACTTGGTTTTCGCAATCAAGTTCTAAATCAGCTACCGTCAGCCTTTGGGTTGTCGTTCCATAATGAGAAGCTGAACGACGCAACAACGCACGAACTCTTGCTAGTAACTCCCGCAGTTCAAAGGGTTTAACTAAATAGTCGTCAGCACCAGCATCTAAACCTTCTACTCGGTCATCTAAAGTATCTTTGGCAGTCAGAAACAAGACGGGTGTCGTTTTGCCTTGGCGTCGTAATTCTTGACAAATCTCCAACCCTGTTTTTCCAGGCAACATCCAATCTAAAATCAGCAGGTCATAATCGCCTACTTGTGCAAGTTGGCTGCCATTTATCCCATCATAAGCTGTATCGACATTGTAACCCTCACGAGTTAATAGGCGACTTAAGGGGTCAGTTAGTTCAACTTCATCATCAACCACCAAAATTTGCATACCGATTTTAGATTTTGGGTTACTCCCGAACCGCCCTTTCGATTACCTATCTAATTAACCGCAGAGGCGCAGAGGACACAGAGATATGAGTGAGAGAGATTTAGGTAATTTTTGACTGGGAAGGGATTAAGAAACCTGCCCGGTGCTAAACTGAGATCCGACTATGGATGACGAATACCACAGCCTAAAATCTAAAATCGCCATATGCTTACTGTCGCATTACCGAAAGGGGAACTTCTCAAAAATAGCATCCGCCTGCTGCAATCTGTGGGATTGGATTTTGGTGCTTTTTTGGATTCAGGGAACCGTCAACTTCAGATTCTTGACTCTAGTGAGAAAGCGAAAGGGCTGCTGGTGCGGGCGCAGGATGTACCGGTTTATGTAGAATATGGTCAGGCACAACTGGGTATTGTCGGTTACGATGTGCTAAGAGAGAAAAAGCCACAAGTTGCTCACTTAGTTGATTTGCAATTTGGGCAATGTCGAATGTCGGTGGCGGTGAAGCAGGACAGTAGTTACAGTTCACCATTGGAATTGCCGCCTCATGGTCGAGTTGCTTCTAAGTATGTTAATTGCGCTAGGGATTTTTTCCATGGTCTAGATTTACCGGTGGAAATCGTACCGCTGTATGGTTCGGTGGAATTAGGCCCAATTACGGGGATGTCAGAGGCGATCGTTGATTTGGTTTCTACAGGGCGGACGTTGCGTGAAAATGGTTTGGTTGAAATTGAAGTTTTGTTTGAGAGTACTGCCCGGTTAATTGCCCATCCTCTAAGTTATCGCTTGAATACAGGGAACTTGCATGATTGGGTTGAGCAATTGCGCTTCTCGGTTCTTTCTGCGGTCTGAGATTGAGTCACATGACTGCTGGGGATAATTCTCCGATCGCCTATTCTTTGCTCCTTTCCACCACTTCACTTATTGTCTCATTTGTCAATGCCTAAATCCTGACTAAATCAGGGTTTAAATCATAAGTTTTTTATAGTTTCACGGAAATCACATTTATTTTTTTGTAGTTAATTAGTTTAAGTTGAGAAAATAATGCATACCATCATCTATCTTTAGATAGATTTATGATGACTTTTGAAATATGTTTTGCAATAATGAAGTTATTAACAGAGAAGTAATGTACACGTCATGAAAGCAATGGATGTGACTTTATGAATATGTCAAAAATGTAATTTTACTTCATTCCTTGGAAATATATTGATGTTCTTTTGTTGTTTTTTATATCCAAAAACAGCAAGATTTCACCACTTGTACATTCAGAAAGCAATCATCAAAAATTCCAATTTGAATTATAAGAAAAACCATGAATCTTAAAAATTTCAAACAAACTGCTTCTATGGGAGTTGTAATGCTAGGAATTGGATTGTTGAGTATCGAATCAGCAGATGCTAGGTATCCTTTAATCAAAGCAATCGTACCCTCCCCTTCCACCAATCTTTCTCAATCTTCATCAAATAAGATTTCTCAACTGTCAGACCCAAATTCTCCACTTTACGGGATTTGGAAGCTAAAATACAGCGTTGACGGAATTATCTATCAAAGCCTTCTCGTCATGAATGGGTATTCGGGAAATATGAGAACTAGATATTACCATCCACGCTTAGGAACGCAGGTTGTAGATCAAACAATTTACCTCAAGTCTTCACCAGATGGATTAATTTTATTGGGATCTGACCCTGTTTATGCTGGAACTTCCAGAAGAAATCCCTATTATTCTGCTGATAACTTTTTGTTTTCAATTGAGCCCGATGGTTCGACACACTTTATCACTTGCGATTATAATAAACGATGTTCATCTGTAGGAGCGCAAAAGATTAGATAAGTAGTTTGCTCTCGTGGGTGAGACAATCAACTTGACAGTGGACGTGAGGTGAAGTAACGGTTGCAGTGAGGAATGAAATAATGAACCTCAAGACGCTTGGATTGCAGCAACATCTCTACGCCATGACTTACCCCTAGTCACTCACAACATCAAAGATTTTCTAGGAATTTCCAATCTACGGCTCATTACTCCTTGACCGGAGCGATCTTCTCCCAAGGGAAGACGCTGCGCTAAAGCGAACGAGTCCGCCAACGTCACTACAAAGTAAGTAATCGTACAAAATTAATTACACAAAAATCTGGGCTGAAATCCAAGACTTGCAAAGACTTGGGAAATAACCAATATTTGACACTCCCATGCCTAAAGGCGATGGGATTCTTTAAGAGGTTCTGCCATATCTCTTAAATATCCAACTGTCGGAGTTTCTCGCACGGGCGCGGTTATTCCCGAAGGCATGGTTCCCAGTCTCAACCACTATGGATTGA